>NZ_JAQGNT010000071.1 GCF_028291725.1 Hydrocarboniphaga sp. | reverse complement strand
GCAACTACGCAAGAACCCTGACCACGAACTATGACCTGGCCTCGAGAAAGTGGGATGTTGCGGCAGATGGGCAGACCCTCAAACACCGCTACGACAACGCCGGCAGACTGAACCAGATGCAGGACAGTCTACTCAACGCGCTGGGCAGCAACGTCGGCACCATCGGCTACACCTACAACCCTGCCGGCAGCCGCGAGACGGTGACCGCCTACAGCCTGGGCACCAGCTGGGCACCCACCTACACCTACGACAACGGTGAGCGCCTGGACACCATCACCAGCGGCGCGACCACACTGGCGGATTACGGCTACGACCCGCTGTCGAGGGTCGGCACGCTCGCTTACTTCGACGGCACCAGCACCACCTACGGCTACGAGAACGACGACGACCTGCAAAGCCTGACGCCTACGCCGAAGATGGGGTCGCCGCACTCGCCTATTCGATTCGAGCAATAATCTCAGCTGATGCTCAAGAGGCCGTATGGTCAGCCGGAAGAACATACGAGGCTGCTGATCAGCTCGCCGTACGTAGGCTATATCCTCCGCCTTACAAAGGTTCAATCGATGGTTCAGACGTGCTTGCGTCTCATGCTTGTCAATTGGAATTAAGCCGACAGCAGCGGGATCTAGAAGGAATAAAAGAGTTAGATGAGTTATCTGTCAGTTTTATAGGCGTCATGCAAGAGCGCTCATATTCAGAATCAATTTTTGATTGATTCAAATTGAAAAAATGGCTGGTACCATGCACTCTTCACTAGTCCAGTGGTAGCGGCGGGATCGGTTCATTGTTCGGCATGCTCGGCTCGCTCTTCGGCGGGGTGCGTATTCCGCGCGAAGCAGGTCCAGGATTCCGCCACATACCGGTCCACGATTCCGCGTGATGTCGGTTCAGTGAGGTGAGGCGGGATAACCCCGCTACCGTTGCGCCCTTTTTCTTCGGGTGGCGGGATTTTCAGGAAAAGGCTTGATCTCAATGCCCTGATGCGGATGCGCTCGGGGAACCGCGAAAGGGCAACGCGACTCTGCCGACGTGAGGCCTCTATCGCCTATCGGGCACACGTCGGCAAGGGATTGCCGACTGACGAGCTTAAACTGACGCCCCCGGCCGCCATCGATCCTTCCATGCCTCTGGTTCTTCCCGCCCCGATCTGGCGGCGCCTCGCCGCGTCGATCTACGACGGCCTGCTGCTGCTGGCAATGTGGATGGTCGCAGCGCTGGTCGACACCCTGGTTCGTGACGCGCTCGGCGGCGCGGCGCGCACGCGTCTGGCATTCCAGATCCTGCTGTTCCTGGTCGGGCTCGGCTTCTTCGGCTATTCATGGACTCATGGCGGCCAGACTCTGGGCATGCGCGTCTGGCGGATGCGCGTGCGGCGCATCGACGGATCGGCGCTGCGCTGGCCCACGGCCGGTGTGCGCTATGCGGTGATGCTGCTGACCTGGTTTGCGCTGTTTTTGCCGGGATTGCTGCAGTTTCCGACGCTGGCGGCGCATGTGCATGCCGGCCCGGTGATTGTCGCCGGCGTCGCGTTTTCGGTTGTCGCGCTGCTGGTGATGCTGCTCGACGCTCGCCGTCGCGCGCTATGCGACTGGGCGGCGATGACCGAGGTCGTGGTGGAGCCGAAAGACAGCTGATCGTCGCGATCGTAGGTTGGGGTGAGCGCAGCGAACCCCAACATCAGCGCGGACGACTGTTGGGGTTCGCTGCGCTCACCCCAACCTACGCGCCGTTCCTGAGCCGCCACCAGCCCCAGCCGCCCAGCACCGCGGTCGGTGTGCAGGCCGCGATCGACGGTGGCCAGCCATACAACTGCCCTAAGTCCGCGGTGACCTGGTTGATCACGTAGAACGCAACGCCGACCAGCACGCCGATCATCAGTCTCAGGCCGGCACCGCTATTGCGCAGCGAGCCGAACACGAACGGGACTGCAAACATCATCATCGCCATCACCGTCAGCGGCTCGACGATTTTCTCCCACAGTTCCAGCCGCTGCTCGCTGGAATCCAGGCCGTTGTCGTCCAGATAATGGATCAATTCGAGCAGGCCGTCCGTCGACAGGCTCTTGGCCTGCAGCACGAACAGCTTGAGCACGTTAGGCGATAACCCGCCCTGCAGTTCGTACTGATCGAGCTTCTCGACCTTGGCGCTATCGTCGGCGAATTCGGTACGCACTACTTCGCTCAGACTCCAGCGCCCATCGCGAAACACACCGTCCTTGGCCGACGTGATCGAGTGCAGGCGCAGGTCTTCGCCGATCGAATAGATCACCGCGTCGCCGATGTGATCCTCGCTGACCAGCTTCTTGATGTTGAAGACGTCGTTGCCGTTCTTCAGCCACACCGGCTTGGAGTTGGCGCCCTCGACGCCGTAGCGTGCATTGCTCTTGTAGCGCTCGGCGGATTGCTGGCTGGCCGGCGCGACCCATTCGCCGAGTGCCCAGCCGAGCAGGCCGAGCATCGCGCCGGCGACCAGCGCCGCCATGCCGATGCGCACATTGGACACGCCGGCCGCACGGATCGCGGTGATCTCGCCCTGCCCGGCCATGTTGCCCAGGCCCATCAGCGTGCCGAGCATCGCGATGATCGGCATCAGCAGATGCAGGCCGGCGGGCATGTTCAGCAAGGTGTAGATCGCAAGTTCGGTCAGGCCGAAATCGCCGCGCCCGGTGCCGCCCAGATCGGCGACGAAGCTGGTGAAGGTGTAGATCGCGACCAAGGCCAGGCCGACGACGAAGGTCAGCGACAGGATCGAGCGGACGATGTAGCGGTCGATGCGATTCATGCGGCAGCCAGCGCCGCAGCCGACAGGCGCGGCCGGCGCTGCCACCAGTTCATCCGCGCGCCGATCAGGTAGACGGCCGCGATCAATACCAGGCCGTGAATCCACCACAGCCCGACCGCTTCCGGGATCTTGCCCTTGCCGATCCAGGACTGGCCGATGCCGAGCAGGTTCGAATAAAACAGGTAGATCAGCATGCCGAGCACGACCTTGCCATAGCGACCCTGGCGCGGCCCGACATGCGACAGCGGCACCGCCAGCAAGCTCAGCAGGAACACCGACAAGGGCGCGGCGATGCGCCACTGCAGTTCCGCGCGATCCTGCAGGTCGGTCGACCTCCACAGCTCGCCGGTCGACATCAGCTTGCGCTTGCCACCGTTGTAGATGAACTGCGGCGGCGTAACCCGCGTGGTGAATTCATCGAAGCGCAGAATGTCGTAGGTCTGCGCGCCGGGCTGGCCCTCGTAGCGCCAGCCGCCATACAGGCTGATCTCGCGATCGCCGGTCTCGACATTGAGGCGCTGCCTGCCTTCGTTGGCGACCACGATCGACATGCCCTTGTCGGTCTCGATCTGCGCGAACACCGAGGTCAGCTTCTCCTTGGCCTTGTCAGTCTCGGCGGTATAGAACACGCCGCGGCCATCGGCGACCGTGGTGAAGCGGCCGGACTCGAACGGCAGGTACTGGATCAGCCGCCGCGCGTCCTTCACGATGTAGTCAGCGGTACGCCCGGCCCAGGGCCCGATCTCGAAAGCCAGCAACGCGGTGAACAGCGACAGCAGCAGACCGAGCGCCAGAAACGGCCGGTACAGTCTGAACAGGCTGACGCCGCAGCCGGTCATCGCCGCGATCTCGTTGTCCTTGTACAGCCGGCCCAGCGACAGCATAGTGCCGAGCAGCAACGACACCGGGACCAGGATCACCAGATATTGCAGGCTCGACAGCGCGACGATCTCGACCAGCAGATCGCGCGGCAGGTCACCGGCCGCGGCCTCGCCGAGCAGGCTGGCGAAACGCGTCGACAACATGATCAGCAGCAACACCACCGTGACGGCCAACCAGGAGGTTGCGGCCTCGCGAAGCAGGTAGCGGTCGAGCGTGGCGCCATTCATAGGGGCGCGATTATGCGGCCTGTCGGCCTGCTTTGTGTTGCCGGCGGCACGCATTCGAGGTTCCACAAACCAGTATGTCTGCTGGCGATCCAGTGCGGGCGATCCAGGCGCTTGCTGCTTGGGACATTCTTCATAAATCGCTACACTTGGCGATCTTTTGGCGCAATCTGCTGCCGACTGCCGCCGAAGTCCGGTCCAATTGGTCATCGACTTCAGGCTTTAGCGCGTCAGGCGGCCCATACAGGGACGTCTAAAAATGAAGATTCATGCCTCCGCACGCCGGAGCAAGCCAGAGGAAGTGATGGAATATTTCGTCAAGAGTGGCAATCCCGAGAAACAGCGTGTGTCCTGCGTCATCGTCGGCATTTTCGACCGGCGCGCCCCGAGCGAATCCGCCGCCGTCATCGATGGTGTCAGCGACGGCGCGATCGCCGCCGTCATGCGCCGCGGCGACATGGACGGCAAGCTCGGCCAGACTGTGGTGCTGCACAACGTCCCCGGCACTTTTGCCGACCGCGTGATGCTGATCGGGCTGGGCCGCGAACGCAGTTTCGACGACAATGCGTTCCGCAAGGTCAATACCGCCAGCGCAAAGGCACTGCGTGCAACCGGCTCGATCGACGCGGTCAGCTACCTGACGCACCTGCCGCTGAAAGGCCGCGACTTCCACTGGAACGTGAGCCAGGCCGCGATCAGCTACGAGGAAGCCTTCTACAGCTTCGACGACTGCCGCGGTGAAAAGGCCCGCGAAGAACTGCCCAGCTACAAGCTCGAACGCCTGACCTTCGACGTGCCGCGCCGCAGTGACCTGCCCGCCGGCGAGCGCGGCCTGGTCGAAGCGCTCGCGATCGCCAAGGGCATGAACGTGGCGAAGACGCTCGGCAACCTGCCGGGCAATATCTGCACACCGGCGTATCTCGCGCAGAGCGCGGAACAGATCGGCGCAGCCCACGGTTTCAAGGTCAAGGTTCTGGAAGAGCCCGAGATGCGCAAGCTCGGCATGGGCTCTTTCCTGTCGGTGGCACGCGGCAGCCGCCAGCCGCCGAAACTGATCGTGATGGAATATCTGAAAGGCCCCAAGGGCGAGAAGCCGATCGCACTGGTCGGCAAGGGCCTGACCTTCGACGCCGGCGGCATCAGCCTCAAGCCGGCCGATCGCATGGACGAGATGAAGTTCGACATGTGCGGCGGCGCCGCGGTGCTCGGTGCGTTCCGCGCGCTGGCCGAGCTTGCGCTGCCGATCAACGTGGTCGGCATCATCGCCGCCAGCGAGAACCTGCCCGATGGCGCCGCCAACAAGCCCGGCGATGTCGTCACCAGCATGGCCGGCATCACCATCGAGATTCTGAATACCGATGCCGAAGGCCGGTTGATCCTGTGCGATGCGCTGACCTACGCAGAACAGACCTACGACCCGTCGGTGTGCATCGACATGGCGACGCTGACCGGCGCGATCGTGACGGCGCTGGGCGCCTACCCGACCGGCCTGTTCTCGAACACAGCCGGCCTGACGCGCGCATTGACCAATGCCGGTGAGCAGATCGGCGACCGCGTCTGGGAAATGCCGCTGTGGCCGGAATACGAGGACCACATCCGCAGCGAATGCGCGGATATCGCCAACATCGCCACGGTCGGCGGCCGTGACGGCGGCGCAATCATCGGCGCCAGCTTCCTGCACAAGTTCACCAAGAAGATGAAGTGGGCGCATCTGGATATCGCCGGCACCGCCTGGAAAGGCAAGCGCTCGACCGGCCGCCCGGTGCCGCTGCTGGTGCAGTACCTGCTGAACGCGGCCGCCAAGCAGGAATGAGGCAGGCGAAGTACGCACCATGACCCGCATCGACTTCTACATCCTGCCGGAAGCCACCTTGCCCACCGGCGACACGGTGATGACCGTGTGCCGTCTCTGCGACAAGGCCGTGGCCAGCGGCGCGCGCGTGTACTTGCGCGCGCCCGAGCCGCGACTCGCCGAGGAAATCGACGGCGCGTTGTGGAGCTTCCGCCAAGGCGGCTTCATCTCGCACGAACGCGATACCGGCAAGCTCAGCGAAGACCCTCAGCCTTCGATTCTGATCGGTGACGGCGAGCCGCCGGCGACGCATCACGGCATCCTGCTGAACCTGGGCGCGGACGTACCGCTGTATTTCAGCAGTTTCGATCGCGTGCTCGAAATCGTGCCGGCGAGCGCAGCCGATCGGGCGAGTTCACGCCTGCGCTACAAGTTCTACCGCGACCGCGGCTACGAGATCAATACCAACAATCTTTAGCTGGCAGCGTGTAGGTTGGGGTGAGCGCAGCGAACCCCAACATCAGCGCGGACACCTGTTGGGGTTCGCTGCGCTCACCCCAACCTACTCAGCTAGAAGCACGGCGGCGTATCCTGTCCGCATGCCAGTCTCCGTCTACATCGAAACGTCCATCACCAGCTACCTCACATCGAGGCCGAGCCGTGATGTGGTCATCGCGGCCCGCCAAGCCATCACGTCAGAGTGGTGGCACAACCAGCGCCCTAAATACGAGGCGTATATTTCGGCCCTCGTCGATGAAGAAATCTCTGAAGGTGACGCAACGGCCGCTGCCCTGCGGCAGCAGGCCGTCGCTGGCATTCCCAGTGTTGCTACCACACCCGCCGCGATAGAACTTGCCCAACGACTCCTAGCCACAAAAGCGGTTCCGGCTAACAGCGTGGAAGACGCGCTACACATCGCTATCGCGGCAACCCAAGGAGCAGAGTTCCTGCTCACTTGGAATTTCAAGCACATCAACAACGCAGAAACGAGGGCCGCATTGCCAGTGCTGTCGAGGCCGCTGGCTACGTTTGCCCCGTCCTGTGTTCTCCCGAAGAACTTGGAGGTGTCGCCCATGATGAATGATCCCATCGTTGAGGAAGTCCGGCGTAACAGGCAGGCGCATGCCGCACGCTACAACAACGACTTGGCGGCAATCTGTAAAGCACTAAAGGCCAGAGAGGCGTCGTCAGGGCGTATCGTCGTCAATCGGCCACCGCGCTTGCTACCCCATAGTGGAGCCCACAGCTAATCGCTGCAGCCGACGTATTTGCCTCCGCTTCACTATGGCAAATCCGCGGCTGAGCTTCGGCTAGGCAACGAATCCGCCGTCGATCGTCAGGCTGGCGCCGGTAACGAACGCGGCGTCCACGCTGACCAGGTAGGCCGCCATGCCGGCGATCTCGTCGACGCTGCCCATTCTCCCGATCGGCATCATCGCCTTGATCGCCTCGGCCTGGGGGCCCTCGGACGGGTGCGCGTCGGTCGCCGTCGGGCCTGGCTGCACGTTGTTGACGGTGATGCCGCGCGGGGCGAGGTCCAGCGCCAGGCCGCGCACCATCGCCGCCACCGCGCCCTTGGTCGCCGCGTACACACTCATACCGGCGAAAGCCGCTCGCTGCGTAACGGCGCTGCCGATGATGACGATACGGCCGCCGCTTTGCATGTGCCGGGCAGCCGCCTGGGCGGCGAAGAAAGGCGCGCGGACGTTGACCGCCATCATGCGATCGAAATCCTCGACGCTGTATCCGTCGACCAGGCCCATCAGGCCAACGGCGGCATTGTTGACCAGGATGTCGAGGCGGCCGTATTCGGCCGCGGTCTTTTCGATGCATGCACGCAGCGCCGCAACGTCGCCGCTGTCGGCCTGAACCGCGACGGCTTTGCCGCCCGCCTCGATCACGGAACGGGCCACCGCCTCCGCCTTGCCTGACGAAGCCGCATAGGTGAAGACCACGGATGCGCCGTCACGCGCAAGGCGGCGCACGATCGCCGCACCGATGCCGCGCGATCCACCGGTGACGACGGCGACTTTCCCGAGCAGAGGCGGCTGTCCGAAATCCATTTGAGTTCAATCCCTGCGTACATGTGGCTGTCGCCAGTCTAAAGACTCCGGAGATGGACAGGCATCGCATCGGGCAATCCGCCGATGCGGTCCAGCCGCCCGAGGACTCGGCCAGCCCCACTCGCCGTCGCGGCCACCCAAGATTCCGTTCAGCTTGATAGCATCTCATCGCGGGGACTGGCTTCATCCATTCCTTCTCGACAGCCGACTTTTACGGGTTTACGCGGCCGGAATGTCGACCAAGTGGCTTATGATCGCCTTAATGAACGAGCATTCAACAACAGGCTGGTGGGCATTCTGGCGCTCCCCAAGCGTCCGGACACGCCTGCTCGTTTTGTGCGCAGGCCTATCTCTGGCGTTCACCGCCGGAAGCATGATGTTCGCCTACCTGTTCGCGCAAAATCAGCGTGATCAATTCGCGGTGCAAGAACAGTACCGGCGCTTCGAAACCGTCATCGGGGCCGAGCAGGCGATGGCGCTGTTCCGGCATCGCGGGGGGCAACTGAATTCCGCGCGGCTGCTGCACCAGCCGGAGGAACAGAAGAGAGCCGAGGAGACCTATCAGAGTGCCCTCGACGCGCTAAGGAGCAGGCTCGCCGAGGTCGGACAATTCGATCCGCGGAGCCGTGACGTCGTGCTGGCCACGGTAAACGAGGTGCCGGGGCTGTCGCTGATCGCGATCGAGGCGATCAGCGCTGGCAAGCAAGAAGCCGCGGCACCGGTGATAGAGGCGATGCAGCAGCATCTGGACACCATCGAAACCACGCTGGAGAGCGCGCGTCACCGTGAATTTGCGCGGGCACAGCAGATTCAGAACGAAGGCCGCGTGCGCTCCGACCTGGCGCGCAAGCTCGGCATCGGCATCACCGTATCGATCATGATCAGCGGCCTGCTGCTGGTCTGGACCATCATGCGCTCGATACTGCGGCCGCTGCGCATCACTACCGAGGCGATCCGCCAGGTCAATGCCGGCGAACTGGCGATCGATCTGCCGCCGATCAGCCAAGACGAATTCGGCGAAATGGCGCAGTCCATCCGCCATTTCCGCGACCGCTCGGAGACACTCAGCCGATTGGCGTACTACGACACGCTGACCGGGCTGGGCAACCGCGCCAAGCTCGGCGAGTGCCTGACGAGCAAGCTCGCCGCATCCGCCAATCGCGGCGTCGCCCTGCTGTTCCTGGATCTCGACAATTTCCGCTCGGTCAACCAGCGCATGGGCCATAGCGTGGGCGATCGCTATCTCTGCGAAGCCGTGAACCGTCTGCATCGCTTCATTCCCGACGACGCCAGCCTGTTCCGCTACAACGGCGACAAGTTCGTCGTATTGTTCGAACTGGAGACGAGCAGCAACGCCGAGGCTGAAATCAAGGAGGTCGCGAACCGCGTGCTTCGCGGCGTGGCCGAGCCCTACCCGATTCCGAATGACGTGCTCAACATGTCGACCTCGATCGGCATGGCCATGTCGCCCGACGACGGAACGACCGCCGAACAGCTGATCACGAGCGCCGAGGCGGCGGTCAGCGCGGCCAAGAAAAGCGGCCGCAACACAGCGCGATTTGCCGGCGGCAAACTCGCCGGACAACTGCGCGCGCAGAAGGGGCTCGCCAACGAAATCCGGTCCGCGCTGAAGGACAATCAGTTCGAGGTGTTCTACCAGCCGATCGTGGACTACAGCAGCCGCCAGGTGGCCGGCGCCGAAGCGCTGCTGCGCTGGCGCCATCGCGAGCGAGGCCTGCTGACGGCAGCCCAGTTCATCCCGATTGCCGAAGAGGAGGGCCTGATCGGGCCGCTTTCACAGCATTGCCTGGACGTGGCGCACCGGCAAGCCGAAACCTGGAGGACCGCCGGGCATGCCTGGAGAATCGCGGTCAACCTGTCCGCTTATCAGATCCAGGAGGGGCGCATTCTCGACACGCTTACGGCGCTCCAGCGCGGCCGCGACCCGGCGAACAATCCGATGGATCTCGAACTCACCGAAACCGTACTGTTCGACACCTCGGACGAAGCTCGCGCGCTGCTAGACGCGATCCGGCTGCTCGGCTACCGCATCGGCATGGACGATTTCGGCACCGGCTATTCGTCCTTCAAGTACCTGCAGTACCTGCCGATCGACAAGATCAAGATCGACCGGCAGTTCGTCAGTACGATGGAAGTGTCCAAGCAGGCCATGGGCATCATCTCGGCAACCATCGCGCTGGCACAGAATCTGGACCTGGACGTCATTGCCGAGGGCATCGAGACGCCTTCGCAGGCACGCCTGCTGCTGAAGCTGGGCTGCCGGCTGCATCAGGGCTTCCACTATTCGCAGGCGCTGCCCGCCGAAGCCTTCGAGCTGTGGGCGACCAGTTATGCGCTGCAAGCCAGCGGGGCAGCCGTCTCATGAGCGGTGAAGCGCGTCCAGCCTCGAGCGCGCGGCATCCGCCACCAGTGCCTGCGAGTCGCTGCCGGCCTTGCGCCATACGAGTTCCGCATCCTGCGGGCGCAACTTGACCAGGCCCTCGTAAGCGGCCAGACGAGTCCGCCGGCAGGGATGTGAAGCAGCCAGATCGTTCAGCAGTTGCTGCGTATTCGCGTCGCCGACGTCGGCCGCCATGCGGATCACGGATATGCGCCGGGAACCGTCGAGTTCCAGCGGATAGTCGAGCAGCGCGCTGCGCTCCAGATCGAAGAAATACTGGTCGCGCAGCCGCACATCCGGTGTCGAGATCATGAAGTTCAGCGTGATGCTCATGTCCTCGGGCGGAAGCTGCGTATGGACGTCGCGGCTGGCCTCGTAGAGCATGACCATGCCGGTACGGAAATGGAGACGCTCAACGAAGTGCAGCTCCACATGCTCGCCGAGCTTGCCGGTCACGGCGCTGTTATCGTACTGGTACATTTCAGTGATATAGCCGGGTCCGTGGTAGCCGACGGTCATGAAACTGTAGTTGTGATCGTGCGCCACGCTGTAGGCAAACTGATCCTGATAAACGCGGCCGCTGGATAGATCGGACAGCGACGGCCAGACGTTGGCGCGCAGATAGAAATCGCGGCCCTCGCCCAGATAGATCACCTGGGCCGAAGCGATCGTTTCGGTGCGGAACAGGTTCAATACCTGCCGGTTCAGCCGCGACACCACCAGTTGCCGATCATTGGCCATACCGCGCAGCAGCGGTGCCGCGGTTTCGATGCTGTCCAGGTCACGCAGGTCGACCTGCGCATGCACGAAATCGATGAACTCCTCGATGGAGACGACACTTTCGTTGCGCGTTTCGATGGTGCGGGCCACGGCCTCAGCCTTCCTTCATTTGGGCGAGCGTCTTGGCCGCTGCGCGCCGGACATGCGGATGAGGATCGGTCAGCGACTGCCGCAGCTTCTCCACCGCCGCCGAACGGTTGATCCGGCCCAGGCTTTGGACCGCGGCCCAGCGCACGGCATGATGCGCATGCGCAGTGAGCTGCTTCAACGGCTCGACCGACGAGGGATCGGCGAGCTTGCCCAGGATGTAGGCGGCCACGCGCAGCTGGGTCGCCGTGATTTCACTGTCGTTGGCCTGCCAGGCATAGCCGGTTTCTTTGTTGAACAGCCATTCCATGCTGTGAAAAGCCGAGGTGGTCAGCTTGGCCACCACCACCGGCGTCTCGATCTGGAAGTCGTAGACGTAACGCTCGGATTGCAACTTCAGCACTTCGCCCGGGGCGACTTTGCCCCGGCTAGGCGAATGAATCTGGATCCCGGGATTGAAGACCTCGTTGCGATAGTCGGCAGGCAGCTCGTAGCGGGCGAAATTCAGCGCCTGGCTTCCGACCGGCGCATACATGGCAAAAAAGGGCGTCGAGTGCACATATTGCCTCGACGCTTCGAACAGCCAGATCGACAAAGCGAAAGCACGGCCCCGGTGAACCACCAGCTGATTGGGTCGCCACTCTCCCATGTAAGCCGGGTTGGCGAGCAGGCGCTCCAGTTCGGTATTCATCAGCTGCGCCACGCAGGCGTCGCTCACCAAACCCTGAAAAGCGGCCTCGAGTCCCCAGAACGATTCGGGATGGTCGCGATCGAAGCGGCGATCGACGAGTTCGACAAATTCTTGAACTTTGGTTGAGGGAATCATCAGATGCCGATTTTATTATTGTGGTAGTAGTCCGGACTATCCGCTCAAGCCGGTGGACGGAGCAAGCTCCGTCCACCTTTGGCGGTGAAGCCTACTTCTGCTCAGGCGTGCGGTAGTGAATCAGGTAAATCGCAGCCTGATTGTCTTCGGCGTGCGACGGCTCGGTTGCGCCGACACCGGCCACGTCGTATTCCAGATCGCAGATGTCGATCGAGTCGGCAGCGGTCTGAACGGTGGCTTGCAGCAGTTGAATGGTTTCGTGTTCCATGATGATGTTCTCAGGTGTGTATGAACCCCGGATTGGGGCACGCCAGAACATACAAGCTGTTGTTTTGTTTGTTATTTAATCCCAGGAAAGCGTCTTATCCAATTGCGCGATGGGCGAAGTCGGAGAACGGCATGGACATCAGGATGTGTCCTTCGATAGCGGACCGAGACGTTGGCAAAGCCGCTGACACTGACGCGGCCCGAGCAGCATCTCCCACTCTCGCTCGAGGAACTGCGCCAGCAGCTTGCCGCTCCAGAATCGGGCGTTCAGTCCCACCGCAGACGGCGGCTCCCGCAACAGCGCGGACAGCGCTCGCAGCTGATCGCGATCCAGCCGGCCCGGCCGCCCCGGACGCTGGCCCTCGATCAAGCCGGCAACGCCGTCCTGCTCGAATCGATGGACCCAGTACTGCACGCTCCGGACCGACTTGCCCAGGAGTCGTCCCACCTCGGAACAGCTCAGCCCCTGCGATACCAGCAACACGCCGTGAAGGCGGTGGTCGTACCGGGATACTGCGGACCGCCGTACCTCATCCTGCAACACCTGACGCATGCTCTCGGCACCCGCAATCGCCACTGCTTTCATCCCCGCCTCTGATCGATAGCCGCACAGGCAGGCATCAAAGAATAGGGGAGCTTCCTGCGCAATTATTTCTGACGCTTCGTCTGATTTATTTTTCGCGAGCCGGCGGAATCTGCGCAAAACCCGCCGGTGCCGGCCATGCACGCCGCGCTTGTCCGCGGCGCGGACTTATAATGCGCACCCCCCGCGCACCGCCCCCGCCGACCCCGCCACCGTGGGCGCCCGGCGAGCGCCCAGCCGCCGCGACCCTGCGAAAGCATCAGACCGACACGGACCATGGACAAAACCTTCGAAGCCGGCGCCACCGAATCACATTGGGCGGCGTTCTGGGAGCGCAGCGGCTGCTACACGCCCAGCGGAAGCGGCGAGCCTTACTCGATCATGATCCCGCCGCCGAACGTGACCGGCACCCTGCACATGGGCCACGCGTTCCAGCACACGGTGATGGACGCGCTGACGCGCTATCACCGCATGCGCGGCTACGACACGCTGTGGCAGCCAGGCACCGATCACGCCGGCATCGCCACCCAGATGGTGGTCGAGCGCAATCTGAAGCTGGCCGGCGAGCCGGCGCGGCAGGATCTGGGCCGCGACAAATTCCTGGAGAAAGTCTGGGAATGGAAGCGCTATTCCGGCGGCACCATCGAAGCGCAGATCCGGCGCATGGGCAGCTCGGTGGACTGGAGCCGCAATGCCTTCACGATGGACCCGGCCTATTCGACGGCCGTGGTCGAGCACTTCGTCAAGCTGCATGAAGACGGCCTGATCTACCGCGGCAAGCGCCTGGTCAACTGGGACCCGGTGCTGCAGACCGCGATCTCGGACCTGGAAGTGGTCAGCGAGGAGGAGAACGGCAAGCTCTGGCACTTCCGCTATCCGCTGGCCGACGGCAGCGGCAGCCTGACCGTCGCGACCACGCGCCCGGAGACGATGCTCGGCGACACTGCGGTGGCGGTGCATCCGGAAGACGAGCGCTACGCCGCGCTGATCGGCAAGACGATCAGGCTGCCGCTGACGGATCGCGAAATCCCGATCGTCGCCGACGACTACGTGGACCGCGAGTTCGGCTCCGGCGCGGTCAAGATCACACCGGCCCACGACTTCAACGACTACGCGCTGGGCCAGCGTCACCAGTTGCCGCTGATCAACGTGCTGACACCGACCGCGCACATCGTTGACGCCATGCCCGAGGCCTATCGCGGGCTGGATCGGTTCGTCGCGCGCAAGAAGATCGTCGCCGATTTCGACGCGCTCGGCTTGCTCGAAAAAGTCGAGGATCACAAGCTCAAGGTGCCGCGCGGCGATCGCAGCGGCGCCGTCGTCGAGCCCTACCTGACCGATCAGTGGTTCGTCGACCTGACGCGCAAGGATCTCGGCGACGGCCGCCCCGGCGGCTGGACTGCGATCATCAAGCCGGCGATCGAGGCCTTCACCGAAGGCCGCATCAAGTTCGTGCCGGAAAACTGGATCAATACCTACAACCAGTGGCTGACCAACATCCAGGACTGGTGCATCAGCCGGCAGCTGTGGTGGGGCCATCGCATTCCGGCCTGGTACGACGCGCAGGGCAGCGTCTTCGTCGGCCGCAGCGCCTACGACGCGTTTGTGCAGGCCACCGGCGCGCAGGGCGAATTCCAGCTGCTGAGCATGCTGAAAGTCGCGAGCACCGACAGCACGGAAGAAATCAACGAGAAACTGCGCAGCGCAGACGCGGACCGCTTCTGCCTGACCCAGGACAACGACGTCTTCGACACCTGGTTCTCGTCCGACATCTGGCCGATGGCGACTCTCGGCTGGCCCGAGAAAAGCGCAGCGCTGAACAAGTGGTACCCGAGCAGCGTGCTGGTCACCGGCTTCGACATCATCTTCTTCTGGGTCGCGCGCATGGTGATGATGGGGCGCTACTTCATGAACGGCGAAGTGCCGTTCCGCGAGGTCTACATCACCGGCCTGGTGCGTGACCCCGAAGGCAACAAGATGAGCAAGTCCAAGGGCAACGTGCTCGATCCGCTCGACGTGATCGACGGCATCACGCTCGAGGATCTGATCGCCAAGCGCACCACCGGGCTGATGAAGCCCGAGACCGCGCCGAAGATCGAGGCCAAGACGCGCAAGGATTATCCCAAAGGCATCGAAGCGGTCGGCACCGACGCGCTGCGCTTCACCTTCGCCGCGCTGGCGACGCAGGGCCGCGACGTGCGCTTCGACGCGGCGCGCGCCGCCGGCTACCGCAACTTCTGCAACAAGATCTGGAACGCCGCGCGCTATGTGCTGATCAGTTGCGAGGATCAGGACACCGGGCTCGACGCCAGTCTGCCGGTGGAGCTGTCGACTGCCGATCTGTGGATCGCCTCAAGGCTGCAGCGCCTGGAAACCGAAGTCGTCGAACACTTCCAGAACTACCGCTTCGACCTGCTCGCAACCGCGCTCTACCAGTTCATCTGGAACGAGTACTGCGACTGGTACCTGGAGTTGTCCAAGCCGGCGCTGCTGAACGGCGTTGATGCTGAGAAGCGCGGCACGCGGCGCACACTGGTGCGGGTGCTCGAAGCCTGGCTGCGGCTGCTGCATCCGATCATGCCGTTCATCACCGAGGACGTCTGGCAAAGAGTCGCGCCACTCGCGGGAGTCAGCGGCAACAGCATCATGCTGCAGCCGTATCCACAGCCGAATCCGGCGAAGATCAATGAATCCGCCGAAGCCGATATCGAATGGCTCAAGGCCTTCATTCTCGGCGTGCGCCAGATCCGCGGCGAAATGGATATTTCACCTGGCAAGGCCTTGCCGCTGCTGATCCAGAACCCGAGCACCGACGACACGGCACGCCTGCAGCGGCTGATCGGCAGCATCGAGTTCCTGGCGCGCGTGGAAGCGCCGCGCGTACTCGACCCCAGCGAGCAAGCACCGCAATCCGCAACCGCGCTGCTCGGCGCAATGAAATTGCTGGTGCCGATGGCCGGGCTGATCGACAAGGAGGCCGAACTCGCGCGCCTGACACGCCGGATCGCTGCGCTGGAAAGTGATCTGGCAAAGACCCAGGCACGAGTCGACAACCCGAACTTCGCCAAGGCGCCGCCGACCGTGCAACAACAGGCGCGCGATCTGCAGGCCAAACAGCTGCAGGATCTGGCTGCGCTGCGCGAGCAGTGCGAACGCATCGCGGCACTGTAACGCGAGTTCCATCATGCCGATCGTCATCGTCCTGCTCGGCTGGATCGCGCTCGAAGCCTGGCTGATCAGCCGGCTCACCGAACTCGTCGGTGGCGGCTGGGTGCTGGCCTGGCTTCTGGCCGCGGCGGTCGGCGGCGTGATGCTGATCCAGCGCCAGGGCGTGCGGACCATTAGCGAACTGCAGCGGGCGACGGCGCGCGGCGAACTGCCGGCGCCGATTCTGCTCGAAGGCCTGGTCGTGCTGATATCCGGCTTGCTGCTGATTCTGCCCGGTGTAATCTCGGACGTGGTCGCGCTGAGCCTGCTGCTGTTCGGCCTGCGCAAGCGCATGGCGCAGCGGCTCGGCGAAGGGCTGGCGAAGGCGCGGCCCGATCTGAAGCAGCCGGTTACGCTCGAAGGGGAGTTTCGCCGTACAGGCGATGCGCGCTCAGGTATCGACAAACACCGCTGATTGCGTAGGCGCCGGGCACGTCGGCAAAGGATTGCCGACCTACGCGTGTTTCAGATTGCCCGACTAAAGTCTCGGTACCGCCGATCCACCGGAGCGATCACGCACGACCATCAGTGCCGGCCCCTGCAGCTTACGACGCGCATTGCTGGCGCCGGCGGTCTCCACCGCCTCGAGGCAGCGCTCGAGCGTCATGCTGATGGCGGTCTGTGCGCGGATCATCTCGACCCGCGCCCAGGCCGCACGCTCACCTTCCAGCAGGAAACGCCGCACGTTGTCCAGCTTCGGATTGCTGGTGACCTGGATGTAGCGCCACAGGCTCGCCTGCGGGTAGATGTTGATGTTGCCGCGATAGTCCTGGTCGAGAATACTGGTCGCGGCGTCGAGCGGACCGTGCAGGCGCTTGATCGGCAAAGTGGCGCGCGCGAAGTTCAGCACGCTGGTGGCCTGCGAGCGCACCGTCGAATACGCATAGTCGCGCGCCGAGTTGCGCAGGCCGCGCGTGCCGGGCTCGCGCTCGGACACGAACGGCAGCACGTGCGGATTGGTCTGGCTGACGATGAAGTGGTTGACGTTGTGCAAGCGACGCAAGCGCAGCATCGGCAGGTCGGACTTCAGCGAGCCATCGTTCCAGCGCAGCAAGGGCATGTACGGCGTGCGGTTGCCGGCCTCGTCGCTGCTCATCAGCATCACCGGCGGGAACAGCACCGGCACCGCGCAGCTGGCGAGCACCGCTTCGCGCAGATACAGGTAGGGGAAGGTCAGGTAGTTCAGCAGCTTCGGCTGCTGATTGCTGCCGGCCGGCGACACGGTGATGTTGATCGCCCGGCCCGACAGCTTGTACGCCTCCTCGAACGTCAGGTCGCGGATGTTCTTCGCAATCGCACGGCGCAGCTGGGTCTGGTCCATCACCGAGCCGCGCCTGAGCATCTGGCGCAGCGGCAGCACGCGCCAGAAATGGTAGTACGCGTTCTGCGGATCGAGCAGCTCCTCGAGATCGTCGGCACGGCGGCTGCCGACCGTGGCGGCGACGATCGAGCCGGCGCTGGAGCCGGACATCACTTCCGGCAACACACCTTCGCGATACAGCGCACGCACGACACCGACATGAAACAGGCCCAGCGTCGCGCCGCCGGACAGCATCAGCGCGGAGCGGCCATAGCTCAGCGCCACGTCATGGAAAAATTTGTGTTTATCGGCCTGCGGAAATTCGGGCAGATCAGAGGCCGCGAGCTCGTTGAGCGCGTCGCAGACTTCGTGCACGTATTCGCCGATCAGTTTCTTGGTGCCGATGCGCGCGCAGCGATACAGCGCGGGGTTGCCGATGTTGCCGAGATTCCAGTGCAGGCCCTGGCGCAGATGATGCGCCAGCTTCAGCGTCTGCTTCTCCGCGCGGAACTGCCGGATCTGGCGCAGTCGGCTTCGGATCAGCCGCCAATCGTAGTGCTCGGAGGCTTCGTCGTCTTTCCATTCGTCAAGGCCGTCGAGACGATCAAGCTCGCCCGCGGCCTCGCTCCAGGTCTTGTAGTCCGCTGCGCGGTGCATCGTCTCAAGCACGGCGCGTACATCGTGATCCACTGAGTGTCCTCGCGGTTGGGCGGGCTGAATGGTTACCCATTTGACCCCTTGCCGCAATGCTCGTTTTGCTACTGATCGGCCCGCTGATACCGCTTAAGTCCCGCCTGAGTCAATTTCACTATTCATTTTCGTGTAGTGACGATGAACGGCGGCGACCAGAGCCTGGCCGGTCGGCTGTTATAGGCTTGGCGCTGGTGCAGGCTGCGAAACTATTCCGACTTCGACGAAGCTTCCATAGACAAGATCAACCAATATGCATGCCGTCATCCGACAGACACTCACTGCCCTCTCCAGCATCGTGCTCGGCAAGGACACGCAGCTGCGCCTCGCGCTGGCCTGCCTGCTGGCGCGCGGGCATCTGCTGGTCGAGGACATCCCCGGCGTCGGTAAAACCACGCTGGCTCTGGCATTGGCTCGCGTACTCGGCCTGCAGTTCCAGAGGCTGCAGTTCACCAGCGATCTGCTGCCGGCTGACATCATCGGCGTTTCGATTTACGACGCGGCGAGCATCTCGTTCCGCTTTCACGCCGGCCCGGTATTCACCCAGCTGCTGCTCGCCGACGAGATCAATCGCGCGAGTCCCAAGACCCAGTCCGCCTTGCTCGAGGCAATGGAAGAACGCCAGGTCAGTGCCGAAGGCGAAACGCGCGTGCTGCCACAGCCCTTCTTCGTGGTCGCCACGCAAAACCCGCATTCGCAGATCGGGGTTTTTCCGCTGCCGGAATCGCAGCTCGATCGATTTCTGATGCGCATCTCGATGGGCTATCCGAGCGCGGCCGCGGAACGCGCGCTGCTGATCGAGCCCGAGCGCCGCGACCTGCTGCAGGATCTGGCGCCGACGCTGCAGCCCGAAGCGCTGATCGAACTGCAGAACCAGGTGCGCCAGGTGCACACCGCGCCGGCGCTGATCGACTATCTGCTCGCGCTGCTGCGCTATACGCGCGAGCATCCGGCGCTGCGTCACGGCCTGTCGCCACGCGCGGGCCTGGCACTGGCCCATGCGGCGCAGGCCTGGGCGCTGGTCGACGGCCGGCGCGCCGCGCTGCCGGAAGACGTGCAGGCGGTGTTCGCCGCGGTTGCAGGACATCGGCTGATCGCCTCGGCCGATCGCGCCGGTAATGCCCCGAGCGCGGACGACGTGCTGCGCGCCGTCGCGATTCCCTGAGCCGACGCGCGCACGCATGAAACGGCGCTGGATCGGCTCACGCATCGATGCCTGGGTGCTGCGCCGCGTCAAGCGACAGCAGGTCGCCGTGGTGCCGCGCACTCGCGTCTACATCCTGCCGACGCGCTTCGGCTACGGCTTTGCACTGATGACCCTGGTCATGCTGCTCGGCGCGACCAATTACTCCAACAGCATGGCCTTCGCTCTGAGCTTCCTGCTCGGCGCGCTTGGCCTGGTGTGCATGCATCACACGCACGCCAACCTGGTGAACGTGCAGCTGCGCGGCGCTCATGTCGATCCGGTTTACGCAGGCGAGACTCTGCAGTTCGAACTGCTGATCGCCAATCCGTCGAAGCGCATCCGTCACGATCTGCAGATCGGCTGGCCGAGGCTCAAGCCGAGCAGCAGCGGCGATGTCGGCGCCGGCTCGCAAACCAGTTTGAAACTCGCCGCCGCGACGAGCCGGCGCGGCTGGCACGACTGCGGTGTGTTCAGCCTCTCGACCGAATTCCCGCTCGGCCTGTTCCGCGCCTGGACCTGGATCGAGCTCGATCTGTTCGGCCTGGTCTATCCGCTGCCGATCGACGCAGGCGCGCGTCCCGAGCGCAGCGGCGGCGTCGGCGGTGAAGCCAGCGGCGGCGGTGACGGCCAGGAAGATTTCGCCGGCCTGCGCGCGTATCGCGCCGGCGATTCGCTGCGACTGGTGCACTGGAAAAGCCTGAGCAAGGCGCAGCCGCCGATGGTCAAGCAGTTCACCGACACCGCGTCGCCGGAACTGTGGCTGGACTGGCAGGCACTACCGCAACTCGATACCGAAGCACGTCTGTCGCAGCTCGCCCGCTGGGTGCTCGATGCGCAGGCCGCGCATGGGGTGTTCGGCCTGCGCCTGCCCGGTGCCGAGATCGCACCGTCATCGGGTGAAGAGCATATGCATGCCTGCCTGAGCGCGCTGGCCCTGTTCGGCTCGCGTTCGACTCCGCCTCGGCAATGAGCAAGCGCGCGGCCGCGGCCGCCGAACATCTGCCGCAGCGCAGCCTGCTGCGTCTGCTGGGCGTGATGCTGCTGGTGATCGTGCCGCATCTGCTGCGACTGCCGACCTGGGAAGCGGCACTGGTGCTGGCGATCAGCATCTGGCGCGCGGCCGCCGCGCTGCGCCACTGGCGCATGCCGCATCCGCTGATCAAGGTCGCGCTGACGCTCGCGGTTTTTGCGGGCGTATTCGCCACTTACGGCCGCGTCTGGGGCCAGAACGCCGGCGTCGCGCTGCTGGTGGTGATGCTGTCGCTGAAGCTCACCGAGCTGCGCGAACGCCGCGACGTGATGGTCACGGTATTCCTGCTGTATTTCCTGCTGGTCACGCATTTTCTGTACTCGCAGGAAATCTGGACGATCGCCTACCTGCTGATCTCGACGATCACGATCACCGCGGTGCTGATCGACGTGCACCACGATGGCGAAGCGCGGCCGGCAAGGATGGTGCTGCGCCTGGCCGGCACGCTGGTACTGCAATCCTTGCCGCTGATGCTGCTGATGTTCGTGCTGTTCCCGCGCCTGCCCGGCCCGCTATGGACGCTGCCCGACGACGCCGGGACATCACGCTCGGGCCTCGGCGACACGATGTCGCCGGGCGATATCAGCCATCTCGCGCTGTCCGACGAAATCGCGTTCCGCGTGCGCTTCATCGACCCGGCGCCGGCCGAGGCCGATCGCTACTGGCGCGGGCCGCTGCTGACCGACTTCGACGGCCTCACCTGGCGCGCATCGCAGAGGCTCGCACGCGCGCCGGTGCCGGAGGCACAGCTGCAGGGCCCGGCATTCCGCTACGAGATCACGCTGGAGCCGACCCGCCAGAACTGGCTGTTCGCGCTGGATCTGCCAGTCGCGACTCAGCTGCCCGAGCGCACGCGCCTGACCGCGGAATATCAGCTGGTCGCAACCGAGCCGGTGCGCGAGTTGCGCCGTTATGCTGTCGTATCGCAGCCGCGCTATCGGCTGCAGACGCAGTTGCCGGATGCGCTGCACGACGCCGCGCTGGCGCTGCCGCCGCGTGCCAATCCCCGTGCGCAGGCGCTGGCCAGGCAATGGCGCGCCGCTGCACGCAACGACATGGACGTGGTCCGCGCGGCGCTGACGCTGTTCCACAACGCCCCCTACGCCTACACGCTAGCTCCGCCCTCGCTGGGACGCAGCGACGCCGATCGCATCGATGCCTTCCTGTTCAACACGCGCAGCGGCTACTGCGAGCACTACGCAGGAGCTTTCACCTTCCTGATGCGCGCGGCGGGCATCCCGGCACGCGTCGTCACCGGCTACGCGGGCGGCCAGAAGAATCCGTTCGGCGACTGGTACGTGCTGCGCCAGGCCGATGCCCATGCCTGGAGCGAAGTCTGGGTCGCAGACCAGGGCTGGGTGCGAGTCGATCCAACCTCGGCGGTATCGCCGGACCGGGTCGACCGCAGCCTCAGCGAGGCACGCGCCTATCGCGACAACGCGCCCGCCCGTCTCGGCGAGCTCGACTGGTCGGCGCTGCGCTACCGCCTGGAATCCAGCTGGGACTGGATCGACGCGCGCTGGAACGGCATGGTGCTCGGCTACGGCACCGACCAGCAGCGTGAATTCCTGAGCCGCATCGGGCTCGGCGACTGGCAATCGATGCTGCTGGCGCTGACCGGCAGCATCACGCTGCTGCTGACGGTGCTCGGCGTGGCGCTGATGCGCCGCGCCGCGCCGGCACCGCTGGATGCGGCATTGCAGTCGTGGCAGCGCGGATTGCGGCCGCTGCAGAAGCTGGGGTTTCAGCAAAGACCGGATGAAGGCGCGCGCGATTTCGTGCAGCGCGTGTTGATCACGCGCCCCGATCTTGCCGAGCCTTTGCAGCGCTTGCTGACGGCCTATCTGCGCGTGCGCTACGAAAGCGATACGGCGGCGATGCAGGAGCTGGAGGCAGCCGCTCGAAACATCACTCGCCCCCCGTAGGTCGGCAATCCCGTTGCCGACGTGTGCCGTCGATGCGCAACCAAGGCCTCACGTCGGCAAAGGATTGCCGACCTACGGAAGTGATCTCGCCGGGTCCGGCACCCGCGACAGCAGCAGCATGCCGACGATGAAGAACAGCACCAGGATCAGGATAGCCAGCCGCGCATCGCCGGTGAGCAGCTTGGTCACACCGACCGCGATCGGCCCGAGCACCGCGGCGAACTTGCCGAGCATGTTGTAGAAGCCGAAGAATTCGCCGGACTTGTCCGCCGGGATCAGCCGCGCATAGTACGAGCGCGACAAGGCCTGCACGCCGCCCTGCACCAGGCCGATCGCCGCGGCCATGATGTAGAACTGCGCCACCGTCTGCAGCAGGTAGGCGTAAGCGGTCACGCCGATATACACCGACAGGGCGATATACAGAGCGCGCCTGGTGCCGATTTTCCCGGCAATGAAACCGAAGCCGATCGCAGCCGGGAAGCCGATGAACTGCACCATCAGCAGCGCTGCGATCAGGCTCGAGGACGGGAAGCCCAGCGTCAGTCCGTAGTCGACCGCCATGCGCACGATCGTGTCGACACCGTCGATGTACAGCCAGTACGCGAACAGGAACATCCACACCGGCTTGAGCTTGCTCAGTTCGTGGATCGTGCCGGCGAGCTGAGCGAAGCCGGAACGCAGATCGTCGAGCATGCCGTTATGGCCGAGGCGCGCTTCCGGCACCGCGCGGAACAGCGGAATCGCGAACACCGCCCACCAGATCGCGACCAGCATGAAGGACAGCTTGGTCGCGGCGGCCGCATCGGCCAGGCCGAACCACTGTGGCCTCAGCACCATCAGCACATTCAGCGCGAACAGGCCGCCGCCGCCGAGATAGCCGAGCCCGTAGCCGAGCGAAGAGACACGGTCCATCTCGTGGTCGCGCGCGACGTTGACGATCAGCGAGTCGTAGAAACTGGTGCCGGCCTGAAAACCAATCGAGCCCAGCGTGAACAGCAGCGTCGCGATCATCCACTGGCCCTGCCCGACCCAATAGAACGCCGCCGTACTGAGCACGCCGAGCGCCGTGAATACGGCGAGGAAGCGCTTCTTCAGCCCGCCGCGATCGGCCACGCTGCCGAGCAAAGGGGCGAGGACCACCACCGCCAGGCTCGATGCCGAGCTGGCGACGCCGAGCCAGAACGTGCGCGTGCCGGAGTCCAGGTTGTTCGCCCAGTACTGCTCGAAGAAGATCGGGAACAGACCGGCGACAACCGTCGTCGCGAACGCGCTGTTGCCCCAGTCGTACATCGCCCATGCGTATTGGCGACGTCGTTCCGGCGTCACCCGGAATCTCCGGCGGCGGAGCCGAGTGCAGGCTGCGGCCGGTTGATATCGCCGATATCGCCGATGTCCCGCGCCAGCACCAGTGCGTCCTCGGTGCCATCGACGGTGCGGTAGTAGTGCCGACGCCGGCCGACCAGATCGAAACCGTACGCCGCGTACAGCTTCAGCGCACCGGCATTCGACGGCCGCACTTCCAGATACATGCGCTCCATCTGCGCGGCGCGCGCCAACAGCAGCAAATGATCCAACAGCTGCCGCGCCAAGCCCTGGCGACGATGCGCCGGCGACACGCAGATGTTCAGGATCTGCGCCTCGCCAACCGCCATGCTCATCAGCGCGTAGCCCTGCAACACCTCGCCGTCCAGCAGCACCCAGCTCGAATAGCCGGTGTGCAGCGAGTCGCGGAAATTGGCCTCGGACCATGGGAACTCGTAGGCACGCCGCTCGATCGCCATCACCGCGGCCAGGTGCTCGGCGCCCATCGGCAGCAGACGCAGCGCCGGACTCATCCGGCCTCGGTCAGCAGTTGGTGAATGCGCTTCAGATCCTGCCAGCTCTTGGCTTTCTCGCGCGGGCTGCGCAGCAGGTAGGCCGGGTGATAGGTGATGAACACCGGCGTCTTGGTCGGGCCGTATTCGTGCAGCGGGCCGCGCAGACGCGACAGCGGCTCGTCGGTGTGCAGCAGGCGCTGCGCCGCGGTGCGGCCGAGGCCGACGATCAGCCTGGGCTTGATCAGCTCGATCTGGCGGTCGAGATACGGACGGCAGGCTTCGACCTCGTCGGCCTCCGGATCGCGATTGCCCGGCGGCCGGCATTTGACGACGTTGGCGATGTAGGTGTTGTCGGTGCGCGAGCGGCCGATCGCTTTCAGCATCTGGTCGAGCAGCTGGCCGGCGCGGCCGACGAAGGGCTCGCCCTGCGCGTCCTCGTCGGCACCGGGGCCTTCACCGACCACCAGCAGCGGCGCGTTCTCGGCGCCGACGCCGAACACCGTCTGCGTGCGCGTCGCGCACAGCTTGCAGCGCGGGCAGTCGCGGACCATCTCGCGCAGGCCGGCCCAGTCTTTCGGAATATCCACCGTGATCGCGACCGCCGGGGTCGACGCGATCGTGATGCTGGCGGCCGGCTGCGGCGACGCCGGCGGCCTGGCCCTGGGTCTGGGCATGATCTCGCGCGGTTCGTCGGCCGTCGCAGCAGCTGCGGCGAGAGCAGAAGAATCGGGGCGCGAAGTCCGGCCGGGCGCCGGTTGCGGCGCGAGCGCTTCGACAAGCGGCTCGGCCTCGGCCCCGACGGCGTCGCGCCGCACGAAGGTGTCGATGCCGAGGGCTTTCAGATACTGGCGGCGGCGGGCGGATTCCATGCCGGCGATTGTAATCGGTCGGCTCCTGGTCCCGCGCGGGCAGTCCGCGCTTTGCCCACCCCACAACCACTCGAAACAATCAACGCCGAGAACCGCGTGGGCAGATGACACCTGCCCACCCTACGCTCGCTGAGGCATCTCTCTCAGCCTCAAACAGCATCAGGGCGCGACCATCGTCACCGCCGCCAATGCCGTCGAACGAATCAGAGCGGCAGCGTAGCTTTATCGTGGTCTGTCACCGGTTTTCCTTCTTTGTTTTGACGCAACCATCCGTTTTTTCTGCCCCAGCTGTTTGCCCTGATTATTGGGTCGGCTCAAACATATGCACTAGGACAGATGTCCGATCATCGGGGAGAAACTGCTTTGTGAGAGCAACGTATCTGCCCACAGGGAGTTCAAATGAAAGCCGCTCGACGCTTGCATCCGAGCCCGGATACGCCGAATCGAAAACGACCATCGACGTAGATTCGGCCTCAACCGCCAGAACTTCGGCGGGGTCATCGAAGTGAAGTTCCGCTGCTGATTCGAGTACCTTTGTCACATCAACCCCGGGATCTCCATAAAACACGCGCACGATCCTAGGCAGCCGGCCCGGTGGGTGCCATATCATTGTCTCAAGCGGCATATCACCAAGTATCAAGGCATCCCGATTGCCGACGCTCACCTTGCCGAGATAATCGCGGACCCGACAAGCTCGCTCGTAGTCATTTGCACATTCGCGGTCGGGGCCTCGCGAGATGCTATTGCCCGTGACTCCAAGCCAAGAGTCCGCCAACTCAAGTTCTACACACACGAGTGGTCCGCCACCAGACTTGATCCACTTCATGGCACCGCTCTGCTTTCACGATCCCGGAAGCCATCGAATCCGCCCACCTTGTTCGTTACTACAGTCCTTGCATTGCGGGTAGTACCTCTGCGGTTTGCCTTCCGGATTGAGTTTAGTTGGATCTTGGTGGTCACCGATCCAGTTGCCGCTCTTCGTTCCAGGATCATTTGTACCGCACGTATGGCATCCATCTCGATTCCCGATCTCGTTAATTTTGTCTTGCTGTTCCTTTGTAGGCCTGGGACTAGGTCCTGCCGGCACCGAGTCACCAGTGTTTGCTCCGGGCCCCACGTTGCTCGGTACATTGCTACTTGCCCCATCTTGCATCTCATTATGCAGGCGAAGCAGTTCTTCCTCATTTTCAATTCCCGCTGTCCCAGGGTAAAGGGCCGCACCTATACCACCTATCAACGCGGCTACTGGCGCAGATACAGCGGCAGCGGCGGCGGCTCTTGCGGCTCCACCCAATACCCCGCCGCGTCAGAATACTTGTCGCCTCGATAGCACCTACCCTGCGGGCGGTTATTGAGGAACGACATGGCACGATACGGACAAGCATTCAAAGATAGAGCAGTGGCACGGTTGTTACCGCCAGAGAGCGCAGCGCTGGAAGTGGTGGGACGGGAGATTGGCATTGGGCCGGAGACATTGCAGCGTTGGCGTGATGATGTGAGAGCCCGTCCGGAGCGGGGGCGAGTGTGGAGCGCCGGTGCGCGGCTGGAGGCGGTGATCACGACAGCCGCGATGGCTGAATCGAGCAAGAGTGCATGGTGCCGCGAGCAGAGCTTGTATCCGGCTGATCTGGAGCGCTGGCGTGTCAGCGCGATGGCCGCATTGGCGACGCCCGAGGAAGCGCGAGCCAGCCCACTGGCGACGCGGCAGGATCGCAAGCGCATCAAGGAGCTGGAGCGCGAACTGCTGCGCAAGGACCGGGCGCTGGCGGAGACGGCGGCACTACTGGTGCTGTCAAAAAAAGTCGCGGCGATCTTCAATGCAAGAGAGGGCGAATGATCGTCCTGGAAGATCGCCGCAGTCTGGCTCGCGACATCGCAACGGCACACAGCACGGGAGCACGGCTGCGGATGGCCTGCGACATCGTCGGCATCGACGAGCGCACGCTGCAGCGCTGGAAGGCGCAGGACGGGCTCAACGCGGGTGATGGCCGCCCGCAGGCGCTGCGCCCGGCGCCGAGCCATGCCCTGAGCGCGGCCGAGCGTGACGCCCTGCTGGTGGTCGCCAACGAGCCCCGCTTTGCATCGGTGCCGCCGGCGCGCATCGTGCCGATGCTGGCCGACGAGGGCGTGTATCTGGCTAGCGAATCGAGCTTCGCCCGCGTGCTGCGGGCGAACGGTCAGAGCCGTCATCGCGGGCGTGCCAAAGCCCCAAAGGCTGGGCGTCCGCCGACGACACACATCGCCACCGGCCCCCGCCAGGTGTGGTGCTGGGACATGACGTATCTGCCCACCGCCGTGCTCGGCCGCTGGTGCTACCTGTACCTGATCCTCGATCTGTACAGCCGCAAGATCGTCGGCTGGGACGTGCAGGCGCGGGACCATGCGGACCATGCCGCGCACTTGGTGCGTCGTACCGCATTGGCCGAGGGCATTGCTGCGCTCACCGACAAGCCGGTGCTGCACGGCGACAACGGCGCCACGCTCAAGGCCACCACCGTGCTGGCGATGCTCGAATGGCTCGGCGTGAAACCGTCGTACTCGCGCCCTCGCGTGAGCGACGACAACGCCTATGCCGAATCGCTGTTTCGCACCGCCAAGTACCGGCCGGAGTTTCCGGCCAAGGGCTTCGCCGATCTCGATACGGCACGCGCCTGGGCGGGCGACTTCGTGCATCGGTACAACGATGAACATCGCCACAGCGGCATCCGCTACGTCACGCCAGCACAGCGTCACTGCGGTGACGATCACGCCATCCTCGCCGCCCGGCATACGCTCTACACCGAGGCCCGAGCACGCAACCCCGCGCGCTGGTCCGGCGATACCCGCAACTGGTCGCCGATCCTCAGCGTTACCCTCAACCCGGAACGCGACGACATCATCAACACCCATTTGAACGGCAGCCATACTTTGCCGTTAGCTGCATGACTCAGGCGACAAGTCGCTTGACGCGCGCCGATTTTTCACCTCGACGACAGTCTTGCCGTTGAGACTCAGATAGTCGGTCTTTTCGCCGCCCTTCTCGGAATAGAGCATCTGGCCATCGCGGGTGTACACCGTGTACTCCGTCACGCCGCCTTTGACGGTCTTGATGCGCTTGCCGTTGCCGTCGTATTGGTAGGTGGCGCCGCTGACGGCGGTGACCTGTCCCAGCGCATTCAGCGTGAAGGTCCTGATACCGTCGCTACTGATCTCAAGATAAGCCATCGCGAAAAATGGAAAGGCTTCACGGCGGCAGCGTAGTTTTATCGTTGTCTGTCACCGGTTTTCTCCGAGTTTTCCTATCCGCGTGATGCTGCCTGTTTAAGCCCCTCAACGTAGCTTGAAAGTTTATGGCGAGAAGCCGCGCGTAAAATCTCAGAATAGGCTTCAGCCTCCCACCCTGGAGGTGACTCCAGGGCTATGTGTCCTGGAAGATTGTGAAAAATATCCGATAACTGCTGCGAAAATGTTAGGCTATCGGTCTGGCGAATTTCGATAAGAGCTAAAGCCAGCATTCTGCATAGCACTTGCCGCGTGATTGAAATGGTATTCATTTTTGGCCAGTTAGTGGTCGTACTTAATATCCGGCAGTTGATCTACTGGTATCTGCATATCGTCAGGGAAGCCGCGTTTCTTTGCTTCATTCACACGCGTGTTACCGTCCCAAACTCGGTTTCCATTGCCTTTGACTGTTACCTTTGCACCGTTGGCCGGTCGAACCAATGCATCCTTTAGGTCTTTGTCGCTCAGCTTTCCGATTTTAGGGTCGTTTTCTCGATGTCCAGGATCGTGGATGGGTTCAAGGTCACCCAGAGATCTAGTCCCGCTGGTGATATCGTCGTTTGCATTCTGATTCTGCATCGCGTTTTGCAAATCGAGCAGTTCCTGCTCGTTATCAATTCCCGCTGTCCCAGGGTAAAGGGCCGCACCTATACCACCTATCAACGCGGCTACTGGCGCAGATACAGCGGCGGCGGCTCTTGCGGCTCCACCCAATACGCCACCTGTCGCACCACCTCCGCTGATCACTTTGGTATAACCGGCGCCAGCTACTCCCGCCGCTCCGGCTGCGCATATGAGCGAGCCGGTACACATTCCGGTCGGATCAGTAAACCGATACGGATTATTGTTGGCATCGCGCGATCCAGGAACAGAACGCCGTAGGGTTACCGCTTACACACCGCCGAGCCAGTGCGGCACCGGATGTTGAAAATGTCGTAGACGTAGTGGCCCTAGAGGCCGGTGAAGCTGGTGAAAGATTGCTGCGCATCAGCGCAAACTCCGACACCGGCCAATTGATCGCGTTGCTCGCAATCGACAGCCGCTTGTTGAAAAGCACCAACAAAAGCGATCAACGATCAGCGGATTTTGTATGCAGAATAAACTCAGAGAATTTTATCTGAAAAATAGGCGGGAAGAAACGCAACATTTCGCCGTGAAAATTGAATGTCAATTTTTCGGCGTCCAATATTGCGTCATTTCTAATTGAGTCAGAGGCGAATGGCACTTACTTAAGCTTTTTGGGATGACCATATCGGCGGATTTCTTCGCGAGCCTGGTTTCGATTTTTCGTTAGCAGAGGGAAGGGTTTAGGTCGTCGTTTGACGGCTCGTGGCTCGACTCTTCCGGGCCGATGACCGACTCGCAGCTGCGCAATCAGCCCCAGGAGTGAGTCGATTTGCGCCTCGCCGGGCGGCCCGCTGTGACTCCAGGCGAGCCAGAGCTGGACAGTGTGCTTGAAGCTGAGTTGGCGTGGCAGCACATCGGCATAGCAGGCCGAGCGCGCCATCAAGAGCCGGATCAGGTTGTACGCCAGCAGACCGACCAGAAGTTCCTTCTCATTCATCTGCGGTGTATTGCAGTGAAGGGTTTCCAAGCCCAAGGTCGTCTTGATGTTGCGCAAGTCCAGCTCGACATTCCAGCGTTGTCCATACAGATCGTCGAGTGCTTGCCGGGGCGCTTCGGTGTCCGACAAGATCGTCGTCACCAGCACCTTCGACCGGACCTTCACTTCGCGGATCGACTGCGTCTCTGGCAGCGCATCGTAGGATGCCTGCGGCAACCACTCGGGTCGACGCTTGGGCTTGTACCAGACGACGACATGATCCTTGGCTCCCAGTCGCTGGCCTTTGCGAAAATCGGTGATGCGCGTTGCATGCTGCTGGAACAAAACGTCCGCGCCTTGGGCGCGCAGCAAGGCGATCATGCAGTAGGCGCAATAGTAGCGATCCGCCAGGATCAGATCGCCCGCGGCGATGCGGCCCATCAGGGATTGAAACAGAGCGTGCTCGCTGCCGGTCTTGCCGGCGTACGCACCCATCGCGATATCCAGCACCGCGCCAGTGGCCATACACAGCAAGGCCACCAGCCGCGCAATCGGAAAGCCCAGGCCGGCTTTCTGATTGCGCTGTTGCGGGTAGCGCGCTTGATTCTCGGGTGTATCCGGCATCGTCACGGTGGTACCGTCCACGAGTTTGACCGGCCGGCCTTGCCACAACCAGGTCGCCGACGCCGATTCAGAAATCAATTGGCCGGTTCCCTGTACCAGCGACTGGATCATCATCAGCGGCAACCGCTGCCGGGCCTTGCAGTACGCGCCGGTGTGCGTGCTGCAAGCGCTCAAACCATTGGCGAGGCGTTCCACCGAATGCCGGTTGACCGCCTGCTGGCACGAGGCATCGGCGCTCAAGGTCTGGGCCATGAACAACGCCAAGGTTTCAGTGGGTGGATAGAGTCGCTCTCGATGCAGCGGCAACTGCTGATCCACCCGATCCAGCAGTTCGGGACTGGTCAGCAGGTTGAAGAAGTCGTACGAATGCAGCGAACGAGCGTGCCGACGAACTGGGCAGGGTTGAAGTCGGGGACGTCTGTGCGTACTGTGCATGAGGGGCTGGCGGCCAAAAAATGGCCGCTGTTCGGGTCGGACCAACAGTTTGCCCGGTCGCCAGCTTCTTTCATATGATCAATGGCTTGCGCTTAAGTAAGTGACATTC
>NZ_JAQGNT010000062.1 GCF_028291725.1 Hydrocarboniphaga sp. | reverse complement strand
AGCTTGTTACGCTGATGGGCCACCTTGTGGTGGCCCGACCCAAGCGGGGCCGCGTTAGCGACCCCGCATAGCCGCTTTGAGCGGCTCACAACCTAAAACCCCCGGCTTTGCCGGGGGATACTTATTTTGCGCTCGCGTCCCGGGCAGAGGCCGCGCGCGCCTCAATACTTCACGCTGCAGCCATAGGGCTTGGTCACCGCTTCGGTCACTGGCTTGCCGGCGCGGGCTTCGCTGAGCGCCAACTTCACGTAGTTCTTCGACGTTGCGATATCGGTAGGATCGGTGCCCGGTGTGCTGTCGATCGCGCCGGCATAAATCAGCGTGCCCTTGGGATCGATGACGAACATCTGCGGCGTGGTCTTGGCGTCGTATAGATGGCCGGCCGTACCCTGCTCGTCGAGCAGCACCGCCGTGGGCAAGGCTTTTCGTTTTTCGGTCAGCCGCAGTGCTTCGGCCGCATCGACATAGCCTTGCTGGCCGGGCGCCGATGAGATGATCGTCAGCCACACCGTGCCGTCGCGCGCTGCCTCTTGCTGCAGGCTCTGCATGTTGCCGCTGGAGTAATGCTTGCGCACGAACGGGCACTCCGCATTAGTCCATTCCAGCACCACGAACCGGCCGCGATAGTCGGACAGCGAATGCGTCTGGCCGTCGGCACCCGCGACCTGGAAGTCCGGTGCCAATGCGCCGACTTGGGCCGCCGCGTAGGCCTGATTCACCAGCAGCGCCGCGACCATCGCCGCGCTGGCTCCCAGGATTTGGATCGGTCGCATGACAGGCCCTCCATGGCCACAAACTCGCCTGATGCTGACTGCCGCAGGCTTAACGGCCGCCGACTGCTTCGACAACCAGGTCCGGAGTAAGTACCTGCGGCAGGACCTGTGGCTCCGCGCCGTCGACCGACACCAGATACAGCGGCACGCCGCTGCGCCGGTAACGCGCCAGTGCCGCCGTGATCGCCGGGTCGGCGCGCGTCCAGTCGGCGACCATCGAAACGACCTGGTGCTCGGCGAAGGCATCGACGACTTTTTGCGAATGCAGTGCAACTCTCTCATTGACCTTGCAGGTCAGGCACCAGTCGGCGGTGAAGTCGACGAACACGCTGCGCTTCTGTGCGATCAGCTCGGCGAGACGCGCATCGGAATACGCTTCGGTGCCGATCGCGGCAACGCGCGGCGCCGAGTCCGTCGGCGTGCGCAGCAGCGGATGGAACAGCAAGGCCACCGCGCCGATCAGCGATGCCCAGGCGAGCAGCTGGATCAGCAGATGACGCGAGCGCCCCAGCAGCCACAATCCGAAAGCCAGCGCAACAGTGCCGACCATCGCCAGGCCCATGCCGTTACGATCGGTCAGCCCGCCGAGCACCCACAGCAGCCACACCGCGGTCAGATACAGCGGGAAAGCGAGCACCTGCTTCAGCGTTTCCATCCACGCGCCCGGCCGCGGCAGCCAGGCCGCAAGCCGCGGTACGAAGCCGAGCAGCAAAAACGGGAACGCCAGGCCCAGCGCCAGCGCCAGGAACACGGTCAGCGACACGAGCGCCGGCTGGGTCAGCGCATAGCCGAGCGCGGTGCCCATGAACGGCGCGGTGCAGGGGCTGGCGACGACAACCGCGAGCACGCCGGTGAAGAACGAGCCCGCAAGCCCTGGCTTTGCCGCGAGGTTCTGACCCGCGCCCATCCAGCGCGTGCCGAAAGCCACCACGCCCGACAGCGACAGGCCGAGCGCGATCATCACGTAGACCAGCAGGCCGACGAACAGCGGCGACTGCAGCTGAAAGCCCCAGCCGAGCGCAGCGCCGCCGGCACGCAGACCGATCAGCAGCGCGGCGGCGCCGACGAAGCTAAGCACCACGCCGGCGGTGTAAGCGAGCGCATGCCGGCGATGCTCGCCGGCCGCTTGATCGATCGAAGCGCCCTGCATTTTCATCACCGACAGCGTTTTCAGCGACAGCACCGGGAACACGCAGGGCATCAGGTTCAGAATCAGGCCCCCGCCGAAGGCCAGCGCGAGCACCAGCCAGAAGCCGGGTGCGCCGGCCGCCGCTGCCGGGTCGGTGTTACTGCCGGCGGCTTTCGCATCGCCGGAAACCGGCGCGACCGTGCCGGGTGTCGCCTTGATCTCGTACGCCTTCGCATGCTGGCCATCCCCGAGCACCAGTACGCCTTCGACCGCGTCCGGCGCCTGCACGAAGTAAGCGGAAACCGGGCGCGCCAGCCGTGCTTCGCGGCCGTCGAAGGCGAGCTTGCGGCTGCCGGCGTGCGCGAGCACGTCACCGGCATACGGAAAAAACGCGAGCGTTTTCGAGCTGCCCGGCAGCGGCCCCGCGGCCAGCCGGAATTCGGTGGTGTCGAACTGGAAGCGGGCGCCGAATGCGGCCGGTACCGGCAGCTTCGCGCGCGTGGCCGCAAAGGCCTGCGCCCATGCCGGATCGGGCTGCGCGGCGCCGGCGGCGTAGGGCGTATCCAGCGTCAGATCGGCCTTGCCCGGAATGCAGATGTCGGCGCAGACCAGCCACGAGGCCTTCGCGGCCAGAGGGCCAGCGGGGGCGTCGTTGGGCAGCGTCAACTCGATCGGCAGCAGGGTTTCACTGCCGTAACCGTAGTTGGTCAGATCGCCCAGGCTGTGTTCTTCCGGATACGGCCATTGCAGTTCGCCGGCGCCCCCCGCGGCCGGCAGGTTCTGCCAGGCGAGCTTGGTCGGCAGGCCGGAGTCGCCGGGGTTGCGCCAGTACACGTGCCAGCCGGCGTCCGGCTTGATCCGCAGCGCGACCGTCTGCGTGCCTGCGACCAGGCTCGTGTTCTCGCTGACCAGTTCGACTTCGATGTGCTCCGCCGCGACCGGTTTGGCGGCCGCGATCAGCGGAACCAGACCCATCGATGCCAGCGCCAGGACCAGGCCCAGCTTGATCTTCATGATTGCGTATCCAAGGCGACGCGCGGGGCGCCGCTGAGTGATGATGCGTGGATGATACCGACATCGCTTTCGGCGCCCGCGTTCCGCCCATGGCGCGGCGTCCGCCGCCTATTGCAGAGGGTGTTGCAGAGGGTGTTGCCGATCGCCTTGCTGGCGCTGTCGGTGCCGGCGCATGCGGGCGACACGATGCGCTGCGGATCGCGCCTGGTCGCGGTCGAGGCGCGCGCCGCCGAGCTGCTGTCGACCTGCGGCGCGCCGGCTTATCGCGATGTATGGTCCGAACAGACGCTCGCGCCCGGCGCGGTCGCCGAGCAGGAGGAGTGGACCTACAACTTCGGCCCGCAGCAATTACTGCGCGTGGTCCGGCTGCGCAATGCGCGCGTCGTCGACATCGATAGCGACGGCTATGGCTTCGCCGAGCCGGACGAGCGTGAACGCCGCTGTTCGCCCGAGCATCTGATCGAGGGCATGTCCAAGTACCGGCTGTTGATGGCCTGTGGCGCGCCGCTGACACGCACCGTCGCCCAGACTTTTTTCCTGCCGTACCGGCCGACGTATCGCAATGGATATCCGGTGCAAGCCGACCGCCCTGTACTCCAGGTTTTTCGCGAGGAATGGGTCTATGACTTCGGCCCGAATCTGTTCATGCGCGTGCTCAGGCTGGAGAACGGGCGCGTCACCCAGATCGAGAACGGCGAGCGCGGCAGCAGCCGTCGCTGACCCGATGCGCAAGCTACTCAGTGACAGCGGCGACCGGCAACCCGATAATTGCGAAAAGGCCTTAAGAGCCTCTCCCCATTGCAGAAGCACGCCCCGACCGTGGGCACAAAAGGCTGAAAAAGGATGGCGACGAAAGCTCCGACCCTGCCCACCGGCACGGGTTTCACCCTGTTTCTGACCGGGCTTTCCGGAGCCGGCAAATCGACGATCGCCAGCGAACTCGTGCGCCAGATCGAAGAACTGCACAAGCGCCCGGTGACCCTGCTCGACGGCGACATCGTTCGCGAGATGCTGTCTTCGGGGCTGACGTTTTCCAAGAACGATCGCGAGCTCAACATCCGCCGCATCGGCTATGTCGCAGCTGAAGTGACCAGGCACGGCGGCATCTGCGTGTGCGCGGCGATCGCGCCTTATCGCAGTTCGCGAGCCGAAGCGCGCGAACGCATTTCCGCTTATGGCCGCTTTTATGAAGTCTTCGTGTCGACCCCGCTGGCGGTCTGCGAGCAGCGCGATACCAAGGGACTGTATGCACGCGCCCGTCGTGGCGAAATCAAAAGCTTCACCGGTGTGGACGATCCTTTCGAGGCGCCGCAGGCCGCGGAGATCAGCGTCGATGCCAGCCGCGGCAACGTCGGCGACGAGGTGAAGCGCATCCTGGCGTTGCCGATAAAGGACGGCATTTTGAAGAAAGCAGCTTAAAAGCGCTGTTGGAGGGCGCCATACGCTTTCGGCTGTAATCGAAGCGCGGGTATCATCGGTCTCCAAGGGAATCACTGCCAGGAGGCCGTTGAGTGACAAGGACCAAGCCCGAGTTCGACATCGTGTTGTTCGGAGCCAGCGGATATACCGGCAAGCTCGTCGCCCAATATCTGGCGCAACGCGGCGGCAAACCTTTCAGCTGGGCCCTGGCCGGGCGCGATCGGCGCAAACTCGAGAAGCTGCGCGACAGCCTGTCACGGCTCGATCCCAGGCTCGATCACATACCGCTGATTGAGGCCAACAGTCGCGACCCGGAAGCGATGCAGCGGCTCGCTCGGTCGGCGCGCGTAGTGATCAGTGCGGTTGGCCCCTACATTCACCTCGGCGAGCCTCTGGTGGCAGCCTGTGCCGAAGCCGGCACCGATTATGTTGACCTTAGCGGCGAGCCCGAGTTTGTCGACCAGATGTGGCTGCGCTATCACGACCAGGCCCGCGCCAGCGGCGCGCATATCGTCAACTGCTGCGGCTTCGATTCGGTACCGCATGATCTAGGCGCGTTCTTCACGGTGCGGCAACTCCCCGAAGGAGTGCCGGTCCGGCTCGAAGGCTTTGTCCGCGCCGGCGGCAAGATGTCCGGCGGAACCCTGAGCACGGCGGTCACCGCGATGTCGCGCTGGCGCCAGATGCAGAGCACGCGCAAGGAACGTCGCCGCGTCGAAGGGCGGCCTGTCGACCGGCGCATCGGCACCACTCACGGACGTCTGCGCTACGACCGCCAGCTGCACAGCTGGGTGGTGCCGATGCCGACGATCGATGCGCAGGTGGTGCTGCGGTCGGCCGCCTGCGACGAGCGTTACGGCAGCGAATTCCGTTATGGCCATTATCTGCAGATGAAGAACCTGCCGATGATGGCCGCGATCGGCGGCGGCCTCGGCGCGCTGGCGCTGGCGTCGCAGGTCGGTGTCGTGCGTAAACGCATCGTCGCGCTGTCGGGCAAGGGCGTTGGCCCGACGCAGGCCGAGCGTGACGAGGGCTGGTTCTCGGTGCGCTTCATCGGCACCGGCGGCGGCAAGACCGTGTATACCGAAGTCAGCGGCGGCGATCCGGGCTACGGCGAAAGCGCGAAGATGCTCGCCGAATCCGCGCTCTGCCTGGCGTTCGATCGCCTGCCCCGGCGCCCCGGCGTGCAGACGCCGGCACATGTGCTGGGTCAGCCGCTGATCCATCGCCTGCAGACAGCCGGCATCGGCTTCAATGTGCTGGATTCACTGAACGGATCTCGCAGGGCTCCGAGCCCAACAGCGCAATGAGCAAGCTCTGGTTGTCGTTCTCCTCGATCTACGGCATGCTGGCCGTGCTGCTCGGCGCCTTCGGTGCGCATGCCTTGAAGGCGCAGCTGTCGCCGGACCTGCTCGCAGTGTGGAAGACCGCGAACGAATACCAGTTCTATCACGCGCTAGCGCTGGGTCTGGTCGGCCTGTTGCTGCGCGGCGCGCCGGACCGCGCGCCGGACCAGGCGCTGAATGCCGCTGGCGCCTGCTTCGTCATCGGTGTGCTGGTTTTTTGCGGCAGCCTGTACGCGCTGGCGCTGAGCAATCTACGGCTGCTCGGCGCGATCACGCCGATCGGCGGCCTGCTGTTCATCGCCGGCTGGGCGCTGCTGTTTTATTCGGTGGCGCGGCGCTGATTCGCAGTATCGGCTTAGGGCCTGTTAACACACGTCAGCGCAGCGACCGACGTGTGTTAACAGGCCCTAAGCTTTGCCCAGCGTTTTCAATATCGATTCGGCGAGGCGGTCCGAGATTTTTGCGGCAGCGCCCATCACGGTGCGTTCCGCGATCACCTGCGCTTCTTCGGCCGCCATCGCGCGGATCGCTTCGCGGCTCTGATCGATGCGTTCGGATTGTGCCTGCAGGCTCAGATCGAGTTGCACGCGCAGTTCCATCAGCTCCCTCTGGACGTTCTGTTCCAGCGCGCCCAGGCGTGCTTCGAACTGCTGCAGACGGCTTTCGACGCTGCTGTGGTTCAGCAGTACAGACGCTGTCCGCGGCTCCGCTTCTAGGGGCGGGGTGACGGTCAGTGTCACCAGTGGCGGCGTCACTGGCCGCGATGGCTCGCTCCAGCCTGACGATATTTCTTCGGCGTCGTCATCGCCATCGATAGCCGATGGCGTATTGTCCGGCGCCGCGACGATTTCGGCGCGTGCCGGCAGCACGATGCCGGGGACCAGAGTGCTCAACAGCGCCGCTAGACCAAGACGCGTCGGCGGCTTGACCATCACGCCGTCGGCGCCATGGGCGAGAGCCTGGGCGTCAAACCCCGGTATTTCGTCGGACAGGCACAGCACCACCGGCATCAGCCGGCCGGCCGCGTGCAGCTTGATGGCGCGCAGCGCTTCGAAGCCGCTGTCGTCGAGATCCTGATCCAGGAACATCAGCTGCGGCCTGCTCCGATTCAGGCAGGCCAGCGCTGCGGCCAGGTCGCCGACGCTGGTCACCGTGCAGCCCAGGCTCTCCAGGAACTTGCCGAGCGCGAATCGCGCGGAACGCGAGTCGTCCATGACCAGGATCTGGATGCCAGCAACAGGAGTCGGGGCCGGTGCGTCAGTCATGCGAGGTCTCGGGCTACGGTGATTCTGCAGCCGGCACTCTAGCATCGGCCTGTTGCCGAACGTGTCGCCCGGCTACCCGGTTAGGCGACAATATCCAATGCTCATCGGACCCCACCTGATCGAACCGGCGGTGATTCTGGCGCCAATGGCCGGCGTCACCGACCGGCCGTTTCGCAGCCTGTGCCGGCGGCTGGGCGCCGGCCTGGTGGTGTCCGAGATGACCTCGTCCGACCCGACGCTGTGGCATACCGACAAGTCGCGGCTGCGGCGCGACCATGCCGGCGAGAGCGAGCCGATCAGTGTGCAGATCGCCGGCTACGATCCGCTGATGATGGCCGAGGCGGCGCGTGCCAACGCCGATCACGGTGCGCAGATCATCGACATCAACATGGGTTGCCCGGCCAAGAAAGTGTGCAAGGTCGACGCCGGTTCGGCGCTGATGCGTGACGAGTCGCGCGTCGCCTCGATCCTCGCCGCGGTGGTGCGCGCGGTCGACGTGCCGGTCACCTTGAAGATCCGCACCGGCTGGGCACGGGAGCATCGCAATGGCCTGCGCATCGCGCGGATCGCCGAGGACTGCGGCATCGCCGCGCTTACCGTGCACGGGCGCACGCGCGAGGACCGCTTCGATGGCGCGGCGGAATATCGTACCCTGGCCGAAATACGCGCCGCCATCCGCATTCCGCTGATCGCCAACGGCGATATCGACAGCCCGCGGAAAGCGCGCGCCGTGCTCGAGCAAACCGGTGCCGACGCGGTGATGATCGGCCGCGCTGCGCAGGGGCGGCCGTGGATTTTCCGCGAGATCGCGCACTTTCTGTCGACTGGCGAACTGCTGGCGCCGCCCTCGCGTTTCGAGCAGCGGCGCTGGCTGCTCGAACATCTGGATGCGCTGCACGACTTTTATGGGGAGCGCCGCGGCGTGCGCGTCGCTCGCAAACACATCCAGTGGTATTGCGAGGCGGCCGATGGCGACGCCGCGGCAAAGGCCGCGTTCTGGAGATCGATCAATCGCGTTGACGACGAGGCGGAGCAGCGCGCGAGAGTCGACGAGTTCTTCTCGGAGACGCTGAGCAGCGCCGCGGCGTAGCCGCGTAGGGCGGGTCGCGACCCGCCGTCGTGCGGCGCGGACAAAAACGGCGGGTCACGACCCGCCCTACGTGCCTTCGTCCGCGGCGACATCACGCCGACTTCTCCAGCAGATCCAGAAACGCGCGCATCGACGGGCTGATCCAGGCGTTCTTCATCTGTATGCGATACAGCGGCCGCTGCATCCGCAAGCCCTTGACCGGCACCACGGCCAGAATCCCCGCGTCGACTTCGGTGCGGATCGCCAGCGCCGACAAAATCCCCAGGCCGATTCCGGTTGCGACGGTCTGCTTGATCGCCTCGGTACTCGCCAGTGTCATCGCCGGCCGCACCTGGATTTTCTTCGCGGCGAGCGCCTGTTCGGTGATCTCGCGCGTGCCGGAACCGACTTCGTGCATCAGTAGCGGGTTCTGCGTCAGCACCGACAGCGGCACCGGCGTGTTCGCGCACACCGGATGCGTCGCAGCGGCGATCACCACCAACTCGTCCTGAGCAAACACGTGGTAGTCAAGAAACTCGCTGCTGACCGTGCCTTCGGCGAAGCCGATGTCGATCTCGCCGGCTAGCAGCTTGGTTTCGATCACCTTGGTGTTGTCGACCTGGAGCGACAGTTCCACGTCCGGATGGCTACGCCGGAACGCGGCCAGCAGGGGCGGCAGCAGATAGGCGCCGATGGTGCGGCTGGAGCCGATCGCGATGCGGCCGCGCGCCAGTCTCTGCAGATCGCCGAGCGCCGCCTCGGCCTCGCTCTCGATCGCGAACAGGCGGTTTGCATAGACCAGCAGCAGCTGCCCGGCTTCGGTCGGCCGTACGCCGCGCGGCAGGCGATCGAACAACAGCAGGCCCAGCGCCTTTTCGAACTCGCCGAGTTGCTTGGAAACCGCCGACTGGCTGATATGCAGCTCACGCGCTCCGCCGCTGACGCTTCCGGAGCTGGCGACGGCCTGGAAGATCGCCAAGTGGTTCAGGTTCATGATCGCACGCGGTTTTTATCTAAGTCCTACGTGATTATGATATAAATAAAATATGACGATTGTATATTTATATTGTATTTTTATCATGAGCGAGACAAGCCTACAATCGATGCCCGCGGCGAGCTGCTTCGCCGGCGATCGTTCAACAACACTCAGACGAGACCATCGATGACGGAACAGAAAGCCACCAACGTGCATTGGCACGCTGGTGAAGTGACACGAGCCGAACGCGGCCAACTGCTCGGGCAGAAGGGCGCGACGATCTGGTTCACCGGACTATCCGGTTCGGGCAAGAGCACGGTTGCGGTGGCGCTGGAGAAAGTGCTGCATGCGCAAGGCCGCCTGGTGTATCGCCTGGATGGCGACAACGTGCGCCTGGGCATCAACAAGAACCTCGGCTTCTCCGCCGAAGACCGCACCGAGAACATCCGCCGCATCGGCGAGATCGCCAAGCTGTTCGTCGACGCCGGCGTGATCGTGCTGTCGAGCTTCGTATCACCGTATCGTGCCGACCGCGACGTGGTGCGCAAGCTGCACGCCGACGGCGGCATGGACTTCATCGAGGTCTATGTCGAAGTGCCGCTGGCCGAAGCCGAAAAGCGCGATCCCAAGGGCTTGTACAAGAAAGCCCGCGCCGGCGAGATCAAGAACTTCACCGGCATCAGCGATCCTTATGAGGCGCCGGAAGCGCCGGAGCTGGTATTGCACAGCGCCGAGATGAGCCTGGAGCTGGAGGTCGAAACCCTGCTCACGATGTTGAAGAACCGCGGCATCCTGCCGGCCTGAAGGTGATCGCGGACAAGGTCCGCTCCTACCGAAATATTGCGTACCCCTGGTGACGCGACTGTAGGAGCGGACCTTGTCCGCGATGAGTCACCCGCAGTGCATCGACGTCCATGAATCACACAGAGAACACGCCATGATCAAGCCCCACGGCTCAGAAACCCTGAACCCGCTGTACGTTGCCGACGACGCCCAGCGCGCTGCGCTGTTGAAGGAAGCCGAATCTTTGCCGAGCCTGCTGGTGAATTCCGCCGCCGCCGCCAACGCGGTGATGCTCGGCGCCGGCTACTTCAACCCGCTGACCGGCTACATGACGCTCGCCGATGCGCTCAGCGTCTGCGATCGGCTTACGACGACGTCCGGCCTGTTCTGGCCGGTGCCGATCCTCAACGTGACCAAAGAGACCGGCATCAGATTAGGCAAGCTCGCGCTGCGCGATCCGAACGTCGAGGGCAAGCCGGTGCTGGCGATCATGGACGTGACCGGCGTCGAAGCCGTGACCGCCGAACAGCTCAGCGCGATGGCGCTGCAGATCTTCGGCAACGTCGATCCCAAGCATCCCGGCGTCGCCACATTCACCGATCTGGGCAACACCGTGCTCAGTGGCACGATCCAGGTGCTGAGCTACAGCTACTTCAAGGACGAGTTCCCGGAAACTTTCCGCACCGCGGTCGAGATTCGCGACGAGATCGCCAGGCGCGGCTGGAAGAAAGTGGTCGCCTTCCAGACCCGCAATCCGATGCACCGCGCGCATGAAGAGCTGTGCCGCATGGCCAAAGAGCGCCTGAACGCCGACGGCATCGTGATCCACATGCTGCTCGGCAAGCTCAAGGCCGGCGACATTCCTGCCGACGTGCGCGACGCCTGCATCCGCAAGATGGTCGAGCACTACTTCGAGCCGAACACGGTAATGATCACCGGCTACGGTTTCGACATGCTGTATGCCGGCCCGCGCGAAGCGGTGCTGCACGCGGTGTTCCGCCAGAACATGGGCACCGATTACCTGATCGTCGGCCGCGACCACGCCGGCGTCGGCGACTACTACGGCCCGTTCGATGCGCAGACGATTTTCGATGAGCAGGTTCCGGCCGGCTCGCTGGCGATCGAAATCTTCCGCGCCGACAACACCGCGTTCAGCAAGAAGCTCGGCCGCGTGGTGATGATGCGCGAGGCGCCGGACCATGTGCCGGACGACTTCATCGCGCTCAGTGGCACCAAGGTTCGCGCGATGCTTGGCGCCGGCATCGCGCCGCCGCCGGAATTCTCGCGTCCGGAAGTCGCCAAGGTGCTGATGGAGTACTACCAGATCGTCGACGCCGGCAAGGCCTGAGGCTGACATGAGCGCCGGGATCAATTTTGTCGATGTCTTCAACGGCGACGCCGACGGCATCTGCGCGCTGACGCAGCTGCACCTCGATGAGCCCCGCCCTTCGGCGAGGCTGATCACCGGCGTCAAGCGTGATATCGAGCTGCTCGATCAGGTCGAGGCCAAAGCCGGCGACAGGATCACGGTGCTCGACGTGTCGCTGGACAAGAACCGCGACGCGCTCAAGCGCGCGCTCGCGGCCGGCGCCGAAGTGCTGTACGTCGACCATCATTTCGCCGGCGAGATTCCGCAGAGCGAGCGTCTGACCGCGATCATCAACGAGGCGCCGGACGTCTGCACCAGCCTGCTGGTCAACGGCCATCTGAAGAATCGCTTCCTGGCCTGGGCGGTCGTCGGCGCGTTCGGCGACAACCTCAAGGCCAGCGCCGAGATCATGGCCAAGCACCTGGATATCAGCGAAGCGCAAACGCGCCAGCTCGAGGACTTGGGCACGTACATCAACTACAACGGCTACGGCGAGCGCATCGAGGATCTGCACTTCACGCCGGAGGCGTTGTTCCGGCTGGTCAGCGCGCATGCCTCTCCGTTCGGTTTTCTGACTGACGGCAAGACGCATTTCCAGAAGCTTGCCGACGGCTACAACACCGACATGTCCAAGGCTGAGTCGACGAAGCCGGAGCCGGTATCGACCGAGCATGCGGCGCTGCTGATATTGCCGGACGCGGCCTGGGCGCGGCGTGTCAGCGGCGTCTACAGCAATGACCTGACCAACCTGTTCCCGGACCGCGCCCACGCAGTGCTGACCGAGAAGAGCAACGGGAATTACCTGATCAGCGTGCGCGCCCCGCTCAATCGCAAGAAGGGTGCGGACGAGTTGTGCCGCAAGTTTCCCACCGGTGGCGGTCGTGCCGCGGCGGCGGGGATCAACGATCTGCCGGCTTCGCAGTTCGGAGAGTTCGCCAAGCAGTTCACGCAGCAGTACGCGATCTAGAGACCTGGCGCGTAGGTCGGCAATCCTTTGCCGACGTGAGGCCCCGGTTGCGCATCGAAGGTGCACGTCGGCAAAGGATTGCCGACCTACGGCTACGGCACATAAAGCGCGGGCAAAAAAAAGGCGCATCGGTCAGCCCGACGCGCCTCAGATACCGCTAGACAATCTTCAGGCTTTCTTCTTTGCGACTTTCTTGGCAGCTTTCGTTGCCTTCTTCGCGACCTTCTTGACGGCCTTTTTAGCGGCCTTCTTGGCGGTCTTTTTCGCCGGAGCCTTCTTCGCCGGAGCCTTCTTCGCCGCGGCCTTCTTGGCCGGGGCCTTCTTCGCCGCAGCCTTCTTCGCGACAGCCATGACAACCTCCTTGCAAAGACATCGAGACAAGTCGATTACGACAACCGCAACCGTCCTTAGCCACGTCCTATCGTGTCATTAGCTATTTCAAAACACAAGATGTAGTGGCTGGGGAAAAGTCAATATGAAAACTGAGCCGCGTCTAAAACAATCGTGGTCAGGTGCCTGGCGGTAGCGCCAGACGCTCCGCGATCACGCGCAGAACCTCGCGGTTGAAGACCATGCCGAGATGCGATCCATGCACCTCGACATTTTCAGTGAATGGCGTTTTTTCCTCGAGAGAACAGGGCCAGGCGACAATTCCGTCGGTGCGCGTATAGATCGCTGTACAAGGAACCGGCGGCGGTTTTTTTCGTTTCAAAAAACCTTCGACGTCGGTCTTCACCGGCTTGCCGCGGTTGGCGATTTTGAACAGCGTGACCATGTTGTTGGCGTCGGGATTTCCGTTGAACGGACTGCCTAAAGTGATCACTCTGCGCACGAGTGCGCTCTGATGGCGCGCCATTTCGCGCACGAACACCCCGCCGAGGCTCCATCCGATCAGGCTTACCGGCGTCTCATAGCGCTCGTGCAATTGCTCGAGTCGAAGCGCGAGTGCGTTCTTCAGCTTGGTGCGCATGCCCAGGTTGGTGCCGCAGTCCCAGCCGTGCGCGGCGTAGCCGAGTTTTTCCAGTGCGGCACGCAGCGGCGCCGTCACGCGATCATTGGTGCCGAAGCCCGGCACGATCATCACCGGATGGCCGTCACCGCGCGGCAGCTTGCGCGTCTTGGGCCCACGTAGAACAAAGTCTGCGGCCTCGAACAGTGCGCGGGCCTCCATCACCAGCAATCGCCGCGAAGGCGCGTCGATGCGGGGCAGGTCGGTGTTGGCTTGGCTCATCTAAGGTTCCCTAGGTCCCGGCGGCGGCGGTGTGTCGCGAGTGTAGGGCCGGGGCGGTGCGCGGTCATGCTCCGCCGCGCGGCTACTGGTCGCGGGTACTTGTAAGGCGCGCGCCGCGTTCGCTAGACTTCGCGCGATTCCTGAAACCGGTCCGGTTGTTTCGGCCCGCAGCAAGCCCCAGCAGCAAGCCATAGACACGCAGACAAAATGAAGCTGATCCGCAAAGCCGCCCTCGTCGTAGTGCTCGTCGTAGTCGACGCGCCGTAGGGGACTTTGCAAGCTTGAATCAGAACCCCCGCCGGCAAAACCGGCGGGGGTTTTTTCTTGTCCGCGCCGGTTTTTTCGACGGGTCCACCATAGAAGGATTCGTGAAATGACCATAAGGCTCAGCGGCGCGCAGCTCATCGTCCAACTGCTCGAACGTGCACGCGTCGAGCTCGTTGCCGGGATTCCCGGCGGCGCGCTGCTGCCGCTCTACGAGGCGCTCGACGGCGCGACGCGCCTGCGTCACGTGCTGACGCGGCACGAGCAGGGCGCCGGCTTCGTCGCGCAGGGCATCGCCCGGATCAGCGGGCGCGCCGGCGTGTGCCTGGCCACGTCCGGCCCGGGTGCGACCAACCTGGTTACCGCGATTGCCGATGCCAAGCTCGACTCGGTGCCGCTGGTCTGCATCACCGGCCAGGTGCCCCAGGCGCTGATGGGTACCGACGCATTCCAGGAAGTGAAGACCGGCCGCATCGTCGACACCATCACCAAGGCCAATTTCATCGCGCGCTCGGCGGCGGAGTTGATCGATCTGCTGCCCGAAGCTTTTCGCATCGCCGAGACCGGCCGTCCTGGCCCGGTGCTGCTCGACGTGCCCAAGGACGTGCAGCGCGAAGTCATCGAGGTCGATCTGCACAAGCTGCCGCGGCGTATCGAGCCGGTGGCGATCGCGCCCGACATGGAGGCGATCCGCGTCGCTGCCGAGATGATCGCGCGTGCCCGGCGGCCGCTGCTGTATATCGGCGGCGGCGTCGTGAAGAGCCGCGGCGCGTATGCCGCGCGTGCCTTGGCCGAAGCCGGCGATCTGCCGACGGCCAGCACGCTGATGGCACTCGGCAGTCTGCCTGCGGGGCATCCGCTGAATCTGGGGATGCTCGGCATGCACGGTGCGCAGGCGACCAACCGTGCGATCGACGAATGCGATCTGCTGATCGCGGTCGGTGCGCGCTTCGACGATCGCGCCACCGGCCGCGCCGACACTTTCGCGCCGAATGCGCGGGTCATTCATATCGACGCGGACCGCCGCGAGTTCGGCAAGATCCGCCGGCCGAGCCTGGCGATCGAGGCCGATGCGCGCCTCGCGCTCGAGGCTCTGGCGCGCGCGCTGCCGGCGCATTCGCGCCCGCAATGGCGGCAGCGCATCGCCGAACTGCGGGCCGCGTATCCGGCCTCGCAGGAAGCGGCCGACGAGACGCGCACACCGTTCGCTGTCATCCGCGCGGTCGCCGAACTCGCCGGGCCGAATGCCGCGGTGACCACCGATGTCGGCCAGCACCAGATGTGGGTTGCGCAGGCTTATCCGTTCATGCGTCCGGATCGCTGGCTCACCTCGGGCGGTCTCGGCACGATGGGTTTCGGCCTGCCCGCCGCGATCGGCGCGGCGCTCGCCTTGCCCGAAGATCCGGTGGTCTGCTTCACCGGCGACGGCAGCCTGCTGATGAACATTCAGGAGCTGGCGACGCTGGCCGAGCTGCAGTGCAACCTCAAGATCGTGCTGCTCGACAACGCGGCGCTGGGCATGGTGCGCCAGCAGCAGAGCCTGTTTCATCGACGCCGCTATGTCGGCTCGAGCTTCGAGCGGCCGACGGATTTCTGCGCGGTCGCGCGGGCCTTCGGCATTCCGGCATTGGACCTGGGCGCGGCCAGCGAGCCGATGCGGATTCTTGCCGAGGCGTTCGCCGCGCCCGGCCCGGCGCTGATCCGCGTTCCGATTTCTGCAGACCGGCAGGTGATGCCGATGGTCGCGCCCGGCCGGTCCAACATCGAGGTGATCGCGTCATGAGTCTTTCAACGCCGAGTCGTTCCAGACCGGTGAAAAGCGAGCCCTGGCCCGCCTCGCTGACCGAGCCCGAAGCGCTGGGCTTCGGCCGTCATGTCGCGCCCTTCGTCGTCATGGCCGAGCACGAGGAGCACAGCGGCTGGTCGACGCCGGTGGTGCTGCCGCGCGCTGCGGTGCAGCTCGATGTCGCCAGCGGCGCGCTGCAATATGGGCTCTCGGTGTTCGAGGGGCTGAAGGCTTACCGCGATGCGAACGACGAGCTGCACCTGTTCCGGCCGCGCGAGCATATCCTGCGCCTGCAGCGCAGTGCCGAGCGCCTGAGCCTGCCGGCGATCAGCGAAGCGCTGTTGATGAAGATGCTGTGCCGGGCGGTCGATGTGCATCGCGACTGGGTGCCTCCGTATCGACGCGGTTCGCTGTATCTGCGCCCGACGCTGTACGCCTGCGAAGAATCGCTGGGCCTGCGTCGCGCCGCGAAGCACGCGCTGAGCATCGTCGCGACGCCGTGCTCGTCGCCGGATACTTCGACGCCGAAGCGCCTTTGGGCCGAGCGCACGTTGGCGCGCGCCGCCGTTGGTGGACTCGGTGCGGCGAAGACCGCGGCCAACTACGCGGCGAGTCTCTACGGCGCGCAGCAGGCGCGACTTAGAGGCTGCGACGATGCGCTATGGCTGGATGCGGCCGAGCATTGCTATCTCGGCGAAGCCGGCACGATGAATGTATTTGTCGCACTGCCTGATCGCGTGCTGACGCCGCCGCTGGACGGCACCATCCTCGCCGGCATCACACGCGTCTCGATCATGCAGCTGCTTGCCGAGTTCGACGTGCGCTGCGAGCAGACCGCGATTTCACTCGACGATCTGCAGCGCTGGCAGCAATCCGGCGGGCTGCGCGAGATCTTCGGTGTCGGCACCGCGGCAGGCGTCGCGCCGGTGTCCGAGATCGCCTGGGAAAATGCGCGTGTGCTGCCGGCTGGCGGCGATCTGGCGGCACGTCTGTCTCAACGGCTGGCCGACCTGCAGGACGGTGCCGCAGAGGATCGCTACGGCTGGCGCACGGCGGTGCGGAACGCGCGCAGGGATCAAGGCTTGCCGGTCTGATGTTGGGGATCGCTGCGCTCACCCCAACCTACGTCGAGGGTGCCACGCGCTTTTCGTAGGTTGGGGTGAGCGGAGCGATCCCCAACATTCCGCTGCGCTGAACTCAAGTCCTTGCGTCGCCGCCCATGTCCGGCTGCTTCTGCCGGGTACTAGATCGACGGCGCGTCGCGATCGAACGCGTCGAAGTAGTTGAGCGCGTTCTCGAGCGCATCAAGCCGGCGCAGCTGTCCGCAGAGTGCGTCGGCGTCGCGCTCCAGATGGTTGCCGCGCTGCTCGACATGGGTGTCGACGAGCTGCTCGACGTGCTCGGCGCGCGCCTCCATCAGGGACGGCGCGAACAGCGACATCGCCACCAGCTTGGCGACACTGCTGCTGATCTCGGCGACGGCTTCCTCGGTGATCTGGTCGATGGTCTCGTCGAGTTCCTTGTCGTAGTCCTTGCCGAGCGCCTGCGCCGGCAGATGCCGGCCATCGAACTGCTGCGCCAGCTTGCTGCGCAAGCCGTCGAAGCGGCTCAGCAGCTTCGTTCCGCCGTCGTCATCGCCGGCCAGCGTGGATATCGCCAGTACTGCAGCCTCGATGCCGAGCTGTGCGCCCTCGAGTGCGACGCGGCTGACGTCGCGGGTGAAACCGGTCAGCTCCCTGCGATAGTCGAGCAGACGCCGGCGCTCGATCGTCGACAGCGCGCGTTCCTTGCCGTCGATCCACAGGCGATCCCCGGCGATGTCGATATCTGGCGCAGTTCTGGCGTTGCGCAGATGGGCGCCGTCGCCGTCGATCTCGATGTCGTACTTCATCTGGTAGTTGCACAGGGTCGACGGTCCGGCCTGCGCCGACGCGCAGAAGCCGAACAGCAGCAGGGTGGCGGGCAACAGGGCTGAGATGCGCATGGTCTGGGCTCGAGCAGTGGCAGGTAGGGCGTGCCTGATCCAATGGCAAAGCCCGTTCCATGGAGTTGGCACCGTAAAATCAAGGACTTGTGAAATGAGCTTCAAGGCTGTGCAGCGGAACGCGCCAATCACTGGCGGATTTGCTTATCCGTGCGCGGATTCGGCTCGGCCATTCGCCGAGAGCGCTGGCTGATGGATATCGCGATCATCGGCGCGAACGGTGATGTCGGGCGATCGCTGGCAGCGCAGATTATTTCCCGGCAGATCCTGACGCCGCGTCAGCGCCTGCAGCTGGTTGGCCGCCGCGATGGCGGCAGTGCCAGTGCCCTGTATGGACTGCGCGCCGATCTGTATGACGCCTTCGCCGAGATCACGCCGGAAATCGATGTCGCCTTCGCGCCCGAAGAAGTGGCGGCCGACCTGATCCTGTTCTGTGCCGGGCGCACCGCGCCGACTGGCTCCGGCAACATGGTCGGCCGGCACGAGCTGGCCATGGGCAATCGCGCCGTGTTCGAGTCCTATGCCCGCTCGCTGGCCCAGCGCGGCCACGGCGAAGAGCTGGTCGTGATCGTCACCAATCCGGTCGAACTCGGAGTCGAAGTGTTTTCGCGCCATCTCGACCCGCATCGCGTATTCGGCATGGGCGCCTATCAGGACACGATGCGGCTGCGCCGCGAAATCGCGGCCGACTTCGGTGTGCGCCGCCAGCGCGTGCATGGCTACATGCTCGGCGAGCATGGCGACGCGCTGGTGCCAATCCTGTCGCGTTTCTGGATCTATGGCTTCGATGAGGCCGAGAACGCGGCCGCGCTGCGGCGCCTGCGTGGCACGCGCGTCGCCTCCGATTTCGCCGGCAGCCTGGCGAGGGAAAAAGCCGCACTCGCTGCGCTGATCCGCGACCACCATGTCGAGCAGGCTTTCCGCCATGCCGAGGCGCAGCCGCCGGATCTGCGCGCGGTGCTGCTGCCGTTGATCACGCATATCTCCGGCGCCAAGACCGCGACGTCCACCGCCGCGGTCACTGCCGAACTCGCCGAACAGATTCTGAGTGGCGGGCAGAGCGTGATTCCGGCGCAGGTCAGCTTGAGCCGTGGCGACTGGTTCGGCCCCGCCGGCGTGCTCGGCGTGCCGGTGATCTGCGGACTGCGCGGCTGGTCGCAGGTGATTGATCTGGACATGGACGACGACGAGCGCGCCTGCCTGCTGTCGGCGGCCGAGGTGATCCGCGCGCGGCTCGCATCGTGGAGCACGCCATGAGCACCGATCGCCAGGTAGTCTACGTGCTCGAGGTCGCCGACCGGCCCGGCATCATGCATTCGATCGCCGCGGTGTTCGCGCATCGCGGCCTGTCGATTCACGGCCTGGTCGCGGACACCGGCCGCAAGCCGCCGCGGATACTGGTGGTGTTCGAAGGCACGCCGCGGCAGCAGACGCTGGTCGAGCAGGTGCTGGCGCGTCTGCATCACGTCCATCAGCTGCGCATGTTGCCGGCCATATCGCCGCAGCTGCGCGCCGTTGCGATCTGCCGCACGCTGGGCCCACTGCCGCTGCTGGACGACGTGGTCGCGCAACTCGACGACGGCATGGCGCTGCTGTCCGGCAGTTATGCCGCTGTCGACACCGCTTTGGAGCAGCTGCTCCGGACCGGACTCGTCAGCGAGGTTTCACGGTCGCTGGTGGCGCTTTAGCGCGTTGACGAATGAGCCGTAGGTCGGCAATCCCTTGCCGACATGAAACCTTCGATGCGCAACCGGAGCCTCATGTCGGCAAGGGATAGCCGACCTACGGATCGCGCCTATCACAGCACCACCAACGAATAAGGCTGTGCGATGCGCGCGTCGCGCAGCACGCCAGCCCACCACTTGAGCTGAGCCAACAGCCGCGACATTGTTCGGCCGGCGCGCTCCGGCGCGAGCAGCTCGCCGGCCTTGTCGAACTGCTCCCTGGCATTGGCGAACGACAGGCTGTCCCTGATCGTGACGGCATGCAGTTCCGCAAAAACCTGGCGCAGCTGCTCCACCGCACGCAGGCCGCCCGAGACGCCGCCGTAAGACACGAAGGCCACCGGTTTCGCATGCCAGGCCTCGCTCTGCGAATCGATCAGCGCCTTCAGCGGTGCCGGATAGCCGTGGTTGTATTCGGGCGTGACGACGACGAAGGCATCGGCGCTTTCGATGCCTTGCGCCAATGCCAGGCCTTGAGTCACGACGGGATCGATCAGTTGCGTCTCGAAGGTCGCATCGCCGGCGATCTGCGCCGCGGCCCAGCGCACAACGGTGTCGCAATAGCGGCCCGGCCGGGCGCTGCCGTAAATCAGCGCGAGCTTCAGTGGCGGGTTCATCGTGCACCCTGGATGTGGTTTTCCACCGAACGCACGAGCTGGAAGCCGAGTCGTGTCGCCGCGAAACGCGTGACCACTTCGCGTGTCGGCGGCTGAAAATCGGCGTTCCTGAACACGGCCTCCCAGTCGCGCTGAGTGTGCCAGCGTCCGTGGACGACAACCTGCCGGCCGTCGTCGCTGGCATGGAGGCTCGCCGATATGAAACCGGCGTAGCGCTTGAAATGCTGTTCGATCTGTGCGGCGAGCGCATTGAGAAAAGCGCGCTGTTGCTCGGGATCGATTGCGAACTCGCCAATCACTTCGAAGGCGGGCGGCTGCGCTAACGTGGACATGCGTCGTGCTCCTGGGATTGCGGACGAGGGGGGCAGACTGTAAAACCTCAATTTAACTTGAGGTCAAGCGAGGCAGACATGGGCAAGCTCGATCCCGCCACTTTCGGCAAGGATCTCAGCGTCGGCGAACTTGCGGCGCGCAGCGGCGTCGCGATATCGGCGCTGCATTTCTACGAAGCCAGGGGCCTGATCGGCAGCCGCCGCAACGCCGGTAATCAGCGCCGCTATCCGCGCGAAGTATTGCGCCGCGTGGCGGTGATCAAGGTCGCACAGAGGCTGGGTATTCCGCTGGCGGCGATCGGCGAGGCGCTGGCGACGCTGCCGCAGGGCCGCGCGCCGACTGCCGCCGAGTGGCAAAAATTGTCGGCACGCTGGAAGTCCGATCTCGATCAGCGCATTGCCAAGCTGGTGGCCTTGCGCGATCAGCTGCACGACTGCATCGGTTGCGGCTGTCTGTCGATCGAGCGCTGCAAGCTGCGCAATCCCTTCGATCGCCTGTCCGAAGACGGAGCCGGACCCAGGCTGCTCGATCCCGCCGACGGCTGAGATCGGCGGAGGCTTTATCGACCGAGTGTGCGAACCTCGTCTTCGCTCAGGACCCGATACGCACCTTTCGCCAGGTCGCCCAGCGCCAGCGGGCCGATGGCGACGCGGACCAGCCGCAGCACGTCGAAGCCGAGCGCTGCCAGCAGCCGGCGGATCTGGCGGTTGCGGCCTTCGTCGAGCACGATCTCCAGCCAGGCGTTCCGGCCGCCGCTGCGCAGCAGGCGAGCGCTGCGGGCCGCGAGTTTCTCGCCGCTGTCGACAACGCCCTTGAGCATCGCCGCCAGTGCCGCTTCATCCGGCAGGCCGTTGACCTGCACGTGATAGGTCTTGTCGAGTTGGCCGGAAGGCTGGGTGATGTGTGCGGCCCAGACCGTGTCGTTGCTCAGCAGCAGCAGGCCTTCGCTGGCCTTGTCGAGGCGGCCGACGGGCCCGAGCCAAGGCAGGCCCGCGTTCTCCAGCAGCGCATAAACCGTGTCGCGGCCGCGCTCGTCGGAAGCGCTGACGACGATCCCGCGCGGCTTGTTGATCGCGATGTAGACCTTGTCTGTCGCGCGGATATCGGCGCCGTCGACGGCGATGCGCTCTTTTTCGGCATCGGTGGGCCGCTCTGGATTGCGCTCAACGCGGCCGTTCACCGCCACGCGCCCAGCGGCGACCATCGCCTCAGCCTGGCTGCGCGAACAGACGCCGAGTTTGGACAGCACCCGCGCCAGTCCGTGACGCGGACGCGGCGGCTCGGTGGTGCTGCGTCTGCTTGCGGTGACCGGTCTGCCCATCGTCAAAGCTTAAAGCGCCGCGACGGATGCGGGTTAAAATCGGCGGAGTTGTTTTATCGATGCCGATGACCGGGAGTCCTGATGCGCATCCTCCATACCATGCTTCGCGTCGGCAACATGCAACGCTCCATCGATTTTTATACCGGCGTGCTCGGCATGCGCCTGCTGCGTCGGCACGATTTCCCCGAAGGCAAGTTCACGCTGGCGTTTGTCGGCTATGAAGATGAAAGCAAGGCGTCGGCGATCGAGCTGACCTACAACTACGGCGTCGAGTCCTACGATCTGGGCAGCGCCTATGGCCATATCGCGCTGGAAGTCGAAGACGCCCGCGCCGCCTGTGATGCGGTTCGCGAACGCGGCGGCCGCGTCGTCCGCGAAGCCGGCCCGATGAAGCACGGCACGACCGTGATCGCGTTCGTCGAGGATCCGGACGGCTACAAGATCGAGTTCATCCAGAGGTAGAGGCCGTCCAACGAGTCACCGCGTTCGTAGGTCGGCAATCCCTTGCCGACGTGAGGCCCTGGTTGCGCATCGGACTTCTCACGTCGGCAAGGGATTGCCGACCTACGTGACGCTCAGTTCCCCCGAGCCCGGTAGCTTGGTCACCAGGTCCGGCCCCAGCAGCCGTGAAGGCGTGTACGCGCCGCCCGCCGGTTGTTCGCGCCGCAGGTGCTCGACCACGGCGAGTGAGCCGGTGATGGTCAGGCTGTAGCCATTGGCAGTTTTGATGCGCGCGGTGCGAACCACGCCGGCCGCGTTGCGCGCCTCGCCCCAAACGAAGGTCGGCTGCTGGGCACGCAGGGTTTCATCGGGGCCTTTCACTTTTTGGGCGATGCGCTGCTTGATCGCGCGCTGCAGCGGCGGCCAGCCGATCAGCCAGCGGAAATAGTTGGCGCGCTTGGCGTTGGCGATCATGCCGGGCGAGCCGGGAATGAATACCTCGATGTTCGGTATCCCGGTCGTGTACCAGGCGGTGGAGACGTCGCCCCAGGGGATCGTCATCGCCAGCTTCTCGCCGCCGCCGAAGTCGATCTTGCGCACCGAATACGCCAGCGGCACGGCGACGATCCTGCCGTCGCGCCGGACCTTGCCGCCTTGTGCCAAGCCTTCGACCGAGGTTTTCGCGGTGCCCGGCGAGAAGCCCGAACGCGAGTCGAAACCCAGGGCCAGATGCGTTGCGTCCGGCAGCACCTCTTTCAATGTGGCGGCGACACAGTCGGTCGGGATCACATCGAAGCCGACGCCAGGGCAGACCACGCAGCCGGCCTGGCGGGCGCGCTCGTGCTGGGCCTGCGCATACTCGAACACCGAGATTTCGCCGGTGATATCCAGGTAATGACACTGCATTGACAGGCAGGCCTCGATCATCGGACGGGCGGTTGCCGAGAACGGGCCGGCACAATGCAGCACCAGGCCGACGCCCTTGAGTTCGCGCCCCAAGGCCGCCGAGTCGTCGAGCCCGAAGCAGCGTGTTTCGAGCCCGAGTTCGGCGCCCAGGGCCTCGATGCGGAGCTTGTTCCGGCCGGCGACGATCGGGTTCAGCCCGCGCCGCTGGGCTTCGCGGGCGATCAGTTCGCCGGTATAGCCGTTGGCGCCGTAGATCATCCACTTCACAGGCATTCTCCAAGCTGTTTTGCGACGCGTTTGCACGGCAATCGGGGTGCTGAATCAGCTTCAGCATAGACGTTCGACAGGTTTTTTATTTCTAGGTAGATTTCCCACTGCAAAGGAACGTCGCATGAGCAATGTGGAATCGGGCACCGCAGCAGGAAAGCGGGATAACTCTGCTGCGTCGCAACAAGGCCTCCATTCGAGAGGCTTTCTGCTCGCCATTAAAATTCTGATGAATCAGCCCATTAAGAACCATAGTTAAGGTCGGCTGAGCGGCGGCCGCTGGCTGGTATTTTGAAACTGACGTCCGGTTCACTAGATTGCGGCCTAGAAGTCCTGTCTTTGGGGAGACGGAACATGGGACGCTGGTCCAGTGCGCTGTGGGGAGTTCTGCTGTCGTCTGTCAGTTTCGGAGCGGCGGCGGTTGACGCCACTCATGTGGTCGCACGCGATATCCGCAGGATCGGCGGCGGCAACTGCATCGCCTCGGTGGCGGTGCGTTACAACGAGCCGATCCAGAATCCATGGTCGCAGCCGGCGCGCCTGCTGAAATCGTCGCGTCGCACCGTGCAGTGTTCCCAGGCACAGGTCGCTGCCGACGGCCTGATCCGCGATCTTGAAACCGATCTGCTGCTGCAGGCGCAGCGTCGTGCCGATATCGACAACACTCAGGTCCACAGCGTCACGCTCGCAGACGAGGCCTATGTGCGTCGCCAGGCGAGCGCGGAATCGCCGCTGCTGAAAATCCTGCCGGCCGGTACCCGGATCAACCTGCGCTCGCTGACGCCGACCTGGTACGGCATCACCGACGCGCGCGGCAATCCGACGGAAGGCTTCCTGCATTACTCCGAACTCGCAGGAAAATTCAGCCCGCCTCAGAAAATCCTCAGTTCGATGACCGCGGCCTGCAATGCGCGCGTGCGCGCCAAGCCCAGCATCGAGGCGCCGATTGTGCAGTCACTGAGCTGTGGCCAGCGGCTGCGCGTGGTCGCCGCATCCGGCGGCTGGTATGAAGTGGCGGGCAGCGATGGCCGGCCGGCGGGTGCCTACGTGCATGGTGCGGTACTGACGCCGGTACGTAACCGGGTTCAGTAGTTCACGCTGCACAACAAGAAGGCCGCGTCAGCGGCCTTCTTGTTGTGCAGCACGCCGAAACTCAAGGCGATGTTCAGCCCCTGATCGGAGCCCCTGCATCAGCCTTTGTAGTCGGCAATGCCCTTCTCGATCTCGCCGCGAGCGGCGGCGGCGTCGCGCCAGCCGGAGATCTTCACCCACTTGCCCTTCTCGAGCAGCTTGTAGGAGCTGTAGAAGTGATGGATCTCGTTCTTGATGCGCTCCGGTACGTCGGCCAGATCCTGCAGGTGGTCGTAGGCGCCGTTGCTGACCTTGTCGACCGGCACTGCCAGCAGCTTGGCGTCGGTGCCCTTCTCGTCTTCGGTGTCGAGCACGCACAGCGCGCGGCACTTGATCACCGAGCCGGCGACGACCGGATGCGGGGTCATCACCAGCACGTCGACGGGGTCGCCGTCGCCGGCCAGGGTCTTCGGCACGTAGCCGTAGTTGGCGGGGTAGGACATCGCCACGTTCATGAAGCGGTCGACCATCAGCAGGCCGGTGTCTTTGTCGACTTCGTACTTGACCGGCGGGCCGTAGGCCGGGATTTCGATGACGACATAAAATTCTGCTGGCGCTTTGTCGCCGGGGCCTAGTGCTTCAATACCCATGATCGCGTTGCCTTTGGTGGGACGTGGAAGATGGCGCGCCGTTGACGGCCGGCCGTGCAAGAAAGAAGCCTGTCCGCGAGCCGCTTGGCCCGCTCAGTGCGAGCCGAAGTTTACGGGAGAATGCCGCCGGGGTGGCACTCCATACGATGGTCTCGTTGACGGGTCCGGTGCCTAGCCGTTACCGTTTCGTCATGCCGCCGCTCCGCTGCCCCTCGCCGGCGCGCGCAACCACGACCAAGGACGTAGGACAATCTCGATGAGAATCGTTTTGCTGGGCGCGCCCGGCTCCGGTAAGGGCACCCAGGGCGAAAAGCTGGTCGCGCACTACGGCGTCCCGAAGATTTCGACCGGCGACGCGTTGCGCGCCGCCGTCAAAGCCGGCACCGAACTCGGCAAAAAAGCCAAGGCGACCATGGACGCCGGCGGCTTGGTGGCCAATGAAATCGTCATCGGCATCGTCGAGGAGCGTCTCGGCGAGGCGGACGCGCAGAAGGGCTGCATCCTCGACGGCTTCCCGCGCAATACCGCGCAGGCCCAGGTGCTGGACGGCATGCTGACCCGCCTCGGCCAGCCGGGTATCGACAAGGCTGTTCATTTGCATGTGTCGGACGAGGAGATCGTCAAGCGCCTGCTCGACCGCGCGATCAAGGAAGGCCGTGAGGACGACAAGGAAGACGTGATACGCAGGCGTATCGATGTCTACAACGCTGAAACGCGTCCGCTGCTCGCCTACTACCAGGCGCAGAACAAGCTGGTGACGCTGGAAGGCGTCGGCACAGTCGATGCGATCTTCGACAGCATCGTCAAGGTTCTGAGCTAGGGTTGGATCGAAGGTAGGTTGGGGTGAGCCTGCGAACCCCAACATCGGCGCGGACCCATGTTGGGGTTCGCAGGCTCACCCCAACCTACCGCGTCAGAGCTTCAGCAGCGCCTCACCCGCAACCTCGCGCCGCCAGCCGCTCAGCAGCGGCACCTCGGCCTCCGCACCCCGCAGCGCCACCGCCTCGATATCCGCACGCGGAGCCAGCAGCGACGACGGAATCCCCAGCTCCACCGCGATTTCGCGCACCTTGGTCATCAGCTTTTGCGTGAGCGTCTTCTGCGCTTCGCTGGGCAGCTGCTCCAGCGCCAGCGCCGGCGCGCCGGTGTCGCGAGCGGCCGCGACCACGCGCAGCAGTTCGGCCGCGTGGCGTTCGAGCGTTTTCGGCGGCAGCACCTGCAAAGCGGCGAGCTGGCCGGTGTCGACCGGCCGGCGCTCCGCGATCCGGAACAGCGCGTCGTCGGCGAGTATCCATTTGCGCGGGCGGTCGCGTGTCTCGGCCAGGCGTTCGCGCCATGCGGCGAGCGCGGCGGCCACGTGCTGGGCCGGCGCCGGCAGGCGCGCGAGGCCTTTCAAGCGTTCCCAGGCCGCGTCGGGCTGTACCCGGTAGCGCTCCGGCCGCGACAGGCGCGCGCAGTCTTCCTCGAGCCAGCTCAGGCGGCCACGCGCGACCAGCTCGTCGCGCAGCGCCGGATAGATCACCGCCAGGTGGCGCACGTCGTCTTCCGCGTACGTCAGCTCGGCCGCGCTGAGCGGCCGCCGCGCCCAGTTGGTGCGCGACAGGCTCTTGTCGACCTTGATGCCGAGCTTTTGTTCGATCAGCGCCGCATAGCCGAGCTGGTCGCCGATGCCGAGCAGGCTGGCCGCGATCTGGGTGTCGAACACCGGTGTCGGTGCGACGCCTCGCAGGCGCACGAAAATCTCCAGGTCCTGGCTCGCCGCATGGAACACGCTGACGCAGCTCGGGCTCTGTAGCAGGTCGAGCAGCGGCGACAGATCTTCGATCCGCGTTGCATCCACCGCCGCCTCGCTGCGCCCGTCCCCGACCTGGATCAGGCACAGCTGAGGCCAGTAGGTTTCCTCGCGCACGAACTCGGTGTCGACGGTGAGCCAGTCACGGCCGGCAAAGCCGTCAACCATCGCGTGCAGCCCGGCCTCGGTGTCGATCAGCATGCAGTGTTCTTCATCGGCATTCTAGGGCCTGTTGACATTGAATCGGTCGCTGCGCTGGCTCCAAAGAGGGCGCAGCGCAAGGATCGACCGACGAAGTGTATTGAAATACATGAGGAGGGAGAGACGCCGCGATGTGCCCTCTTTGGGGCCAGCCCTTCGGGTTGCCGCCCAAAATGCGGCCATGCCGCGTTGCTCGTCGTCACCATAGTCACCACTATGCCTCCTCCTCGCGCCTTGCCTGGCCGCATTTTGGGCGGCAACGCAACGACCGATTCAATGTCAACAGGCCCTAGTCCTCGGAACCGGTCTGGAGCGGAGCGCTTAGAATAGCCGCTCTCCCATCACCGGCCCTAAGCGCTCCCCCGCATGCTGACAACCGTGGCGACCGTCACTCTGCGCATCCTGTTCTTCAGAGCAGGCCCGCAGGATCTGCCTTACGCGCCGACGCTGACACGGCTGCTGATCCCCTTCGCGCTGGTGGTGAATTTCGCGCTGGCCTCGCTGACTCTTCCGTCCGGGCTCGCCGCGGTTTCCGCCGCGATGGCGGTGCTCGGCCTGTCGGTGACGACGCGCAGCCTGTTGCGCCTGCGCAACATGGAGAACCGCTATACCCAGACCTTCCAGGCGCTGCTGCTGACCAGCACGCTGATCGCGCTGGCCTTCATCGCGCCGCTGTCGCAGCTGATGCCCGAGATCCTGAAGATCGCGCAGAACCCGCAGCTGATCGAGCAGAACCCCGCTGCACTGAATCTGCCGGCCGGGCCGGTGCTGCTGTTCGACCTGCTGCTGATCTGGAATTTCGCAGTCAGCGCGCATGTCTACCGCCAGGCCGCGGATCTGAAACTGGTCGTCGGCGTGCTGGTATCGATGCTGGTATCCATCAGCCTGCTGATGTTCGTGGGCTTCGCAACGTCGGTGATCGGCAGCCTGCTCGGGCTTGCCCAGCCGGCCGTCGGCGCCGGCGTCGGCGGCTGAGAGGCTGTGAGTTTTTCGCCCGCCTACTGCGGACGTCGCTGCACGCCCCCTGCGGCGTTGCGCTACGCGAAAAATGCAGTCATTTGGCTCGCCAAACTCAGCATTTTTCGCGCAGCGCGCCTTGCAGGGGACGCGCAGCGACGCCCTCGCTACGGCGTTCAAAAAACTCACAGCCTCTGAGGTCAGGGCCATGCATCTGCACATCCTGGGTATCTGCGGCACCTTCATGGCCGGCATCGCCGCGATCGCGCGCGAGGCCGGCCATCGCGTCACCGGTTCCGACGCCAACGCCTGGCCGCCGATGTCGACGCAGCTGCAGGCGCTCGGCATCGAGCTGCTGCAGGGCTACGCGCCCGAGCACCTGCAGCCGGCTCCGGACATCGTCGTCGTCGGCAACGTCGTCACGCGCGGCAATCCGGCGATGGAATACGTGCTCGACGCGGGCCTGCCCTATGTTTCAGGCCCGCAATGGCTGGCCGAGAACGTGCTGCAGGGCCGGCACGTGATCGCGGTCGCCGGCACGCACGGCAAGACCTCGACGACGTCGCTGCTGACCTGGCTGCTGGAATCGGCAGGGCTGGCGCCCGGCTTCCTGGTCGGCGGGGTACCGCTGAATTTCGGCGTGTCGGCGCGGCTCGGCAAGGGCCGGCATTTCGTCATCGAAGCCGACGAGTACGACACCGCGTTCTTCGACAAGCGCAGCAAGTTCGTCCACTACCATCCGCGCACCGCGATCCTCAACAACCTCGAGTTCGATCACGCGGATATTTTTCCGGATCTGGCGGCGATCGAGCGCCAGTTCCATCACCTGGTGCGCACGGTGCCGCGCAGCGGGCGGTTGATCGTCAACGGCGCGGACGCCAATCTGGCGCGCGTGCTGGCGATGGGCTGCTGGAGCGGTGTGACGCGTTTCGACATCGCCGATGGCTGGCGCGCCGAGCCCTGCGGCCGTGCCGATGGTCTCGACCGCTTCGAGCTGATCGTCGACGGCGCCTCGCAGGGCATCGTCTCGACGCCGCTGGCCGGTGCGCACAACCGCTCGAACACGCTTGCCGCGTTCGCCGCCGCCGCCGATGTCGGCGTGCCGGTTGCGGTCAGCATCGCCGCACTGCCGTCATTCGAATCGGTACGCCGTCGCCTGGAACTGCGAGGTGTCGTCGCCGGTGTCAGCGTCTACGACGATTTCGCGCACCATCCGACCGCCATCCGCGTGACGATAGCGGCGCTGCGCAGCCAGGGCGGCGGCCGCATCATCGCCGTGCTCGAGCCGCGCTCGAACACGATGCGCCTCGGCCATCACGCCGAAGAACTCGCGCACAGCCTCGATGGCGCCGACGCCGTATTCGTCTATGCGCGGCCGGATCTGCAGTGGGATGCACATACCGCGCTGGCAGCGGTGCGTCCGCCGCTGGCGGTGCACGATCATCTCGATGCGCTGGTGGCGGCGCTGGTGGCGCAGGCGGAACCGGGTGACCGTCTGCTGGTCATGAGCAACGGGGACTTCGGCGGCGTGCATGGCCGCCTGCTCGATGCGCTGGCCGGCATCGATCGCACGGCCTGAGCCATCGGTTTGCGTTCATCGATGATTCACCACGCGGCCTTCATGGTCGCGCGTTTATGCATTCATTGCGTCGTCAAACCAGAACGAGGAAACATCCGGCGATGAACGAGCCGCATCCTTCAATGCCGCCTTATACCCCTGCGCCCGGCTATGAAACCGGCCGCGCGCATCGGCTCGGCACCAGGCCGAACGCGTTCGGCAGGCTCGCGATCCAGGCGCAGACGCTGCTGGAAACGGTGATTGCAAAAGTGTCGCGGATCCGTGATACGCCGGTCTACGACAACGCCGACTTCGCCTGGACGCCAAAGGTGGAAGCCTATTGGCCGGGTATTCGCAGCGAGCTCGAATCGGTATTGCGCGAGCGCAGCCGCTTGCCGAGTTTCCACGAGATCGTCGACGAGGTCCGCACCATCACCGCCGACGATCAGTGGAAGACCTACTGGCTGGTCGGCCCCGGGCTCGACACCCGCGAGAACGCGCAGCGCTGCCCGCAGACGATGCAGGCGCTCGCCGAAATCCCCGGCGTCATCAATGCGTTTTTCAGCATTCTTGCGCCCGGCAAGATCGTTCCGGCGCATCGCGGCGCCTACAACGGCATCCTGCGGTATCACCTCGGCGTGCTTGTGCCGGAGCCGCGCTGGATGGCCGGCATCCGCATTGCCGATCGCATCTGCAACTGGGCAGAAGGCGAGAGCCTGATCTTCGACGACAGCTACAACCACGAGGCCTGGAACTGCACTGCAGGCTGGAGGGTGGTGCTGTTCGTCGATTTTGTACGGCCACTGAAACAGCCGTTTCATGCGATGAACCGGGTGTTCGTCAGTGCCGGCGCACTGCTGCCGCTGATGCGCCGCGCCGGCACGCGTCATCGCAACTGGCAGAGGAAGTTCTACAGAAAGTAGAGCGGGTCAAGACCCGCTCTATACGGGTACCGGAATCAGCCGCGATCAATCATTGTGGTGATCGCTGTCGTGATCGCTGTCGTGATCGCGGACGCATCCGCGACCCGGGATGCCGCGCGACCACATCAGTTTTTGTCTTTGGCGTCTTTGGCTTCCTGGCGATCGTTCTGGCGGGCGTCCTGCTGTTTCTCCCTCAAATTCTGGCGCTTGTCCTGCATGCGTTCGTCCTGGGCATGCCGGGCGGCGGCCGCGTCCTGATGGCTGAAGTTCGGATCGTTCTTCTTTTCTTCCTGAATCTTCTGATTCAGTTCCTTGCGGTTCTGCTGCTGGTTCTCACGCAGGTCCTGGCGCGCTTCGGCCTGATTCTCCAAGCGGTCGTCGCCAGCGAACGCGGGGCCGGCGGACGCCGCCATCAGGCTGAGAGCGGCGACGGTAATGGCGATGCGATGATTCATGGGCTTGCTCCTTTGTGGATTTTGTGGATGTGTAGTACCGGGATCTTTGTCCCGCCGAGCGATCAAGATTCAAGCGCCGCGACACGATGGACTTCGTGGCTTGCTCCGGGCTGAATAGTTTCCCGGTGATAAGCTGGCGTCTGCTCCGCTGCCGACGAACTCTTGCCGCCATGTCACCCGCCCTGACACCCTCCGATGGTCTCCCGCTTTCCGCCGATCTGGAGCCGCTGGTGCTGCGCGTGCTCGACGCCGCCAAGGCTGCTGGCGCGACGCAGGCCGAGGCCAGCCTCTCGCACTCCCGCGGTCTCTCCGTCAGTGTGCGCAAGAGCGAGGTCGAGAGCCTGGAGTTCCAGCGTGATCGCGGGCTGTCGTTGACGGTCTACTTCGGGCATCGCAAGGGCAGTGCATCGACCGGCGATCTGTCCGACTCCGGCATCCGCCAGGCGATGGAAGCCGCCTGCGCGATCGCCGGCGTTACCGAGGAAGATCCGTTCTCCGGGCTCGCCGATCGTGCTCGCCTGGCGACCCAATTCCCCGATCTGTCGCTGGATCATCCCTGGGACGTGACGCCGGACCAGGCGATCGAGATGGCGCGCGCCTGCGAGGCGGCGGCGCTGGCTGTGGATGCGCGCATCACCCAGAGCGAAGGCTCGGGCCTGTCGACCCAGCGCGGCGTGTCTATCTATGCCAACAGCCATGGCTTCGTCGGCCGCCGCAGCGGCACCCAGCACTCGCTGTCCTGCGCGGTGATCGCCGCCGATCCGGCCGGCAACATGCAGCGCGACTACTGGTACGACGGCGGCCGCAATGCGCAGCTGCTCGATACCGCGGAGGCGATCGGCCGCCGCGCCGGTGAGCGCACGATTGCAAGGCTGGGCGCAAAACGTCTGTCGACCCGCACCGTGCCGGTGATGTTCGTGCCGCAGCAGGCGCGCGGCCTGTTCGGCCATTTCATCGGCGCGATCTCCGGCGGCGCGCTGTATCGTCGCGCCAGCTTCCTGCTCGAGCACCTGGACCAGCCGGTGTTCTCGGACATCGTCACGCTGGAGCAGCAGCCCTTCATCCGCGGCGGCTCGTCCAGCAGCTCGTTCGATCAGGAGGGCGTGGCGACCGCGCAGCGCCATCTGGTCGAAGCCGGCGTGCTGCGCGGCTGGCTGCTCGGCAGCTATTCGGCGCGCAAGCTCGGGCTGGAAACCACCGGCAACGCCGGCGGCGTCTACAACCTGGTCGCGAGTCATGGCGAACTGGGCTACGAGCAGCTGATCAGGGAGATGGGCGAGGGCCTGCTGGTGACCGAACTGATGGGCCAGGGCGTCAACGGCGTCACCGGTGATTATTCGCGAGGCGCGGCCGGGTTCTGGGTCGAGAACGGCGAGATCGCGTATCCGGTCGAGAACGTGACCATCGCCGGCAACCTGCTCGAGATGTACCGGCGCATTCGCGTGCTCGGCGCCGATGTCGATACGCGCGCCAATGTTCGCTGCGGCTCGGTGCTGATCGACGGGCTGCAGCTCGCGGGTGAATAGGTTTCGTTGTGAGAGTGTTGGGGTTCGCTTTGCTCACCCCAACCTACACGATCTTCGGCATTTCGTAGGTTGGGGTGAGCGCAGCGAACCCCACGCATCGATCACATCAAAATCAGCGTTCCCAGCCCCAGCAGGCAGAAAAATCCGCAGACGTCGGTGAACGTGGTCAGCACCACGCTGCCAGCGAGTGCCGGGTCGACGCCGAGCTTCTTCAGCGTCACCGGCACGAACACGCCGACCAGGGCCGCGATCGCCTGATTCGCCAGCATCGCCATGCCGACCACCAGGGCGAGCATGAAACTGTGGAACCAGAAGTACGCGATGATCGCGACGACCACGGCCCACAGCACGCCGTTCATCAGCGCGACCAGGATTTCCTTGCGCAGCAGCCACAGCGTATTGCCGCCGCCGATCTGGTTGAGCGCGTAGCCGCGGATCATCAGGGTCAGCGTCTGGCTGCCGGCGATGCCGCCCATGCTCGCGACCACCGGCATCAGCACCGCCAGCGCGACGATCTGGGTGATCGTCGCCTCGAACTGGCCGACCACGTAGGACGCCGCGAACGCGGTGACCAGGTTGATACCCAGCCAGACCGCGCGGCGGCGCGCGGCCGGCCGCACCGGCGCGAACAGATCCTCTTCCTGGTTGAGGCCAGCCATCGACAGCCAGTCGTGCTGCGCATCGGCGCGGATCACGTCGACGACGTCGTCGATGGTGATGCGGCCGACCAGTCGGCCGTCACCGGGCGTGACCACCGGCGCCGATACCAGATCCGAACTCTGGAAGCGCTGCGACACTTCGCGCGCCTTCATCGTCACCGGCAGCGCTTCGCGCGAGCGGTCCATGACCTGCGCCACCAGATGGTCCTCGGGCCGCGTCAGCAGCTTGTCCAGGCTCAGTGTGCCCAGGTAGCCGCCGTAGCGGTCGACCACGAACAGCGCGTCGGTATGCGAGGGCAGATCGCCGCGCCGGCGCAGATAGCGCTGCACCACTTCCAGCGACACGTCGGGCCGTACCGTCACCGTGTCGGTGTTCATCAGGCCGCCGGCGGTGTCGGGCTCGAAGGCCAGCACCGACTCGAGCCGCGTGCGGTCGTCGGCGTCCAGCGCCAGCATCACCTGCTGCGCGACGGTCTCCGGCAGGTGCTCGACGAAGTCGGCGAGATCGTCGATGTCGAGTTCGCCGGCCGCCGCCACCAGCTCGTCGGTGTCCATGTCGCGCATCAGGTTGTCGCGCACGCCTTCGGGCAAGTGCAGCAATACTTCGCCGTCGTCTTCCGGGGCGACCATGTCCCAGACCAGCTTGCGCTCGGCCCAGGGCAGGGCCGCGAGCAGGTCCGCGATCTCGGCCGGATTCAGCGCCGCCAGCGAGCGTTTCACCGGCAGCAGGCGGCCGCCGTCCAGGGCCTCGCGCAAGCGGGTCAGACGCGATTCGGCAGCGCTCGATGCCATCGGCAAGCCTTTTCCCGGGCAGGGACTGGTGAGGACGCAGAAACGGTGCGGAAACGGTGGGCAAGCTGAACAACGCGCGAGCATAGCCGCCGCCGGCTGGCCTGTCAGTGAACCCAAGGCCAGGCTGGACGGGCTCAATTTAGGTTCAGCTTGGCTTGTCAGACTCCAGACACGATCTAGACAAAGAGGCGTCATGGACGACCATAAGCAAGGTGGGCTGGCGACGAGGCTGCCTACCGAAGTTCCGCGCTGCCCGATCAATGTGGCGGCGCGCCGCTCGGGCCTTTCGGCGCATGTGATCCGTGCCTGGGAGCGCCGCTATTCGGCGATCACGCCCGAGCGCACATCCAAATCGCGCCGGCTCTATTCCGACTGGGAAGTGCGCCGCCTGGTGCTGCTGCGCCAGGCTGTCGAGCTGGGTCATCGTATCGGCGAGATCGCACGGCTGCCGATGGAAGAGCTGCGCGCGCTGGTGGGCCGCGATACCTTGCCGGGTGTCGAGGCCTCGCCGCGCATCCCGCTGCCGCGGGCGCGGCTGGTTGAAGTCACGCTCGATGCCGCGCGTGCGCTCGACGGCGCCGGTTTTGCGCAGGCCCTGCTGCAGGCGACGCGCACGCTGAGCGTGCCTGAGCTGTTCGATGAATTCGTCGGCGTGCTGGCGGCCGAGATCGCCGCACAGGTTCGCAGCGGCAAGCTGCGGCTTGCGCACCAGCGCTTCGCCGCGGCCTATCTGCGCAGCTATCTCGGCGATCTGCTCGCCAGCTGCGGCGCCGCGCCCTGGTCGTCGAGCGTCGTCGTATCGACAGCGCCGGGGGAGTTGCAGGAACTCGGCGCGATGATGGCGGCGGTTACCGCCAGCCGCGCCGGCTGGGACGTGATCTACGTCGGGCCGTCGATGCCGATCGACGAGCTGGCGTTTATTGCGCAGCAACGCAATGCCAATGCGGTGTTGCTGAGTTCGGCATCGGACGCTGCAGCCTGCGAGCCGGCCTTGGCGAAGCTGCGCGGCGCCATCGGCGCGGAGCCGACGATTTTCCATATCGGCGCCGCGCTGCCGAGTGCACAGCCGCCGGCCGGGCTGATGCAGCCGGCGAGTCTGCTGGAATTTTCGCAACAGCTGGAAGCGATCAGGCGCAGCTGAAGCTCGGCCTGGCACGTCGGCAAAGGATTGCCGACCTACAACTGGGCGCGCGTCCGACTCGTAGATCGGCAATCCTTTGCCGACGTGAATCCCACAGGCGCATCGTGCTCTCACCGCTTCCAACTCAGATGCGCGCCGACAGCCAGGCGCGCCAGCCGCCGAAAGCGGTGATGTCTTCGGCGCCGGCCAGACCGCTGCTTTCGCAGATGAAGCCGGTTTCCCAGCTCCCGTCGGCCAGCTGCAGCTTGCCCAGCCCCAGCGGTGCCGGAATCCCGGTCAGGAACGAGCCGAGTTCGGCGCTCGGCAGCTCCCAGACTTCGACTTCGATCGCGGCGCCGCCGGTGTCGCTGCGCAGCATCGCGGGCCGCTTGATCGGACCGCCGGCCAGCGCATAGAGCCGGTAGTTCGGCGCCGACAGGGTTTTCTCGATCAGCCGCGCGCCGCGAGTCAGCAGCTGGTGATTCAGCGGCAGGCCTTGCAGATGAGCGCCGCAGACGACGACGCGGGCGCGGTCGCTGGCAATGGTCGCGATCGGACTTGCGGCCGCGGTTGCGAACAAGGCATCCGACAGCGACTGCGCGCTGCCGATCAGATACTGGTCGGTGAAGGCGCGGCCGAACAGGGTCACGCCCCAAGGCAGGCCGTTGGCCAGAAAGCCGGCCGGCGTCGCGACCGCCGCGTAGTCGAGCAGGTTCATGAAGTTGGTGTACAGGCCGAGTTCGCTGTTGCGCAGCACCGGCTCGGCCTGGAGTTCGGCAATCGTCGGCGCGCGTGCATAGGTCGGCGTCATCACGAAATCGAGGCCGTCGATCGCACGATCGCACTCGGCTTTCAGTGCCTGCAGACGATGCTGGCTCTGGAACAGCGTCGCGGCGCTGGTGTCGCGTGACGGCGCGACGATCTGGCGGATCACCGGCAGCACCGCCTGCGGATCGCGCTCGATCATGTCGCCGAACGCGGCATAGCGCTCGGCGGCATACGGGCCTTCGTAGAGCAGCCGTGCCGCCGCCATGAACGGCGCAAAATCGATTTCGACGGCAACACCGCCGAGTGATTCCAGCGCCGCCCTTGCGCTGGCAAACAGGCGCGGTGCTTCGCGGCAATCCAGCCATTCCGGCGCCGCCGGAATGCCGAAACGGAATGATCCCGCGGCACCGGCATGGCGCGCGGCGTTCCAGGCCGGATTGCGGCGGCTGTAGGCATCGGCCTGATCGATACGCGCGGTCAGCGCGAGCAGCTCGCCGGCTTCGCGCGGCTGCCGCGTCAGGAACGCGATGCAGTCGAGGCTGCGGCAGGCCGGCACCACGCCGTGCGTCGACACGATGCCGCGCGTCGGCTTGGTGCCGGCCAGGTGATTCAGCGCCGCCGGAATGCGGCCCGAGCCCGCGGTGTCGGTGCCGAGCGCGAAACTCGCCAGGCCGAGTGCGACGGCGAGCGCCGAGCCGGAGCTGGAACCGCCGCTGGGATATTCGGCGACGCGCGAGTTGCGGCAGCCGCCATAGGGAGAGCGCTGGCCGTTCAGGCCGGTCGCGAACTGGTCGAGATTGGTCTTGCCGGTGGGCAGCGCGCCGAGTTCGATCAGGCGCGCGACCACCGTTGCCGACTGGCTCGGCGTATAGGCATAAGCAGGGCAGGCAACCGTGGTCGGGATGCCGGCGAGGTCGATGTTGTCCTTGATCGCGAACGGCAGCCCGTACAGCGGCAGCTCGTCCGGCTGGCGCTGCTCCAGCGCGAGCAGGTAGGGCTCGAGTTCGGCGGCGTCGAGCGGATGGATATAGACGTTGTAGCCGGACAGCGATTGCGCGCGGGCGCGCAGTTGCAACATCAGCGCGCGCGGCGTCAGCCGCTGCTCGCGATACGCGGCGCGCAGCGCGTCGAAAGACAGGTCGATCGTTGGGGTCTGCCGGGTCATGCCGCGCGTTCCTCGATGGTCAGCATCAGTGTTCCGGCCTGCAGCGAAGATCCCGGCTGCACGAAGCAGCGGCGCAGCAGGCCGGATGCCGGCGCGACGACCTGGATCTCCATCTTCATCGCCTCGAGCACCGCAACGACCTCGCCGGCGGCGACCTGCTGGCCGACCTGCGCCTGCAGCTGCCACAGATTGCCGGCGACCGGCGAGTACACGCCCTGCTCGCCGTCTTCGAGTTCGATCGCATCGGCCGGCGCCGCCTGCGCTTCCTGGCTTTCGAAATGGGCCAGTCCGGTGGCGGCCCAGTGTGCGCGCTCGTCGTTGAAGGCCGCGCGCTGACGATCTCGGAACGCGGCGATGGATTCAGCCTGTTGCTCGAGGAAGGCTTCGTACTCGGCCAGATCCAGTGTGCTTTCCTCGATCCGCAGGGGGTAGCGGCCCAGCGGAAACCGGCGGCGGATCTCCAGCAGTTCTTCGGCGCTGACCTCGTAGAAACGGATCTGGTCGAAGAAGCGCAGCAAATAGGGCTGGCCGTCGAATGCCGGCAGCGGATCATTGCGATTCCACATCTGCAGGGTGCGGCCGACGAACTGGTAACCGCCCGGGCCTTCCATGCCGTAGACGCACATGTAGGCGCCGCCGATGCCGACCGCGTTCTCCGGCGTCCAGGTGCGCGCCGGGTTGTACTTGGTCGTGACCAGGCGATGCCGCGGATCGAGAGGCGTCGCGACCGGCGCACCGAGATAGACATCGCCGAGGCCGAGCACCAGGTAGCTCGCATCGAACACGATGCGCTTGACCTCGTCGATGCTGGCGAGTCCGTTGACGCGGCGGATGAACTCCAGGTTGGACGGACACCAGGGCGCATTCGGGCGCACCGTCGTCATGTATTTTTCGATTGCGAGCTTCGTTGCCGGATCGTCCCAGGACAACGGCAGATGCACGATGCGCGACGGCAGCCGGATGTCGCGGGCGTCGTGAAAACGCCGCCACAGTGCGGCGACTTCATCGAGCAGCGTCTGCAAGGTGAGCATCGGGGGCTGGTAGTGAATCTGCAGGCTGCGTACGCCCGGCGTCACATCGACGACACCGTCGAGTTTGCGCTCGACGAACGCCGTCATCAGCGCATCGACGCGGAAGCGCAGCGCCAGATCGAGTTCGGCATCGCCGAATTCCAGCAGCAGATGAGTGTCGCCCGAAAGGCGCGCGACCAGCCGCGCGGAGCCGCTGCCGGTTTCGAGCAGGATCGGGGAGTGCAGCACGTTGCTTGTCTCCTTCCCCCGCAAGCGGGGGAAGGCTGGGATGGGGGCATTCGTCGCGGAGCTGCTCTGATCGTCGCGCCCCCACCCGCGTTTGGCTTGGTCGCGGAGTGGCCAATGCCACTCCGCGATAGGCCAAACGCCTCCCCCGCAGGCGGGGGAGGGAGAAATATGTTCGATCTCGTTCAGGCGCTCTGCGAAAAGCTCGCGCGCCGCCTCGTAACTCACCTCGACAAACCGCAGCTTATCGCCGGCCTTCAGCTGCCCCAGCTGCCACAGATCCGCTTCGATCACCGTCACCGGGCAGACAAAGCCGCCGAGGCTGGGCCCGTCGGGCCCGAGGATGACCGGCATGTCGCCGGTGAAATCCACCGCGCCGATCGCGTAGGCGTTGTCGTGGATATTGGACGGATGCAGGCCGGCTTCGCCGCCGTCCTCGCGTACCCATTCCGGCTTGGGCCCGATCAGGCGGACGCCGGTGCGCGACGAATTGAAATGCACTTCCCAGTCGGCATCGAAGAAGCGCTGCATGTAGGCGGCCGTGAAATATTCCGGCGCCGCGTGCGGGCCGTAGAGCACGCGCAGCTCGCGTACCGCAGGCAAGCGGCAATCGACCGCGAGCTGCGCACCGGCCGAGCGATCCCGCAGCGGCAGCAGATGCAGCACGTCGCTGGCCGCCAGCGCGCGGCCACCATGACCACCGAACTGCCCGAGCGTGAACGTGCTGCGTGATCCCAGATAGTCGGGCAGCTGCACGCCGCCCCGTATACAAAGATAGGCGCGCGCGCCGGCTCCGGCGATGCGGCCGATGGCGAGCGTCGAACCGGCGTCGACCAACAGGCTGACATTCATCGCGACCGCGTCGCCGTCCAGCGTCACCGGCAAGCTCGCGCCGGTGACCGCGATCACCGCGTCGGTGTTGAAACGCAGCGTTGGCCCGGCCAGCGTGATTTCGAATGCGGCGGCCTCGGGCGGATTGCCGAGCAGGGCATTGCCCAGACGCAGCGCGCGATCGTCCATCGGCCCCGAAGGCGGTATGCCGACGTCCCAGTAACGCAGGCGTCCGGGCCAGTCCTGCACCGTGGTCTGCGTGCCCGGCGCCAGCACTTCCAGCGTATGCGGCCGGTAGTGCAGGCCTTCGAGGCAGCGCGTCCAGGCGCGGCCCTCGACATACGGTGCGAAGGCCAGAATCTGGCGCAGATAATCGCGATTCGTTTCCAGGCCATAGAGTTCGGTTCGCGCCAGCGCCTCATCGAGCGCGGCACGCGCCTGTTCGCGCGTGTTGGCATGCACGATCACTTTGGCGATCATCGGGTCGAACCAAGGCGGCACCTCGCTGCCGCTGCGCACCCAGGTGTCGATGCGCAGCGCGTGGCCGTCGGCTTGAGGAAAGCGCACCAGGCTCAGGCGGCCCGGGCTGGGCCGGAAGTCGCGGCCCGGATCTTCGGCGTAGACCCGCGCCTGCATCGCGTGGCCTTGCGGCTTCAGCGCGGCCGCGAGTTCGCTCAGCGGCGGCAGATCGCCGGATGCGAGCTTCAGCATCCAGCTCACCAGATCGACGCCGAACACCTGCTCGGTGACGCCGTGCTCGACCTGCAGCCGTGTATTCACTTCCAGAAAATAGAAGCGCTGCGCATCGTCGTCGTAGACGAACTCGACGGTGCCGGCATTGCGGTAGTCAACCGCGGCGGCGAGCTTGATCGCCGCCACCTGCAACTCGGCGCGCAGCGCATCGCTGAGCCCTGGCGCCGGCGTTTCCTCGATCACTTTCTGGTTGCGCCGCTGCACCGAGCAATCGCGTTCGCCGAGCGCGATCACGGCGCCTTTGCCGTCGCCAAAAATCTGCACTTCGATGTGCCGTGCCCGCGTGATGTATTGCTCCAGGAATACGCCGGCGTCGCGGAAGTTGTTTTCGCTGAGCCGCTTCACCGCATCGAACTGCGCGGCGAGCTCGTCGGCGCTGCGGCAGACGCGCATGCCGATGCCGCCGCCGCCGGCGGTGCTTTTCAGCATCACCGGATAGCCGACACGCTCGGCTTCGGTATGCGCGTGCGCCAGCGAATCGAGCAGCTCGGTGCCTTCGAGCAGCGGCAGGCCGTTGGCCTTGGCCAGCGCGCGGGCGGTGTGCTTCAGGCCGAAGGCGCGCATCTGCTGCGGCGTCGGCCCGATGAACGCCAGGCCGGCGGCTTCGACCGCCTCGGCGAACCTGGCGTTCTCGGACAGGAAGCCATAGCCGGGATGGATCGCCTGCGCGCCGCTGGTTTTCGCTGCAGCCAGAATTTTCGCGGCGTCGAGATAAGTCGCCGCGGCCGCGCCTTCGCCGAGACTGATCGCCTCGTCGGCGCGCTCGACATGCAGGCTGGCGAAGTCGGATTCGCTGTACACCGCGACGCTGCGCGCGCCCAGGGTTTTCAGCGTGCGCAGGATGCGGACGGCGATGGCGCCGCGGTTGGCGATCAGGACGGTGTCGAACATGCTCAGGCTCGTGAGTGTCGGGCGGTCACCACGCTCGCAGGTCGTCCCGGAGCGTAGGGCGGGTCGTGACCCGCCGTTGTCAAAGTCGGCGATATACCGGCGGGTCACGGCGCGGCCCCGACACGGTGTCGCGACAGCGTGGGTGCGGGAGGGGCCGCGTGGGCCATCGTCCGCACCCACGTCGCTGCGCTCCGACACCGTGACGATGGCCCGCCCTACGCAGCCGCCCACACCAGCACCTCGATCGGGGTGGGGTTGTAGGCGTTGCAGGGATTGTTCAGCTGCGGGCAGTTGGAGATCAGCACCAGCACATCGATCTCGGCGCACATCTCGACGTACTTGCCGGGCGCGGAAACGCCATCTTCGAACGTCAGCCCGCCGTCCGGTGTAACCGGCACGTTCATGAAGAAATTGATGTTCGCGGTCAGGTCGCGCTTGGCTAAGCGACCATCGTGCGCGATCGCGCGCAGGAAGCTGTCCCGGCAGCTGTGCATATGCCGCTTGTCCAGCGCGTAGCGCACCATGTTCGATTCCTGCGCGCAGGCGCCGCCGAGCGTGTCGTGGCGGCCGCAGGTGTCGGCGGTGATGGTCAGCAGCGTGCGGCCGAGCGTGGACTGCAGCTTCGATCCGGTGCTTAAGTAAACCTGGCGCTGTGCCCGCAGCGTCGCCTGCGCGTCGTAGCGCTCAGTGGGATCGTGCGCGTTGTAGAACAAGGTATCGACCGCCTGGTTACCGGTCAGGTCGAGAATGCGCAGTGTCTGCCCGGCGCGCACTTCGCCCAGGTAAGGCTCGCCGGCACGGACGATTTCGCGGCGGATGGCGGCTTCGGGTTTCAAGGGGCTTTCGATGAAGTTCACTTCGTGGCTCCGAGGTCTTGCATGTCGTCACGGAAAGCTTCGCGGACAAGGTCCGCTCCTACAGGGCGCGCAACGAAGGCGGCGCAGAAAGCCTGTAGGAGCGGACCTTGTCCGCGATTGAGGCCCCGCAGCATCATCACAGTGCCAGCCTTTCGGTCAGCGCCAATCCCCGCGCATTCTCTGGCCGCGACGCGCGACAGGCGGCGATTGCGGCATCCAGATCGTCAACGCGCGACACACTCAGCCGCACCGGCTTCGGCGCATAGGCGGTCACCGGATCCAGCGGATGCTGGATCGCGGTCAGCACGACCAGCGTGTCCATAGGCGCGACCAGTTCGACGAAGTCGCCGGCCTTCGAATGCGGCGTCGCAAACGCAAATCGGCCTTCATCATCGGCGACCACTTTGGAAAAGAAATTCACGTTCATCGCCAGATCGCGCCGCGTCAGCCCCCACTTGCCGATCTCGACCAGCAGGTTGTCCTGGCCGTTGCGATGGAAGCTGTTGCGCAGATCCTGAAAGTCGCCGGCACCGAACTGCTGCAGCACCTCGGCCGCATTGCTCACGCCGCCGATCGCGTCGTGCCAGCCCAGCGAGTCCTGGGTGATGCACAGCAATACGTGCCCCATGTCCGAGTACAGGCAATGGCCGGCGGTGAGTCGCGCGGAGTGCTGGCACTTCAGCGTGTCCGGCAGATTCAGGCGCTCGGTTTTCTCGCTGGCCGCGTAGGCGAGCAGCGCGAGGTTGGCACCGCCTTCCAGATCGGTGATGCGCAGGCTCTGGCCGCGCCGGATCACCGCCGACCAGTGCGCGCCGCCGGGCAGAAGGTCGCTATAAAGTTCGCCAAGCTCGTGGCTCATGAAGTGGAAACCTCGCGCGTGCTGAGTTGCGTCACCAGATCCGGCGGCAGTGCATCGAGCACGGCCGCGCGGCGATCCTGGTTCAGCGGGATGTCGTAGGTGATGCGCGCGCCGTAGGCCTGGGGGTGCTGCGGATCGACGCGCAGCTTGTCGAATACCAGCAGCCGCGTGCCCAGGCGAAAGCCTTCGGATAGATCGTGCGTGACCATGAACACGGTGACGCCGGTCTGCTTCCAGAGATCGAGCAGCAGCCCATGCATGTCGCGGCGGATGCCGGGGTCGAGCGCGCCGAAAGGCTCGTCGAGCAGCAGCACGCGCGGCCGCATCACCAGCGCCTGCGCCAGCGCCAGACGCTGCTGCATGCCGCCGGACAGGCGCGACGGGTACAGCGCCATCGAATGCGTCAGCCCGACCGAAGCCAGCATCTGCTCGGCGGTTTCGCGCGCCTGGCGCTTTGCGCTGCCATACAGCCGGCCGACGACGCGCGCCGCCTGCAATTCGAGCCCGAGCATCACGTTGTCGCGCACGGTCAGATGCGGGAACACCGAGTAGCGCTGGAACACGATGCCGCGCGTGGCGTCGGGCTCGGCTGCGAGCGCGGCGCCGTCGAGCAGGATGCGCCCGCGGCTCGGTGATTCCTGGCCCAGCAGCAGGCGCAGGAAAGTGGATTTGCCGCAACCGGACGCACCGACCAGGGTGCAGAATTCGCCGCGATTCACGCTTAGCGAGACGTTCTCCAGCACCACGTGCGGGCCGTATTCCTGCCAGATATGGCGGAACTCGAGAAACGCCGCCGCCTCCGCCGGTGCGCTCATTTGCCGCTCTCCGCGAACCACGGGAACGCGCGTGCGGTCAGTCGCCGCAGCAGCCAGTCCATCGAGTAGGCGAGCAGCGTGATCCAGGCGACATAGGGCAGGATCACGTCCATCGCGAGATAACGGCGCATCAGGAAGATGCGATAGCCGAGGCCGTCGGTGGAGGCGATCGCCTCCGCCGAAATCAGGAACAGCCAGGCGCAGCCGAGTTGCAGGCGCAAGGCGATCAGCAGTCGCGGCAGCAGCTGTGGCAGCACCACGCGCGTGATCGTGGTCCAGGTGTTCGCGCCCAGGGTCTGCGCCTTGATCAGCAGTTCGCGCGGCATCTGCAGCGCCTGGTGCTCGAGATCGCGCACCAGCATCGGCGCGACACCGATGGTGATCAGCATGACTTTGGACAGCTCGTCCAGGCCGAACACGATGAACAGGATCGGCAGCACCGCCAGCGGCGGAATCATCGACAGCACCGCCACCAGCGGCGACACCGGCGCCGCGAACAGCGGCAGCGTACCGGCGGCGATGCCGAACACCAGGCCGATCGCCGCTGACAATCCCAGGCCCAATGCCAGGCGGCGCAGGCTCGCGCCGGTATCGGCCCACAGCAGATAGCGGCCGCTGCGCGTGTCCTGTTCGAAGCCCATGTGCTGGACCGCCGTGACCATCTGCGCCGCGCTGGGCAGCAGCTTGTCGTCGGGATTGACCGCGTGACGCTGGGCCGAGGCGCTCAGGTAGATCAGTGCCATCAGCAGCAGCGGCAACAGTGCCAGGCCGATGCGCAGCCCGGGCGTCGGCACGCGGTTGATCAGCCGCATGGCGCGAGCCTGCGACTGGAGAAGGCGAACTCGATGGCGCTCATGCGAACCTCGGCAGCGTTACAACGGTGGGCGGAAGACCTCACGCAAAGTCGCTCGTGAAAGCGCAACGTGATCTCCCGGGCTTTTATCCCGCCGTGTAACCCCAATCGGTATGAACCGTGCTGCTGAGGTCGTCGACTCTCGGTCCAGGCGCCGCAGCAGCTGCTGCAGCCGGAACCCTAGTCGACTATTGGCCTGCATCCTGGCCTAGGGCCTGCTGACCACTAGGCGGTCGCTGCGCTGGCCCCGAAAAGGGCGCAGTGCAAGGAACGACCGACGCAGTGTACTCAATGTACACAAGGAGGGAGAGACGCCGCAATGCGCCCTTTTCGGGGCCAGCCCTCCGGGTTGCCGCCCAACAGACGGCCATACCGCGTTGCTCGTCGTCACCATAGTCACCACTATGCTTCCTCCTCGCGCCTTGTCTGGCCGTCTGTTGGGCGGCAACGCAGCGATCGACTAGTGGTCAGCGGGCCCTAGACGTCGCTTCGGGTCAACGGATCGCTAGAAGCATGCCGCCCTTCGGGCAATGTTCGCGCAAGGGATATCTTGATCTCCGCTCCGTTCTTGAACATAATTCAAAAAAAGAACGGATGCGGTTGTGGGAACCAGGGAGCGACGCCAGAGGGAACTGGGCAACCGGGAGCAACTGATCCTGGAGACCGCGCGCGAGCTGATCCGCAGCGAGGGCCTGCTGAACCTGCAGATGGCCCGGATCGCCGAGAAATGCGAATACGCGGTCGGCACCCTGTACCAGCATTTCGCGTCCAAGGAAGACCTGCTGCTGGAGTTGACGCGGCAGGACGTGGTCGAGCACGCCGAGTTGATCGAGCGCCTGGCGCGGTGGCGGGCGCCGCCCCGCGAGCGCATTTTCGGGATCGCGGTCGCCGACATGCTGTTCGTGCGCCGCAGCCCCGACCACTTCCGCATGTCCCAGTACGCATTTTGCGAGGTAGTCTGGACCGCGGCTTCGGCGGCGCGCCGCCAGTCCGTGCTCGACGCCGAGGCGCCGATCGCGGCGATCGCGGTCGGCATCGTCAACGATGCCGTCGCGGCCGGTTCGCTCGACCTCAGGGGCATGCCGGCCGAGCAGGTCTGCCTGGGGCTTTGGGCGCTGGTGGTCGGCATGCACAACCTGGTGCACACGGAAGGGGTGATGCATCCGTTCGCGGTGCCCGATCCCTACCGCCTGATGTGCCGTCATCTGCAGTCGCTATTGAACGGTCAGGGCTGGCAGCCCTACTTCGACGTGTCCGACGATGCGGCGCTCGACGCATTGATACAGAGAATTTTCACCGAGGTGTTCGATGAACAATGCTGCGAGGTCTGAGACCTTGCCCCGCCTGAGTCGCGGCATGATCCGCCGCGTGCTCGGGGCCGCCGGCGTTGCCGCAGTCTGTGTCTGCGGCAACGCCGGCGCGATGAGCCTGAGCGAGGCCTACGACGCCGCGCGCACGCACGATCCCACTGCGGCGGTGTTCGAGGCGCAGTTCGAGTCCGACCGCGAGGCCGGCATCATCGAGCGCGCGACGATCCGGCCGACTGTCGATTTACAGGGCACCGGCACCTATGCCGACACCCGGTCGAAAGGTGTGTTCGGCAGCGCCCAGGACGACTATCCGACCTGGGGCGCGACCGCGAAGCTGCGTCAGCCACTGTTCCGGCTCGACTGGTTCGCGATCGGCGATCGCGCCGACGCGCTCGAAAGCCAGGCCGAGCTGACGCTGCGCAGCGCGAGGCTTGATCTGCAGCGCCGTGTCGCCGAGCGCTACTTCAACGTGCTGATCGCGCAGAGCCAGCTCGACCAGGCCGAGGCTGAGGCGCAGGCCGTCGACCAGTCGCTGGAAGACACGCGCAAGCGCTACGAAGTCGAACTGGTGCCGGGTACGGATCTGAAGGAAGCGCAGGCGCGCCAGGATCTGGCGCAGGCGCAGCGTGTGACGGCGCGGCGCAATCTGGAAAACGCGCGCGACGAGTTGCAGGAGACCACCGGTAACGGCGCGGCGGCGCTGCCGGCGCTGCCGGCGCAGGTCACGTTTCCGGCGCTGATGCCGGCGACCGCCGAGGAATGGGTCGCCGCCGCGCGCGCCGCCAGCCCGCGCATCGCCAGCGCGCAGGTCGCTGCGGAGATCGCGCGCACGCGCTCCGAGACCACGCGTGCGCAGGCCTACCCGACGCTGGATCTGGTCGGCAGCGCCGGCCGCGACGACACCAGCCACTACGCGTTCGGCTCACGCACCGACGATGCGCGCATCGGCGTCGAACTCAACATACCGATCTACGCGGGTGGCGCGACCCGCGCCGGTCTGCGTCAGGCGGCTGCGCAGCAGCGCGCTGCTGCGGCGGATTTCGAGCGCATCCAGCGCGAAACCGAGCGCGAGACCCGGCAGCTGTTCCGCAGCGTCGAGACCGCGTACATCGAGAACCGCGCCTATGAGAAATCGGTGACCTCGGCGGAAGCCGCGCAGGCGGCGACGCGTAACGGCTACGACGCCGGCACGCGCACCATCACCGACGTGCTCAATGCGCAGAGTCAGCTGGTGCAGGCGCGGCTCGACCTGTCGACCACGCGCTACAACCTGCTGCTGAACCTGCTGCAGCTCAAGCAGACCGTTGGTCGCCTGAGCGAGCGCGATTTCGCCGAGATCGACGCGCTGCTGCTGGCGCCGCAGGCGCAGCAGAACAACGACTTGAAGAACTGATCGACCTATACCACAGCGGTTCCTGCGCGGATCGCAAGCGGCAACACGAAAAGGCTGGGAAAGCGGATATGACCAAGAGAATGATCATCGTGCTGGTGGCATGCGTGCTGGTGTTCGGCGCCGTGTTCGGCGGCAAGCTTTTCATGACCAAGATGATGAACCAGTACGTCGACTCGATGCCGGTGCCGGCGGCAACGGTGTCGGCCGGCGCGGTTCAGGCCATGACCTGGGACAACAAGCTCGAGGCGATCGGCACGCTGGTGCCGGTCAATGGCGCCGACGTGACCGCCGAAGTCGGTGGCATCGTCACCCAGGTGCTGTTCGAATCGGGGCGACAAGTCGCCAAGGGCGCGCGCCTGCTGACTCTGGATTCCGCCTCCGAACTCGGCGAGCTGAACCGGCTCAAGGCAAATGCCGAGTTGAGCGAACTCAACCGTGTACGCCGCGAGAAACTGTTCAAACTCGAGGCGATTGCCAAGTCCGATTACGACGCTGCGGTCTCCGAAGCCAACGCCGCCAAAGCGGCGGTACAGTCGCAGACCGCGCTGCTGGCGAAGAAGGATATCCGCGCACCGTTCGCCGGCCAGCTCGGCATTCGCCGGGTCACCGTTGGCGAGTACCTGCAGCCGGGCACCGCGATCGTCACGCTGCAGTCGGTCGATCCCATCGAGTTCGATTTCGATCTGCCCGAGCAGTACGTCGGCGTGGTGCAGCCGGGCTTCAAGGTCGCGGTTACGGTCGACTCGTATCCGGGCAATGCATTCGACGGCGCGGTGCTGGCGATCGAGCCGCGCGTGGACGTGGCGACGCGCAATTTCAAGCTGCGCGCGCGTATGCCCAATCCGGATCGCAAGCTGACGCCGGGCCAGTTCGGCCGCGTCAAGCTGGCGCTGCCGGGCGAGCGCAATCTGCTGGTGGTGCCGCGTACCGCGATCAGCTACAGCTCGTATGGCACCGCGGTTTTCGTCGTCCAAAAGAAGCCTGCGGCGACGCCGGGCAGCGATGCTGCCGAGCCCGCAAAGAAGGCCGCTGCCGGCCCGGCCTCGCCGCCGGCTGCCGATCTGATCGTGATCCAGCGCTTCGTCAAACTCGGCGAAGTGCGCGGCGATTTCGTTGCGGTGATCGACGGCCTCAAGCCCGGTGAGCAGGTCGCCACCTCCGGCCTGCTGAAGCTGCGCAACGAACAGCCCGTGATCATCAACAACTCGATCCAGCCCGAGCTGCAACTCAACCCGAAGCCTGCGGAGAGCTGAGATGAGAATGCCGAAATCCTTGTCGGGCGGCTGCAACGAACAGCCGGTGATCATCGTCATCAACTGGATCCAGCCCGAGCTCGATCTGAACCCGAAGCCGGCGGAGAGCTGAAATGCATTTCACCGACATCTTCATCAAGCGGCCGGTGCTGGCATCGGTTATCAGTCTGGTGATCCTGCTGCTCGGCCTGCGCGCGGCGACCACCTTGACAATCCGCGAATATCCGTACCTGCAGAACGCGCAGGTCAACGTGACGGTCGCGTATCCGGGCGCCGACGCCTCGTTGATGGAAGGCTTCATCACTACCCCGCTGGAACGCGAGATCGCGACTGCCGACGGCATCGACTTCCTGACGTCGAGCTCCGCCCAGGGCCTGAGCACGATCACCGCGAACTTGCGCCTGAACAAGAACCCCAACGAGGCGATCACCGAGATTTCGGCCAAGGTCAACAAGCTGCGCAGCCAGTTGCCACAGGCCTCGGACGACCCGGTGGTCGAATTGACCGAGGCCGGTGGCACCGCGTCGATGTACCTGTCGTTTTACTCCGATGTGCTGGATGCCAGCCAGATCAACGACTACGTGACGCGTATCGTGCTGCCGCAGCTGGCCGCGATACCCGGCGTGCAGCGCGCGGACCTGCAGGGCGGCTTCGACTACGCGCTGCGCGTCTGGCTCAGGGGTGACCGGCTCGCTGCGCACAATCTCACCGCGGGTGAGGTGACGGCGCAGATCCGTAACCAGAACGTGATTGCGGCAGTCGGCGAAACCAAGGGCGCCGACGTGCGCATCGGCATTTCCGCGCGCACCGATCTGCGCAAGCCCGAGGACTTCGAGCAGCTCGTGGTCAAGACCGACGGCGCTTCGGTCACGCGGCTGAAGGATGTCGCCGACGTGCAGCTCGGTTCGTCCAGCTACGATGGCGGCGCCACCTGGAACCTGCAGAGCGCGGTGTTCATCGGTATCAAGGCCCGGCCCGATGCCAACGTGCTCGAAGTGACCCAGGCGGTGAAGGACATGTGGCCGAGCGTGCATCAGAATCTGCCGCAAGGCCTGGAGGCGCGCATCGCGTATGACGGCACCGACTACGTGCGCGACGCCGTCAAGGAAGTGCAGAAGACCCTGGCCGAGGCGATGATCATCGTCATCGTCGTGATCTTCCTGTTCCTCGGCTCGATCCGTAATTCAATGATCCCGGCGGTCACCGTGCCGCTGTCGCTGATGGGCGGCGTGTTCTTCATGCTGGTGCTCGGCTACAGCTTCAATCTGCTGACCTTGCTGGCGATGGTGCTGGCGATCGGCATGGTCGTCGATGACGCGATCATCGTCATGGAGAACATCCACCGGCATATGGAGGACGGCATGACGCCGCTGGACGCCAGCATCCGCGGCGCGCGCGAACTGGTCGGCCCGGTGATCGCGATGACGATCACACTGGTGTCGGTGTACGCGCCGATCGGCTTTCTGACCGGCATTACCGGCAAGCTGTTCTCGGAGTTCGCATTCACGCTGGCCGCGAGCGTGTTCATCTCCGGCGTCATCGCGCTGACACTGACGCCGATGATGTGCAGCAAGCTGTTGCGCTCCACGCACGGCGGCGACGGCGTCAAGCCCAACAAGCTGGCGCTGTACCTGGACGGCAAGTTCGAGACCTGGCGCCATGGCTACAAGCAGCGTTTGCACGGCGCTCTGAACACCGTGCACGTGATCGGTGTATTCGGGGCGATCGTATTTGCGTCCTGTTTCGCCCTGGCGTTTTCTACGCCCGGCGAGCTGGCGCCGCAGGAGGACTTCGGGTTCGCGTTCGCGATCATCGAGACTGATGGCTACTCGACGATGGAGTACATGGACCGCTACTTCATGGAGGTGCAGAAGGTTGCCAAGGCCGATCCCAGCATCGACCGTATTTTCGGCTTCACGATCGGCAGCGGCGGCAATACCAACCAGAGCTTTATGGGCATGATCATGAAGCCCTGGAAGCAGCATCCGAAGCCGACGGATCAGGTGCTGGCCGGGCTGATGCCGAAAATGGCCGAGATTTCCGGCGTGCGCTTCGCCGGCATCCAGCCGCCGGCACTGCCGACGCCGGGACAGGGTTATCCGGTGGAGTTCGTGCTCAAGTCCACCGCCGATCCGGTCGCGATGTCGCGCGTCGCCGACGAAGTGGTCGGCCGCGCGATGGCCTCGAAGAAGTTCTTCTACGCCGCGCCCAACCTGCGCATCGACAGGCCTGAGGCGGTTATCGATATCGACCGCGACAAGGCCGCGCTGATGGGTGTGAGCATGCAGCAGCTCAGCGCCGACCTGTCGGCCCTGTTCGCCGGCGGCGAGGTCAACCGCTTCTCCTACGACAACCGCTCGTACAAGGTGATCCAACAGGTGCAGCGAGCCGGCCGGCTCGATTCCGGCCAGATCGACGGCTTCTACACGCGCGCCGCAAGCGGCGAACTGGTGCCGATATCCACGCTGGTCAAAGTCAGTGAGCGCGTCGTGCCGCGTTCGATCGAGCACTCGCAGCAGCTGAATTCGGTGAGCATCATTGCGGTGCCGCGCCCTGACGTGACCCAGGGCGATGCGCTGGCATTCCTTGAGAAGACGGCGCAGGAAATCATGCCCAGCGGCTACCAGCTCGACTATGCCGGTGCCTCGCGCCAGTTCAAGCAGGAAGGTTCAGCGCTGCTGCTGACCTTCGCATTCGCACTGATCGTGATCTATCTGGTGCTGGCCGCGCAGTTCGAGTCGTTCACCGATCCCTTGATCATGCTGGTGACGGTGCCGATGTCGATCTGCGGCGCACTGCTGCTGATCAACATCTTCTCGATCACCAACGGCATGCAGCTGACCCACTTCCCCGGCATGACCTTGAACATCTACACCGAGGTTGGTCTGGTGACGCTGATCGGCGTGATCTCCAAGCACGGCATCCTGATCGTCGAGTTCGCCAACAAGCTGCAGCAGCAGGGCATGGCCAAGCGTGACGCGATCGAGGAGGCCGCCTCGATCCGCCTGCGACCGGTGCTGATGACCACCGCCGCGCTGGTGATCGGCATGGTGCCGCTGCTGTCCGCGTCCGGCCCCGGTGCGGCTTCGCGGTTCTGCATCGGCCTGGTGATCGCGGCCGGTATGTTCATCGGCACGCTGTTCACGCTGTACATCGTGCCGGCTGCGTATTTGTACATCGGCCGCGACTACGCGAAGATCCGCGCCGCGAAAGCGCCGACGGCGGCATTGGTGGTCGAGCACTAGAGTCTGAAGCGATGAGCACGATGAACTCCCTGCTGGCCGGTGTCCGCGTCATCGATCTGTCGCGGCTGCTGCCCGGCCCTTACTGCTCGCTGCTGCTGGCGCAGTACGGCGCGGAAGTGATCAAGGTCGAGGAGCCCGACGGCGGCGACTACGGGCGCTCGCTGGAGCCGCAGCTGTTCGAGCTGGTCAATCGCGGCAAACGCTCGGTGACCCTGGATCTGCGCCGGGCCGACGGGCTTGCCGCGTTCCTGCGCCTGATCGACACCGCCGACGTGCTGCTGGAGTCTTTCAGGCCCGGCGTGATGGACCGGCTAGGCTGCGGCTATCAGACCTTGCGCAGCCGCAATCCAAAGCTGGTCTACGCGGCGCTGACCGGCTACGGTCAGTACGGACCCCTGCGCGATGCGGCCAGTCACGACCTCAATGCGCAGGCGATTTCCGGCCTGCTCGACCAGAGCGGCGACGCCGGCCAGGCGCCGGCGATGTCGAACATCCCGATAGCCGATCTGGCCGGCGGCGCGCTGCATTGCGCATCGGCGATCCTGGCCGCGGTGATAGGTGCGCGCGGCAGCGGTACCGGCGCCTTTGTCGACGCCTCGTTGCTCGACGGCAGCTTCGCGCTGAACCTGATGGCGATGGTCGCGATCCGTCATGACGGCCGGTCGCGACCGCGCGGCAACGACATGCTCAGCGGCGGCCTGGCACGCTACGCGGTCTATGAATGCGCCGATGGCGGACATGTCGCGGTCGGCGCGCTGGAGCCCAAGTTCTGGGCGGCGTTCTGCGCGGCTGTCGAGCGTCCCGACCTGGTCGCCGACGGCAGTTCGGAGCGCACCGCGGCCGAACTGGTGGCGCTGTTCAAGACACGCACGCGCGAACACTGGGATGCACTGCTGAGCGCCGCTGACTGCTGTGCGTGCGCGGTGCTGAAACCGGAGGAGGCCATGCTCCACCCGCAGATCGTCGCGCGCGGCATGGTCGAGCGGGCAGCAGGCGGGCCGGCGTCGGCCTGCGCGGTGAAGTTCGTCGACGCCGCAGTGCCACGGCTCGCCGACGCCCCAAAACTGGGTGAGGCCAATCGCGAGCTGCTTCATGCCACCATCATCGACGCGGCGCCCGGCGACTTGCCGGACAAACTGGATTCGCGACCGTAGTGTCGTGAGTGCTCGTAAGTGCTCGTTGCCTCCAGTCAACGCTGGCGGCGAGCGTCGATTCTCAAGCGTCTAACCGGCCTCGACACGGGGCCTGATGGCCGCGCTCACTGCGACGGCGTGCGCGGCAGCGGAGTGATCCGCGAGGATCTGATCGAATATCCTCGGTATTTCGAACAGTGCCTGATTGTCGAGCCTTGCCGCATTGGCGCGAAACCTGGCCAGAACATTCCTGCGCAACATCTTTTCAACGGCCGAACTGATTTTGTCGAACCCTGTGACGACAATGCCGATCTTCTGCTCTTCAATCCAAACCGTGTTGTAGCGCTCCTGTGTCATTGTTTTACGGGTTCGTTCGACGATGACCGGCAGTCCGATATGGAGTGCCTCGCTGATGCTTCCGGGCCCCGGCTTGCCAATGAAGAAGTCGGCCAGGCGCAGGTAGGACGGCACGTCCGATGTGAATCCGACGGCATGGCAGCCGTCGATCCCCTGGAGCTTCCGCCTCAGTGCTTCGTTGTGTCCACACATCACGATCGTCTGCACCGAAGGATGGTCGTCGCGCAGCGTGTGGACGATCTGCAGAGCGGTATCCGCGCTGTAACCGCCGAACATGATCAGGGCCACCGGGCGGGCGTCATTCAGACCGATTGCCTGGCGTGTCAATACGGCGCACGGATCGACGCTTTGATAGAACTGCGGCTTCAACACCATGCCGGACACGCGGAAGATCCGGTTCGGCCGATAGCCGATTGCCCGTGCCTGGCGCATTGCCTTTTCGGTCCCGCAGACGAGGTACTGATCCTGGGCTTCCTGCCAGAAACGCGGCGGAGAATCGGCCAGATCGGTCATCACGGTGATGTAGGGAACTGTTGGCAGCACATCGCGCAAGGCGCGAAACATCACCCCGTTGAAATTCGGGATCAGCGACACGACCAGATCGGGTTTACTCTGTTGCCAATGTCGACGCAGCTGCATTTCCATCAAGGGCGATAGGGCGCGGATGCCTTGCTGCAAGGCTCTCAGGATCACCGTTGTTGCCCCAGTCCAGCCACGCTTCAGCATGGCGTTATAGACGTCCTGAGATTGGAATTTCGACAGGCGATGTACGGGATCAATGTCCTGAAGCAACTCCTGCAGATTGACCAGAGTGACCTGCCACTGCGGATAGGACTGCGTGATCACCTGCAGCAGCGCCGTCGATGCGCTCCTATGCCCGCCACCGGCATCGAAGTAAAAAAGCTCGATCATCGGCCGATGCTGTGCTGCACGAATATTGAGCGCGTGACGCGCCCCGGGATCGATGCGTAAAAACCCGGCTTTGCTCTGTACCGTAAAGCTCCGGAGCATCGCCCTCAGAGGTTTGGCTCGTTTTGCTGCGCTACCGTCGGGCATTCGGATCACCTTGGCCATTCTCTATAGTTCCAGCGGCGCCTCGATTTTGAAGAAGACATAGTCCCGCACACGGCCATTCAACTCCTTGGGTGCCTCATGGGAGAAGACTCCACCGATCTTCTTCATGGCCATGCGCGAACGCCAGTTGTTCTTGCCGACGTGAAACCAGACGATTTCTGCGCGACGGAATGCGTGACGGATCATCAGCCACTTCGCCTCAAGGTTGGTTCGCCCGCCCCAATGGCTCCGGGCCAGAAAGGTATAGCCAATCGCGATCTCCCGATCCGCCGGCATCCATTCGTAGTAGCGGGACGAGCCGATGACCCGACCCGACGCCGTGTCGACAATGACCAGCGCGCCGCCGGACGCGAGCGCATCGGAGAAGAATTGTTCGAATACCGGCCTCTGATACCGCAGCGGATCGGGATGCTGCTCCCAGATCAGCGGGTCTGAAGCCACTGCGTACAGGGCTTCGAAATCGTCGGCTCGCAGGGGAGCCAGGGAGATCGTTTCGCCGTGGAGGCGAGGCTGCAGCTCGAGATTCAGCGGGTCATTCATGCGGGCGCTCCGCAGGTCTCGTCCCGACCCGACAAGAACCCCGTGATGCTGGCGGCCGCGGTACGCGGGTGAGTGAAGAGTGCGAGATGCTTGCCCTCGATCTGCTCGACCCGCGCCTGCGGGGCGAGCGTCCGGATCTGATCCAGGCTGGACCGGCCTACCACTTCGTCGTGTGTCGATACCAGATACAGCAGTGGAGCACGGCACGACTGCAGCTGCGGCCGAGCATCGACCTGCAGTACCGCCCTTGAGCGTGCCGCGAGCGCCGTGGAGCCCACACGTCTCCAGGTCCTGGCCTTGGCCTGGCGCAATTCCTTGCTGGCATAACCCGGGATCAGCAGGCGGCTGCGTCGTATCGCGCGAACGACGGCCACCAGCGGCGACCGAAGCACGCCGCGGAAAGGGATCAGTCCGGGATGCGGCGCTGTGACGAATGAGGCACACAGGATGGTCGCGGTGACCTCGGTTCCGTCCAGACCGGGCAGCATCACCAGCGTCGTCATCGCGCTATTGATCGGCGCACCTGGATCGAGACGCTGGCAAGTACATCTTAGACCGGACGCTCGGAATACCATTCCTTCATATCGTCGTACATCGCGCCCTTGGCGATGAAATACGGCGCGCGATGGTAGATCTTGATGTCGTGGAAAGGGTCGGTGAGAATTTTCGTGCACCACACCAAACCGGATTGCACGCCCTTCAGGAAAAACAGCTGGACCGTGCGAAACAGCACCGCGCCGATGCCGACGATTAGCCATAGCACCGAGGTGTTGTAGACCAGTCCGCGATTTATTTCTGCCGAATCGAAGAATCCGAAGAACGAGGGCTCGGCATAGAGCACCATCGGCACCAGAATCCAGATGCTCAGCAGCACGATCTTGCGCTGCAGGTTGTAGCCGACTTTCACGCTCTCCTTGAACTGATGGCTGGCGTGGTTGACCTCGTCGTAGGTTTTGGGCTCGAAGAAGAAGTGGCCGATCTGGCGCAGGATCATCGCCAGCAACCAGCCCACCATGACGGCCAGTACCGGGTTGATGAACAGCAGCACGTAACTGACCAGAAAGCAGCTGGCGCTGACCAGATGCAGGGTCTGGTTGATCCGGCTGTGATGGTAGTAGCGGTGGTCGTCCCAGCGTTGCTGGTGCAGCTCTTCGAGAAAGGTCATGGCAGGCTCCGGATGATGATGGCGAGGTGCGCGTTCAGTCCAGCGTTTCACGGCTGGGCGATTCTTCTGAATGGTTCGATGCCCGCTGCTGCGCGGCGGCGGCTGTGTCGGTCAGCAGCGCCTGGCCCATGCGAATGGTCTGGCCCTGGCATACGCCCGCCGACAGCAGGTAGTTTGAAGTTGCGAACACGATGATCGTCGAACCATGCTGGAAATAGCCCATTTCTTCGCCCTTTTTGTAGCGCGCGGAACAGCGGATGCGGTTCGGGCCCTGGTAGTGCAAATCGAGATCGTCGGGCAGGCAGTGGAACTTCATACTGGCCACCAGAATCGCGGCAACCGGAACTAAGCACACGCTGCCGGCTGTCGCCAACTGGCTGAGCGGAACCACCGCGCGCTCGTTGCGGCAGTAGAGCTTTTCGATGCGCCTGAGGGCGACGGGATTGACGTTCCAGGTGTCGCCCGAGATGTAAGTGATGTCGTCGACTGTGCACGCCACCGGCGCATGAAAGCGGTGATACATGCTGGATTTCAGCCGCAGCGTGACGTAGCGGCCGTTGCGATACCGCTCTTGCAGCCCGGTATCGGGCATCAGCTCGCCGAGTTCATAGGGGAAGCCCTTGGCCTGAAACACCCGGGTTCCGTCGATGCTGCCGCATTCTCCGACGATGGCATCGCAGGGGCTTACAACGATATCCGCTCGCGCATCGATGGTACGGGCGCCTGGCTTCAGGCGCCGGGTGAAGCAGTCGTGCAGGCTCGCAAATTCGCGCTGCTCGGCTTCCTCCAAATCCAGGTCCGCGGCAAACGTCCGCCACAGGCGCAAGGACGCACGCGTCAGCGAGCGATTCTCGATACGGCTGTACCAGCCCATGAACTGGGTCAGGGCGCGTCGCGGAATTCGATTCGTCAGCAGGAAATTGAGCTGTTCATGCTGACTCAGAGATTGCAGGATGGTGGTCATGGTTCAGGCCGCGGTCCGCTGTGCGACCCTCTCCGCGGGCCCTTGCAGCCCGAGGTCCTGCAGGAACTGGCGCATGATCGGTTCGGCCTGGTAGTCCGCAACGCGCTTGAGGGCTTCGCGCCGCATCGCGGCATGGCGTTCGCGGCTCTCGAAATGCTGCACGATGCGCTCGGACATCGCGTCGATGCTGTCCACCAGATAGCCGTTGCGGCCATTCTGGATAATGTCCTTCGGGCCCTTGCAGTTGTAGGCCAGCACTGGCATGCCCTGTGAAAATGCTTCGAGAATGACGTTGCCGAAGGTGTCGAACTTCGATGGGAAGACGAACAGGTCCAGGCCTGCGTACAGCTGCGCGAGCTGCTGGCGGTCGACCCAGCCGAGGAACGTGGCTTCCGGCAGGGCTTTGCGAAGCTTGCTCTCCGCGGGACCGGAGCCGGCAATCACCAGCTTCAGATCAGGAATCGCAAGCCGGGCCTGGTGATAGATCTCGGGCAGTTCCAGTACGCCCTTCTCCTTGCTGATTCGGCATGCGGTAAACAGCACCGGAGTACTGGCGTTGGCACCCGGAATCAGCTCGGACTTGCGCGTCGCGACGACGTTGAAGGTCGCGGGTTCGGTGTGATGCGCCGTCAGATGCACGGCGCTTTCTGCAAGCCCCATCTCGTGACCGGTCAGCCAGGCGCGATGATCGGAATTGAGCACGAATACGCTGTCGAACTGGTGGTAGAGCGTCCTTAGCAGGCGCCGGATGCGGTCGCGTTCGTGCTGATTCAGATCGGTGGTGTGGCGCAGGAAATCCATCCAGTCGGTGTGCATGAAGAAATGCGCAGGCACATTGAACATGTGCTTCAGGAACAGCGCGACGACGACCATCGGGCCCTCGGTGGAGCAGACGATGCGGTCGTAGCCTCCGCGGTAGAAGATGTTGGCGATTTCCAGCAGGTCCGGTATGCGGAAGGTCTGCTCCGCCAACTTCGGGAAACTGAACTCGGCCAGTGGCTGAACCACATGGAGCTGTGGTTCGGGCGCGGCGTCCGCGTGGCAGATCAGAAAATCGATCGGCAGATCCTTGCGCTGGATCTCGGCCAGTTTTCCGGACAGTGAATTGGATACGCCATTCTTGTCGCGCAGCGTGTCCGTGAGATACAGCGCGCGTTGCGGATGCTGACTGCGGCCCAGCTGGCGGGCGAAGGTATTCAGAAATTCGCGGTTCTCGTAGAGCGCCCGAGTACTGGCGAACTGGGCGCCGGCCAGCACCACGCCGATCAGCGCCGGAAACGCAAGCTGGTCGAGCAGCTCTTTGAAATCCAGCTTGCCGGACTTCTTGCCGCTTGCCGTAGAGCCCAGCAGCATGGCGCTGAGCTGACTCGGTATCTCGAAGCTGCGGATCAGCGACTCGGTCGAAAGGTCGCTCAGCAGATCGTCCGACTTCGGAATCGAGGCACGCAGGCGTTTGATCGCGAGCTTGCTGAGTCCCCGGAACATGTCGGCGACGGCCTCGTTTACCGCTGGGACGAACTGGTCCGGTGCGTCTCTGCGGCTGTCGGCGATCTTTTCCAGGTGTTTGACGCAGAACCGGTAGTCTTTCGACACGTTCCATCGAACCAGCCAGTCCGGCTTCTTGCCGTGAAGCGCGTCGTGTACGAAGGACACGAACATCTGCGTCTTTTTGTGCTTCTTCAGCTCCAGCAGTGCATTGGCCACGGCGAAGCAGGCGACCTTGTCCTTGAGTTCGCCGCGGTGGAACAGCATCCGCAGCAAGCCCGGATCTTCGATGCGTGTCGCGGCCTGGGCAAAGTAGTCCAGCAACGCGATGTTGAGCTTCTGGTTCTCTCCGACGTCCCCGAAGGGAGCGACCCGGCCCGCGCGCAGGGCTTCGAGAGCGAGAGTCGACGCTGCGGTATCCCGCAGCCGCCGCGCCAGATCAGGAACCCACAGCGACGATCCGCATTGCCCGGCGGAAAGTCCCATGTGGTCATCGGAACCGCCGGTCAGTGTTTTGGCGCGCTCGATCGAAACGCCGAAATCCGTAGCATCGATACCGTGCTTGCGGCTGTAGCGCCGCAGCTTCTCTTCGGTCAGGCCCTGCGCCCAGTGCAGCGTTAGTACGCTTTGCCAGACATCACGCTGCCCGTTGAGCACTTCGAAGTTCTGGAACAGCAGCGCCAGCTTTTCGTACAGCTCCGGATTGATGCCCGGCTGCCGGGTATAGAGATACAGCGGGTGCGGTTGTATGACCGGGATATCGTGCTCGGCGGCATAGCGCAGAAAATCGTAGACGTCGGCGCGCTTGCGGTTCAGGACGGCTTCCTGCTCCGGCGTGAAGCCATAGGTGAGCACGTGCAGATAGAGATCGTGGCCCGGGAAGAAGCAGGTGAACTCCGCGCCGACGAGCACGTCTAGGCCTTTTTCCAGCAGTTTCCAGCACGAGCGTGCGTTGTTGTGATTGGTGATGGTCAGCACGTCGCTGCCGTTGCCTTGCAGGCACTTCACCAATTTGCTCGTCTTCAGCCAGGTTTCCGGCAAGCCGAGAATGCGTCCCCAGAGCTCGTCGGGTACGTCGCTGTTGTGATCATGGCAGTGGAAATCGATGCGTAGGCATTCGGCCCGATCGAAGCGGGCACTTTCCGCCATCAGGTAGCGCTTGAACTCCGCGTGCAGATCGTCGCGGAAAGTCGCATGCTGAAGACTGGTTCGACCGGCCATGTCAGCGGCTTTCCCCGATCGCCGTCGGTGCACCGTTTGCCGATGCCTCGCGCTTGCCGGTCAGCCATTTGAAACGGTATGCCAGCATGTCCTTCAGCATCTGATGCTTGATCCACTGATTGCTCAGATGCGGCGCGCTCCACCACCAGCCGTCGTTTTTCATCTGCTGCGCGGCGCGCTGAAAGCGCCTTGCCACTTCGGCGAAGTCGCGGTCTGAATAGTTCAGGCTCATGATCATCCGCCCGCTACCGACCCAGCTGAGCTCCAGGCTTTCGGCGCGCAGGTAGAATTGCAGCATCCAGTTGTAGCGCGATGGTGCTGTGTAAAGGATGGTCAGAATGCTGTGCAGATTGGCGAGCCGTACCGGCAGCTCCGCGCCGGCCAGATCCCGGTTGAGGTTTTCGACCCGGGTGTTCCACAGCGTATCGGCCTGCGCATAGAGTTCCTGGTATTGCGGGAGGCGGACCCGCTGAAGAAATGCCGCCATGCAGGTCATCACGTACGGATGCGAGTTGAAGGTGCCGCGCGCGAAAGAGATGTTGGCAGGCTGCGCTTCCTTGAAACGTTTCATCAGGGCCGCGCGGCCGCAGAGCACGCCGACCGGCAAGCCTCCACCCAAAGTCTTGCCGTAGGTGACCATGTCGGCCTGAATCGAAAAGTAGTCCTGGGCGCCGCGATAAGCGAGCCGAAACCCAGTGAACACCTCGTCGAAGATCAGCACGATTCCGCGCCGCGTGCAGATGTCGCGGATGCTCGCGAGCCAGCGCGAATAGTTTGCGCGGTCGAACGCGGTGCTTCGATCGCTGCTGACCAGGGTCGCGTCGCCGGGTGCGTCCGCGTTCGGATGTAGCGCCTGCAGCGGATTGATCAGCACGCAGGCGATATCGTTCCGGGTCTCCAGCACCTGCAGTGTGCGAGGGCTCAGATCCGCCAGCGTGTAGACATCGTTGACGCGGCGCTGATTGCCGACGCCGGGCTGCACACCATCCCACCAGCCGTGATACGCGCCGCACAGTCTGACCAGATGGGTCTTGCCGGTGTGATAGCGCGCGAGGCGCACCGCCTGCATCACCGCTTCGGTACCGGACATGTGGAACGACACTTCGTCCAGGCCGGATATTGCCTTGAGCGCGGTGACGTTTTCGCGGATTGCCGGATGATAGGGGCCGAGAACGGCGCCCAGGTCGGCGGCTGCCGAATAGCCCTCGCTCAGGCATTCCTTGTAGAAGTCATAGCCAAATACGTTGACCCCGTAGGAACCGGAAACGTCGTAGCGCCAGTTTCCGTCCAGATCGCAGACGCGGGTTTCCTGCGAGCGCGTTACCGCGCTGCCGCTTTTCAATTCCTGCGGAAGCAGGTTGCGGTATGGAAAGGGAACCCGGTGCTGGCTGGTGAACTGCACATCCGAGATGCTGCTTTCCAGCGATTCACAGAAAGCCAGGGTCGTCGGCGACCTGGCGACGACTTGTTGCCGCAGACGTTCCATGCCGGAGCGTCGCTGCGCTGCGACTTCGGCAGGAGCGAGATCGCTGCTGAAATAGCGTTCCGCGTCGTAGTCGAAAAAGCTGAGCAGCGCGGCGACCCGGCGCGACATCTTCGCGTGACCGCGCAATGAGGGGTGTTTGGCGAGAGACAGGCGGAGACGTCGGGCCAGCAAGCGGAGCAGAACAAGCCCGATCAGGACGGCGACGACGTATTGCTCATTTTCCACGATCAGTTGTCAGCCTGGACGTTACGATACCGTGACGCAAAAAAGTCGCGCCCAAAGTGATCTTAGGTGTCCGATGTGGCGGCTTCGTGAAAGCGATATGTAATCTCGATGAATCCAAAACGCCGAGTCGAACCTGGCACTGCGCCTTGTCCTTCAGTTCTGGATGTTCGATACGGTGGCGGAGCGGTCGGCGACGAGCGGGCCGGGCACCAGTGATAACGGTCTCAGATTCAGCAGCGCCGCCATCATCAGCAGCAGATGAGGCAGGCCCGACGCATCCACTGCCGCGCTGCTGCCCAGGCGCGTGCCCAGGCTGGCGGCGCACAGTGCCATTGCAACGAGCCGTGGCACGGCGCGCCGGCGACCTTGCAGCAGCAGCGGCAGCAGCAGCAGGCCGGTCAGCAGATACAGGTTCAACAGCCAGAATGCCGCTATGTCCGGCAGCGGCCATCCGGCCAGCAGATACATGCCATCGGCAATGGCGGCGGCTGACAGCAGTCCTGCCGTCAGCTGGGTCGCGGTACGGCTAGGGATCTCGGCAGTGGCGATAGACGTGCGCATGGGCGCAGCTCTCGCCTCAAGCTCCGTGCCGGAGCCTAGTCATCTGTTCTGATGGACTTTTTTAGAGCGCGCATCGCCTGGAACGCCTGCGAATCGCCGATACGGAAGCGTCAGCCCGCGCAGTTTGCAGGCCGCCTGCGTCAACTGCATCGACGCGCCGAATCGCGGGCAAAAAAAGGGGCGGAGGAGGCTCCGCCCCTTAGCGGGCTTAGGTCGCGTACGGGTCGGTGAACGCGACCTGGGGGACTACGCTCTGCTTGTCTCACGCTTCGTGCCAGCGGCAGATCCGAACTAAGTGCTTGTTGTTGTTAGGGTGCCTCTTTGCATGTGCTTCATCCGGCGTGCAGCTTGCAAGGACAAAATGGCGTGCAGGCTGATTTGCAGCGCGGGGCGCTGAGCGCTGGATCGGATTAGCCCAATGCCATAATGCTCAGCGCCGCATCGACGGCGCAGCCCAAGTACGGAGTCGTGAAAAGATGAGTGTCGAGCTTGGGGGCGCCAACATCCTGTTGGTCGATGATGACGGTGGGATCCTGCGCCTGTTCCGTCGCTGTCTTGAGGGAGACGGCCACCGCGTCAGCACCGCGCGCTCGGCCGCGGAAGCCGAAGCGGCGCTGGGCCGCAATGTGTTCGACGCCTGCGTGCTCGATCTGGACCTGGGTGAAGACTCGGGCCTGGATCTGCTGCCAAAGTTGCGCGAATGGGCGCCGTGGATGCGTGTGATCATGGCCACCGCAACCGACGACGTCGCCACCGCGCTGTCGGCGATCCGGGTCGGCGCCGCCGACTACCTGGTCAAGCCCTGCGATCCCAGCCAGTTGTCGCACGCGGTCGCGCAGCAGGTCGAGGCGCGCCGGCTGGAACAACGTGTGCTCGCGCTGGAGAACGATCGCGGTCGCGATCGCCAGCTCGATCTGCGCACCGCGAATCCGGCTTTGTCGGCCACGCTGGATCTGGGCCGCCGCGTCGCCGGTACCGATGCAACGCTGTTGTTGCTCGGCGAAAGCGGCACCGGCAAGAGCGTGCTGGCGCGCGCGATCCATGACATGAGTCCGCGCCGCGAGGCGGCATTCGCGACGGTGAGCTGTCCCTCGTTGTCGGCCGAACTGCTGACCAGCGAGCTGTTCGGCCATGTCCGCGGCGCGTTCACCGGTGCCACCGACAGCCGTCAGGGTCGTGTGCAGATCGCCGAAGGCGGCACGCTGTTCCTCGACGAGATCGGCGATCTGCCGATACCGATGCAGCCCAAGCTGCTGCGCTTTCTGCAGGACCGCGAATACGAGCGGGTCGGCGACCCGCATACGCGTACTGCCAACGTGCGCGTGATCGCTGCGACCAACCAGGATCTGAAAAAGATGGTGGCCGAAGGCCGCTTCCGCGAAGATCTCTACTACCGCCTCAACGTCGTTACGCTGCTGCTGCCGACACTGCGCGATCGCCGCGAAGACGTGCTGCCGATCGCCGGCAAAATCCTGCTGCAGCTGGCCGCGCGTTACGACCGGCCGGCGCGCCGCTTCAGCAAGGACGCGGCGTCGCTGCTGTCGCTGCACACCTGGCCGGGCAATCTTCGCGAGCTGCACAACGCGGTGGAGCGCGCCGTGATCATCTGCGAAGGCGAGGCGATCGGCCCCGAGCATCTGCCGTTCGGGCGGATCACGCCCAACCTGGGCCAGGGCCTGCGCGCCGGCGATCCGGTCAGCCTGGAAGATCTGGAGCGGGCACATATCGAGGCCGTGGTCGCCAGTACCGCGAGCCTCGAAGCCGCCGCCAAGCTGCTGAAGATCGACAGCTCGACGCTGTACCGCAAGCGCAAGGCTTTCGATCAGAGCGTCGAGTAGCCGCGTGGCATCCTTAGTGACGCGGAGCGCTTTCGCCGCCGCTGCCGTTGTGCGGCAGGTTCAATTCCGGTGGGGCGGCATCGGCAGCGCCGGTCTGGTTGCCGCCGGCGGCTTCGTCGCCGGCCGGTGCTTCGCTGTTTTCCGGTGGCAGGTAGCCGAGGCGGCGCAGTACCGGCGTCATCAGGATGCCGATCGACACCAGCGCCAGCACGGTTTTGCTTGTGGTCCAGAAACTCATTGTTCGATCCTCCTCAGGGATAACCGGTCGTGCGCGTCTGCGCGCTATCCGGTCGACGGGTGGCGTGCACCGACGCCGATCCCGGCGAGGGCAGGGCCGCAGTCAGCTTGTAACTCTTCCACAGTCGCCACACATCCAGGCCGGTGGCGATCAGCAGCACCGGTCTGAGCTTGCGGCCGCTGCGCAGCGAGCTGGCGACGCCGAGCACGGCGATGGCCGCCACCGCATACGGCAGGAGCGGCAATACCGTGCGCATCAGGTTCTCGACGCGTTGCACCGTATGCAGCGGCTTTTGCAGCGCACCCGCGGCTTCCATCAGCTCGTTGCGGCTGCGATCCAGTCTGGCGATCAGTTCCGCGTCGGAAAGCGATTGGGCGGGCACTGCGTCCGGCACTTTTTCTGATGTTGCGGGGCTCATGTCTTCCTCAGGAGCGAGATGATGCCGGCGTCGATGCGCCGTTGGCTCGGGATGCCGGTGGCGCCGGCTCGATCGTATGCGCAGCGGACCGGCCGGAGTCGGAATATCGCGTCGGCTCGGGGATCGTCCTCGCCGCGGCAAGGCTGACCGGGATCGCGGACGGTGACGGCGGCGCGCGCTCCCCGGGCTTCTTGGCCTCGTCGCGCAACTCGGCCAGCCGATCGAAGATTTCCCGATCCTTGTCGAACGCGGCGATGGTGCTGGAGAACGCCTGGCTGTCGTGATCGCGACCGCCCTGCATGCCGCGCCAGGCCAGGCCGGTAACGCTGCCGAACAACAGCACGAGTCCGCCGGCCGCATGCAGGCGCCAGGGTGTATCCCAGAACGCGATCAGCACGAACGCGCAGATCAGCTGCAAGCTGATCAGCGCACCGAGCGCGAAAATACCGGTACGTGCCAACTGGCCCAACAGCCGCGATTGCTCCTGTCGCCATTCGTGCTGCAGCAGATCGACGCGCGCGCGGGCGTACTGCAGGAAGGCTTGCGCCAGGCCCTGCAGCTTCCCGGAGACGTTCTGCTGCGGCTGCGGCTCGGACATTTACTTCCTGCTGCCGAGACTGCCGATGAAGCCGATGGTGAGTGCCGCGAGGCAGACGATTGCAGCGGTCTGCCACGGGCGCTCGCGCGCGAACGTCACCGCAGTATCGACCGCCAGCTTGCCGCGCTCGTAAGCGGCGTCGCGCACCGGGCCGATCTGCGCTTTCACCTGACGCAGACTGTCGTTGAGTTTCTGCCGCGCCATATCGACGGTCTCATTGGAAAGCGAAGTCGTCGCATGCAGCAGTTCTTCGGCATGATTGACGAGTGAATGGAAATCGCTGGCGAGATTTTCGCGCGCGGCGCCGACGTCGGCGGCTGAGGACAGATTCTTCATAAGGACTCTCCTGATGGATGATCTTGCTGGTAACTAATATGCACCATGGCTTGCGGTGCCGGCTTGCCTGGAGCCCGCAGCGTGCTGCCGGAAAGATCGGCTTGGTCTTCGGTACGATCACGCTGCACTGCAACATCGTTTTGTGGGCCCGGCGTAACAATAGCGGGTCGAATCCAAACGTAGGCCTAACAAAAACCGGGCCGACACCATCGCGCCATGGCCACAGGCGCTGACATGGTGGACAGTGAAGAGCCCGAGACGGGCGCCTGAGCGAGCCCGCAAACAGGGCATCAACCCTCGCCGCTATTCCCAGCCACGCGCTACAACAGCAAGACCGTCCTACGAAACGATGTTGTCAAACGTCGCTGAGGGTGTCGCCGAGGGTGAAGCTCGCCTTTTGCAGGGCTCACTCTTCGAGAGTGAACCCGACCTTGATCGTGACCTGCCAATGAGCCACGTTTCCGTCAGCCACATGTCCCCGAACATCCGTCACCTGGAACCACTTGATGTTGCGAATGGACTTTGACGCACGCGAGATCGCTGTTTTGACCGCGTCGTCGCTGCTCTTCGAGGACGAGCCAGTCAACTCCAAAGACTTGTAGACGTGATCGATCATGACATTCTCCAAGGTAGATACTGGTCAGCGTTCGAAACGCTACCACTAAGCTGGACCGACTGCCCCCGGGCGTCGGCACGCAACATTGCGAGACCGAGCCATAAGCACCGGCATGGTGGTTGCTCTGTAGTCGTGTGCGCAGATGTCGTGTGCCTATAAAGTCGCGTTCGTGAGGAGAGACGAAATGCGGAGCCTTGTAAATCGAGCGATACGCCGCGGTGTGCCGGGCAAGTTGCCGGAGACCGCAAGGCCCGCGCTGGCCAGGCTGCACCATCGGAGCGCGCGCTGATGTCCCCGCTCAATCCTTCGGTCGCGGTCGACCGTATCGACGTTGCGTCGCGCGACGAAGCACTGGCCGCGCGTTTCGCGGGAATACGCTCGTATACCCGGGAACTCGCTGCGCCGCTGTCGGGCGAAGACGCTGGCGCGCAGAGCATGCCGGATGCGAGTCCGGCCAAGTGGCATCTCGCGCATACGACCTGGTTCTTCGAAACCTTCGTGCTCAAACCCTATTGCGCCGACTACCAGGTATTCCATCCGCGGTTCGAGTCCCTGTTCAACTCCGATGATCAAGGTGCGGGCGGACGGCATCCGCGCCATCAGCGCGGCCTGTTGACGCGGCCGAGCGTGCACGAGGTCATGGCCTATCGTCACTACGTCGACCGCCTGCTGCTGGAGGGTCTGCTGCGCGATTCACTGCCACCGGCCGCAGTCGATTTTCTGGAACTCGGCCTGCATCACGAGCAGCAGCACCAGGAACTGCTGCTCACCGATATCAAGCATCTGTTCGCGCAGAACCCGCTGATGCCGGAATACCGGCCGCAGAACCTGATGGCGGCGGAAGCGCCGCCGTTCCGGTGGCGCGAGCATCAAGGCGGGATCGTCGGTATCGGCCATGCCGGTCGTGGCTTCGCGTTCGACAACGAGGGTCCACGCCACCGGGTCCTGCTGCGGCCCTATGCGCTGGCCTCGCGCGTGGTCACCAATGGCGAATACGCCGAGTTCATCCGCGACGGCGGATATCGCGATCCGCGCCTGTGGCTGTCCGAAGGCTGGGCGCAGGTCGAAGCGCAGCGCTGGCAGCATCCGCTGTACTGGAACGACACACTCGATGCCGAGTTCACGCTGCACGGCACGCACGCGATCGACGCGCAGCGCCCGGTTTGCCATATCGGCTTTTTCGAGGCCGATGCCTACGCACGCTGGGCCGGAGCACGTTTGCCGACCGAATTCGAATGGGAGCAGGCCGCCCGGGGCCGGCGCATCACCGGCCAGTTCGCCGACCAGCCCGACGGCGAACTGCATCCGCGCATCGTCACCGAACACTCGTCAGAGCCGATCTACGGTTCGGTCTGGTGCTGGACCGCGAGCCCCTATATCGCTTACCCCGGTTACCGGGCAGGCCCCGGTGCGGTCGGCCAATACAGCGGAAAATTCATGAGCAACCAGTGGGTGCTGCGCGGCGGGTCCTGTGCATCGTCGCGCTCGCATTTGCGTTCCAGCTATCGCAACTTCTTTCCCGCCGACGCGCGCTGGCAGTTCAGCGGCCTGCGTCTGGCCAAGGAGCTTTGAACGCTTGGAGATGCAGCAGTGCCGCCAGGTCATCGGCGATGCTGCTGGCGAGCGTTGCCGCCGATTTTCTCATCGTAGCCTGCGAAGCATTCGACAGTACCCAGCCCAGCGGCGGCGCGACGTCGTTGTCGGAGCAGGGGTCTGGCATGTGAAAAGCCAGTTCGTAGACGGCGGCCGGTGTCGCGGAGTCCGCTGATGCGTCGGCACGCGATTGCGCTAGCTCGCGCACCGCGGCCAGTGCTGCCAGGCGGGCGTGAGCGGAACGTGCGTTGTAGAGCCCCAGGATGATCGACGAGGTCTCCGGGAGAATCGAACTGGGGCCGACGTTGCCTGGCTTGGTTCCCGCCGTAGTTGAACAGCGTTTCGCTTTTTCTTTTTCTACCAACTGTGTGGCTGCGATTTTCTGGTCGCCGGCCGCCTTGATCAGCTTCCTGCAGTCTGGCGTTGCACACAGATTCTCCGCGTCGGCATCGTTGCGGATGATCAGCAGTATCGGGCGCCGCTTGCCGACGTCATCGCTCTTCGATGTCTGGAGCTGATGGATGATGTCGAAGGCCGTGGCGGCACCGGAGTTGTCGAAGTAGCCACCATCGACGACGCGATAACGCGGCGCCCATTTCTTGCCATTGAACTCAAGCACCGTGCCGGCGGGGCTGATCAGCGGGAACCGCGCACTGTTGTGGGTAACGCCGGCCAGCGGCTGATAGGCGCTCGAGAACTTCGCGGCTTGCAGATCCACGGCGTCGTCGAATTGGACCTGGACATTGGACTGGATGGCGCGCTGGCCGGTTTCGACGATCGTCGTATTCAGGAACACCGAGGGCAGGTCCGGCGCAACCGACTTCGAGTAGATCTCCCGCAAAGTGTGCCACATGCGCTGTTCCGGGCATTGATCGAAGGCATCGGCCCAGCTTTCCTCGATCGCCCTGGACCGGTCCAGTATCTGCCGCGGAAACTTGAACGGCAGAAACCGCTGGATCGCGTCGCCGAACAGCACGCCAGCGATCGCCGGAGCCAGGTAGTCGCCCTGCAGCGACTGCGTTGCCGTGCATGCGCTGGTCGCCGCGCGATCCGTTGGCGGCAGGCTTGCCAGCCAGGCCGAGGCGCCGAGACTGCCGCCGGAAACGCCGCTGACAGCGAAGATGCGGCTGCTCAGGCCCGGGATGCGATGCGACAGTTCTTCGAGAATCGCGGCCGTCCAGAACGCCGCCCGAATGCCGCCACCTTCGGTCGCGATGACGACGTAGGGCGCTGAGCCGTCGGCATTGTGGCGAGCACTCCAGCTGACGAACTGTTCCTCGAGAGTGGGACGCTGCTCCGTTTCGAGGCTCCCCGGCAGCGCAGTAGTCGTGCGCACGCGGTGATTGTCGTTGAACAGGCCGCAGATCGTCGCCCAGACCAGCACCGCAAGCGTGAGTATCGGCAGGCCATTCTTCAATGGAAGCCAGGTCAGCAGCATGCTTCCGAACAGGTTGATGCTGGCCAGTGCCAATGGCAGTAGAGCGGCTGCACCAAGGGCGCGTGGGGCGGTGACAGGAAACGCGATGAAAATCCCCGTGATCGCGAAGCTCAGCGCAAGCGCCCAGGCCATGATTCGAACCGTGCCGGGTGGCAGCGCTACGTGCGGCGCGACCTGTGCGCGCTGATCGCCCAGCGTGTCCAGCAGCATCCGGCGTCCGATGAAGAACACGATCAGCGCCACGGCCAGCGCGATGAAGCCGCCGATCCAGATCCAGTCGACGGGATGCCGGTTCGGGATAAACGCCAGCGAGAGCGCGATTGACGCCGGGATCGAAGCGCCGCCGACACGGGGAATCCAGCGGCGCAGCCAATGTCCTTCCGGGATCTGCAGCGGCAGCCCCGAAAACTGGCCGGTGAGCAGCCATCTGAGGCAATACCAGACCGATAGCGACTGCATCAAAGCGGTGAGCGCCAGGCAGATCAGGTCGGCGATGTCGTGTTCGTTGCGCGACTTCTCAAGCAATACCCGCAGCACGTCCTGGCCCTGGGGAACCGAGAGCACGACGGCGAGCAAGGCGATACTGGCGAACGGAAACGCACCGATGACACCAATGCGTACCAGGTCTTCGACAAAGCGGACAAACGATGTTTGTCCCAGCCGCTGCAAGCTGCTTGTGAGCATTTTTCATCCCCTGTCCGCCACCGCGCGATCTGGCCCGCTGGGCAATGCCCAGCATCGAAAGACCGGCTCGTCCTCCAATGAGCGTATGCCCAAGCGCGCATGCGCGTCATCATCAAGCTTGCTGAGGACGGCTCCTGCAGGTCGGGCCCTGGGCTGCGGTGAGGCGGACGAAGGGCCGCCATCGCCCCTCAAGCCTGCGCCTCGCCTCGAGCTCGATCAGCTGGGTTTTGCTGTCGGCTTTTCGCGGCTGGCGTTGTGCGCCGGCGGGTCGCTGGCCGGGAACGAGTCGTAGGAGGCTTCGTCCACGCGGTCCTGGGTGTCGATGCTCGGAACCGGCGGATGCTCCTGCTCGGTCTGCTTGCGCTGGTGCTGCTCGGTTTTTTCCTTCATGGTGCCCGCTCCTTGAGAATGGATGCTTGCGGCGTGATGGAGTCTCTTGCATGAATCGCAGGATGCGATCCTTGAGCGTGATCATCGGCATTGCGGTGCTGCTGGTGCTGTTGCGGATGACGCTGCCCTATTGGGTCACGAGCTACCTGAACGCCCGATTGGCGACGATGGGCAGCTATCACGGCCAGTTCAGCGAAGTGGACCTGCATCTGTGGCGCGGCGCGTACACGATCCACGACCTGGCGATCGTCAAGAACACCGGCAAGGTGCCGCTGCCGCTGCTGAAAGCGCCGCGCACCGAGCTGGCGGTGCGCTGGCGCGATCTGGTGCGCGGCAAGGTCGTCGCGAGCGTGGAGTTCTACCAGGCCGAACTGAACTTCGTCGACGGCCGCGGCGAAGCCGATGGCCAGAGCGGCAAGGGCGTGGACTGGCGCTCGCAGCTGGAGAAGCTGATGCCGGTACGCATCGACGAGATCCAGGTGATCGACGGCGTGCTGGTATTCCACAATTTCGTGTCGGAGCCGCCCGTTGATTTGCGCGCGACCCAGGTCAACGGCAGCGTGCGCAATCTGACCAATGTCGAGGACGCGAGCGGCCGCCGAGTCGCGGTGTTCGATGCCCATGCGCAGATGCTGGGCAAGGCGCCGGCCGAGGCGCATGCGGAGTTCGATCCGTTCAACGAATCGCGTGATTTCAGCCTGCGCCTGCGGATTCTCGACATCGACGTCGTCGAGGCCAACGATTTTGCGCGCGCCTACGCCAAGCTGGATTTCGCCTCCGGCCACGGCGAGTTTGTCACCGAGCTCGACGCGCACGACGGGCATCTGCGCGGCTACGCCAAGCCGCTATTCCAGGATCTGAAAATCTTCAGCTGGAAGCAGGACGTCGAGCAGCAGCAGAAGAATCCGCTGCGCCTGGCCTGGGAGGCGACCGCGGGGCTGTTCACCGAGCTGTTCAAGAATCATCGCAAAGACCAGTTCGCGACACGCATCGAAATCAGTGGCGAGATCGGTGCAACCGAGACCCATCCGGTAACGGCGATTCTGGCGATACTGAGGAACGCCTTCGTCGAGGCCTATAAGCCGAACTTCGAGAATCTCGAGCCGAAGCCGGACGCAAAACCGTAGGTCGGCAATCCCTTGCCGACGTGCGAAGCACGATGTGCAATCGGGGCCTCATGTCGGCAAGGGATTGCCGACCTACGCCCTGCCGCGCTACTCGCTAAGCCAGGCCCTATGATGACTCCCGTTACCTACGCGCTGCTCGTTGTCAATCTGCTGATCTTCGGCCTGCAGATGCTGCTCGGCGACGTAATGCTGCGAGACTTCGCGCTGTGGCCGCTGCAGGCCGGGTTCGCGCCCTGGCAGATCGTCACTTGCGCCTTCCTGCATGGCAGCCTGATGCACCTGGGTACCAACATGCTGGGTGTCTGGATGTTCGGCCGCGACGTCGAGCGCGCGCTCGGCTCCTCGCGCTTCGCCCAGCTCTATGCCGCGAGTGTGCTGACTGCGAGCTTCGCGCAGCTCGCGTTCACCTCGTTCTTCGCCCGCGATCCGGTGCCGACGGTTGGGGCTTCCGGCGGTCTGTTCGGCGTGCTCGCCGCGTTTGCCTGGCTGTATCCGCGGCGCAAGGTGATCCTGCTGATCCCGCCGATCCCGTTGCCGGCACCGGTGTTCGTCAGCCTGTACGCGGCGGTGGAACTGTATTCGGGCGTGACCGGCACGTTTGCCGGTGTCGCGCACTTTGCTCACCTGGGCGGATTGATCGGCGGCCTGGCGCTGCTGTGGATCTGGCGCAAACCGGTGTAGGTTGGGGTGAGCGCAGCGAACCCCAACATCGGCGCGAATCAATGTTGGGGTTCGCTGCGCTCACCCCAACCTACGCCTACGCCCTGTTGACCGGCGTCAGCGAAATCCGCGCGGACTCGTGCTTCAATCGGGCGTCGATTGATCACCGGAGTCACGATGGCCGCGCTGCCCAGCTACTGGATCACGCATCCGAGTTGCCGGCTGCACCGGATGGAGGACGAGCATCCGGAATGTCCGGAGCGCCTGGCGGCGATCGAGGACCGGTTGCTGGCCACCGGCCTGGATCTGTTCCTGCATCGCGCCGAAGCCCCGTCCGCCAGCGCCGAGGCCCTGCTGCGCGTGCACGGCGCCGAGCATGTCGAAGCGGTGCTCGGTACGCATCCGGCCGTAGGCTTGGTGCACATCGATCCGGATACCTCGATGAACGCCCACACCGCCGAGGCCGCACTACATGCGGCCGGTGCCGGCGTGCTGGCGGTCGAGCTGCTGCTGTCGCAACGGGCCGGCTTCGTGTTCTGCAACGTGCGGCCGCCGGGGCATCATGCCGAGCGCGATCGCGCGATGGGTTTTTGTTTCTTCAATAACATCGCGGTGGCCGCTGCCGAAGCGCTGGCGCGCGGTATCCCGCGCGTCGCGGTGCTCGACTTCGACGTGCATTACGGCAACGGCACCGCGGACATTTTCCGCAAGGAGCCGCGCGTGCTGCTGTGCTCGACCTACCAGCATCCGCTGTATCCCTACTGGGCCGGTGATCCCGATGCGCCGGGGCTGATCGACATGCCGCTGGCCGAAGGCGCCGGCAGCGAGGCGTATCGCGACGCGGTGCAGAACCACTGGCTGCCGGCGCTGGAAGAATTCGATCCGCAGATGATTTTCGTATCCGCCGGCTTCGACGCCCATGCGCGCGATCCGATGGCCGGGCTGTGCCTGAGCGACGAGGATTTCTACTGGACCGGCACTCAGATCCGCGACTTCGCCGCGCGCCGCTGCAAGAACCGCGTCGTCGCGATGCTGGAAGGCGGCTACAACCCGCATGCGCTGGCGCGCTGTGTCGAAGCTTTCGTGCGGCCGTTTATCGGCGCATGAGCGGCGCATGAGCGGCCAGAATCTCGACAAGCTGTTGCGCAGCCGCGACGTGCTGGCGATCGGCGAGCCGACCACGGCGCTCGAGCGCGGCCTGCTGCAGCGTCTGGCTGCGAGCGCGGCTTCGCTGGAGCAGGTCGTCTCGAAACCGGCGCTGCATGCGCAGCTCAAGCGCGCCAGCCTGCAGCGGCTGGCGGTGGTGTTCGATGCGCGGCTGATCGGGCCGCGCGCCATCGCGGCGCTGGCGGAGTCGGGCTGTCGCGGCGTGATCTGGCCGAGTGCCGATCCGATTCCGGACGCGGTGCTGCAGGCGGCGCGCCCGCACCGGCTGCGATTCCTCGGGCCGCGTTCCGCCGGTTTTTTCCATGGCAGCGGCCTGTCGGCCGGCGAGTTTCCGCCGGACATGGCCGCCGGCTCGCTGGCGCTGATCACGCAGTCGGGCTCGATCGCCGCCGCTGCGATCGACTGGGCCAGCGGCCGCGGCATCGGTTTCTCCTGGGCGGTGACCACCGGCGCCGAACAGGACGCCGACGTCGCCGACTTTCTCGACGTCGCCGCGCTCGATCCGAATACGCGCGCGGTGATTCTGCAGGTCGGTGCGGTGCGCGGCGGGCGCAAGTTCATGTCGGCCGCGCGGGCCTGTGCGCGCCTCAAGCCGGTGGTCGTGCTGCAAAGCCGCGTCGGCGGCCGCGCGGCGCTCAGCGGCGCCGATCCGGTGCGTAGCGCGGCATTCGCTCGCGCCGGGCTGGTCGAGTGCCTGACCTTGGATGGCCTGTTCGACGCGCTGACCGCGCTGGCGCGGATTCCGGCCCGCGATCGGGTGCGCGTGATGACGGTCGGCAATGGCGCCGGGCTGTGCGCGCTGGGCGTCGATGCGGTGCTGCGGCAGCAGCTCGCACTCGGCGCCTGCAGCGACGAGACCTTTGACGCGATCCACCAACTCGCGCCGCGCGCACGGCGGCTCGAAGGCGCGATCGACGCCGGCCCGACCGAGCCCGAGGCGCTGGCCGGTCTGTGCGGCGCGCTGCTCGCCGACCCGCAGTGCGACTACCTGCTGCTGGTGCACAGCCCGCAGCTGGATTCGGCGCACCGGCTTTATGTCGACGCGCTGCTGTCGGCGCAGCTCGGGCCGCGTCTGGTGACGGTCTGGCTGGGCTTGAAGACCGCGCTCGACGCACGCCGGCGCTCGACCGAAGCCGGGCTCGCGACGTTCGTCACCGCCGGCCAGGCGGCGCGCGCGCTGCGTTATCGCTGGCTGCATGGCCGCACCCGCGAGCTGCTGATGCAGACGCCGCCGCCGTCGGAGCGCGCCGTGGTGGATTGCGAAACCGCGCGCGGCCTGCTCGACGCCGCGCTATCACGTGCTTGTCTCACGCTCGATGCCGCCGCAGCGAACGATCTGCTGGATCGCTACCGGCTGCCGTCATCGTCGGCCGACACCGGCGCGCAGCAGTTCGAGCTGGCGATCGAGCGGCATCGCGAGTTCGGCACGCATCTTACGATCACCGCGGTCAGCGGCCTGCTGCGCTCGACCACCGCGCGCGCGTTTCCGCCACTCGACGGCCTGCTCGCGCAGCGCATGATCGAGGCGATGGAGCTGGCCTTGCCGGCGGCGATGCAGGCGCCGCTGATGCGGGCGCTGTCCGGCGTATCGCAGATGGCGCTGGATCTGGCGCCGATCGCGGCGCTGCGCCTGACGCTGGCCGTCGATGCGGCCGGCGAGTTGCACCGCAGCGGTGACGCGCAGCTGCAGCTCGATGCGCAGCCGGCACCGGAACGCCAGCGTCTGGTGCTGGCGCCGTATCCGGAGACACTGGGCAAGATCATCGTGTCGCGCCGCGGCCGACGCTACCGGGTGCGGCCGATCCGCCCCGAGGACGAACCGGCGCTGATCACCTTGCTGGAACGCCTGCGCCCCGAAGACATCCGGATGCGCTTCTTCGCCGCGATCCGCTATTTCTCGCACGAGATGGCGGCGCGCATGACCCAGATCGACTACGACCGCGAGCTGGTGCTGACCGCCGAGGCCGAGGACGAGCCCAGCCTGATCTGCGCGGTCGCACATCTGGTGACCGACCCGTATGGCGAGAGCGGCGAATTCGCGCTGCTGGTGCATCACGACCACGCTGGCTCCGGGCTCGGCCGCCAGCTGATGGGTGAACTGCTGGCGCACGGCCGCCGCCAGGGCCTGCAGCGGATTCATGGCGATGTGCTGCGACAGAACATGCCGATGCTGGCACTGGCGCGCAGCCTGGGCTTCGTCAGCCGCGATCATGACGACGAGCCGGACAGCCGGCACATCGAGATCGATCTGCAGCCGTCACCGGCGCCGGTCGATCAGAGATAGGGCGAGAACAGCCAGCAGATCGAATTGCGCAGCCGTTTGAAACGTCCGTCGCGATCGAGTTGCGGTAATCTCTCCACCGAGGCATGTTTGCCGGATTTTCTATCGTGTGGCGGGACGAAAAGTGTTCATTCTTTATGTCATGCGGAGCGAGCAACTTTTGCTACCTGGCGTCCGGCATATCCGCGCAGTAACCGTAGTGTGAAGCCTGGCGGCTAAGCCGCCCTTGGCCTCGACAGCGCAGTACGTACCGCGGCGATCGGCCCACCCGCCCGATGCATGTCGGTCAACAGCTGTCGCCACTCCGCAAATGCGATGGCGAGCGCGTTGTAGCGCGGGCTGACACCGTCGATACCGTAGCGCAGCGGCGCGTGTCGGTCGCTGTGGGCATAGCTGCCGAACATCCGGTCCCAGACGATCAGCGCGCCGCCGAAATTGTGGTTGATCCGCTCCGGGTTGCAGGCGTGATGCACGCGGTGATGCGCCGAGTGGGTTGCCCACAGCCAGCGCACGCGATGGCTGGTGCGGTGGAAGGCGTAGTAGGCGACGTCGACGACGACGACGAACAGCAGGATAAAGCCGAGCGCGCCGTGGTGTTCCGCTAATCCAATGGTCATACCATCCGCCTGTCGCGCCTCCGTCCGATATCACCGCGGTGTCGGCGTGTGACACGATGTAACAAGCGCGCGGAAATCGGCGGATTTCGCTTATAACGCGGCTCACAACCTTCCAGGAGTCCGCATGCTGGCGACCCGTATTCTGATCGTCGAAGACGACCGCGAAATCGGTCCTCTGGTACAGGGCCTGCTGCAGCGCGAAGGCTATGACGTGGTTTGGGTGCGCTCGGCGGTGCAGATGGATCAGTCGCTGAGCGAGCGCCGTGCCGAGTTGGTGGTGCTCGACCTGATGCTGCCAGGCGAAGACGGCCTGTCGATCTGCCGCCGCCTCAGCGCCGGCAGTGGCATCCCGATCGTGATGCTGACCGCCAAGGCCGATGATCTGGACCGCATCATCGGCCTGGAGATGGGCGCCGACGACTATCTGCCCAAGCCCTTCAATCCGCGCGAGCTGCTGGCGCGTATCCGCGCGGTGCTGCGCCGTACCGCGCCGGCGGTATCGGCGGCGACGTCGTTGATCCCGGCCGAACGCGTGCGCTTTGCGGAGTTCGAGTTCGACCTGTCCGCGCGCCAGCTCAATCGCGCCGATGGCGGCGAGATCGAACTATCGGCCGGCGACTACGATCTGCTATCGGTGCTGGTACGCCATCCGCAGCGCGTGCTGACGCGCGACCAGCTGATGGATCTGACGCGTGGCCGCAGCTGGGAGGCTTTCGATCGCTCGATCGACGTCGCCTTGTCGCGGCTGCGCCGCAAGATCGAGCTCGACCCGGCGCATCCGGCGATCGTCAAGACGGTGCGCAATGGCGGCTACATGCTGGCGGTGCCGGTCGAGCGCATCTGATGTTCGGCCTGACGCTGCGCGTGACCGTGGTGATGGTCGGCGCGATGCTGCTGGCGATGCTGATCACCGGCGGCGCGTTCCTGCTGCAGCGCGAGGCCGAGAGCAGCGAAGACCCGGTTCTGCCGCTGCCGGCGCGCGTCGCCGCGATCGTCAAGCTGCTGGAGGCGAGTCCGCCGACGGCGGAGTATTGGCTGCTGCGGTCCTTGAGCGACGACGACGATCTCGATGTGCGTCTGCAGCCGGGCGGCTGGGTCGAACCCGCCGCCGCCGAGGCGGATTTCCCTGCCGTGTTGTACCTGCTGAAGCGCGAGCTGGGCGATCGTCGTGTCGATATCGGTGTCGGCGCGGCGGCCGGCACCGCGCAGCCGCCGCGCGGCCGGCTCGCGGCGCTGCTGGGCCGCAACAGCCTGCGCACCGGGCAGCCGCTGCAATTGCGCGTGGAGCTGCGCGACGGCCGGGTCGCGATCATCGACATCCACAGCGGCCTGCTGGCGCGACCGCTGGCCGGGCAACTGGTCACCGGCACCGCGCTGCTGATCCTGTTGACCGTGCTGTTCTCGGCCTGGAGCCTGAAGCGCCAGGTCCGCCCGCTGGAAACCCTGGCCGGCGCGGTCGAGCGCTTTGGCCAGCAGATCGACGGTGCCGCCCTGCCGCGCTCGAACGTGCGGGAAGTGCAGCAGCTGGTGACCGCCTTCGACCTGATGCGCGATCGCGTGCGCGGCCTGCTCGACGGCCGCACGCGCATGCTCGCCGCGATCAGCCACGATCTCGGCACCTATCTGACGCGGCTGCGGCTACGCGTCGAATACATCGATGACGCGACGCAGCGCGAGCGCGCCGTTCTCGATCTCGGCCACATGCAGCAGTTGCTGCGCGACACGCTGACGCTGGCGCGGCTCGATTCGGCCGTCGAAGTTGCCGAGCCGGTGGACGTGGTGAAGATCGCGCAACAGCAGGCCGACTCGTACCGGGAGCTGCAGCAGCCGGTGTCGTTCACGCCGCCGCTGTCGCCGATCTTCGTCGCGGTGCGCGGCGCGGCGCTGGCACGGGTGCTCGACAACCTGATCGGCAATGCGCTGAAGCACGCCGGCGCGGCCGAACTCAGCGTGATCGAGCGCGGCAGCGAGGCCGAGATCCGCATCGAGGATCGCGGCCCCGGTATTCCGGCTGATCAGCGCGAGCTGGTGCTCGAGCCGTTCTACCGGCTCGACCAGGCGCGCACGCTGGACGTGCAGGGCTCGGGCCTGGGCCTGGCGATCGTCGCCGATATCGTCAGGCGCTACGGTGGCCGCCTGCTGCTGGACGATCGTGAAGGCGGCGGCCTGCGCGTCGGCGTGTGGCTGCCGCGCTTGACGTGAGTGATGTGTCCTGTTGGGATTCGTAGTACACGTCGGCAAGGGATTGCCGACCTACGAAGACCTGCGAGGAGAATATTCATGGCTTACGTCGATGGATTCGTGGTGCCGGTACCCAAGGCGAATCTCGCCGCGTATCGTCGCCTGGCGCGCAAGGCCGGCAAGATCTGGCGCGAATACGGTGCGCTGGAATACCGGGAATGGATCGCCGACGACGTGCTGCCCGGCAAGCTGACCTCGTTCCCGCAGAGCGTGAAGCTCAAGCCCGACGAGGTCGTGATCTTCTCCTACATCATCTACAAGTCGCGCAGTGATCGTGACCGCATCAATGCCAAGGTGATGAGCGATCCGCGGCTCGCCGGCATGGGCCCGCAGAACGCGCCTTTCGACGGCAAGCGCATGTTCTGGGGCGGCTTCAAGCCGTTGGTGCAGCTCTGACGGGAGAGGCGTGATGACACTGACCGTGTACCTGCACCCGATGTCATCGTTCTGCCAGAAAGTGCTGATTGCGCTTTACGAAAGCGGCGCGGCGTTCGAGCCGGTGATCGTCGATCTGGGCAATGAAACCTCGCGTGGCGACTTTCTGAAGATCTGGCCGATCGGCAAGTTCCCGGTACTGCGCGACGAGGCCCGCGACCGGCTCGTGCCGGAGTCGAGCATCATCATCGAGTATCTGGCGCTGCATCATCCCGGCCGCAGCGCGCTGATGTCGGCCGACGCCGAGACCGCGCGCGATATCCGGCTGCTGGACCGCTTCTATGATCACTACGTCAGCGAACCGATGCAGAAGATCGTCGGCGACCGGCTGCGTCCGGCCGGGCAACGCGATGCATTTGGCGTTGCGGCGGCGCGCGCCGGCCTGAACACCGCCTATGCACTGATCGATGCGCAGATGGCGACGCGCACCTGGGCGCTGGGCGCCGACTTCACGATGGCGGATTGCTCGGCGGCGCCGGCGCTGTTCTATGCGGAAAAAGTGCAGCCGTTCCGCGGCCAGTATCCGAATATCGCGGCCTACTTCGACCGCCTGCAGCAACGTCCGTCGTACGCGCGCGTACTGTGCGAAGCTGAGCCTTACCTGAAGATATTTCCGGAGGAATGAACGCCATGCCGACGCCGAAGAAGATGCCGAAAAAAATGCCGGGAAAGATACTGATCCCGCTGCTGGTGCTGCTGCCGGTGAGCTTTGCCAGCGCCGCGCCGGCGACCTACAAGATGGACCCGGAGCATACGTTCCCGAGCTTCGAGGCCGACCACATGGGCGTGTCGGTCTGGCGCGGCAAGTTCGACCGCAGCAGCGGCAGCATGGTGCTCGATCGCGAGGCCAAGACCGGCAGCGTCGATGTCGTCGTCGACCTGTCCAGTGTCGATTTCGGCCACAAGAAAATGAACGAGCACGCGGTGTCGGACGAATTTTTCGACGTCGCGAAATATCCGAAGGCGACTTACAAGGGCCGGCTCACCGACTTCGTCAACGGGTACCCGACCCATGTCGTCGGCGATCTGAACCTGCACGGCGTGACCAAGCCGCTGGTGCTGAATATCGATCTGTTCAATTGCATCCCGCATCCGATGCTCAAGCGCGAACTCTGCGGCGCCGACGCGATCGCCACGTTCAAGCGTGATGACTTTGGACTGACGGCCGGCAAGGACTACGGGTTCAAGATGGACGTGACCCTGCGCATCCAGATGGAGTCGATCAAGGCCGAGTAGCGTGGGCCATCGTTTGGATCAAAACGGCGGCTCGACACCGCCCCAGCTCGCCGGGTCGATGTCGGCGAGCGTCTGTGAAAACGTCCAGGCGTGGCCGCCGCAATCGGCCACGGAATATTGCCGTTCGCCATAGGGATAGTCCGCCGGCGCTGCCAGGATGCGTGCTCCCCGGGATTGCGCCCGCGCGCAATGCGCATCGACATCGTCGATGCGGACCATCAGCGAATGGCCGCTATTTTCCGCGGCCGGATATGCATCGGGACGCATCGCCGCGACGACCGCGCCGGCTGCGCCGCCGATGTCGATCTGCACGCGATGCCCGCCAATCCGGAGTCTTTCGCTGAAACCGAAGGCCTCGCACAGCCAGCGTGCCGCGTCGACTGCGCTCGGGTAGTACAGCACCGGAATGACCACGCCGCCCGGCATGGAACGGTTGCGCGCAATGCCCGGGAATTCGGCTGGCAGCATGTGGAATAGCTTGCGTTTCAGGCCGGCTCGATTCTGAACCGGACCGAGAACTGCTGCGCCGGATCGAGCGACGCCGGCCGGCCCAGCGACAGGCTGCCGGATTGCGGCAGCATCGCCCTCTGGCAGTAGGGCATTTGCATCTCGTGTGCGCTGTCGGCGCTGAGCAGCCAGGAGCCATTGCGGCTGATGTCCTGCACGAACCAGTAGCCATCGATGCAATCGACGACCAGGTGTGTGGTCGAAATGCGCAGTTCGGGATCGGCGATCGGCAGTTCACAGGCGGGGCCGCGCCCGAGCCGGTGCTTTTTCTCGTCACCGTCGAATGTCAAGGCGCGCCAGTATCGCTACATTGGCGGCGGCAGCGATCGCATCGTTTTCGAAGATCGCGAGCATGTCGTCGCCGTAGGCCTTGATGAAGCTCGCGCCGTGCGCGCGTGCGGTGGCGATGGCCGAGTCCAGTAAGTGCATGATCTGGCGGCCGGCGGCCACCTCACCGACGTCGCGGCGCAGCTGCACCGAGCCGGCGACGTCGATGAGCAGCACACTGCAATCCTGGGCCAGCCTGTCGGTCATCCGCTGTGTCGGCGAGGGGCGCCCCCACAACTTATCAGTCCCGGACCCAACATGAGAACTGGCTCACGTCTGGCGCGGGTCCGCCGCGCTACTGCGCCGGTGGCGCCGGGTCGGGAACGGCGTCGTCGGCATCGGCCGGCGCCTGCTCTTCGGGCGTCGCCAGCACCACCGGCTGCGGCGCGCGGAACAGCACCTTGCCGAGCAGGTACTGGTCGATCATCTGGCGCGCGATCGGCGCGGCCGAGGTCGCGCCGAAGCCGGCGTGCTCGACGATCACGGCGACCGCGATCTTCGGATCGGTGATCGGCGCGAACGCGATGAACAGCGCATGATCGCGCAGATGTTTGGGGATGCGGTCGATCTTCGGCGCGTAGGCCTCGTCCTGGCGCAGGCCGGCGACCTGGGCGGTGCCGGTCTTGCCGCCGACGGTGTAAGGCGCGTCCTTGAACACTGCGTAGGCGGTGCCGGTCGGGCCCTGAGTCGCCATGCCCATCGCGCGGATCACCTCGTCGTAGATCGCCGGCGCGACGTCCGAGATCGGCGGCAGTGCTTCGGGTAGCTGTTCCCGCTTCTCGCCGGTTGCGGTATCGATGCTTGCGTGAACCAGGTGCGGTTTGAAGCCACCGCCGCGCGTGGACAGGCGCGCCGCGGCCTGCGCCAGCTCCATCGGCGTCACCGTGAAATAACCCTGGCCGACGCCCATGTTCACGGTCTCGCCCAGATACCAGTTCTGCCGGTAGACGCGGCGCTTCCATTCGCGCGACGGCAGGATGCCGGCCTTCTCGTTGGGGATATCGACGCCGGTCAGTTTGCCGAAGCCGAAGCGGGCCAGCATTTCGTCGATGTGATCGATGCCGAGGTTCACCGCGGTCTGATAGAAGTAGACGTCGCAGGACTGCGCGATCGCCTGGTCCAGCGCCAGCCAGCCGTGGCCGCTGCGGCGGTCGCAGCGATACTTGCGCGCCACGCCGGGCAGCTGGAAATAGCCCGGATCGAAGATCGTCTTGGTCGTGCTGATGGCGCCGTAGTACAGGCCGGCGATGCCCAGAAACGGCTTGATCGTCGAGCCCGAGGGATAGGTTCCGAGCACCGCACGGTTGTACAGTGGCCGCCGCGGATCGCTCAGCAGCGCCTGGTAGGAGTCGTTGTCGATGCCGTCGACGAAAGGCGCCGGCGAGAAACCCGGCGTGCTGACCAGCGCCAGCACTTCGCCGGTTTTCGGATCGATCGCGACGGCCGCGCCATCCAGATCCGCGAACTCCTGCACGGTCACGCTCTGCAGCCTGGCGTCGATCGACAGCACCAGATCCTTGCCGCCCTTGCCCGGGCGATAGCCGAGCTCGTTCAGAGGCCGGCCGTCGGCATTGACTTCCATCACCTTGCTGCCGGGGCTGCCGCGCAGCTCGTCTTCATGGCTCTGCTCGATGCCGGATTTGCCGATCTGGTTCAGGCCCTGGTACTGGTCGGGATCGAGGTTGGCGTAGTCGGCCTCCGATATGCCGCCGACGTAGCCGATCAGGTGCGCGGTCTGGGTATCCATCGGATATTCGCGCGATAGCTGCGCGCTGACCTCGACGCCCTGGTACTCGTAGCGGTCCTGCTCGAAGCGCGCGACTTCCTCCAGCGACAGATGCGTGCGCAGCGGTACCGCACGATAGCGCGGCGTGCGCCGCATGCGATCCTTGAAGCGTGCGATGTCGCGGTCGGTGATGCGCACGTCGGACGCCAGGCGTTTGAGCGTGTCGTCCAGACCCTGGACTTTCTCCGGCGTGATTTCGAGTACGAAGCTCGCCTGGTTCTGCGCCAGCACGACGCCGTTACGGTCGTAGATCAGGCCGCGCACCGGCGCCACCGGCACCAGGCGGGTGCGGTTGGCGTCGGCGCGAGTCGAGTAGTAGTCGTGTTGCAGCAACTGGATGCCGACCAGCTTGCCGACGAGGAGACCGACCATCAGCAGTACGAGCACTACCGCGACGGTGACGCGCTGGGCGAAGCTGCGTTTTTCCTCGTATACGTCCCTGACTGCTTCGAATGTCCGCCGTCTGCGTGGCGGAAGTTCGATCCACATAAGCCGTTGATCCTTGCAAGCTGAGGTGTTCGTTTCGGGCGGCTATTGTAGAGCCGCCACTCGGCTGCGATCACCGCGGCAAGGTATCGGGACTGTTACGTCGCACCGTAGGTCGGCAATCCTTTGCCGACGTGCGCGGCCCGATGCGCAACCGAGGCCTCGCTGAAAATTGCGCCGCAAAAAAGAAAATGCCCCGCGAGCCAGGGGTGGGACTCGCGAGGCAAGAGTTTCTGGCTTGGGGAAACCAGATCCGTCTAGGGAGTGAAGACGGAGAATGTGAAAAGGGAGAGATCCACATTCACAGGATTAGAGAGGCATGCAGGCAATAAGTTCAGGGTGATTTCAAAATAGTTTGATATCCGATTGCCCGATCGCAGATATCAAAGCTTTCGATGCTTTCGATGTAAGAAATTCATTCTCGACGGTCGCTGCTGAACGCAGCGCAAATCAGTGTCGCGACAACAAAAAGGCCCATCGCTCCTGCGAGCGATGGGCCTTGGCCGATGCAGCCTGTTGTCAGGCGATCTTGCGCTTCACCAGCATCGAGCCGTCAATGTACTTCGGCTCGCCGACGCTGACGCCGAACTGCTGAACGCCGCCGACGGCCTTCTTGCGGTTGCCGCTGGCCAGGGTGTGGACCTTGCCGGGCGCGGCGGGAGCTTCGTCGCCGGTGGCATCGATCTCGGCGACCTCGCCGTACTGGCCGGCGGACGCCCAGGTGACGAACAGGCTGGAAAGGCTGGGGAAGATGGTTTTCATGGGTGACTCCTTGAAGCTGACGGCAGATCTTGCTGCGATGGGAGGAATTCTGAGGGCGCGGCCTCCGCTTTCCCAATCGTCAGTTGTAATGCTCGCCATTGTTAAAACTTATCAATCAGTAAGTAAGTTTTAGTAATCCAGGCTACGCCGAGCGGCCTCGCGGAGCCTCGGCCAGCGGTCGCTCGCGCCCGCCCGCCCGACCGACCGAGTTACCCATCGGCTCGCCGCAGCCGATTTACTGGGGATTTCTCAGACCATGCCGTCGTGGGCGCGCAGGGTCTGATGGTTGTTCCAGCCGCCGTCCGGGCCAGCCAGGAAGGCGACCGCGGCGGCGTTGCCGGCCTTGTTGACGACCATGGCGTAAGCCGTCGGTCGCCAGGCGCTGCGCGACGGCGGTGCCGATGCCGCATCCTGCCGCTGCAGGTCCTGCCGGCGCATCCGCCGACACCGTTGCCGGTGTCGCTGCTGTACCCGAAGTACCGCCAGCTGTCGCCGCGCGTGCGCGTGTTCATTGACTGGCTGGCGCAGGAGCCCGGCTCCTCGGGAGGAACGGGGTTTCGCTGATGCTGCTATTTGCGCTTGAACGCGTCGGCGAGCGCCGAGCCCAGCGAACCCACCGGTGCTGCAGTTTTCGCCGGCGGCCTGGTGCTGCGCCGGTCCGGTGCCCGCGTGCTGTCGCTGCGCGAGCCGGCGACCGTCGGCGTGCTGCCGTCGTCCTTCTTCATCGACAGCGCGATGCGCTGACGTTTCAGATCCACATCGACGACGCGTACCTTGACGATCTGCCCCGCCTTGACCACGTCACGCGGATCTTTGACGAAGCGGTCGGAGAGTTGTGAGACGTGGACGAGACCGTCCTGATGCACGCCGATATCGACGAAGGCGCCGAACGCGGCGACATTGGTGACCGTGCCCTCGAGCATCATGCCGGGCTTCAGGTCGGCGACTTCGTTGACGCCTTCGGCGAAAGTCGCCGTGCGGAATTCCGGGCGCGGATCGCGGCCGGGCTTCTCCAACTCAGTGAGGATGTCACGCACCGTCGGCAGGCCGAAACGCGCGTCGACGAAATCGCGCGGGTCGAGCTTTTTCAGCGCCGCGCTGTCGCTCATCAGGCTGCGCAGATCGCGCCCGCAAGCCCTCACGATGCGGCTCGCGACCGAGTAGGCCTCGGGATGTACCGACGAGGCATCGAGCGGCTCGGCGCCGTCGCGGATACGCAGGAATCCGGCGCACTGCTCGAAAGTCTTCGGTCCAAGGCGGGTGACGTCGAGCAGCTGCTTGCGGGTCTTGAATGCGCCGCTGGCATTGCGGTGCACGACGATCGCTTCGGCCAGGTTGCTGCTGAGCCCGGACACGCGCGACAACAGCGAAGCCGACGCAGTATTGAGATCGACACCGACCGCATTCACCGCGTCTTCGACGACCGCATCCAGCGACTTCGCCAGGCGATACTGGTCGACGTCGTGTTGATACTGACCAACGCCGATCGCTTTGGGGTCGATCTTCACCAGCTCCGCCAGCGGGTCCTGCAGGCGCCGCGCGATCGACACCGCGCCGCGCAGGGTTACGTCCATATTCGGGAATTCGTTGGCGGCGGTCTCGGATGCCGAATAGACCGATGCACCGGCCTCACTGACGACGACGCTGCGCGGCCGTGGTTCCGGCAGCAGCGGCAATAGTTCCGCGACCAGTTTTTCGGTTTCGCGGCTGGCAGTGCCATTGCCGATCGCGATCAGCTCGATGCCGTGCTTCCTGATCAGACGTGCCAGTTCGGCCTGCGAGCCGCGCAGGTCGTTGCGCGGCTGGAACGGATAGATCACCGAGGTATCCAGCACTTTGCCGGTGCCGTCGATCGCCGCGATCTTGACGCCGGTGCGCACGCCCGGATCGAGTCCGAGGGTCGGCCGCGAGCCCGCAGGGGCGGCAAGCAGCAGATCCTTCAGATTATCGGCGAACACCTGTATCGCCTCAGCTTCAGCGCGCTGGCGCAGCTCCATCATCAGGTCGACCGAAATGTTCGTCGACAGTTTCACGCGCCAGGTCCAGCGCACCACGTCCATTAGCCAGGCGTCGGCCGCGCCGCCATCGGCGCGGATCGCCATGGTCTCGGCGATCATGCGTTCGACCGGCTTCACCGGCGCTACGTCGTCGGCATCGATCTCGATTTCCAGCATCAGGATGTCTTCGTTGCGTCCGCGCATCATCGCCAGCGCGCGATGCCCGGCGACTTTCGACCAGGGCTCGCTGTGCTCGAAGTAGTCGGAGAACTTGGCTCCCGATTCCTTCTTGTCGTCGAACACGCGCGAGCGCAGCAGGCCGCGCTCGCGCAGGTAGTGGCGCAGCTTGCCGAGCAGCGCCGCGTCCTCGCTGAAGCGCTCCATCAGAATGTCGCGCGCGCCTTCGAGCGCCCCTTTCACAGCAGTGATCACGTCGGTGACTTCGTTTTGCACGAAGGCGGCTGCCGCTTCGATCGGAATCAGCTTGCGATCCTGCAGCAAGCAATCCGCCAGCGGTTCCAGCCCGCGCTCGCGAGCGATTTCGGCGCGGCTGCGACGCTTCGGCTTGTATGGGAGATAAAGATCCTCGACTTCGGACTTGGTCGTCGCTGCCAGCAGCTTGGCGTGAAGCTCGTCGGCGAGTTTCCCCTGGCTGCGGATCGAGTCGATCACCGCCTCGCGGCGATCCTCGAGTTCGCGCAGATAACCGAGCCGTTCTTCGAGTTTGCGCAGCTGCGTGTCGTCGAGTCCGCCGGTGACTTCCTTGCGGTAGCGCGCGATGAACGGAACCGTCGCGCCTTCGTCGAGCAGACTCACCGCCGCGTCGACCTGCCGGGCCTGCGCGCCGATTTCGGCAGCGATGGTCTGAAGAATAGTCTGGCGAATAGTCTGGTTAAGGCGGTTGGCGATGGAACTCATGCGGTGGCGGGTCTGCGTATAAAACGGGCCGCGACGATACCGTCTGAGCGCCGCGAATCCAAGGCTAGCCAGCGGCGCCGAACTGCGCTAGTACCGTGAGTCAGAAGTTCAGGCCAGCCTGATGGCGGCCGACCAGCCGGTATTGCGGCCTTTCACCAGTACGGTTTCACAGTCGGAGCAGGCGTAGAGCTTCTGGTTCGGGGACGCGCTGAAGCCCATGGTTCCAGCCGAGCCCGGCGCTCGCAGCCGGCTGTGGGGGCGCCACACCGCCGCAAGGCCGATCTGGCCCGAACATGCTTTGCAAATCAAGTATGAGTCTCCTACGCCTCGCTCGCGTGATGCGATGAGTTCGCGATCAGCATCCCCCTAGCGGCTGCATAGCGCAAGCTGAGTCACAGGGCCGGGACGGCTGGCTCGTAGGTCGGCAATCCCTTGCCGACGTGTACCTTCGATGCGCAATCGGGGCTTCACGTCGGCAAAGGATTGCCGACCTACGACTCGAGCGCCCGGCTGGTTTCATTGCGGGCAGTAGCGGCGACGCCGATCCGTTTGCCGGCAACGCGCATCCTGGCGAAGTCGGCCAGCGCCTGCAGCGCGCGCCCGGCCGAGCGCAGATACAGCGCCTGCAGATGGAACACGTGCCAGCGGCCCATGTAGATCTGCAGATCGCAGCTCACGCCACAAGCCGCGGCGCGCTCGGCAAGACGCGTGGAATCCGACAGCAGGATCTCCTGGTCGCCGACCTGCACGATCATCGGCGGCAGGCCGCGCAGATCCTGCTCAAGCACCGAGCTGCCGGCACCGGACGGCGCCGCGTACCAGGCGATGCCCTGTTCGACCCAGCCCTTGCGCAGCATCGGATCGGTACCGGCGAGATCGCGGATCGTCGCGCCGGCCAGGCTGGCGTCGGTGACCGGCGAGATCAGCGCCAGGCCGGCCGGCATCGCGTAGCCGCGCTCGCGCAGCAGCAGCGCCAGCACCAGGGCCAGCGAGCCGCCGGCCGAGTCGCCGGCGATCACGATTTGCTCGGCGCGATAGCCGTGCTCGAGCATCGCCCGATAGCAGTCGAAGGCATCGTTGATCGCGGCCGGATACGGGTGTTCGGGCGCGAGCCGGTACACCGGAACCCAGACCGACATGCCGGCCTCGAACGCCAGATGCGAGCTGATATTGCGATGCGTCCACGGTCCGCCTAGACAGAACGCGCCGCCGTGGAGATACAGCATCGCACCGCCGGCCTCGCCGGCACGGGGCGCATTGATTTCGACCGGTACACCGCGCGCGCTGCTGCGATAGCGCAACACACCGCCGCGTCCGGGCATCAACAGCGCCAGCGTCGCGACCACTCGGCGCTGGAACACGGCGCCGAATGGCGGCCCGATCAATACCCGGAAGCAGCTGCGCAATACGCCGCGCAGAAAGGCCGCGAACGCGCGCTCGACCCGGCCATCCGGCTCGGCGATCCATTGTGTGCCGGAGCCGGCGACCGGGCTGACCGCGTGATGCGTCAAGCGATACGCCTGCAGGCTGGTGTGCCGCGTCAGCCAGCGGTAGCTCAAGGTGAAGCCGGGCCAGTTGGTGCTGTTGTGGCCGTTGGCGTCGACATACCAGCTGCTGCAGCCGTTCCAGACGGTGCCGCTCAGCCGCTGCTGGATGCCGAGGTTGTATTGGCGATAGCGCCGGCTTTCCACCTCGATGCGCGTCATGCCGCTGGCACGCATCGCTTTGAAGCAGCGCATCAGATGCGCGATCTGGCTTTCGAGCATGTAGACGATCGAGTTGTGGCCGAGATTGGTGTTGGGGCCGTACAGCATGAAGAAGTTCGGGAAGTGCGGCACCGTCATGCCCAGGTAGGCCATCGCGCCGCGGCGCCAGGCCTGGTTCAGATCGAGGCCGCCGCTGCCGCGGATGCGCATTGGCGTCAGAAATTCGGTGGCCGCGAATCCGGTGCCGTAGACGAGCACGTCGACCTCGTGATGCCGGCCGTCGGCGGTTTCGATGCCGCTGCTGGTGATGCGGCGGATGCTCTCGGTCACCAGTTCGACATTCGGACGCGTGACCGCGGCCAGGTAGTCGTCGGACAGCAGCACGCGCTTGCAGCCGATCGGATAGTCTGGCATCAGCCGCTCGCGCAGCGCTGCATCCGGCACCTGCGTGGCCAGCAGTCTCTTGAACGGCCAGCCGACCGCGATGTGCATCAGCGGCTTGAAGCGTGTGAACGCCAGCGCGCGCGTCTCGTAGCGCAGATAGGTGCCGACGCGGTACAGCTTCATCGTCCAGGGAAAGCGCCGGCACAGCGCGCGCTCCCAGCTGCTGTAGGCACGATCGGAGCGCGCCATGAGGTAGGCGCCGGAGCGCTGAAACAGTGTCAGCTGCTGCACCTGGCCGGCGATCGCCGGCACGAACTGGATCGCCGATGCGCCGGTGCCGATCACCGCGACGCGCTTTCCCTGCAGTGCGTAGTCGCGGTCCCAGCGCGCGGAATGGAAGCTGCGTCCGGCAAAATCCTCGATGCCCGGCAGGCGCGGATACGCCGGCCGGCTGAGCTGGCCGGTCGCGCTGATCAGCAGCGTCGCGCTCAGGCTGGCACCGCCGGCCAGGCTCACGTTCCACAGGTTCTGCTGCTCGTCGAACTGCGCCTGCTCGACTTCGCAGCTGAAACGGATGTGCCGGAGCAGATCGTATTTCTGCACGCAGTGCTGCAGGTACTGGTGGATCTCGGCCTGCGGCGCGAACACATGCGACCAGTGCGGATTCGGCTCGAACGAGAACGAGTACAGATGCGAGGGCACGTCGCAGGCCGCACCCGGATAACAGTTGTCGCGCCACACGCCGCCGACGTCCGCGGCCTTCTCGACGATGACGAAATCCAGCACGCCCTGCCTGCGCAGCGCGATCGCGATGCCGATGCCGGCGAAGCCGCTGCCGATAATCACCGCGGCCAGCGGCCGCGACATTTGTGCCAGCAGTTGAGGATCAGGCGATCGCATGGCGGGTCTCTTCGGCGTTGATGGGTGTCGCACGAGCGGGGATTTCGCGCGCGCCGAAAAAGCCGCGAATCATGTCGACCGCTTTCTCGGCGATCATGATCGTCGGCGCATTGGTATTGCCGCCGATCAGCGCCGGCATCACCGACGCGTCGACGACGCGCAGGCCCTCGATGCCATGGACCCGCAGCTGCGGATCGACGACCGCCATCGTGTCGATGCCCATCTTGCAGGTGCCGACCGGGTGATAGACGGTGTCGGTGCGGCGCCGCAACACCTCGCGGATTTCGTCGTCGCTGTGCACGTCGGCGGTGAACAGATCCTTGCGGCACAGCTCGGCCAGTGCCGGCGCCTGCATCAGCTTCCGGGTCAGTTTGAAACCTTCGACCATTTCCTCGACATCGCGCGGATCTTTTAAGAACGCCGGATCGATCAGCGGCAGCGCAGCCGGATCGCGGCTGCTCAAGGCGACCGAGCCGGCGCTGCGCGGCCGCAGCAGGCAGACGTGGCATGACAGGCCGTGGCCGAAGTGGAATTTGCGCGCGTGGTCATCGACCAGCGCGACGACGAAATGCAGCTGGATATTCGGCGCGCCCAGCTCGGGCCGCGTCTTCAGAAAGCCGCCGCCTTCGGCGAAATTCGAGGTGATGGCGCCGCGTCCGCTTTTGCGATACCGCGAGATCTCGCGCAGCATCCGCAGGCTGCCGCCCAGCGACACGCCCATCGTGTCGAGGCTGCTGGATTCGTAGCCGAAAATGAAATCCGGATGGTCCTGCAAATTCTTGCCGACGCCCGGCAGGTGATGCACCGCGGTGATGCCGAGCCCGGCGAGTTCCGCCGCATCGCCGACGCCGGACAGCATCAGCATCTGCGGTGACTGGAAAGCGCCCGCAGCGAGTATCACCTCGCGGCGCGCTCGTATCGTGCGCAGTCTGCCGTCCTGCAATACCTCGACGCCGACCGCGCGCCGGCCTTCGAACAGAATCCGCTGAACCTGCATATGCGTCTGCACCGACAGGTTGTCGCGATATGCGACATGCGGCAGCAGATAGGCGCGCGCCGCGCTGCAACGCCGGCCGTGCTGCTGCGTGAGCTGATAGATGCCGATGCCTTCCTGCTCGGCGCCGTTGAAATCGTCGGTGACCGGCAGCCCGGTCTGCCGCGCCGCTTCCAGGTAGCGTGCGTGGATCGGATTGTCGGTGCGCGAGTCGCTGACCCACAGCGGCCCGCCGCGGCCATGCCAGGCGTTGTCGATGCGCTGGTTGTGCTCGCTGCGCAGAAAGTAGGGCAGCACCTCGTCGAACGACCAGCCGCTGTTGCCGAGCGCGGCCCAATGATCGTAGTCGCTGCGATGGCCGCGCACGTAGACCATCGCATTGATCGCGGAGGAGCCGCCCAGCACCCGGCCGCGCGGCTGATAACCGCGGCGGCCGCCGAGCCCGGCCTGCGGCACGGTTTCGAATGCCCAGTTGTTGATGCTGGTCGGCATCATCGCGACGGTGCCGACCGGGACGTTGACCAGTGCGCTGTCGCCACCGCCACCGGCTTCGAGCACGCAGACGCTCACGTCCTGATCTTCACTCAGCCGCCCGGCCACCACGCAACCGCCGGAACCGCCACCGACTACGACAAAATCGAATACCTCGCTCATCGCTGCCGTCCTCTCTCGCTGTGGCGCCGGCTGGAGCCGGTGCTCGTCGGCCGATGGCCGCTGTCATGCGGTCCATGTTGCGTCCGGCCCAAGCGCGAAACAATGACGATCGGGGACAGTCGCTTTATTATCGGGGCCAACACCCGGTCCAAATAAGCGAGTCCGTTCTGAGCTTCTGGGACTTCAAACGCAGCACTGCCAGCGCCCGGCTGCTGGTCGAGTTCGGCCGCGAGCGCGGCATGGCGGCCGAGCCGCTGCTGCGAGGCAGCGGCCTGTCGCTGCCTCAACTCGATGACCCGAACACCGAACTGTCGGCGGCGCAGGAGCTGCGTGTGATCGGCAATCTGCTCAGGCTGTCCGAAGGCCCGAGCCGTTTCGGTATCGAGGTCGGGCTGCGCTACCACTTCTCGACTTACGGGCTCTGGGGTTACGGCCTGATCAGCAGCGCCACGGTCGCCGACGCGCTGAGACTGGCCCTGCGCTTCCTGCCGCTGACTTATGCGTTCACCTTGATCACGCTGCACGAGGAAGGCGAGCTTGCGGTACTGAGCTTCGGCGAACCCGATCTGGCTCCTGATCTGCGGCGCTTCCTGGTGGAGCGCGACATGGCCGCCGCGGCGACGCTGATGCGCGAAATCGCCGGCCCCGATCTGATGATTTCGCGGCTCAGGTTCCGGGCGCCGGAACCGAAGCGACCACCGAAAGCCGCAACCGAGCTGCGCAGCCTGTTCGGCACGCAGCCGAGCTACGGTGCCGCGACCAACAGCCTGGCGTTCGATCGAGTTTTTTTGCCGCGCGCGCTGCCTCAGGCCAATCCGATCACCGCGGCGATGTGCCATCAGCTGTGCAGCGAGCTGCTGGAGCGGCGCCGGGCACGCTCCAGCACGGCGTCGCTCGTGCGTCAGTATCTGAGCGTGCCGGGTAGCGTCGCGCCGGATCTGGCGTCGATGGCGCGGCTCGGCAATACCAGCGAGCGCACCCTGAAGCGGCGGCTGAAAAACGAGAGCACCTCGTTCCGCGAGCTGCTCGCCGAGTCACGTCGCGCGATGGCCGACGAAATGCTGCGTGATTCGCGCCTGTCGCTGACCGAGATCGCGATGCGCCTGGGCTTCGCCGATCTGTCGAGCTTCTCGCAGGCGTTCAAGCGTTGGCACGGGGTTGCACCGACGTACTACCGCAAGGCCGGGGCGATCGCCGCCCGGTGACCCGTAGGTCGGCAATCCCTTGCCGACATGAGGCGGCGATTGCGCATCCGGGGGTACACGTCGGCAAGGGATTGCCGACCTACAGTGGCGCGACGCTTGCCATGACTCACGACACTAGCGCCGCCGCCCGCGGCGGAGCAGGCGCACCGAGATCACCAGCAACAGCATGCCCACCGCCAGCAAGCCGCCGCCGGCCACCGCCTGATGCCGATCGCCGGACTCGATCAGCACGAAGCCGCCGAGCGCCGACAGGCCGGTGCCGACGATTACTCCGTCCCACATCGGTCCAGGCCCTCGGCAATTCTCGCGGCTCTTCCCGTCAACACCGGCATCGCAATCCCCGCGTGATCTCAGATGATCTGAGTGTCGGGTGATCGGCGGCGGCTTTATGTGATGCTCATCACGGAAAGCGCTGATCGGGCATCGCTGGCTCAGTTCGCCAGCATGGCGGCGCTCCAGTTCGGCGCCGCCGCGGAAATGATCGCCATGATCTCGGGCGGGAGGTCGGATGCGCCGGTGAGCTGGCGCACTTCCAGCACGTCGGCGCTGCTCATGCCGACCGGGCAGCGCAAGGCCCAGTCGATCGCCTCGTCCAGCGATTTCACGTCGATCACGTAGAACCCGCCGACCAGCTCTTTGGATTCTGCGAAAGGCCCGTCGACGACGCGGCGCTTGCCCTTGTGGGCGACGATGCGGGCGCCAGGGGCGGCCGGGTTCAGCCCTTCGGACGCAACCAGCACGCCAGCCTGGTGCATGTCTTCGTTGAACTTCATGTACGCGACGAGCGTGGCCTGGTCGAGGCCCGGGTCGCCGTCGCGTCCAGGTTCGGCTTCCGCTGCGCTCGTGTCCGTCTGTGCCGTGATGATGAACCGCATCCTCGTTTCTCCCGGGTGGTGGTGTCTCTATTGCGACGACGAACGGGCAGCGCGAGGATCGACAAGCGCGCAAGCGATTTGCGCGGCGGTCAAATGCCCAGGCAGACGTACTTGATCTCCAGGTAGTCGTCGATGCCGTAGCGCGAGCCTTCGCGTCCGAGGCCCGACAGCTTGACGCCGCCGAACGGCGCCAACTCGGTGGAGATCAGGCCGGTATTGACGCCGACGATGCCGGCTTCGATGCGCTCGGCCACGCGCCATACGCGGCCGATATCGCGCGCGTAGAAATACGAGGCGAGGCCGAAAGGCGTGTCATTGGCTTGAGCGATCACCTCGTCCTCGGTCTCGAAGCGGAACACCGGTGCGACCGGGCCGAAGGTTTCCTCACGGCTGATCGCCATGGCCTGCGTCACGCCAGCCAGTACCGTGGGCGTGAAGAAACGCCCGCCGAGCGCATGCGGCGTTCCGCCCGTGACCACGCGCGCACCGTGCGAAACCGCGTCCGCGATGTGCTCGCGCACCTTGGCCACGGCCTTGTCGTCGATCAGCGGACCGATTTCCGAGCCCGCTTCGGTGCCGGGCGCCACGCGCAGCGCCGCGGCGGCGGCCGCCAGCTTCTCGACGAAGGTATCGTGGATGCCGGCCTGGGCGTAGATGCGGTTGGCGCAGACGCAGGTCTGCCCGGCGTTACGGAACTTGGACTGGATGGCTCCGATCACGGCCGCGTCGATGTCGGCATCGTCGAAGACGATGAAGGGCGCATTGCCGCCGAGTTCCAGGCTGAGCTTTTTGATCGACGGCGCGCACTGGGCATAGAGCCGTGCACCGACCTCGGTGGAACCGGTGAAGGACAGCTTGCGCACGGTTTCGCTGGCGGTGAGCACGTCGCCGATCTCGGCGGCGCTGCCGGTGACGACGTTGAGCAGGCCGTCGGGCAGGCCGGCCTGCTGCGCCAGCAAGCCGAGCGCCAGCGCGGTGAACGGCGTCTGCGATGCCGGCTTGAGCACCACGCCGCAACCGGCAGCCAGCGCCGGGCCGATCTTGCGGGTGATCATCGCCGCCGGGAAATTCCACGGCGTGATCGCCGCGACCACGCCGATCGGCTGCTTGAGCACGACGATGCGCTTGTCGGCCGCGTGGCTCGGCAGCACATCGCCATAGACGCGCTTGGCCTCCTCACCGAACCACTCGATGAAACCGGCCGCATAGATAATCTCGCTGCGCGCCTCAGCCAGCGGCTTGCCCTGCTCGCGCGTCAGCAGCGCGGCGAGCGGCTCTTGATTGGCGATGATCAGATCAAAGTAGCAGCGCAGCACATTGGCGCGCTCCTTGGCCGGGCGTCGCGACCACGGGATCATGGCTTGCGCGGCGGCGTCGATGGCCTGAGCCGTCTGCTTGCCGCTGCAGCGCGGCACGCGACCGATACGCTCGCCCGTAGCCGGGTTGTCCACTTCGATCCATTGATCGGCGGTCACCCACTGACCGCCGATCAGGCTGGCCTCGCGCATCAACTCCGTCATTCGTGCCATCTCCTCGCCAGAACTGCTTGGGTTTTCCGGCGGGCGTCCACGCAAGGCGGTGGTCATCGCAGCCGAACGCTGAGCGCCGAGCCGGGCCCGCTACGCTAGGCGACGTTCCGGCTGAATTCAAGGCGCGGTTTGCGCCCGCCTCGGCCGGTAGACTCAGAATCCCAGGCTAATCAACGATGACGATCAACTGTTTGGCGAGTACTCGCTTGAGTCCCGCGAGCATCGATGGCAGGCTGCATCGGCTCGATCGCCTGCAAATGCGGGTGATCGGTTCCCCCAAACACCACTGAAGAAAGTCAGCCAATGAGTCGGAAAGTCTTGGTATCAGGTGTCGGCATGATCCCGTTCGCCAAGCCAGGCGCCAGCGATCCGTATCCGGTCATGGCGGCCGCTGCCACGCATGCCGCGCTGGCGGACGCCGGCATCGGCTACGAGCGCATTCAGCAGGCCTACGTCGGTTACGTCTACGGCGACTCCACCGCCGGCCAGCGTGCACTTTACGAAGTCGGCATGACCGGCATTCCCGTCGTCAACGTCAACAACAACTGCTCCACCGGTTCGACAGCGCTGTATCTCGCGCGCCAGGCGATCGCTGCAGGTGCAGCGGAATGCGTTCTGGCGCTCGGTTTCGAGCAGATGACGCCCGGTGCATTGAAGACCGCATTCGGTGATCGCCCAAGCCCGTTCGAAAGATTCGACGCGGCGGCAGACGAGTTGGTCGGCAACAGCGAGGTTCCGCTCGCGCTGCGCTTCTTTGGCGGCGCCGGCCTTGCCCATATGCAGCAGTACGGCACCAAGCTCGAGACCTTTGCCAAGATCAGGGCGAAGGCCAGCCTGCATGCTGCGAACAACCCGCTGGCGCTGTTTCGCAAGCCGGTCACGGTCGAGGAAGTCATGGCGTCGCCGGCGGTATGGCCTGGTGTGTTGACGCGACTGATGGCTTGCCCGCCGACCTGCGGCGCGGCCGCAGCGGTGTTGTGCAGCGAAGAATTCGCAAAGCGCAATGGTTTGAACGCCGACGTGTGGATCGCCTCGCAGTCCATGACCACGGATACCACGAAAACCTTCGCTGCGCGCGACATGCGCGAGGTCGTCGGCTTCAGCATGGCCAAGGAGGCGGCACGCCAGGCCTACGAGGCGGCCGGCATCGGTGCCGAGGATGTCGACGTAGTGGAACTCCACGACTGCTTCGCGCAGAACGAACTGATCTCTTACGAAGCGCTCGGGCTCTGCCCTGAAGGGGGCGCCGAGAAGTTCGTCAACGACGGCGACAACACCTACGGCGGCCGCTACGTGACCAACCCTTCCGGCGGACTGCTGTCGAAAGGACATCCACTCGGCGCGACCGGACTCGCTCAGTGCACGGAACTGGTCAACCAGCTCCGCGGCACTGCCGGCGGTCGCCAGGTCCAGGGCGCGCGCATCGCGCTTCAACACAACCTGGGTCTCGGCGGCGCCTGCGTCGTCACGGTCTATCGAAACGGTCAATGATCGAGCGAAGTCGTGCGGGCATCGTCGAGTGACGCAAGCTTATGAACCCGGGTCAGTCTTGAGTGCGCGGCAGACCAGTAGTATCGGTGAATAATGCTTTTTTTCAGCCGGCTTGCGCCGAAAATGAAAGCGAGATCCAAGACGTCTATTTGCGACCCATCCGCATGCATGTCAGCGCAATTTCCAGCTAAGTTCAATAAACAATGGCGTTGACGTATCTATTTAGATAGGTACGATAACGCCCACGCCGTCCCACGATACGAATAACTATTGACGGCGGGCGTAGCGGTTTTCGGTGCGATGTGATCAAAAAGGCGTGGCCGCAAAGACGTGGCTGCAGCTGAAATCAGCGATTGGCCAATCAGAGGAACGGCTCTTATGGAGCACAAGTTCCGTCTAGCGAGGAGATTCGTTATTGCCATGCCCAGGCGACCTGTTGATGCTTCGAGCGCGATTGGCCTTGTGTTTCGCCAGAAGAACCTTCGTGTTCTAGCCGCGCTGCCGGTTTCGCGTCGGTGTTCCGACACGAATCGGGTGCCTGCTACTTTCGTGCTCCCCATCTGATTCGGAGGTCTCGTGGAGTTTGGAAAGCAGCAAGATCCTGGTCGTCGTATTGTCGGCCTCAGCAGCGTCCTGATTTTGCATGTCTTGCTTGTATGGGGCCTGGTCAATGGCCTGGCGCGCAAGGCGATCGAGCTGCTGCCGGCGCCGATCGAGACCAAGATTCTTGATGAGGTGAAGACGGACGAAGAGCCGCCACCACCGCCACCGCCGCCTCAGCTCGATATTCCGCCGCCGCCGTTCATTCCGCCGCCGGAGATCAACATTGCCTCGGCCCCGCCGCCGACGAACGCGATCACGGTGACCCATACCCCGCCACCGGTCGCGGCACCGCCGCAACCGGTGGCGAGCGGCATCCACAAGGCGCCGCTGGTCAAAGCCAAGGCCTGCCGGGAACCGGACTATCCAGCTGTCTCGGAACGTCTGGGCGAAATCGGTACGGTTCAGTTGCAATTGCTGGTCGGCGTCGACGGCAAGGTCACCGACAGCAAGGTCGAAAAATCCAGCGGATTCGATCGCCTGGACAAAGCCGCAATAGCCGGCCTGTCGCGCTGCAAGTTCGAGCCCGGCACGGTGGACGGCAAGCCCGAACCGGCCTGGGCACAAATAAAGTACACCTTCCGCAAGCAGGACTGAGCGAGCGGGTTTCACTTCACCAAGCGAGGATATTTCATGCGTGGTATCAAGCAAAAAATGCAGGTTCTGGCGTGCGCCGCTCTGCTGGCGAGCTCGCTGACCGCGATAGCGCAGGACCCGCCGCCAGCCACTGCGCCTGCCCCGACGGACGCGGCTTCGGCTCCGGTCGAGGCCTCCGCGGCAGCCACGCCGGCCGCGGAGGCCCCACTGGCGGAAGCCAAGACCGAATCGGTCGAGAACCCCTACGGTATCGGCGCGTTATGGGCGCAGGGCGATTTCGTCGCGCGCTTCGTGCTGGTAGCGATGCTGATCATGTCGGGCGCGACCTGGTACATCATGGTCGTGAAGTACATCGACCAATCGAAGCTGATGCGCCAGGCCAAGGC
>NZ_JAQGNT010000048.1 GCF_028291725.1 Hydrocarboniphaga sp. | reverse complement strand
CCGTGGCGCAGAGGTTTCGCAACAAAGGCGCGAAGGGATGGGGGCGCGAGACCAGGCGCGAGGAGGAGTCATAGCCGTAGCTATGGCGACGACGAGCAACGCAGTATCGCGCCACCAGACCGAGCGGATTTGTTGCGAAACCTCTGCGCCACGGTACTAGCAGTAAACTAGTCCGCTAGCCAGCGCACGGAAGCCGCACAGGAGGCAGCGGGATGATGCGATACACCCACAAGGGAAGGCGCGTTTGCGGCACCGGTTTTCGGATCGGTGCCGCGAGCCTGGCGTTCGTGATCGGCATCGCGTCCGCGGCGCCCGGCGATGACCTGAGCTTCATCGTGCACAATCACACTGGCGTCGATATCAAGTCGCTGTACGTTGCGCCGAGCCAGTCCGGCGACTGGAGCGAGGACGACATGCTCGCCGGCGAGCCGCTGTACGACGGTGACGACGCCGACATTTCGATCCCGCGCGGCGCCTCGGTCGAAAAATGGGACCTGAGGCTGGTCGACCGCCAAGGCGCCAGCCTGGTCTGGCCAGCAGTCGATCTGAGCAAAACCAGCGAGGTCACCTTGCGGCTGAATCTGGGCAAGCCCAGCGTTCAGCTCGGCGACGAAGAAGAGTAGTCGCGTAGGTTGGGGTGAGCGCAGCGAACCCCAACATCGGCGCGGACGAAATGTTGGGGTTCGCTGCGCTCACCCCAACCTACGACTGCTTGCTGCGCTTCAACAAGGGTTTCAAAAACTGCCCGGTGTACGAACGCGCCACCTTCGCCACTTCTTCCGGCGTGCCGGTGGCGATGATCTCGCCGCCGCCCGATCCGCCTTCCGGGCCCAGGTCGATGATCCAGTCGGCGCGTTTGATCACATCCAGGTTGTGCTCGATGATCACGATCGTGTTGCCGTGTTCGCGCAGCCGCTCCAGCACGACCAGCAGTTGGGCGACGTCGTGGAAGTGCAGGCCGGTGGTCGGCTCGTCGAGGATGTACAGCGTCTGGCCGGTGTCGCGGCGGCTCAGCTCCTTGGCCAGCTTGATGCGCTGGGCTTCGCCACCGGACAGCGTGGTCGCGTTCTGGCCGAGCTTGATGTAGCTCAGGCCCACGTCCATCAGCGTCTCCAGCTTCTTCGCCAGGTTCGGCACCGCCTTGAAGAAGGCCATGCCGTCTTCGATGGTCATGTCCAGCACTTCGTCCACCGACTTGCCCTTGTACTTCACCTCCAGGGTTTCGCGGTTGTAGCGGCGGCCGCGGCAGGTGTCGCAGGTCACGTAGACGTCGGGCAGGAAGTGCATCTCGACCTTGATCAGGCCGTCGCCTTCGCAGGTCTCGCAGCGTCCGCCCTTGACGTTGAAGCTGAAGCGCCCGGCTTCGTAACCGCGCGCACGCGATTCCGGCACACCGGCGAACAGCTCGCGGATCGGCGTGAACAAACCGGTGTAGGTCGCCGGGTTGCTGCGCGGCGTGCGGCCGATCGGCGACTGGTCGATGTCGATGACCTTGTCCAGATGCTCCAGGCCCTCGATCTCGTCGCACTCGGCATGGCGTGTGCCGGCGTTGTTCAACGCGCGCGCGGCAAAACCCAGCAGCGTGTCATTGATCAGCGTCGACTTGCCCGAGCCGCTGACACCGGTGACGCAGGTGATCAGGCCGATCGGGATCTCGGCGGTCACGTCCTTGAGGTTGTTGCCGCGCGCGCCAGTCAGCACGATCTTCTTTTTCGGATCGGCCTTGCGCCTCTGCTTCGGCACCTCGATGCCGTCGATGCCGGACAGATAGCGCCCGGTCACCGACTTCGGGTTCGCGATCACCTGTTCCGGCGTGCCTTCGGCGACGATGCGGCCGCCGTGCACGCCGGCGCCGGGGCCGATGTCGACCACGTAATCGGCGCGGCGGATCGCGTCCTCGTCGTGCTCGACGACGATGACCGTGTTTCCCAGGTCGCGCAGTCGGAATAATGTTTTTAACAGGCGCTCGTTGTCGCGCTGGTGCAGGCCGATGCTGGGCTCGTCCAGCACGTACATCACGCCGACCAGGCCGGCGCCGATCTGCGAGGCCAGGCGGATACGCTGCGCTTCGCCGCCCGACAGCGTCTCGGCCGAACGTGCCAGCGTCAGGTAGTCGAGGCCGACGTTGTTCAGGAAGCCGAGCCGTGCGCAGATTTCTTTCAGGATCTTGTCGGCGATCTCGCCCTTGTGGCCGGGCAGGTGCATCTGCTGGAAGAAGGCCTCGGCTTCGCGGATCGACAGCGAGGTGATCTGCGGCAGCCGCGTGTCGGCGACGTAGACATTGCGCGCCGCGCGGTTCAGCCGATCGCCGCCGCAATCCGGGCAGCTCTTGTTCGACAGGTACTTGGCCAGCTCCTCGCGCACCGCGACGCTTTCGGTCTCGCGATAGCGGCGTTCGAGATTCGGCAGAATGCCTTCGAACTTGTGCGTGCGCGTGACCACGCGGCCGCGCTCGTCCGGATACTGGAACGGCAGTTTTTCTTCACCGCTGCCGTTCAGGATCAGATCCTGCACTTTCTTCGTCAGCTTGTTCCAGGGCTTGTCGGTATCGAAGCCGTAGTGCTTGGCCAAGGACGAAATGAAGTGCCAGTAGTAGGCGTTCTTCTTGTCCCAGGATCGGATCGCGCCGGCGGCCAGCGACAGCTCGGGGTGATGCACCACGCGGTCGGGGTCGAACACCTGCATCGTGCCCAGGCCGTCGCACTTGGGACAGGCGCCATGCGGCGCGTTGAACGAAAACAGCCGCGGCTCCAGCTCTTCCAGCGAGTAGCCGCAATGCGGGCAGGACATGCGCGCCGAGAAGGTATGCACCGGCTCGGTCGCTTCGCCGTGCGGCACGACCAGCGCGATGCCTTCGCTGAGCTTCAGCGCGGTCTCGAAGGATTCGCTGATGCGCTGTTTAATGTCCGCGCGCACCTTGAAGCGGTCGACCACGATCTCGATGTCGTGCTTGAGCTTGCGATTGAGCTTGGGCACCTCGTCCAGCTCGTAGACGCGGCCGTCGACGCGCGCGCGCACGAAGCCCTGGGCGCGCATCTGCTCGAACCACTCCGCGTGCTCGCCCTTGCGGCCGCGTACCACCGGCGCCAGCAGCATCCATGCGGAAGCCTCGGGCAGTGCCAGCACGTGATCGACCATTTGCGCGACCGACTGCGCCTCCAGCACCACGCCGTGATCCGGGCAGCGCGCGGTGCCGACGCGCGCGAACAGCAGGCGCAGGTAGTCGTAGATTTCGGTGACGGTGCCGACGGTCGAGCGCGGATTGTGCGAGGTCGACTTCTGCTCGATCGAGATCGCCGGCGACAGGCCTTCGATGGTGTCGACGTCGGGCTTCTGCATCATGCTCAGAAACTGCCGCGCATACGCCGACAGCGACTCGACATAGCGGCGCTGGCCTTCGGCGTACAGCGTGTCGAACGCCAGCGAAGATTTGCCCGAGCCCGACAGCCCGGTGATGACGATGAGCTTGTCGCGCGGCAGATCCAGCGACACGTTCTTCAGGTTATGCGTACGTGCGCCGCGAATGCGGATAGAGTCCATGAGGGCTTTTACGGGAGGCGGTCAGGCGAACCGCCACTATAGGCAGGTTCGGCGGCGGGGCTCAAAAAGATGCCGCCCGCCGCTGCCGATTCAAGCCCCTTGTCGAACGGTTTCAACCGCGCGGCGCGCAAACCGGCCGCATCCTTGACTTGCCGGTGCCCGCCGGCGTACCAAGGCCAGATACTCGTAAGGGAGCAGGTGATGACGAACAACAACTTCAAGCGGATGCTGGGATCAGGCGCTCGCGCCGGCGTGCTGCCCTTGGCCGGCCTGCTGCTGGCCGCGTGTGGCGGCGGCAGTGTCAGCGGCACCGGCTCGGACGACGACGGCTCGGTCCCGCTCTCCAGCGAGTCCGACGTGCTGCGCGAAGTCTCGCTATTGAGTGGGGCGGTCAGCGCGATCAACACGCTGTCCAGCGCCATCGGCGGTTCCGGGTTCGCCGCCACATCCGCGTCGTCCCAGCCGGGTTTGATGCGCGTGCCGGCGTCCAAGGCACAGTCCACCGAGGCCGCCGTCGCGGATTCCCCCTGCACCGATGGCGGTACCGACACCCAGACCAGTGGCACCAAGACACACAGCTTCATCTACTTCGGCAACCTGCCCGCTCCAGTTGCCTATCAGGTCGACACTTTCACGGCCTGCAAGCGCACCCAGACCGACGCCTCCACAGGGGCGAGCTACCAAGTGACGCTCGACGGCGTTGCCGAAGCCGGCGGCACGCTGGTGGCGGTGAGCGGCGCGGATTATCGCTACCTGATCGCCGGTACCGGCAGTACGCCGCTGCAGGCCGCCATCGCGACCGGGCCGGCGCTGCTCACGCTGAAAGTGCTCGGCACCGAGGAATTCAAGAGCACCGACAGCCGTGTCACGGTCGGCGGCGTGCTGACGCTCGATTACACGGCAAGCGCCGGCAGCACGAACAGCAGTGGCGAGATTGATCTGGGCACGGGCTCCACGCCGTTCTACGTCGGCAGCAGCCAGACCGCCCCGGCAACCAGTCTCGACGGGCCCTACGCCTACCACACCACGAAGTGCGACGGCGGATCCGCGACCGCCGCCACCACGGCCGATCTGACTTCGGCCAGCGACGACCAGGGCAGCTACATCAACGGCGGCACGCTCAAGCTCAGCACCACCAGCGCGGCGGTCACGGTGGTGTTCAACAACGACGGCAGCGCCAGCTACACCTTCCAAAGCGGCTCCAGCGGCACCCTGAGCCGCGACGAGCTGGACAACGCGATACAGAACAACAGCTGCGGCTTCTGAGCGCATTCCGGTGCCGGCGGCCGCTTTTTTTGCGGCCGGAATGCCCATTCCGTGGACCACATCTCGCCAACTCCGGGCTCTGCGCTCTTACAATAGGGCTCATCGCATCAGGGGACACCCATGGCTCGTGGTATCAACAAGGTCATTCTCATCGGCAACCTGGGCAAAGATCCCGAAGCCAAATCTTTCGCCAACGGCGGCAGCGTCACCAACATCACGCTGGCGACCTCCGATTCATGGAAGGACAAGGACGGCGCCCAGCAGGAGCGCACCGAGTGGCACAACGTGGTGTTCCACAATCGCCTCGGCGAGATCGTCGCGCAGTACTGCCGCAAGGGCGCCAAGGTCTACATCGAGGGCTCGATCCGCACCCGTAAATACCAGGACAAGACCAGCGGCCAGGACCGCTACATCACCGAGATCCACGCCAACGAGATGCAGATGCTCGACGGCAAGGCCGGTGGCAGCGGCGGCGCCAGCGAATTCGGCGGCAGCTCTGAGCGCTCCAGCGGCGGCGCGGGCGGTTATGGTGGTGGCCGCCCCGCGACCCCGGGAAGCGCCGCCCCGCGCAGCGCGCCGGCTCCGGCGCAGGACGCCGGGTTCGAGGACGACGATATTCCGTTTTGAGAGGAAGTTGTCGGTAGTAGCGGTAGGCTGGGTTGAAGCGTAGCGAAACCCAGCGGCAGAGCTGCCATGCGAGCGCCAAGCTGGGTTTCGCTACGCTTCAACCCAGCCTACGGCAGCTTAAGGCAGCATCGAGGGCAAGCGGCTGATCTATCCGGACACGGTCAAGACGCTGAAGGCGACGCCGAACTGGGCCAAGCCGCTGGTCCAGCGCGCCCTGGAGGTCTGCAAGCTGCCCGTCGCGCTCAAGCGCGCCGCGGGTCAGACCGCGGAGCCCCGGCCGAAATTGCGGCCGGCCCGTAGCGGGCGCCACCAGACAGTCGTCTGAAGCTGGTGACTCTAGGCCGCAGCTCTCTGTCTGATCTCGCCAATTATTTCCAGCAACCGTGTTACTTGCGGCTCCCTGAAGAGGCCTTCGACCCCGAGGGGGCTGAGATCGGTGAAGGGGGATTCGTACAGCAGCGCCGGGTCCATTACGCCGCGGTGGGTGAGATGATCAACGATCAGATTCACGAACTCGATCTGGTTCGCCGCATAAGTCTTCGATCCCAGGAATTGCTCAAAAGCTTTCTTGGCAGCCTCCCTGTCCAGGCCGACTAACGACCTGATGAAAAGGCCTAGTCCAGAAGCTTCCGCCTTTGCGAACTCGATCTGATCGGCCGTGCCCACACCCGCCATCAGCAGCATTCGCTCGAGTTCCAGAAGATCGCTTGCGGTCAGCGGCTCGTTCGTTCGCAGGCGATGGATGCTCAGGTGATTCTGATTGGACTTCAGAAACTGACGGGCCTTTTCGCGGAAGCGTTCAAAATCCACCGTCGATGACCCAACACCTGGCAGTTCGATGATGGCTTCTTCGCCCATCTCGTCCTCAAAATCGGTGTAGACGATTTGCCGCTTCGACTTCTCCACCAGCTTCATTAACGCACGCAGGCGCTTGCGTGCCGACTCCAGCATCGGCGTGGTGACGTCCTGCCAATAGGCGTCGGTCTGGATCTCCAGAATCAGCGCCATTTGCGCCTGCACCATCGGAATGCTGCCTTGCTCCTGCAACACGCCGGCGATGTCTTCCACCTGCTTGCGTAGGCGTGCAAAAGCGGGTTCGGAACGCAGCAGAGCCAGCTGCAGGTTCAGGATCAGCAGGTCGAACCGCTTGGCATCCTGGTCATCGTCGACGAATTCGGACGGAAGGCCCGCAACGTCGGAAGCCAGTTCGGCCAGTTGATCGGCCCCGAGCATCATCCATGCGTCCGGCTTGGCGTAATGCTCGACCAGCTTCCTCTTGGGGCGAACGATGAAGTTGTCGGCACTCATTGCCGACACTTCCTCGTTAAGGCGCAGTGCCGTGGCGGTACGCAATCCAGACTCGTTCCATTCCGAGGCTTCTGCAGCCTGCTTGACCAATCGAACATCGAGCGCCGCAATCAGTTCGAGCCGAGCCGTGAACAAGCGTTCGCGCATCGACCGGGCCGCCGTGCCCTCGGTCGCCGGAAGGTTCTGGCTGAAATATTCCAGGTTCTGGCAGTAGTCAAACAGGTAGAAGAATTGCTTCGCCTTGCCGGGGCCGAACAGATCGGGTCTCAGACGGGTGCCGCGCCCGAGCATCTGCCAGAACTTGGTCTTGGACCGTACCAACTTGAAGAACACCAGGTTGACGACTTCCGGCACGTCGATGCCGGTGTCCAGCATGTCCACCGAAATCGCGATATGCGGAGCCGCGTCAGGCTTGGAGAAATCGTCGATCAGCGTCTGGGCGTAAGAGACGCTGTAGTCGATGACTCGCGCGAACGCGCCTTTGTAGTGCTTGTAGTTCTCGTCGAAGCGCGCCGCGATGAACTCCGCGTGCGCGTGATTCTTCGCAAAAATGATGGTCTTGCCCAGCCGATCACCATCGGCCACCTTCTGGCCGCGGACCATCAGATGCTCCAGCACCTTGTCGACCGTGTCCTTGTTGAACAGCCATTTGTTGACGGCTTCGGCTTCGACGCGATCGGGGACGCCGGTTTCCTCGTCCCATTCCAGCGCGTCCCAGGCATCTTTCTCGGCTTCCGTGAGCTGCTCGTAGCGGATGCCCTCGCGCTGGAACCGCAGCGGCACCGAGATGGTTTGCGGCGGAACCAGAAACTTGTCGTTAACCGCCTCGTCGAGGCTGTACACATCCGTCGGCACGCCGCTTTCGAGGCCGAACAAACCATAGGTATTGCGATCGATCTCTTCGCGCGGCGTCGCGGTGAGGCCCACCAGCAGGCAATCGAAGTAATCGAAGATCGCCCGGTATTTCTGGTAGACCGAGCGATGTGCCTCGTCGATCACGATCAGGTCGAAGTGCCCCACGCCGAAGCGCCGCTGCCCATCCAGCTGAGCATCGATGAGCCCCATCATCGTTGGATACGTCGACACATAAACGCGACCCTGGGTGTTCTTCTCCGTCACCAGATTCACCGGCGAAGACGCCGGCAGCTGCTGGCTGAAGACCTTGACCGTCTGATTGACCAGCGCAACCCGGTCGGCCAGGAACAGCACGCGCTTGACCCAGTTGCAGCGCATCAGCAGATCGCACAGCGCGACCACCGTGCGCGTCTTGCCGGCACCGGTCGCCATCACCACCAGCGCCTTGCGGTCATGGTCCTGCTCGAATGACTCCGCAATGCGGCGGATCGCGCGATGCTGGTAGTAGCGCTCGACGATGCTCGGGCTGATCTCGGCCGCGCCGAGTGGCAGGCGTGTGCTGCGCCGCTGCACCAGCAACAGCAGCTCGTCTTTTTTGTAGAAGCCCTGAACGGGCCGCGGCGGATGCTCGGTGTCGTCCCACAGCCAGTGCTCGTAGGCGTTGGTGTAGAAAATCACCGGCCGCTGGCCGAACTGCTGTTCCAGGCAATCGGCATACAGCTTGGCCTGCTGCTGCCCGGCGCCCGGGCTCTTGCGGGTGCGCTTGGCTTCCACAACAGCCAGCGGTTTGCCGTCGTCGCCCCAAAGCACGTAGTCGACAAAGCCCTGGCCTTGCATGTTGGGCATGCCGCCGACTTCGTATTCCCGATCGCGCTTCTGGTCCAGCGCCCAGCCCGCCTCGCGCAGCAGCAGATCGATGAACTGATCGCGGGTTTCTGCTTCGGAATAATCGTGGGTGTCCGGAACGGCCGCGTTCAACTGTTTGGCGGCGGCGACCTCGGCGCGAAGCCGTTCGAGTTCGGCATTCAGCACCGCGTGGCCCGTCAGCAATTCGGAGAGCCTGGCGTCCTTCTCGGCCAGCGACTCGTTGAGCTGCTGCAAAGCCGCGAGCGTCTGCGGCGGCACCGGCGAAGTCTTCGGCAAGCCGTCGCCGTCGAAGCGGACGCCATCCGCCGGCTTCTGCCCTCGTGCATAGGTCCGCGCCAGCCAGTAGCCGAAGTGGAACAGCTCGCGCACCACTACCACCGCGTCGCCGGACATCACCGGCTTGCTGCTATGCACCGCCTGGTTGCCATAGCGCCGTATCAGATCGACCTTGGTGAACAGCGCCGGCCCGACCGCCTGCTTGAATGTGGGCTCGTGAATCAGCGCGCTCAGGTCATCCTTGTACGGCAGCTTCAGCTCGCGGTCGTGCTCGAACAGCCAGCGGATTGCCAGCTCCAGTGCGCGCCGCGCGTAGAAGCAGGCCGCACGCGGATCGGGATGCGCAAAGGCCTCGGCGCGCTCCGCCGCCACCCGCAACTCCGGCCACTCTGCCGCCAGGAATCCAAAATGACTCAAGCGCCCTTTTCCCGTGCCTGATCCAGCGGTCCCACCAACCGCTCGCGCAACTCCTGCACGACGATAGCAAGCGGCGGCGCCAAAAGGCGGTTCTTGCGTAGAAAGGCGTCCCATTGCAGCCGCTTGCCCGAATTCTCGGCGAACTCATCGGTGAGCCCGATCGGCCATCCCTCGGGAATCAGCGTTCTGCGTCGCGCACAAGTCGCCGCAATCGCCTCGTGCAGCGATTCGTTGGGCGTATTCGGATCGCGCATCAGCGTCAGCAGATCGAAGTAGTCCTTCATCCTGCTGTTGCGCATGCCCAGATCGATAATCGCTTCGAGCTTTTCGGCGATCACCGTTTGCCGCGGATAAACCCTCAGCCGCGGCGCGGGCAGATCGGCCAGCAGAGTCGGGTAGGCGGTTTCCAGAGGAGCAGGGGTCACCGCATCGCCGAATCCCACGTCGAGCTGGATCGGGCAGCGGATCTTGCCGAGCCAGCCCATCAGTTTCAGGCGCTGGCCGTCGTAGTCCGTATCCTTGGTGATCGTGTCGGCCACGATGGTGCCGGCGTCGTAGCGCATGCCGTCGTCGCAGTGCTCGGTGCAGATACGAGCCACCGTCGCGGTCAGCGACTCGACATCCGCCGGCCCGAAACCGAGAAAATCGGCATCGCGTGTCGGCCGGTGCGGCGTATCGAACCACAGCGCAAACAGCAGCGCGCCCTTGAGCACCAGCCGTTCGCGTTCCGGTGATATCGACAGCCGATACAGCCAGCGCTCCAGTGCATAACGTGCCAGTAGCAGATTGAAATCCTCGCCGTCCCGTTGTGCGCGGTTCAGCAGGCGCGCATGCACCGAAGCCGCGAGGTTGGCGCTCACGTCAGGGACTCCAGATAGGGCTGCATTACGTTGGTCACCCGGCACACCTGGGCCGCCTGCCAGAGCTGGTCCATCGTCACCCGTTTGTAACGCACTGACTCTTGCAGAGCTTCCAGCGCGACATCGAGGCCGATCTTGTTGCGGAACTTGAAGCAGTCCGCCACGGTTTTGGCGACGCCGGTCACGCGCAGAAGCGCGCCGTCCACCTTGTGCGTCTCAACGCCCCAGGCCAACGACTCTGCCGAGAAGCGGAACACCCGCAGGCGCGGCGACATGATGCGCGGCGGCTTCGCCTTGTTGCCGATCGCAATCCAGACCTCGAAGGGTGCCTGCGTGGTCAGCTCATGAAACCGCAGCGCCGTCAGCAGGCAGAACACCACGGCCGGAGCGCGTTGCGATACCGCGACCAGCGAGGCGTGTTCGTTGGGAGAAAAATCCGCTGCCGCGTAGACGCCACGGGCAACACGTTGAAGCTGTCCGCCCGCCACCCAACGTGAAAGCTGCACCCGTGCCGCGCCCAGCTCCGCCAGCCGCGACGCGCGGAGCGTGCCGGACCGCCGCAGCAGGGTTTGTATCCGTTTAAGGGAAGCCGCCATGGCGGGATTGTTCCATAGTTACGGCATATGTCCATAATTGCCGCAAATTTGGAACATCCTGGGAGCGCAAAAGCGCGGTATTCGGCTGTTAAGCACCACCCGAAAACGTGGCAACAATGTCCTCAACCCTGATCGGCGCGTTGGGCGGTGTCTTCAGGTAGGCCGCGTCGTGCGTGTAGTTCTTCAACTGCTCGAAACTCATCGGCGCGCAGATGTTGATGGCGCGGTCCAGGCTTTCGCGCTCGCTGGCGCTGAGTTTGCTCAGGTCCGGCTGGCGTAGCGGGATCAGTTGGCGTGCAGTGCGGCGTAGGGCGGCGCGCAGCGCATCTTCGGGAAAGGGACTCAACAACATCTCGCCATTCAAAAACTTTGCGCCGTCGTAAGCCGCTTGAGGCACCGGGCCATGCTTCTGGGCGCAATGGGTTTCACCATAGATCAGGCGACCTTGCCGTTTCAGATGATCCTTGTCCGCGACGTAGAGTGTTTTGAGTGCTTTGTAAAAGTCGTACTCGGCCGTGCGTCCGGTGACATAAATCAGCGCCTCCAGTCCTTTGTCGACATCCAGCTTGAGATGCTGTCGGAAATCAGGAGCCGTCGGCGTGGCGGCGATATTGGAGCGAAGGTCGGACTGAAACAACTCGCCGCGGAAGGCTCGATGCTGGAGAGTGGCGAAGAGGGCGTCTAGTTCTACCAGCGAGGCGTGTTGCAATACTTTTAGCTTTTCCACGGACGAGATCCGGCGAGCGAAATCTTGTTGGAGAGGAATCGGTGGAAATGGAAGCGTGAGATTGCGAAGGATCGCAAGATTGATGTTCTTCTGCGCGGACTCCGGCGCGGCATCTTCGAGAGTCTTCTGAAGAAACGAAAGCCACGTTCGCACGAACTCAACTGTCGCTGCCTCTTCTGCCCTGAAGCCGACGATGCTGTCTGGGAAGCAGGACGCGAATGTAAGAATTCCAGTCTTTGCGATGTTGGCAGCAATGGTTATACACAAGGTTCCCGCTGGCCACATCTTGCTTTGGCGAAGGCCAATCTCTGAGTAGGTGCCGTGCTGTTCACGAATGTAGCCATCGCAATTTGCTACTTCCCCTGTCTGGACCAAAGGATAGGGTCCACCCAGAAGTTCCGGTGCATTTCGGGGCCGATGTTTGGACACACCTCTATCAAGCTGGCCCACATCGCCAAGTTTTCTTAGCGGCCAGGCCTTTGGATTCATCACCGGATCGCCGAATAGATCGAGGAATATGGATTGCGTGAGGGAGTCGAGTTGTGCGAGAGCAGCGCTGCGCTCGGCCCGCAACGCCTCAGCACGGTCAAGTATCTCCGCAATCCGTCGTTGTTCCGGCAGGGGAGGAAGTACAAGTGAAAGCTTGAGACAACGATCAATGTTGAGATTCGAGATGTTCGTTGTTTTTTGGCCGAAGCTTCGCAGAACGATTTGAATGCGGTTCGACGAGAACCAAAGGTACAGAAATCTAGGATCAATTTTTGTCTTGTCAGGCCTGAGCACGGAGACGAAGCCGCCGAAGCTGGCTCTTCCGGGAAGCTCGGGAATCCAACAACATTTCCCCACAAGGTTCCAACTATTGGCGCTCGAAACCAAAACGTCGCCCTGCTGCAGGAATTGTTCGTTGCGTCTTACGAATTGTTCTCTTACGTACCAGACATCGGAAAGATCGAGTTTTTCCTGCACATTCTTTGTTCGCATGCAGGCTACTGATCCCGGAGTTCCCCTTGGCACGACATCATCTGGCTTAAAGTTGATGCCACGCACAAAACCGGCAACGTCGCCGAGCAGAACAGGCTCTAGGTTCACACTCACTTGAGCATTCCCTCAAGTTCTCTCATTCCCTGCTCAATTTCAGCCTCCAATTTGACGAGCGTTTCCAGGATTTCATTGGGAGGGCGATGAACGAAATCTTCGTGAATGACTTCTTTGTAGCGATTAAGCGACAGGTCATAGCCCTGTGCAACAAGATCGGCCTTGGTCACGCAGAAGCTCTGCGAGGTGCGCGGATTCTCTCGTTCGATCGCATCGCGCTGCGCCCAGCGCGCCAGGATGTCGGGCAGATTGTTCTTCGAATGCTCGGCTTCGGTGAGAGCCACTGTCGGTACGGCGCCCAGCTTCTCCGAAGGCAGTAGCTCCGTACGTTTGTCGTCGAGCGACATGCCGTCGGCTTTCATCTTGTAGAACCAGACGTGATCAGTGCCGCCGGAATTGGTTTTGGTGAAAAGCAGAATTGCAGTCGAGACGCCGGCATAGGGCTTAAACACACCGCCAGGCAACGAGATCACCGCATCGAGCTTCTGATTCTCTACCAACAGCTCGCGCAGCTTCTTGTGTGCATTGGACGAGCCGAACAGCACGCCGTCGGGCACGATCACGGCAGCGCGTCCACCGGGCTTCAGCAGGCGCAGGAACAACGCGAGAAACAGCAGCTCGGTCTTCTTGGTCTTGACGATCGCCTGCAGATCCTTGGCGGTGTTCTCGTAGTCGAGGCTGCCGGCGAACGGCGGATTCGCCAGCACCAGCGTGTACTTCTCTTCTTCGCCCGCATGATCCTGCGCCAGCGAATCGCGATACCGGATCGCCGGGTTCTCCACGCCGTGCAGCAGCATGTTCATGCTGCCGATGCGCAGCATCGTGTTGTCGAAGTCGAAGCCGTGGAAGGCGTTTTCGTGGAAGTGCTTTTTCAGCTTGGGATCGCTGAAGATTTCAGAATGATGATCGCGCAGGTATTCGCTGGCGGCGACCAGGAATCCCGACGTGCCCGAGGCCGGATCGCAGATCACGTCCTTGGGTGTCGGCGCGGTCAGCTCCACCATCAGCTGGATGATGTGGCGCGGTGTGCGGAACTGGCCGTTCTGGCCGGCGCTGGCGATCTTGCCGAGCATGTACTCGTAGACGTCGCCCTTGGTGTCGCGGTCCTCCATCGGCACGTCGTCGAGCAGGTCCACCACCTTGGCCAGCAGCGCGGGCGTGGGGATTGTGAAGCGCGCGTCCTTCATGTGGTGTGCGTAGGTGGAGCCATCGCCGCCGACCGTACGCAGGAACGGGAAGACGTGATCCGCCACCAGCGTGTACATCTCCTGCGGGCTGCCCAGGTTCTTGAAGCGCGACCAGCGCAGGTTTTCGTAGGGCGTACCGCGCTCGTCATTGCCCTCGGGGAACACGCGGCGCTCCATCGGGCGCTTCAGCGTCACCGCCTTGCGCTCCTCGACCGTGTGCAGATCGTCGAGCCGGCGCAGGAACAGCAGATAGGTGATCTGCTCGATGACTTCCAGCGGGTTGGCGATGCCGCCAGACCAGAAGGCGTCCCAGATGCGGTCAACCTGACCGCGGATGGCTCCACTCAGCATGGTTTATTGATCGTCGATCGAAATGGCCGGGCGCAATACTCGTTCACCCACCCGCTGCGGGCAAGGATCACCAGGCGCTAGTGACGTACGGCTCTGCGGGCTGGCCCTGTCTGGATACCATAACGATAGAGCTTCTCACCGCGGGCTTGCTGGTGCGCATCCTGCCCGCTATCGGCACGAATGCCCGGTCCGGCCCCAAGGGCGGGAGATAGCCAACCGAGGGCCTTGGGATCATGGGCAGTGATCCCGTCGGCGGGGTCTGCTGGCGAGCCAAAGATGGTCGTGGTGACAAGAGGGGCATAAACCGGGCATGCCTGATCGCCCGACATCACCGGCTTGCTGCTATGCACCGCCTGATTGCCGTAGCGCCGGATCAGATCAACCTTGGTGAGCAGCGCCGGGCCGACCGTCTGCTTGAATGTGGGCTCGTGGGTCAGCGCGCTCAGGTCATCCTGGTACGGCAGCCTCGGTTCGAGGTCGTGCTCGAACAGCCAGCGGATCGCGAGTTCCAGCGCACGCCGTGCGTAGAAGCAGGCCGCACGCGGAGCGGGATGCGCAAAGGCCTCGGCGCGAACCGCCGCCCACACTTCCGGCCACTCGCCCGCCAGAAATCCGAAATGACTCAAGCGCCCCGTTCCCGCGCATGATCCAACGGCCCGATCAGCGCAATGTGATTCAGGCTCCCAGCAGTTCTACGTTATCAAGCCTGGCGGCCTTGCCGTCAAAGGTGAGCATTGGCGCCCGGCCGTCCACCGCGCACAAGCCGGCGTGCAGGCAGTCGGCAAAGTCGGCCGGTCCCAGCCGATAAGAATGCAGTGCCCGCTCGATGGCGGGCTCGGCCTGAAATTCCAGCTCGCGGGTTTCGAGCAGCGCATTCATCGCCAGCAGGATGTCGGCCTTCTCAAACGCATAGCGCGAGCGCAGCACCCACTCCAGCTCCAGCACGACCGTAGCCGGCACGAACAGCAGCGCCTGCCGACTGGCCGCCGATTTGAACAGCGCATCAACCTGCCGCGACTGCCGGGCGTCGTCGTCCACCAGCCAGCGCACCAGCACGTTGGTGTCGAGCCCGGCCACTACCGCCGCCCGATGTTCATTTCATCCACGCTGACGTTCCGCTTGCCCCGCGCCGGCTTCAACAGGCCCTTGAGTTCGGTGATCGAGCGGGTCTTGGCCCGCATCACCGTGGTGCCGTCGTCGAGTTGGGTGAAGACCACCCGTTCTCCTGCCTCAAGACCGAGAGCCTTGCGGATATCGGCGGGGATGGTGACTTGCCCCTTGCTGGTCATCGTGGCTTCGGACACCGCGTTACTCCTTACATTAGACCTAAGTGTAAGGATTGGCGCCATGACAGGCAATAAGCCGGGACGACGCACGAGGCTGCGAGATTGCGGCTCACACGATCACCGTTTCCAGGTAAGGACGGATCACCATCAGCCAAAGCTCGCCACGACGAAGTCGATGAAGCTGCGCAGCTTCGGCGTCAGGCGGCGGTCGGACGCGAACAGCAGGTGCATCGGCAGGGACGGCCCTTCATAGCCTGGCAGCACCTGCATCAGGCGCCCGGACGCAAGATCGTCGCGCAGCATGTCGGCCGCCTGGAGAATGATGCCGAAACCCTGCAGCGCCGCCTGACGCAGCGCCTGTCCGTTGTTGGCCAGGAAGCGGCTGCGCACCTTGACCGTGTGCGTGCCGTCGGCGTCGGTGAACTGCCACTCGTCCATCGGCGGCCGCGCCCAGTAGGCGAAGCCGAGACATTCGTGGCCGGCGAGGTCTTCCGGCCTCGCCGGCACGCCGCGCTCGGCGAGATAGGCCGGCGCGGCACAGGCGACCAGCCGGTACGGCGCCAGCGGCCGCGCGACCAGCGTGGAATCGGTGAGCGGCGATATCCGGATCACGGCCTCGTAACCCTCGTCGACCAGATCGACGACGCGGTCGGTCAGGCTCAGGTCGACGCTGACCTCGGGGTATAGGCGCTGATAGCGGATCAGCATCGGCACCAAGCTGTAGGAGCCGAAGGTCACCGGCGCGTTAATGCGCAAGCGACCGCGCGGCACCGTCTGCAAGTCTTGGGCGAGCGCTTCGGCGGCTTCGGCTTCGGCGAGCACCAGCTTGCAGCGCTCATAGAACACACGTCCCACTTCGGTCAGGCTCTGGCGTCGCGTGGTCCGGTTCAGCAGCCGCGCGCCGATCCGCTCTTCGAGAAAGCGCACGTGCTTGCCGATCATCGGCGAAGACAGGCCCAGGGCCGGCACCGCGGCCGCGAACGATCCCACCTCCACGGCCTTGACGAACACCGCCATGCTGGTCAATCGGTCCATGATTCGTAACCTATGGTTTCGACAGTTGTCCAAAATTACCCATTTATCCCGATTGACGTCGCAATCACAATCCCGGTGTCGGCCCTGTGCCATCGTTCAGCAGGAGTTCCCCCATGCCACGCATCGTGCGTTTCCACCAGAAAGGTGGTCCGGAAGTGCTCAAGATCGAGGAGGTGAAAGTGCCACCACCGGGTTCGGGCGAGGTCGCTGTCCAGATCAAGGCCTTCGGTCTGAACCGCGCTGAATCGATGTTCCGTTCCGGCCCCTACGTCGAGGAACCGGAGTTCCCCGCGCGCCTCGGCTACGAAGGTGCAGGGATCGTGACGGCGCTCGGCGCGGGGGTTGCAGGTTTTGCCCCCGGCGACGCGGTCAGCGTGATTCCGCCGCTGTCGATCACCCGCTGGGGCTCGTACGGCGAGGCTGCGAACTTCCCCGCCGAGTTCGTCGTCAAGCACCCGTCCTCGCTGTCGTGGACGCAGGCCGCGGCGATCTGGATGCAGTACGTGACCGCCTATGGCGCGCTGGTCGAAATCGCCAGGCTCGCGGCCGGCGATGCCGTCCTCATCACCGCCGCGTCGAGCAGCGTCGGGCTGGCCGCGATCCAGGTCGCAAGAGCGGTCGGTGCAACGCCCGTCGCCGCGACCCGCACCCGCGCCAAGAAAGCGGCCCTGCTGGAAGCCGGTGCGGTCCAGGTCGTCGTCACCCAGGAGGAAGATCTGGCGACGCGCGTGGCCGAGATCACGCAAGGTGCCGGCGTGCGGGTGGCCTTCGATCCTGTCGCCGGCCCGGCGCTGGAGGCGATCGCCGGCGCGATGGCGCAGGACGGCATCATCATCGAATACGGCGCGCTGAGCCCCGAGCCGACGCCGCTACCGCTGTTCCCGATGCTGGTCAAGAACCTGCGCATCCACGGCTTCCAGTACAAGGAGATTGTCCGCGATCCGCAACGGCTAGCCCGCGCCAAGCGCTTCATTGTCGACGGGCTGGCGTCCGGCACGCTGAAGCCGATCATCGACAAGACTTTTGCCTTCGAGCAGATCGTCGAGGCGCATCGCTATCTCGAATCCAACCAGCAGTTCGGGAAAATCGTCGTGACGCTGTAATCGCGCTAGTGGTCCGTTGCATGCTTGGCGACACAAATAAAACCGATGGATTTCGGCCTGTGGCAAGGCGCAAACCACAGCAATAGCACCGCTATTGCGAGGATTTGCAACGCCGCCGCAGGTCGAAAGA
>NZ_JAQGNT010000059.1 GCF_028291725.1 Hydrocarboniphaga sp. | reverse complement strand
CGTCATCAGAGATACAAGCCGTGCCATGCACGCTCTCGCGTGCATCTTTTTGCCGTCAGACTACGCTTCAATCAGTTGAGTGAAAAGGGATTTCTGCGGGGAAAATGAGGGGAAACCTCAGGGTCTGGTCCAAACGGACGGTTGCCCGCCGCCGGCGCGCTCCGTAGTATCCGCGCCATCGCTTTGCAGACGTATTTCAGACCCGAGGCCCGTAGCCATGAGCGCAGCAACCGACCTGATCAAGAGACTGCCGGAAGCTTTCGACGCCGACGCCGGCGCCGGCACCGACTGCACGATCCAGTTCAATGTGTCGACGCCGATGTACGTGGTGATCGCCAACGGCACCTGCGAATCGCGCGAGGGCACCTCGCCGGCCGCCGACGTCAGCATCACGATGGAAGACGACGATCTGGTCGCGCTGATGACCGGAGAACTCAACGGCATGACCGCGTTCATGACCGGCAAACTGTCGGTCGACGGCGACCTGATGCTGGCGCAGCGCATGACCACGATCTTCGACGCCGGCAAGCTTGGCTGAGCAGCCGGGCCGGGAACGCGACCCGGCTGACCAAAGCTCGACGACGACCCTGGGCGGCGACGCCCGGGGTTTTTCGTTTGCGCTCGAAACCCTGGCCGGCGCACTGTCGCTGCGCGCGCTGCATCGGCCCGATTGGGAGCCGCTGAGCCTGGACTGGACCTCGGCGGAACTGCGGCGGCGCATCCTGGGCGGCCGCAAGCAGTTACTGCCGCGAGCGCTCGGCATGCAGAAAAAGCTCGATATCCACGTCGTCGACGCTACTGCCGGCCTCGGCCGCGACGGTTTTACGCTGGCCGCGCTGGGTGCGACGGTGACGCTGCTGGAGCGCCAGCCGATGATGGCCGCGCTGCTGCGCGACGCGCAGCGCCGAGCACTGGATTCGCCGTTATCGAAAGCCGCGCAGCGCATTCGCGTGGTCGAGGGCGACGCGATCCAGTGGCTGGCGCAGACCAGCGGCGACATCGACGCCGTGCACCTGGACCCGATGTATCCCGACGACGGCAAGACCGCGCTGCCGCAGAAGGCCATGCAGATGCTGCGCGAGCTGACGGGTGGCGATGCCGACGCGGCCGCCCTGCTGGATGCGGCCCTGGCCAGCCCGGCCCGGCGTGTTGCGGTCAAGCGCGGAGCGAAAGCCGGCTGGCTGGGCGAGCGCAAACCCACACATGAACTCAGCGGCACCCAGGCGCGCTACGATATCTATCTGAACAGTCGCTGATGCCATACAGGAGGACGTCGCAAGGATGCGCTCGCTGACTCTGGTTCGCCACGCCAAATCGTCCTGGGACAACGCTGCCCTCTCCGACTTCGACCGCCCGCTCAACGAGCGCGGTCGTCGCGATGCACCGGTGATGGCGCAACGTTTCGCGCATTCGGCCGAGTTGCCTTTGCAACTGCTCGCCAGCCCGGCGCTGCGCGCGGCCAGTACGGCGGCGATCTTTGCCGATGCGCTGAACATTCAGCCGAGCGCCATCCGCTACGAGCCCAAAATCTACGAGGCCGATGTGGCGACGCTGATGGAGATCGTCCGCGGGCTCGATGAACGCCTGCCCGATGCCGTGCTGTTCGGCCACAACCCGGGCTTTACCGACTTCTGCCACTCACTGGCGCGTTGCGAATTCAACGAACTGCCGACCTGCGCAGTTGCCAGGATCGATCTGGATGTAGAGCGCTGGCGAGACGTGGCGCCGGGCTGCGGGCGGCTGACTGCGTATAGCTTTCCGAAAGAGCGGCAGTAAGCTGGTAGGTTCAATCGCGGACAAGGTCCGCTCCTACAGGCGCGGAACCAAGGGTGCGCAATATGGCCTGTAGGAGCGGACCTTGTCCGCGATTGAACCTACAACTTCTGCAAGCCCGTCAAAAACCGCTGCGCGTTCGCGACATAAACCTTCGCCGGCGCCCGCAGCCCGACGATCTCCCGCGGCGTCAGCTCGCGCACGACTTTGGCCGGCGCGCCGAGGATCATCACGCCGTCCGGGAACTGCTTGTTCTCGGTGATCAGGCTGTTGGCGCCGACCAGGCAATTCCTGCCGATCTTCGCGCCGTTCAGCAACACCGATTTCATGCCGATCAGCGTGTGATCGCCGACCTCGCAGCCATGCAGCATCACCAGATGGCCGATCGTGACCTCACGCCCGATACGCAGCTTGATGCCGGGATCGGTGTGCAGCACCGCGCCGTCCTGGATATTGCTGTCTTCGCCGACGCGGATCTCGTCGTTGTCGCCGCGCAGCACGCAGTTGAACCAGACGCTGGCGCCGCGTTCCAGCACGATATTGCCGATCAGCTGCGCGCTTTCGGCGACGAAGTTGTTGCCGAGCAGCTGCGGCGAATGGGAGTCGAGTTGGTAGAGCATGGCCTGCAGTATATCGCCGTGCCCGGTGTCGCCATGCCGCTGTCGCCGCCTGGAGACAGGTTTCCGCCGATGCGGTGTTCGCATACGATTGCCACGAACCCGACCCGCAAAGAACCCATGAGCACTCGCCTGCCCGCTTTCAAGGCCTACGACATCCGCGGCCGCGTGCCCGACGAGCTGAACCCCGATATCGCCTATCGCCTCGGCATCGCCTATGCCGAGCGCTTCCAGCCCAAGCGCGTCGCGCTGGGCCGCGACATCCGCCATTCCTCGCTGCCGCTGCTGAAGGCCTTGGCGCACGGCTTCAACGCGCGCGGTGTCGAGGTGCTCGACATCGGCCTGTGCGGCACCGAGGAGATCTACTGGGCCGCGCAGCAGCCCGGCGTCGACGGCGGCATCGAAGTCACCGCCAGCCACAACCCGATGGACTACAACGGCATGAAGCTGGTACGCGGCGGCGCGATCCCGGTGTCCGGCGATACCGGCCTGCGCGAAATCGAGGAGGCGGTCGCCGCATCCGACGCGCGCTGCCCCGAAGGCGAGCCGACCATGACGCCGGTGAATTACCGCGCCCTGTACATAAAACATCTGCTGAGTTATGTCGACGTCAGCAAACTCAAGCCGCTGAAGATCGTCGTCAACGCCGGCAATGGCGTCGCCGGTGCGGTGGTCGATGCGCTGGAGCCGTTCCTGCCGTTCCAGTTCATCAAGGTGCATCACCAGCCGGACGGCGATTTCCCGAACGGTATTCCGAACCCCTTGTTACCCGAAATGCGCGCGCCGACCACCGATGCAGTCAAACAACATGGTGCCGATTTCGGCGTCGCCTGGGACGGCGACTTCGATCGCTGCTTCCTGTTCGACGAGAGCGGCGGCTTCATCGAGGGCTACTACATCGTCGGCCTGCTGGCGGCGGCGCTGCTGCGGCTGGAGCCGGGCGGCAAAATCATCCACGACCCTCGCCTGACCTGGAACACGGTCGACATGGTCAAGGCTGCCGGCGGCGTACCGGTGCTGTCCAAGACCGGGCATGCGTTCATCAAGGAGCGCATGCGCTCCGAGAATGCGATCTACGGCGGCGAGATGAGCGCGCACCATTACTTCCGCGACTTCGCCTATTGCGACAACGGCAATATCCCCTGGCTGCTGGCCGCGGCCCTGGTCTGCGAGACCGGCAAGCCGCTGTCGAAGCTGGTGGAAGAGCGGATGAAGGCCTTTCCGGCCAGCGGCGAGATCAACCGCAAGGTCGGCGACGTCAAGGCCACGATCACGAAGATCGAGGCGATCTACGCGCCGCAGGCCGGCGAGGTGGACAAGACCGACGGCATCAGCCTGGATTTCGGCAGCTGGCGCTTCAACCTGCGCGGCTCGAACACCGAACCGGTGCTGCGCCTGAACGTGGAATCGCGCGCCGACGAGGCGCTGATGCAGGCGAAAACCAGCGAGATCCTGGCGCTGATCGACGCGGGCTAACGATTACAGCTGCACCTGTAGGAGCGGGTCATACCCGCGACTGTACCGTTCAAGGCCTCAGTCGCGGGTATGACCCGCTCCTACAGATCCGGGATCAACCGGTGAGCTTTTATTTAGCCTGCGGCAGCCGTTGCCGCACCGCTCTTGCCACGCTGCCTGGGCCGCGCCGTCAGGCTGAAACCATGGCCATGGTCGAGCAGGTACTCGAGCCACTTGCCGAGCATCAGGTTGCGCCGCCACTGCTCGTTCAGGAATTGCCAGGCCTTGGGGTCGGCGTCGTCCTCGGCCTGCCAGGGCGGGCGATGGCTGCATTCCAGCGCCTCGGCCATGGTGGCGTCGCGGTAAACCCGAACCCAGATATCAGGCTGGCGGCGCACGCCGTCGGCGTCGACAAACTCGTAGGTGAGCTTGAAGGTGACCGTGTACCGGTCGCGCTCGCGCACCGTCAGGTGCAGCGGCAGGTCGGAAGCGGACTTGGACACCGCCTCCTCGAACGGCATCTCCAGTTCGGGGACCAGACGCTCGATCAGGCGATAGTTGCGCTCATACAGGTCCAGCAGCTGCGCAAGGCGCCGCGTCTGGCCGCCGCTGTATAACGAGCCGGCATCGGGGTGTGAAGTCACAGGCATTGCGGGACTATAAGGCCTGGGCGGTAGCTTTCAAGTCTTGCTTTTTTGGCTTCCTATAGGCACGAATGTCGGGCTACAGTGGCCGGCCCAACCCCGAGAGCCGAGAACTCCATGCCCGTCCGCGAGATCGCGACCAAGCCCTACCCCGACCAGAAATCCGGCACGGCGGGGCTCAGAAAAAAGGTGGCGGTGTTCCAGCAGCCGCATTATCTCGAGAACTTTCTGCAGGCGATCTTCGATGTCGAAGCCAGTCTGAAGGGCAAAACCCTGGTCATGGGCGGCGACGGCCGCTACCACAACCGCACCGCGATCCAGACCGCGATCGCGATGGCCGCCGCCAACGGCGTCGCCAAGGTGATCGTCGGCCAGGGCGGCATCCTGTCGACACCGGCGTCCAGCCACCTGATCCGCCAGAGCGGCGCCGCCGGCGGCTTCGTGTTCACCGCCAGCCATAACCCGGCCGGCGAGGATGGCGACTTCGGCATCAAGTTCAACATCTACGGTGGTGGCCAGGCCGGCGAAGCGCTGACCGACAGGATCTATGAAGCCAGCAAGGTGATCGCCAAGTACTGCATCGTCGAAAATGTCTATGTCGATCTGGATCGTCGCGGCGTGCAGAGCGTCGGCGCGATGGAAGTCGAGGTGGTCGACTGCGTCGACGAATACGCCAAACTGATGCAGACGCTGTTCGACTTCGACCGCATCCGCGACTGGTTCAGACGCGGCCATCGCTTGAGCTTCGATGCGATGCACGCGGTCACCGGGCCGTATGCGCAGCGCATCTTCGTCGACATGCTCGGCGCGCCGCAGAGCAGCGTGATGAACTCGATCCCGCTGGAGGATTTCGGCGGCGGCCACCCCGACCCGAACCTGATCTACGCCAAGCCGCTGGTCGATCTGATGTACTCGCAACAGGCGCCGGATCTGGGCGGCGCCTCGGACGGCGACGGCGATCGCAACATGATTCTGGGCCGCGGCATCTTCATCTCGCCCGGCGATTCGCTGGCGATGCTGGCGGCGCATCTCGACAAGCTGCCCGGCTATGCCAAGGGCTTGGCGGGGGTCGCGCGCTCGATGCCGACCTGCCGCGCGCTCGACAAGGTCGCCGAGGGCCGCAAGCTCGCCTGCTACGAGACACCGACCGGCTGGAAGTTCTTCGCCAACCTGCTCGACTCCGGGCGCATCACGCTGTGCGGCGAAGAGAGCTTCGGCACCAGCTCCAACCACGTGCGCGAGAAAGACGGCGTCTGGGCGGTACTGGCCTGGCTCAACATCCTGGCGACGACCGGCCTGTCGATGCAGCAGATCGCCGACACGCACTGGAAGCAGTACGGCCGCCACTACTACGCGCGGCACGACTACGACGAACTGGCGAACGACACCGCGAACAAGGTCATGCAGAACCTGATCGCGCGGATGCCGGAGCTGGTAGGCCAGCGCTTTGGCGACTGGACCGTGAGCCAGGCCGACGAGTTCGGCTACCTGGATCCGGTCGACGGCAGCAAGGCCAGCGCGCAGGGCCTGCGTGTGGTGTTCGGCGACGCCGCGCGCATCATCGTGCGCCTGTCCGGCACCGGCACCAAAGGCGCGACCTTGCGCCTGTACCTGGAGCGCTACGAGACCGCGGCCGACAGGCTCGGCTGGAAGACCGGCGACGCGCTCGCAGCGCTGGCCACTATCGCCGACAAGCTGGTGCAGATCAGCGAAATCACCGGCCGCAAGACGCCGAGCGTGATCACGTAGGGCGGGTCGAGACCCGCCGTTTTTGACGGTCCAAACGGCGGGTCTCGACCCGCCCTACGCGCTCGGCGCTCTTCTGACCGGCTTCGGTTGCGGAGCTGGCGGCTGTTCTTCGACGATCTCTTTCACGCTTGCCGGCTTGCGCATCGCCAAGCCGACACGATGCGCGAACCGCCAGCACTCGAACAGCAGCCAGCCGGCGAGCAGACCGAGCACCGCTGGCGCCTGCTGCATCAGCCAGTCGCCCAGCAGGCGCTCGACATTGCCCTTGTAGACGCCCTTGATCAGCCCGATCAGCGGATGCGCGCGAGTCAGCAGCCGCAGATGGCTCGCTGCGTAATCGACGCCGGCGCGGCCCTTGCGTGCAGCACGCAACAACAGCGCCTCGCCTGCTGCGCCCTGTTGCGCGAGTTCGAGCGCCGGTTTTTCGCCGACCCATAACGCAAAACTGCCGCCCGGCCGCTGCGAAACACGCGCGGCCGCACGCAGAGCCTCGGGATCGTCAATGTGTTTCAGGATCGCCACCGCCGCGGCCGGCTGCGCCTGGCGGCCCAGCGTTGCGACGTCGCCGGCCACATCGGCCAGCGGTGTCATGTCGCGCTCGCTGATCGCATCGCGCGTCAGCTTCAACAAGCGCCGGGCGAACGCTTCGCTCAGCGCGCCGGCACGGCGCGCGAACTTCAGCACGGCGGTGCCGAAATCGATCTCGGGAGCGAAAGTCAGTGCAATCCCGGCAGCCGACAGCGCGACGATCACTTCGTCGGTGTCTTCACCACGCAGGCCCTTGCCGCCCTGAATGACCAGATCGCGCACATCGCCGAACACGAACAGGTCGGCGGCGACCGCGCCGGCCAGGGCTTCGACCGAATCGCCAGTGCCGGTCAGCGCGCCCTGCCCGACATCGCTCAGACGTCGTATGAATGCATCGCGCTCGGCCACGATACCAACGCGGGCATCGTCCAGGCGCTCGCGCATCACCGGATCAGGATCGGCGTTCAGGCCGGCATCGACGACCAGCAGGGCTTCGGAATACTGCTCCGCGGAACGCAGCCGCTCGGCCTCGACGCGATAGTCGTAGTCGGGCAGCGCAGCAAAGGCGGCGCGCGCATCCCAGGCCGGCAGCGCTTGCACGCAGATCCAGACCAGCAGCGCGGCGGTCGCGATGCGCAGCAGCGAGGCGAAGATGGCGATCAGATTGCACATGCCACGACTGTGCCTCAAAACAGCTCGATCGGGAATGAGGAGGCTCGATGCCGCAACTGTAGGAGCGGACCTTGTCCGCGATTGAGACTTCACCGGCACAATCGCGGACAAGGTCCGCTCCTACAGTTCGGAATTCTTGATCAGTTCTTGCAATCCAAACCAGTCGAGAATCGCGACGCCGAGTTTCTCGGCTTTCGCCAACTTCGACCCGGCCGCTTCGCCGGCCAGCAGAAAATCGGTGTTCTTCGACACGCTGCTGGAGACTTTGCCGCCTTGCGACTCGATCAGCGCCGAGGCCTCTTCGCGGCTGACACCGGGCAGCGCTCCGGTGATGACGAAGGTCTTGCCGCTCAATGCACCGGCTGCGGCCGCTTTCGGCGCCGGCCAGTGAATGCCGGCATCGATCAATGCCTTTATCACGTCAAGATTGCGCGGCTCGGTGAAGAAGTGCGTGACGTGAGCCGCGACGGTCGGGCCGACGTCGGCCACCGCCCGCAGCGTCGGGAACCGATCCTTCGCTTTCAAGGCTTCGTCATGCTCGCTCGGCGCGTCGGACTCCGCGGCCGCATACAGGGCTTCGAGCGTGCCGAAATGCTGCGCCAGCTCACGTGCGGTGGTTTCGCCGATCTGCGGGCAGCCCAGCGCAAACAGAAAGCGCTGGAACGTGGTGTCGCGACTCGCATGAATCGCCTCGACGACATTGGCTGCCGACTTCTCGCCCATGCGCTCGAGATCGGCCAAGGTCGCGGCGTCGAGCCGATAGATGTCGGCCGGCGAACGCACCAGCCCGGCGTCGATCAACTGCGCCAGCAACTTCTCGCCTAGGCCCTCGATGTCCATCGCCTTGCGCGAGACGAAGTGGATCAGCGCGCCATGCAGCTGCGCGCGGCAGGAAAGGCCGTTGGTGCAGCGGGCAACCACTTCGCCTTCGACACGCTCGACGGCGCCACCGCAGACCGGGCACGCCGCGGGCAATTCGACTTTGGCGCGCGCCTCGTGCTCGCTGCGCGCCGCGTCATCATTGACGACGATACCGACGACTTCGGGAATCACGTCACCTGCCCGGCGCACGATCACCGTATCGCCGACGCGCACGTCCTTGCGCTCGACTTCGTCCATGTTGTGCAGCGTCGCATTGGACACGTTCGCGCCGCCAACGAACACCGGCTTCAGGCGCGCAACCGGTGTCATCGCGCCGGTGCGGCCGACCTGAAACTCGACGTTTTCCAGCAGCGTGCTCGCTTCCTCGGCCGCAAACTTGTATGCGCAGGCCCAGCGCGGTTCGCGCGAGACCGAGCCGAGTTCCTCGCGACCGGCGAGATCGTCGAGCTTGAACACGACACCGTCGATATCGAAGCCGAGCTTCGCGCGCTGCTCGGCTATGCCTGCGAAATACTGCAGGCAGCCATCGATGCCGGACACCGTCTCGACCAGCTTTGAAACCGGATGCCCCCAGTCGGCCAGTTGCTTCAACACCTGCGAATGCCGCTTCGGTGGCTTCCAGCCTTCGCTGTAGCCGACGGCGTAGGCGTAGAACGCCAGCGACCTTTGCGCGGTGATGCGCGGATCGAGCTGGCGCAGGCTGCCCGCGGCGGCATTGCGTGGATTCACCGGTGGCTTGTCGCCCTTGGCGATCGCGTCCTCGACCATGCGACGGAAACCTTGCAGCGGCAGATAGACCTCGCCGCGGACTTCCAGCAGCGGCGGCGCGTCGCCGCGCAGGCACAGCGGAATGCGGCGGATGGTGCGCAGGTTTTCGGTAATGTCTTCGCCAGTCTCGCCGTCGCCGCGGGTGGCGCCGCGTACCAGCAGGCCGCTTTCGTAGGTAAGCGAAACCGCGAGGCCGTCGAGCTTGGGTTCCGCGACATAGTCGGCAGACTCGACATTCAAGGTCTCGCGCACGCGGCGATCGAAGTCGCGCAACTCACCCTCGTCCGCGCATTTGCGCAGCGACTGCATCGGCTGCCGGTGCCGCACCGGCAGGAACTCTTTGGAGGGTGCCGCGCCGACACGTTGGGTCGGCGATTCCGGCGAAACCAGCTCGGGATGCGCGGCCTCGAGTTGCAGCAGCTCACTGAAAAGCTCGTCGTAGACTGCATCCGACACGCTCGGATCGTCGAGCACGTAGTAGCGGTGGTTGTATTCCGCCAGCTCCTTGCGGAGCTGTGCGGCACGCGCAGCAGGCTTCATCCCAGCACTACAACTGCGCCGCGCGCGCCCAGGCTTCCACGTCGGCCTGCAGGGCACGCATGGTCTCGGAGGTCAACGGCTGCTTCTTGCTGTCGTAGACCTCGGCGTTCAGGGCACGCGCCAGCGCTTGTGTGGTGGAGAACATGTCGTGCAGGGCATTGAGCGGTTTGACCGGCCCCGGCAGCACCATGAAGCTCGAAAGACCCGGCGTTGCGAACTGCGTCGCCTCGGCCGGGATCAGCATGCCCGGCTTGGTCAGGCTCGCGACCGCGAACACCGACTCCTCGCGCGCCAACCGGTGGTAGATCTGCTTGGCGCCGAACTGCAAACCCTGGGCGGCCAGCGCCGAGTGCAGCTTGGTGCCGCTGATCATGCCGCCTTCGCGTTCGACGATCAGCAGCGCGACGATCTTCTGCTCGACTTTCGGCGGCGCCCCGGCGGCCCTGGGCGCTGACGGAGCCGCGGAAGGCGCGGCGCGAACCCAGGGCGGCACGCTGGCCGGTGGCTGGCTGGCAGCCGCGGTGCCCAACTCGGCGGCGCGCGTGTCGTTGGCCGGGCTCGCTTCCAGCGACGGCATCGTGCGGCGCCGCGGACGGCCGACGCCGAACTCGTCGTACTGCTTGCCAGACAGCGGGTTGATCATCGGATCCAGCGGCGGAACGCCGGCGACATCCACCGGATCGACACGGCGCTGCGGCGCAGCTGGCTCGGTCTGAGGCTGAGGCGGCAGGTTGCGCAGCGACGGGCGCAGCAGCGGCGGCGGCGGCGCAGGCTCTTGGTGGTCTTCTTCTTCCTCGTACTCCAGTTCCAGCTCCGAGGCCGGCTCCGGCACCGGGGGCTCTGGCGACACGGCGAAGATATCGAGCTGCTCGCGCACCGGCTCGGCCACGGCCGAGCCGGTGTCCGCCTGCTGGGCGCGCGGCCTTTCACGCTGGGGCTTGGGGGCGGCCGGCTCACGGTCGCGACGGCTGATCACCACCACGGCGATCACGATCGCCACGCTCAGGATAAGCAGCGCCCATTGCAATGCGCTCATGCCAATCTGCCTCGCTCGATGGTCCGGGTCTTTGTCATTGTGACATCACCGTGATCAAGTCTGGAACGGCTGGATTTCGGCAGCGGCCGGCCCCTTGATGTCCGAGCCGACCATCTCGACCGCCTGCGATACGTCCACGCTGACCAGCCGCGACACGCCCGGCTCCTGCATGGTCACGCCGTGCAGGTGCGTGGCCATCTCCATCGTGATCTTGTTGTGGGTGATGATAATGAACTGCACGTTCTGCGACATCTCGCGGACGATGTCGCAGAAGCGGACGACGTTGGCATCGTCCAGCGGCGCGTCGACTTCGTCCATCAGGCAGAACGGCGCCGGGTTCAGCTGGAACAGTGCCAGCAGCAAGGCAACGGCCGTCATGGCTTTTTCGCCGCCCGACAGCATCTGGATCGAGGAATTGCGCTTACCCGGCGGCCGCGCCATCACGCGTACACCAGCGTCGAGCAGATCGTCGCCGGTCAGCTCCAGGTAGGCCTCGCCGCCGCCGAACAGCTTCGGGAAGCGGTCGCGGAAAATCGTATCGACCTGGTCGAAGGTGTTCTTGAAGCGGTCCTTGGTCTCGATGTCGATCTTGCGGATCGCCTCTTCCAGGGTGTCGAGCGCGCCGCTCAGATCGGCGTTCTGCTCGGACAGATATTTCTCGCGGGCGTCGGCTTCTTCCAGCTCCTGGATCGCGGCCAGGTTGATCGCACCGAGCCGCTCGATGCGCCGGATCGTCGAGGCGAACTTTTCTTCCCAGCTCGCGAGATCGGCGTTTTCGGCGACGCCGGCGACCAGCAGCTCCCGCTCGATATTGCCCTCCAGGCAAGCTTCGACGATCTGCTGTTCGAGACCTTCGCGCCGCGCCCGCAGGTTTTCGAAATCCAGACGCGCCTGCTGCAGCGCTTCCTGCGCGGCTTCCTTGGCCTGCTCGGCCAGACGCAGATTCTGATGCGCGGCGCCGAGCGCCGCTTCCAGAGCGGAGAGCGCTACACGCGCTGCGCGCAGCGCCTCGCGGGTCTGCACGACGCCGGCGCGTGCGGCCTCGAGCTCGTCGCTCTGCTCGCCCAGCGGCGCATCCAGTTCCTCGGCTTCGCGTTCACGGCCGCCGCGCTGATGAACCAGTATTTCCTGGGCTTCGGCCAGATCGTGCAGCGTCTGATTGAGCGCGCTGATCGCGCTGCGGCGGCCCGCCAGCTGCACTTGCACGGTGTTGCGCGACTGCGTCGCCTGAGCGACCGCGTTGCGCAAGCGGCCGACGGCGTCGCGCGCCTTGGCGACGGTCTGCTGCAGCTGCACGCGCTCTTCACGCAGACGCTGCGCGATCGCTTCCAGCTCGCCGAGCTTGGCGCGCGAGGCGCCGAGCTCGGCCGCATTCTGCTCGCGCTGCTGGCTCAGCGTGTCGATCTCCTTGCCGAGTGCTTCGATACGCGACTGCGTCTGCTCCAGGCGTACCGCCTGGGCCTGGCGGAACGCAAGCCGCTGCGCATGGCGGCTGCGGCTGTGCTCGAAACGCGGCGCGAGTTCGCGACGCTCGGTCTCGAGCTGCTGCTGCTTGCCGCGCAGCTCGTTGAGTTCCTGTTCCCGGGTCGACAGCAGGCGGCCGTGCTCCTCGACCTGCAGACGCAACTGCTTGAGCAGCTGCTCGCGCGCGATCACACCGCCGCGATCGGAATCGCGCCGCGGATAGCGGCTCCAGCCCTGGCCCGCCCAGATGCCGGAACGGGTCACCACCGATTCGCCGGGCGCGAGCGCGTTCAGGCGATCCGGAGTCAGCTCGGAGTCTTCGATGCCGTAGATGCCATGCAGCAGTTCCAGCAGCGCCGACGGTCCCTGCACTTTCGCTGACAGCTGGCGCGCATCGCCGCTGGCGACGCCGGCATGCTCGTACAGCAGCGCAGCACCGGTTTTCGGCAGGCTCGCGGAGTTCTCGGTCTGCTGCTGCATGCGCGCCAGCAGCGGCGCCTGCAGCCAGCCTTCGAGCACATGTTCCACCGCGGATTCCCAGCCGGATTCGACATTCAAAACCGTGGCGAGGCGCGGCGCCTGGTCGAAGCCGCGCTGCTTGAGCCATCCATTGAGTTCGGCGTCATCCTGGCGCAGTGCCGCCTGCTGCAGTGTTTCCAGCGAGGCCAGGCGCCCGCGCGCGGACTGCAGCTGCTGGCGGGTTTCATGCAGCGAGGCCTCGATGCCCGAGCGCTGCTCGCGCAGCGTCTGCAGCTCGCGATCCACGGCCTGCAGACGCATCTGATATTCGGCCTGTTCGGCGCCGAGGCGCTCCAGATCCTGGTCGGCCTCGGCGAGCGAATCCTGGATCGGCGTCGCGTCCAGCGTCGCGCGCTCGCCGTTCAAACGCTTCAGGCGCTCGTCGACCTGCACTAGTGCGCGCTCCAGGCCCTGCAGGCGCACGCGCTCGCCTTCGGTCTGAAACAAGGGCTCCTCGGATCGCGTCTGGAAATCTTCCCAGATTGCCTGCTGTTCCTGCTGTTCGGTTTCGGCCTGGGCAAGCTGGCGCTGCATCTCGACCGCGTTCTGCTCGGTCTGCTCGGCCTGTGCCTCCAGCTGCTGAACTTCGCGCGACAGCGACTCCATACGCGCATTTTCGGCGTTGCGGCGGCGCTCCAGATCGGCGAGCTGCTGCGTCAGCTGATCCAGCTCTTTGAGCTTCAGCGACTTCAGTTCCCTGGCGTGGCTGAGGCTTTGCTCCTGCCGCGCCAGCCGCGCTTCGGCCTCGTAGACCTGCGTCTGCTCATGCGACAGCTTCGTCTGCGCATCACGCTGCACGGTCTCGGCCAGTGCGCGCGCGCCGTCGGCATCGGTGACAGCGACACGGCGCGCTTCGAGATCGGCTTGCAGCGCTGTAATTGCGGTTTCGAATCCGACGCTTTGTTCGACCAGGGCGTGCTCGCGCAGCACCAGGATCTCGGCCTTGAGCGTGCGCTCCTGCTGCTTGAACTCGCGATATTTCTCGGCGTTCGCAGCCTGCTTGCGCAGCACCTCGAGACGACCCTGCAGTTCGCTGCGCAGATCCGACAGACGCGACAGATTCTCGCGCGTCTGTCGGATGCGGCTTTCGGTCTCGCGGCGGCGCTCCTTGTACTTGGAGATGCCGGCCGCTTCTTCCAGCCAGGTGCGCAGTTCCTCGGGCTTGGCCTCGACCATGCGCGAAACCATGCCCTGCTCGATGATCGCGTACTGGTTCTTGCCGCCGAGGCCGGTGCCGAGAAACAGGTCGGTGACATCGCGCTTGAGGCACTTGCGGCCGTTCAGGTAGTACTGAGACACACCGTCGCGCAGTAGCTCGCGACGCACCGCAATTTCGGTGTATGCGGCGAACGGACCGGTGATCTGGCCGTCACTGTTGTCGAACGTCAGCTCGACCATCGCGCGGCCGACCGGCTTGCGCGACTTGGATCCGTTGAAGATGACGTCTTCGGATTCCTGGGTGCGCAGCTGCTTCTGGCTGGCTTCGCCCAGCACCCAACGCACCGCGTCGATGATGTTGGATTTGCCGCAGCCGTTCGGGCCGACAACGCCGGTCAGATTCGCGGGCAGAGGCAGCTGGGTGGGATCGACGAACGACTTGAAGCCGGCCAGCTTGATACCGGATAAGCGCATTGAGATGCTTGCTTAGCTACTTGTTATTGGTCTGGATCGGGTCTGGATCGGGCCCGGATCGGCGCGCGAAGGTCCGCGACGGCCGGGACCATAGTGTAAATTACGCGGCCCCTTTTGTTTGGCGCCTGTTGGCGCCTGCCCCAATGCCGCTTACCCCGAACAGCACCGTCGCCAGTACGGATCTCGAGACTTTCCCCAACCCGAATCCGGGCCGCGACTTTGTCGTCCGGATGCGGATGCCGGAGTTCACCTGCCTTTGCCCGATAACCGGGCAGCCGGATTTCGCAACGCTCTATCTGGAATACATACCGGAGGCGCTGTGCGTCGAACTGAAGTCGCTGAAGCTCTATGTCTGGAGTTTCCGCAACCAGGGCACGTTCCATGAGGCCGTGACCAACCGGATTCTCGACGACCTGGTCAATCTGCTACAGCCGCGCTATGCGCGCCTGACCTCGGACTTCGGCGTCCGCGGCGGCATTTATACGCATGTGGTCGCCGAGCATCGCGCTGCAGGCTGGTCACCGGCGCCGCCGGTGATTCTACCGGCAGCGGAGTGGCACAAGCAGTAGCGCTGGTGGCCGGGCCTAAGCCGCCCGGGAATATGCGGTTGTCAGCATGGCCTGCGCGTCGGCCAGCGTCAGCCAGCCGCCTTCCAGCTTGCCGCGGATCGCGGCGACCGGGGATTCCGGCTCGCCGAGGCCGTCGAGCACCAGTGAGGCGCTGCTGAAGTCGTCGTCCAGCGTGTTTTCGTTGCGGGTGATGATCGTCGTGATGCCGGCGGCTGTGGCCGCTTTCAAACCCATCGCCGAATCCTCGAGCGCGATGCACTGCCCGGGCTGCAGGTTGAGTTGGCTGAGTGCACGCAGATAGGACTCGGGAGATGGCTTTTTGGTAGCGACATCGGCGCCGCTGACAATCAGATCGACCTGATCCGCCAAGCCCGGCATGCTGTGATTCAGCACCGCATTGAGACTTTCGCGGCTGGCATTGCTGACCAGGGCCACCTTGACACCCGCAGCCTTGGCTTCAGCAATGAGTCGCGCGATGCCCGGACGCAGCGGCACTTTGCCCTTGCGGACATAGGCGCGAAAATACCAGCTCTTGATCTCATGAACACGATCAACCCATGCGGCTTCATCGGTCCGGGCGGCATCCGCCTGGGGACCGAGTTCCGGATGATAGTGGCGCAGGTAATAGGTCAGCCGCTCACGTCCGCCCGGCTGCTCGAGCAGCTTGCGATACAGCCTCTGATTCCAGCGGAATTTCAGCCCCAGCTGACGGAAAGCCTGATTGTAGGCAGGACGATGTCCGTGGCTTTCGGTGTCCGCCAGAGTGCCGTCGACGTCGAGTAACAGGGCTCGAAGTTTCACGGCTGACTCTTGAAGCTAGTTGCAGGAGCGGAGAACCTGACCGCAGTTCTTCGCCCCGAAGGAGAAGGGGGCATGCGAACATCGCTTGACGTTGTAGACGGCATACTAAAACAAATCGGCTTAACCTGGGCTTTCATTCAGTAGTGAATACCTCCTTATGCAAACGGATTAGCTACCAGTTATCGGGCGCGCCACATAAAAGAGTCCTGGAGCCGCGATGAGCCGCTATCGCGGGCGCTTCGCCCCCACTCCATCCGGCCCCTTGCACCTCGGGTCTCTGCTGACAGCACTGGCCAGCTACGTGGACGCGCGCCGCAACCTGGGCCACTGGCTGCTGCGTATCGATGATCTCGACACCCAACGGATCAATCCAGGCGCGGAAGCAGAAATCCTGCGGCAGTTGGAGACCCACGGCCTGCACTGGGACGGCGCGATTCGCCGCCAATCCCGGCACGTGGACGACTATCGTGCGGCGCTTGACGCGCTGATGCGGCAGAAGCTGATTTATCGCTGTGACTGCAGCCGGGCGGTGCTGGCCCAGACCTCGCTACCCGGACTCGACGGAGCGATTTACCCCGGCACCTGCCGAAATCGACAACTGCAAGGTGCCGACCTGGCGCTGCGCGTGCGCCTGCCCGATGAAGAACTCAGCTTCGAAGACGCCGGCCAGGGCCTGCAGCGCCGCAACCTGGAAATGGACATTGGCGACTTCGTCGTACGCCGCCGAGATGGCGGTATCGCCTATCAGCTGGCCTGCGCAATCGACGAGCATTCGCAAGGAATCACCAACGTGGTACGCGGCGCCGACCTGCTCGGCTCAACCTTCATGCAGCAGCACCTGATGCAGCAACTGCGTCTGCGTGCGCCCCGATATCGGCATCTGCCGGTGCTGGTCGATTCAGAGAAACGCAAGTTCAGCAAACAGAATCATTCGCTGGCAATCGCCACATCCCACGCAAGCGCCAATCTTTTGCGCTGCCTGAGTTTGCTCGGCCAGTCGCCACCGCCGGCGTTGGCCAAGGCCGCGCCGCGCGAAATCCTGGCGTGGGCCGTTCCACATTGGGTTGCCGATTCGGTGCCGCGTCGACCGTCCATCGAGATGCGAACCTTGTAGCGAGGACCCAACGACTGGCCTATCCTCCACGCACTGCAACATAAGGCGACTTGCTGGAATGACCGACGTCCGCATCATCAAGAAGTACCCCAACCGCCGCCTCTACGATACCGAGATTAGCCGGTACATCACGCTGGAGGAAATCCGGCAGCTCGTTTTGCAGAACATCAAATTCCGCGTCGAAGACAAACGTAGCCGCGAAGACATCACACGCAGCATTCTGCTGCAAGTGATCGCCGAACAGGAACAGGGCGGCGATCCGATCTTCACGACCGAACTGCTGACTTTCATCCTTCGTTTCTATGGCGATCCAATGCAAGGCAGTATCAGCCGGTATCTTGAATTATCGATCCGACTGTTCCTCGACCAGCAGGTCAATTTCACCGAACAATTGCGCGGCATGCTCGGCCAGGCGCACCAGCCACTATCGCTGCTGAAGGAACTGGCGGATCGGCAGGTACCGATCTGGCGCAGCGTCCGCAAAGAGTTCCTCAAAAATCTGAGCCGGCCTAAAGCACCCTAGCCATTCTGGCACGATGCGTGCCTTTAAGTGAACAACAGGTCACCGAGATGGGAGGTGATTAACGATTAAGCGGTGCAATGTTAAATTGATTCAGTTGCCTTTATTGACACAAAGGTAAGTTAGACATATATTGCACGCAACGCAGCTCCAAAACGCCAAAACCCGACAACATCGGGCGACGTTGCCGGGCTAAGGGTCTCCTCCAGGAAGGCTTCGCGCCTTCCTCGCACCTTGCCCCCGATATCGGGGGTTCTTTTTTTACGAGGCGTATCTCGTGCGCTGCGCTGCCGAGATATCTATTTTGTTGATCCCCGCGATAGGCTGAGGCGATTGTGCCTAGTCCATCAGGACGAATCAAGCTTTTTCGTTGGAAGCTTAGCTTTTTTGGTAAATATTCGTAAAAGTTACAAGCTGATTATTGACACAAAGGTAAGTTATCCGTATATTGCATCGCAACATGAAGCGAAATTTGTGGCAGCTAGGGATCGCAAGATCAAGCGCCAGGATTCCGGTTCTAGAGTCTCCTCCAGGAAGGCTTCGCGCCTTCCTCGCACCTTGCCCCCCGGCCTCCGGGGGGTTCTTTTTTGTGCGGCGCATTTAGTTTGGTGACCTCCGCGTTTCGCGTTCGATCGCCGTAGGCTCGAGGACCTTTGCTGACACGGGGCGACGATTGCGCATCGAACCTTGCACGTCGGCAAAAGATTACCGACCTACTGTGACGCGCCAAAACCGGGAGCGCCCAGAACAAGCGGGTAGTAAAAAGCCCGCGAATCGTCCGATTCGCGGGCTTTTTGTTTACGGCCCGAACGAAACCGATTACTCGGCCAGATCAACAGCCTTCATCGACAGGCGTACGCGACCTTGCTTGTCGACTTCGAGTACTTTGACGCGGACAACCTGCCCTTCTTTGACCACGTCCTCGACCTTTTCGACACGTTTGTCGGCAAGTTGCGAGATGTGCACGAGGCCGTCCTTGCCCGGCAGGATCGTCACGAAGGCGCCGAAGTCCATCAGCTTGGCAACCTTGCCTTCGTAAATCGCGCCGACTTCGACGTCCTTGGTGAGCGATTCAATCCGCGCAATCGCCGCATCGGCCGCCTGCTTGGTGACCGCGGCGATCTTGATCGTGCCGTCGTCGTTGATGTCGATCGAAGTGCCGGTTTCCTCGGTGATGCTGCGGATCGTGACGCCGCCCTTACCGATGACTTCGCGGATCTTGTCCGGATGGATCTTGATCGTGGTGATGCGCGGCGCAAAGCTGGACATCTCCTTGCGCGGTTCCGATAGAACCTGATCCATCTGATCGAGGATGTGCAGACGCGCTTCCAGCGCCTGGCTCAGCGCCTGCTTCATGATCTCGCCGGTGACGCCGGTGATCTTGATGTCCATCTGCAGCGCGGTGATGCCGTTGCGCGAACCGGCGACTTTGAAGTCCATGTCGCCGAGATGATCTTCGTCGCCGAGGATGTCGGTCAGCACCGCGTATTTGCTGCCTTCCAGAATCAGGCCCATCGCGACGCCGGCCACCGGCGCCTTGATCGGCACGCCCGCATCCATCAGCGCGAGGCACGAACCGCAGACCGAGGCCATCGACGAGGAGCCGTTGGATTCAGTAACTTCCGAAACCACACGCACGACGTACGGGAAATCGTTCTCGAGGTCGGGCATCACGCCGGCGACGCCGCGCTTGGCGAGACGGCCATGGCCGATTTCGCGGCGCTTCGGTGCGTTCAGACGGCCGGTTTCACCGACGCTGTACGGAGGGAAGTTGTAATGCAGCATGAACGCATCACGCCACTCGCCTTCGATGCTATCGACCAGCTGCGCGTCCTTGCCGGTACCGAGCGTCGCAACCGCCAGCACCTGGGTTTCGCCGCGCGTGAACAGCGCCGAACCATGGGTACGCGGCAGCACGCCAGCACTGATGCTGATCGCGCGAACGGTTCGCGTGTCGCGACCATCGATACGCGGATGGCCGTCGATGATGCGGTTACGCACGACGCGGGCTTCGAGGTTGAAGAACGCATCCTTGACTGCGGCTTCGTCGAAGCGGGCGGACTCGCCGGACGACAGCGCCGCAAAAATGTCCTTCTTTACGAAGTTGAGCGCGTCGTGGCGAGCGCCCTTGTCAGTAACCGCATAGGCATCGACGACGCGGCCCTCAAACGCAGTGATCGCGGAAGTCAGTTCGACGGCTTCAGCGGCCGGTTTCCACTCGATACGCGGCTTGCCGGCTTCGGCGACCAGTTCCTTAATCGCATTGATCGCGACCTGCATTTCAGCGTGGCCGAACAGCACCGCACCGAGCATCACTTCTTCGGACAATTGAGCCGCTTCGGACTCGACCATCATCACCGCCTCGGCGGTGCCGGCGACAACCAGTTCCAGTTCGGAAGTCTTCAACTGCGTGGCAGTCGGATTCAAGATGTACTGACCGTTGAGATAGCCCACCTTGGCAGCGGCGATCGGCCCCGCGAACGGCACGCCGCTCAGCGCCAGCGCAGCGGATGCGCCGAGCATCGCCGGAATGTCGCCTTCGACTTCCGGATTCAGCGACACGACCATCGCGACGATCTGGATTTCGTTGTAATAGCCCTCCGGGAACAGCGGACGGATCGGGCGATCGATCAGGCGCGAGGTCAGCGTCTCACGTTCGGTCGGACGACCTTCGCGCTTGAAGAAACCGCCGGGAATGCGGCCACCCGAATAGGTGCGCTCCATGTAATCGACGGTCAGCGGGAAGAAGTCCTGGCCGGCCTTGGCTTCTTTCTTGGCGACGACGCTGACCAGCAGCACAGTGTCGTCGACGTTGATCATCACCGCGGCGGTCGCCTGGCGGGCGACGGCACCGGTTTCGATAGTGACGTTGTGAGAGCCGTACTTGAAGCTCTTCTTGATCGGTGTAGCGGGGGTGGCGGGGATCGCCATAGGAGTGCTCACTTTTCTAGTATGAAAGCTCAGGAGCGCATTGCGCTGCGCCTGTTGGAACAACCAAATATGCTTGAACAACCAAATCCGAATAAATCTACCGAAACAACAATGGGGTCATGGCGTGTGCTCGGACCGATGCGGATTTAACCGAGCATCAGACTGAGCACCGCATGACCCCACGGGCGAAGCGGGAGCGCGCGATCGGAAAAATCAGCGACGCAGACCCAGATCACCGATCAGCTTGGTGTAGCGCGATTCGTCTTTACGCTTCAGATAGTCCAGGAGACTACGGCGCGTATTGACCATCTTCAGCAGACCGCGGCGGGAATGGTGATCCTTCGCGTTCTTTTCGAAATGGCCGGAGAGATCCGCAATGCGGGCAGACAACAGGGCCACCTGGACTTCCGGCGAACCGGTATCGCTCTTGCCGCGTGCATACTTCTCAACCACGCCAGCCTTCTGTTCAACGGTGAGGGTCATTCTAAAAAACTCCGAAAACGTGTCTAAAGCTATAACAAAGTCCGTAATTGTAGCCTCCCCTGGTGGAGGTCACAAGTCGTTCATTCCGGCAGCAGCCACCGCTCGGGCGCCACGATGCCGTCCGGATCGACCCGGGCCATGCCGCAGAGCCTGTTTTGAGCATCGACGACGGCCAATCGGCCCGGCTTCAGACCGCTGGTCTTGATCCTCCGGCCACCGGCCAGCAGCGGCAATTGCTCATCGTCGGCCTGCCACTGCTGCCAATGGCTGAGACCGGCAATCGCCGGCAGCAGCAACTCATCCAGCATCGCCTGACCGTGTTCCGATGCCTGCTGCAAGGTTTCCAAATTCATCATCGGTACGCCTTCGTCGAACGGGGCGGCACCGATTCTGCGCAAACCACCCAGATGCGCCTGCTGCCCGAAAGCGGCCGCCAGATCTTCGGCCAGCGTGCGGATGTAAGTCCCTTTTGAGCAGACAACGTCCAGTTCCAGCCGGCCCGGCTCGAAAGAAAGAATGTCGAGCTTGTGGATATGGACGTCGCGCGGGGGTCGCTCGACTTCGAGGCCGGTTCTTGCCAATTTGTACAGCGCCTGACCTTGTTGCTTCAACGCCGAGTACATCGGCGGTATCTGTGAAATCGAGCCGCGAAACCGAGGCATAACGCGCTCGATATCCTCCCGGATCACTGTCGACGCATCCGATCGCGCGCGTTCCTGCCCCTCTCCATCGCCGGTAGTCGTGCTGATGCCCAACACGACGCTGGCGTGATAATGCTTGTCACCTTCGAGCAGGATTCCGCAGAGCTTGGTCGCCTCACCCAGGCAGATCGGCAGCAAACCGGTCGCCAGCGGATCGAGGCTGCCGGTATGGCCAGCGCGCTCCGCATTGAACAATTTCTTGACCCGCTGCAACGCGTCGTTGGAGCTGAGGCCCAGCGGCTTGTCGAGCAGAACGATGCCATCGACGCGGCGCCATCTTGGCCGGTCCCGCCGACGGTTCACGACTCGGTCGAGTCGTCGTCGCGATCGCGGGCGTTGCCCTCGTCGTTGCGGATCGCATCGCGGATGACCTGGCTCACGCGAGTAGCCTGCACCAGCTGGAAATCGCCGAGAAAATGCAGCGCCGGGATGTGGCGCAGCTTGAGCCTTTGCCCCAGCCCGTGACGCAAACGGCCCGACGCATGATTGAGCGTCTTGGCCGCCTCGGGAATCCGCTCATCTTCACCCATCACGCTGATGAACACGCTGGCATTGCGCATGTCCTGCGAGGCATCGACGCGCGTGACCGTCACATTGGCCACGCGTGGGTCGGTCAACTCATCACGGATCAAACCCGTCAGCTCGCGCTGCAGCTGAATGTTGATCCGTGACTTGCGGGAATATTCCTTCGGCACTCGGCTCTCGATTATCTAGCCGACTACGCTTCGGCCTTGACCGTGCGACGCACTTCGACACGCTGGAAGCATTCGATCTGATCGCCCGGCTTGACGTCGTTGTAGTTCTTCACACCGATGCCGCATTCGGTACCGGCCTCGACCTTTGCAACGTCGTCCTTGAAGCGGCGCAGCGATTCGAGCACGCCTTCGTAGACCACGGTCTGATTGCGCAGCACACGGATCGGCAGGCTCTTCTGCACCGAGCCTTCCATGACCAGGCAGCCAGCGATGTTGCCGAGCAGCGAGCTGCGGAACACGTCGCGAACCTGGGCAATGCCGACGATCTGTTCGCGCGTCTCGGTGCCGAGCAGGCCGGCGATTGCACTGGTCACATCGTCAATCACTTCATAGATGATCGAGTAGTAACGCACGTCGACGCCGGAGTCCTGGATGCGCTTGCGCGCCTGGCTGTCAGCACGCACGTTGAAGCCGATGATGATCGCTTTCGACGCCATCGCCAGATCGACGTCGGATTCGCTGATGCCGCCGATGCTGGAGACCAGCACGTTGACCTTGACCTCGGCGCTGGGCAGCTTGCGCAGCGCGTCCGACAGCGCTTCGGCCGAGCCCTGCACGTCGCTCTTGATCATCAGGTTCAGCGACTTCGCATCCGGGCCGGTGCCATCGCCCATCTGCGCGAAGATCTGGTCCATGCGCACCGCCTGCGACGAGGCCAGCTTCTGCTCGCGCATCTTGGATTCGCGCAGCAGCGCCAGTTCGCGCGCCTTGCGTTCATCAGCGACGACGACGACGTCGTCACCGGCATCCGGCACACCGGATAAGCCGAGCACCGCGACCGGAATCGACGGCCCGGCTTCCTTCACCGGGCGACCGGCTTCGTCGAACATCGCGCGGACGCGGCCGAAATGCGGACCGGTCAGGATCACGTCGCCCTGCTTCAGCGTGCCAGCGCGAACCAGCACGGTGGCGACCGGGCCACGACCCTTTTCCAAGGACGATTCGACGATGGTACCGCGCGCCGGAACATCGATCGGCGCCTTCAGTTCGAGCACTTCGGCCTGCAGCAGGATCGCGTCGAGCAGATCGTCGACGCCCTGGCCGGTCAGCGAAGACACGCCAACGACTTGAACGTCGCCGCCGAAATCTTCGGAGACGACTTCTTCCTTCAGCAGGTCGTTCTTGACGCGGTCGATCTTGGCGTCGTGCTTGTCGATCTTGGTCACCGCGACCACGATCGGCGCTTTCGCCGCACGTGCGTGCTGAATCGCTTCGCGCGTCTGCGGCATCACGCTGTCGTCGGCAGCGACGACCAGGATCACGATGTCGGTGATCTGCGCGCCGCGCGAACGCATGCGCGTGAACGCAGCATGGCCCGGCGTGTCGAGGAAGGTGATCACACCCTTGTCGGTCTTCACGTGATACGCGCCGATGTGCTGGGTGATGCCACCCGCCTCGCCCGCGGCAACGCGAGTCTTGCGGATGTAATCGAGCAGCGAGGTCTTGCCGTGATCGACGTGGCCCATGATGGTCACGACCGGCGCACGGATCACCTGCGGCACGTCGAGCTGCACGCCGGCGACCGCCTGGACCAGGCTGTCCTCGACATCGGTGGACTTGCTCAGGCGCACCTTGTGGCCGAGCTCTTCGACCATCAGCGCGGCCGTGTCCTGATCGATCGTCTGATTGATCGTCGCCATGACGCCGTTCTTCATCATGATCTTGATGAGTTCGGTGGCTTTCACCGCCAGGCGGTTGGCGAGTTCGCCGACCGAGATGGCTTCCGGCACTTCGACTTCACGCACCACCGGCGCCATCGGGCGCTCGAAGGTGTGCGCGTTATCGACACGAACCTGGCCGGTCGGCTTGCGTTTCTTCTTGTCGCGCTTGCCGCCCTTGCCTTCGGCGATATGCAGCTCGGTACGGCCGCCGCGGCCGCGATCCTTATCGTTGCCGCGATCGTTGGTGGTGGTAGTAGCCGGTGCCGGACGCTCGGCCGGCTTCTTCACCGCAGCGACTGGTGCAGTAGCCACCGGCGGCGGCGGATTGGCCGCCATCTGGCGCACCGCTTCCGCGGCACGGGCGATGTTTTCCTGAGCACGCTTGCGCGAGTTCTCGGCGTCCATGCGCGCCCGATAAATCGGGTCGGTCTTCATGCGCTCGGCCTCTTCCAGACGGCGGCGCTCCACTGCTTCCTGCTCGGCTTTCAGCTTGGCGGCCACCTCGGCACGAGCCAGCTCGTCCGCCTCGGCGCGCAAGCGCGCGGCCTCGGCTTCCGCAGCGGCACGAGCCTGCACTTCCGGATCTTCGGAGACCACGACCACTTCCGGCGCAGCGGCTTCAACCGGCGCCGTCTCTTCGACTGGCGCCTGCTCGACAGGCTGCTGGGCAATCACGTCCTCTTCGACCGGAGTGGCAGCGACTTCCTCGACAGCGGCCGCCGGCGAGCCCATCTCTTCGAGATCGGACTGGACGAATGTGCGCTTCTTGCGCACCTCGATGCTGACGGTCTTGGTTGGCGCGCCACGGGCGCCGCCGAGACGCAGCTCGGTGGTTTCCTTGCGCTTCAGCGTGATCGAGCCGCGTGTAGCCGCGGGTGCGCCGCTGGTATTGGGGACGCTGGAGCTGACGGTGCCAACCTGAGCACGGGTCTTGGTACGCAGGTAGCCGAGAAGCGACATCTTGTCTGCGGCGCTGATCGCGGACTTGGCGCTATCGACCGAGACGCCCGCTTCCTTGAACTGCGTGAGCAGTTCGGCGACCGGCCGCTTCAGCTCTTCGGCGAAATCTTGAACGGTAATGGACATGAATCCTCGTCTCGTATCGGGGGCGCCGGGCTCAGGCGTACAGCTTCTGGCGGGCGGCCATGATCAGCGCCTGCGCAAAAGCTTCGTCGAGCTGCACGGTTTCCAGCAGTTCGTCAGTCGCCAAATCGGCGAGGTTTTCGGCAGTGATGATGCCGGCCTCAGCCAGACGGTAGGCGGTTTCCTCGTCCATGCCGTCGACCGCCAGCAGGTCGTCGGCCGGCTTGACCGAGGCGGCGCGCTCGGCCTTGGCAATGGCCTTGGTCAGCAGCACGTCACGGGCACGGTTGCGTAGCTCTTCGACGATGGTCTCGTCGAACTCTTCAATCTGCAGCAGTTCTTCAGTGGGGACGTAGGCGACCTCCTCCAGGCTGGTGAAACCTTCGTCCACCAGCACGCCGGCCAGTTCGGCGTCGACGTCGAGTTCCGCCATGAAGATGTCGAGAATGCCGCGGTTTTCCTCGTCCTTCTTCGACTCGAGATCGCCCGTGGTCATCACGTTGAGCGTCCAGCCGGTCAGCTCGGAGGCGAGCCGCACGTTCTGGCCGCCGCGGCCGATCGCCTGCGCCAGCTTGTCCTCGGCGACGCCGATCGACATGCTGTGCGCGTCTTCGTCGATGACCACGTTCTCGACTTCGGCCGGCGCCATCGCATTGATGACGAACTGCGCGGGATTCTCGTCCCAGGGCACGATGTCGACGCGCTCGCCGGCGAGTTCGTTGCTGACGCTCTGCACGCGCGAACCGCGCATGCCGACGCAGGCGCCGACCGGATCGATGCGCTTGTCCTTGGCCTGCACCGCGATCTTCGCGCGCAGGCCCGGATCGCGCGCAGCACCCTTGAGTTCGATCAGGCCCTGCGCGATTTCCGGCACTTCGAGCTTGAACAGCTCCATCAGGTATTGCGGCAGCGTGCGCGACATGAACAGCTGCGGCCCGCGCACCTGCGGGCCGACTTCGTACAGATAACCGCGGATGCGATCGCCCGGACGTGCCGGCTCGCGCGGAATCATGTGCTCGCGCGGGATGATCGCCTCGGCGCTGCCGCCGAGATCGACGATCACGGCGCCGCGCTCGAGGCGCTTGATCAGACCAGTCAGCAGTTCGCCGATGCGATTCTTGTAAGCCTCGACCACCTGCGCGCGCTCGGCTTCGCGCACTTTCTGCACGATGACCTGCTTGGCACGTTGGGCACCGATGCGGCCGAAGTCGATCGACTCGATCTTCTGCTCGATGACTTCACCCGGCTGGATATCCGGATAGTCCTTCTGCGCATAGCTCAGCTTGATCTGGCGCTCGGGAAATTCGAAATCTTCGCTGTCGTCTTCAAAGACCGTCCAGCGGCGGAAGGACTCGTATTCGCCGGTGTGTTGATCAATCGCGACGCGCACGTCGGATTCGTCGCCGTAGCGTTCCTTGGTGGCAGACGACAGAGCCGCTTCCAGAGCGTCAAAGATGGTCGCTTTGTCGACGCCTTTCTCGTTGGAAACGACGTCGGCCATCAGGAGGATGTTCTTGTTCACGGCTTCCCCTTGTCAAAATCCGGGATCAGTCGGGCTCGTTCGATCGTCGAATACGGCAGTTCGACGTCGCCAAGTTCTGTAGTGAGAATGACGGCTTCATCGCTGGATCCGGCGATCGTTCCGGAGTAGCGCTTGCGGCCGTTCAGCGGAGCCAGCAGTTGCACGCGCGCCTGCTCACCTGCAAAACGCTCGAAATGCTCGGGCCTGGTGAGCGGGCGATCAACGCCCGGCGATGACACTTCAAGCTGGTACGGCGTGCTGACCGGATCTTCGACATCCATCACGCCGGCAACTTCCCGGCTGACGATGGTGCAATCATCGAGCGTGATGCCTTCGGGAGAATCGATAAACAGGCGCAGCATCGCGTGGCCGGTCGAAGGAGCGAACTCCAGCAACACCAGCTCATATCCCAGATCCGTAATGACCGGCTCCAGCAGATCCTGCAAACGATCTCTCAGCAAACCCGCGCTCCTGCGTCGCAACGACGCCCAATCAATCCGCCAACCAACCGCCCAACCAAACACAATTACTAAATTTCAAAATAAAAAAAGGCCCACAAGGGGCCTGGCTCCAACACAATCAAATTGGTAGCGGGGGCAGGATTCGAACCTACGACCTTCGGGTTATGAGCCCGACGAGCTGCCAGACTGCTCCACCCCGCACCAGACAGACGACTAGTATAGAGCCTTGTGCCCTTTACCGCAATCTGAAACCGCTTTGCAACTTAGCGCAACATCACAAAAAACCCAGCCAAATCATGGTGCCGACGCCGAGACTCGAACTCGGACAGGTTTCCCCGCTACCACCTCAAGGTAGTGCGTCTACCAATTCCGCCACGTCGGCACGGATCGGCAAGGGCGCGCATCTTACCGTTTGAAATTGCATTTGTCTTCGGTTTTTTCCGATATTCCGAAGTCCGGTCGAAACAGGCTGGAAAATGCCTTGTTTCTGCACTGCTTCCTGCCCGGCGCACCCGAAGCTCGGCAGGAACAACCGCGGCTTATGCTTATTCCGGAACCTTCGGCGCCTCGGCCGGCGGGGCCGCAGCAGGCTTGGTGTCGTCGCCCGGCACCACCGTCGTTGCCGGAGCCGGCGCGGCCTCCTGCTGGACCGGGATCGAATCGGTGACGCTGCTCGGAGCCGTGCCGCGGCCGCCGACCCAATAGGCCAGCGCCAGGCTGGACACGAAGAACACGAATGCCAGACCGGCGGTCACTCGAGACAGGAAGTTGGCCGCGCCGCGCGAGCCGAACACCGTACCCGAGGCGCCGCTGCCGAAAGCCGCACCGGCGTCCGCGCCCTTGCCGTGCTGAATCAGCACCAGGCCGATCAGCGAAACCGCCACCAAAACCTGAACAACGACCAGAAACGTATGCATGTTCTGTAGATCCGTCAAAAACAACGCGATTGAAAAATTGCCGGAGCGCCGACGGCTCAGGCCTTGGAGAGGGACTGGGCAGCGGCGGCGATCGCCAGAAAATCGGAGGCCTTCAACGAGGCTCCACCGATCAGTCCGCCGTCGATGTCGGCGCAGGAAAACAGCTCGTGCGCGTTGTCCGGTCTGCAGCTACCGCCGTACAACAAGCGTGTCGAGCCCGCGATCTTAGCATCCCGCCCCGCCAGCAGACCACGCAGGAAGGCGTGCGCGGCCTGGGCCTGTTCCCGGCTGGCGGTCTTGCCTGTGCCGATCGCCCAGACCGGCTCATACGCCACCACCGCCGACTGGAAGGACGCGATTCCACATCGGTCGAGCACCGCATCCAGCTGGCGGCTCAGCACGAGTTCGGTGGCGCCGGATTCGCGCTCTTCCAGGGTTTCGCCGATACACAACACCGGAATCAGGCCGAGCGTCTGCGCCGTCTGGTATTTCTCGGCGACGCGCTGATCGGTTTCGCCATACAGGGCGCGGCGCTCGGAATGACCGACCAGCACGTATCGGCAGCCGAATTCGACCAGCATCGTGCCATGCACTTCGCCGGTGAACGCGCCGGGCTTGGCCTGCTCGCTCAGGTTCTGGGCGCCTAGTGCAACGCCCGCCGACAAGGCGCGGCCGACCGAGTCCAGGTACACGGACGGCGGACAGACCATCAGCTCCACGTCCGCGACGGTGGCCGCCTGCGCCGCGATGCCCGAAAGCAGTTCGGCATTGGCTTTCAGCGAGCCGTTCATTTTCCAGTTGCCGGCGACGAGATATTGGCGAGTCATAGCGATTCCAGAACGGTCGGGATTGGGACTTCGATTGAATCAAGCGCGGCAGGCGGCGCGGACGCGGCCGGCGATCGCATCGGCTTCGGCCTGAGCGTCCTCGGCGCGCGTTGCCTCGACCATCACACGGATCAGCGGCTCGGTGCCCGAGGCTCGCAGCAGGACGCGGCCATCGGCGCCGAGACGCGCTTCGCTCTGGGTCACCGCCTGCTGCACTTCCGGCAGCGCCAGCACCGGCGCGGCCTTGCCGCTTACCGGCACGTTGATCAGCACCTGCGGGCATTTTCGCAGACCGGCCACCATGGCCGAAAGCGGCAAGGCAGCAGCCTTCATCGCCGCGAGCACCTGCAGCGCGGTGACGATGCCGTCGCCGGTGCGCGAACGGTCCAGGCACAGCGTATGGCCGGATGTCTCGCCACCGAGCGTCGAGCCGCTGCTGCGCATCAGTTCGAGCACGTAGCGATCACCGACTTTCGCACGGGTAAAGCCGACGCCCAGTTTGAGGATCGCTTGCTCCAGACCCAGGTTGCTCATCAGCGTGCCGACAACCGGGCCCTGCAATGCGTTCTCACCCAGCCGCTGGCGCGCGATCACGAAGAGGATCTGATCGCCGTCGATGGTCTCGCCGTTCTCGTCGACCATCAGGCAGCGGTCGGCATCGCCGTCGAACGCGATGCCGAGCATGGCCTTGCGGCGCAGAACTTCAGCCCGCAAACCGGCCAGATGGGTCGAACCACAGTCGCGGTTGATGTTGAAGCCGTCGGGCGCGTCGCCGATGGTTTCGACTTCGGCCCCCAGCCGGCGCAGTACGTCGGGGCCGACCTGATAGGCAGCGCCGTTAGCGCAGTCGACAACGACGCGCAGGCCGCTCAGCGGCTCGCCGACATAAGTCGAGCAGCAATAGGAAACGTAGCGCTGCTGTGCATCGACCAGACGCCGGACCAGGCCGAGTTGCTCGGGAGCAACGCACTCCAGATCGCGTTCCAGCCAGCCTTCGATTTCGTGCTCGATGGCGTCGCTGAGCTTGTCGCCTTCGGCCGAGAAAAATTTCACGCCGTTGTCGTGGTGAGGGTTGTGCGATGCGCTGATGACGACGCCGGCCTGGGCGCCGACGTCACGGGTCAGAAATGCCACCGCCGGCGTCGGCAAAGGGCCGAGCAGGCTGACGCGAACACCCGCGGCGGAAAGCCCCGCCTCCAGCGCCGATTCGAACATGTAGCCGGAACGGCGCGTGTCTTTGCCGATCAGCACGTGCGCACCCGGATCGCGCGCCAGCACGCGGCCGGCAGCCCAGCCGAGCTTCAACGCGAACTCGGGCGTCATCGGCGCCTTGCCGACCAGGCCGCGAATACCGTCGGTTCCGAAATACTGTCTGCTCATCAGGCCATCGTTTCTCTTGCTCTTAGGGCTCGTAAATGAACAATTTGGACGAACGCCGGGGTCTGTTGTCGTGCAATGCAAGGAATGACGAGCGCGGTGTACTTTACGTACATAAGCGAGGAATGACGCCGCAGTGCGCGACAACAGACCCCGGCCCTTCGGGTTGCCGCCCCGGAACGCGCCATGCGGCGTTGCTCGTCGCTCATGTGCAATGAGCACACTTCGCTCCTCGCGCCTTGCCTGGCGCGTTCCGGGGCGGCAACGTTCGTCCAAATTGTTCATTTACGAGCCCTTAACACGGCGGCGGCGACCCTGACCGCTTCCACCGTTGCGCGCACGTCGTGGGCGCGAATGATAGACGCTCCCTGCCAGACCGCCAGCGCGGCAGCCGCGAGACTGGCGTGCAGGCGCTGATCGACCGGCAGGCCGAGCAGCTTCTGGAACATGGATTTACGCGACAGGCCGGCCAGCACAGGGCGGCCGCCGACGCGCATCCGCGGCAAATCCGCCAGCAGTTCGAGGTTGTGCTGCAGAGTCTTGCCGAAACCGAAACCCGGGTCGAGCACGACGCATTCGGCATCGATGCCGGCATCGATACAGGCCTGCAGCCGCTGATTCAGAAACGCGCCTACTTCGATGACGACATCGTCGTAGTGAGGAGCCGCCTGCATGGTTCTGGGCTCGCCTTGCATATGCATCAGGCACACGGCGACGCGATGCCGCTCCGCCACCGCCAGAGCGCCGGGCGCCTGCAAGGCCAGCACGTCGTTGATCAGGTCGGCGCCGGCGGCGCAGCTAGCGTCCATGACGTCGGGCTTCAAGGTATCGATCGAGATCAGAATGTCGCTACCGGCGCGCAGCGCCTCGATCAGCGGCACGACGCGGTCGAGTTCCTCGGCGACCGAAACCGGCCTTGCGCCGGGACGCGTCGACTCGCCGCCGACGTCGATGATCACCGCACCCTCGCCGATCATCGTCTCGACCCGGCGCAGCGCGGCATCGCGAGCGGCATAGCGGCCTCCGTCGGAGAAAGAGTCGGGCGTCAGATTGAGAATGCCCATGACCAGGGGCTCGCTCAGATCGAGCAGGCGATCGCGGGTTCTCAGCTGCATCTTCATCAAAACCAGAGTTCACAAAAAAGAGGCCGGCACTGGGCCGGCCTCTTCGGTGCCACTGCTGACCGACGCCGGATCAGGGCGGCGAGCCAGCCGGACGCGGCGAGCCGCTCGGCGGGATCGTGGCGCTGGAGCCCGAACCGCTGCTACGCGGCGGCGGATTGGACCGCCCGTTGCCGTCGTTCCAGCTCTCGGGCGGGCCCGGCGTACGGCCGGCCATGATCGCGGCGATCTGTTCGCTGTCGATGGTTTCGTACTTCAGCAGCGTCTCGGCCATGATGTGGAGCTTGCCGATGTTGTCTTCCAGGATCTGCTTGGCGCGAGCGTAGTTGTGCTCGATGACGCCGCGCACTTCCTGGTCGATTGCATAGGCGGTGTCGTCCGACACGCTCTTGGTCTGGGTAACGCTCTTGCCGAGGAACACTTCGCCGTTGTCGTCGGAATAGGCCAGCGGGCCCATCTTGTCCGACATGCCCCACTTGGTGACCATGTTGCGGGCGATGTCGGTGGCACGCTCGATGTCGTTGGAGGCGCCGGTGGTGATCTTGTCCATACCGAAGATGATCTCTTCGGCCAGGCGGCCGCCGAACAGCGAGCAGATCTGGCTGTTGAGGCGCTCGCGCGTATAGCTGTAGCGATCCTCTTCCGGCAGGAACATCGTCACGCCCAGCGCGCGGCCGCGCGGGATGATCGTGACCTTGTAGACCGGATCGTGATCCGGCACGGTCAGACCGACAATCGCGTGGCCGGCCTCGTGATAGGCGGTCAGCTTCTTCTCGCTTTCGGACATCACCATCGAGCGCCGCTCGGCGCCCATCATGATCTTGTCCTTGGCCTTCTCGAAGTCGTCGTGATCGACCAGACGCTTGTTGGAGCGGGCAGCAAACAGCGCCGCCTCGTTGACCAGATTGGCCAGGTCGGCACCGGAGAAACCCGGCGTCGCGCGGGCGATGATTTCCGGCTTCACGTTCTCGGCCAGCGGCAGCGCGCGCATGTGGACCTTGACGATCTGTTCGCGGCCGCGCACGTCCGGCAAGGGCACGACGACCTGGCGATCGAAACGGCCCGGGCGCAGCAACGCCGGGTCGAGCACGTCAGGGCGGTTGGTGGCGGCGATGACGATCACGCCCTCGTTGCCCTCGAATCCGTCCATCTCGACCAGCAGCTGGTTCAGGGTCTGCTCGCGCTCGTCGTGACCACCGCCCAGACCGGCGCCGCGATGGCGGCCGACGGCGTCGATTTCGTCGATGAAGATGATGCAGGGCGCATGCTTCTTGGCCTGCTCGAACATGTCGCGGACGCGGCTGGCGCCGACGCCGACGAACATCTCGACGAAGTCCGAGCCTGAGATCGTGAAGAACGGTACGCCGGCTTCGCCAGCGATGGCCTTGGCCAGCAGGGTCTTGCCGGTACCCGGTGAGCCCACCATCAGCACGCCGCGCGGAATCTTGCCACCCAGCTTCTGGAACTTGCCCGGGTCTTTTAGAAAGTCGACCAGTTCGGAGACCTCCTGCTTGGCCTCTTCGACACCGGCGACGTCATTGAAAGTGATCTTGACCTGGTCGGCATTGAGCATGCGCGCCCGGCTCTTGCCGAAGCTCATCGCGCCGCGTCCGCCGGCGCCGCCCTGCATCTGGCGCATGAAGTAGACCCAGACCGCGATTAGCAGCAGGATCGGGCCGAAGCTGAAGAGCAGCTGCATCAGCATCGGCGTTTCTTTGGGCTTCTCGCCGGTGAACTTCACCTTGTTTTCGATCAGGTCCTTGATCAGGCCGGAATTGATCGTCTCGGGGCTGACCGTCAGGAAACGTGAGCCGCCCTTCAATTCGCCATGGAGCTGATCGCCGGCGATGACCACTTCGGACACGTTGCCCTGTTTGACCTGGTCGAGGAAGTCCGAGTACTGGATTTCCGGTTGAGCGCGTCCACGGCCGGCGAAGCTCTGGAACACACTCATCAGCACGACGAGGATAACCACCCAGAGCAGGAGATTTTTGGCCAGATCGTTCAAGCTATTTCCTTATCCATCAACGGATTCATCAACTTATTGCATGGGTCGTGGACAGACCGCTTCGTCTGAACCTTACACCCGCCGATAGTTTCGCGCCACCAGATAAACTTCCCTACTTCTGGGCCGCGAAGCCTTGGGTTTACGGATCGTCACGCTCTCGAAACTCTGCCTGACCACCTTCAGGTATTCGTCGAATCCCTCGCCCTGGAACACTTTGACGACCATGACACCCGCCTTCTTCAGATGGGCGCCGCAGAAATCCAGTGCCAGTTCACAGAGATACAGGGACGACGCCTGATCAGCCGCCCCTATGCCGCTGATGTTGGGGGCCATGTCGGACAAAACAAGATCGATGGCCTGCTCGCCGACCGCGGCCTCCAGTTCCTTGAGGACAGCGTCTTCGCGAAAGTCGCCGAGGATGAACTCGACTTCCTTTAAAGGCTCCATCGGCAGGATGTCCAACGCGATCAACCGGCCCTTGTGGCCGAGCAGCGGCCGCGCAACCTGGCTCCAGCCGCCGGGGGCGGCGCCGAGATCGACGACGACCATGCCGGGCTTGATCAGCCGGTCCTTTTCGAGGATCTCCAGCAGCTTGAAGGTCGCGCGCGAGCGGTAACCCAGCTTGCGCGCCTTGATGACGTACTCATCGGCCTCGTGTTCGGCAAGCCAGCGCGAGCTGCTGTTACTGCGCTTCTGGCTCATGGGAAGGGCGCGAGGCCCTAGATGTACTCGACCTTGATGATCTCGAGCTCGCGGGCGCCGCCGGGTGCGCGGACTTCGACCACATCGCCCTCGACCTTGCCGATCAGCGCGCGGGCGATCGGCGAGTTGTAGGAGATCAGGCCGGCCTTGGAGTCGGCCTCGTCCTCGCCGACGATCTGGTAGCGCGACTGGTCTTCGCTGGTGGTGTCGACCAGGGTCACGGTGCTGCCGAAAATGACCTTGCCGGTCGGTTCGATCTTGGTGATGTCGATGATCTGGCAGTCGCCGAGCTTGCCTTCGAGTTCGCCGATGCGGCCCTCGGCGAAGCTTTGCTGCTCGCGGGCGGCGTGGTATTCGGCATTTTCTTTCAGATCGCCGTGCGCTCGGGCTTCTGCGATCGCGGCGATGATCTGCGGCCGCGTTTCGGACTTCAGCACTCGCAGTTCTTCGCGCAGTTTGTCGGCACCGCGAACGGTGAGGGGCGTTTTGCTCATGGTTTTTCTGATCGGTTCAAATATAAAAAGCCGGTGCGCGCCCGCGGCGGCACTATGTGGAAACTACCTTGAAGCTAGCTTAAACCGAAGCCAACTGCTGATGCAGCGACTGCAGCCGGTTCACGTCGAGCGCGTCGAGGTGATCCATCGCGATCGCCGCCGCGTAGGCGCCAGCAATGGTGGTGAAGTAGCAGATCTTGTGCTGGATCGCGGCCGCCCGGATCGAGCGCGATTCCTCGATCGAGGTCTTGCCTTCGGTGGTGTTAGCGATGAAGTGGATTTCGCCGTTCTTGATCATGTCGACGCAATGCGGCCGGCCTTCCTTAACCTTGTTGACGCCTTCGCAGTCGATGCCGGCAGCGCGGATCGCGGCCGCGGTGCCGTGCGTGGCGGTGACGCGGAAGCTCTTCGCGGCCAGCAGCCTGGCGAGCTCGATCGCCTTGGGCTTGTCGGCATCGCGCACCGAGATGAAGGCCGTGCCCTGGCGCGGCACGATCATGCCGGCCGCCAGCAGCGCCTTGTTGAAGGCCTCGCCAAAGTAGGCGCCGACGCCCATGACTTCACCGGTCGAGCGCATTTCCGGCCCGAGCAGCGGATCGACACCGGGGAACTTACCGAACGGGAACACCGACTCCTTGACCGAGAAATACGGCGGGATGATTTCGCTGAGCACGCCCTGGCTCGCCAGACTCTGGCCGGCCATGCAACGCGCGGCGATTTTGGCCAGCGGCCGGCCGGTGGCCTTGGACACGAACGGCGAGGTGCGCGAGGCGCGCGGGTTCACTTCCAGCAGATAAACCGTGGTGTCCTGCACCGCGAACTGCGCGTTCATCAAACCGACCACGTTCAGCGCGCGCGCCAGCTTTTCCATCTGCGAGCGGATCTCGTCGACCACCGACTTCGGCAGCGAATACGGCGGCAGCGAGCAGGCCGAGTCGCCGGAATGCACGCCGGCCTCTTCGATATGCTCCATGACACCGCCGATGACCACGCGCTCGCCGTCGGACAGCGCGTCGACATCGACTTCGATGGCGTTGTTCAGGAAGCGGTCCAGCAGCACCGGGGAATCGTTGCTGACCTTGACCGCCTCGGTCATATAGCGGTTCAGATCCTCGTCGTCGTGCACGATTTCCATCGCGCGGCCGCCGAGCACATAGCTGGGGCGCACCACCAGCGGATAGCCGACGCGCTCGGCGACGGCATGCGCCTCGGCCTCGGAGGTCGCGATGCCGTTCGGCGGCTGCAGCAGCTTGAGTTCATCGACCAGCTTCTGGAATCGGCCGCGATCCTCGGCCAGATCGATCGCGTCCGGCGTGGTGCCGATGATCGGCGCGCCAGCGGCTTCGAGCGCACGCGCCAGTTTCAGCGGTGTCTGGCCACCGAACTGCACGATCACGCCGACCGGCTTTTCAAGATCGATGATTTCCATCACGTCTTCGAAGGTCAGCGGCTCGAAGTACAGGCGATCCGAAGTGTCGTAGTCGGTCGACACGGTCTCCGGATTGCAGTTGATCATGATGGTCTCATAGCCATCTTCACGCAGCGCGAGACTCGCGTGCACGCAGCAGTAATCGAACTCGATGCCCTGCCCGATCCGGTTCGGGCCGCCGCCTAGCACGACGATCTTCTTGCGGTCGGTCGGCCGGGCTTCGCATTCCTCGTCATACGTCGAATACATGTACGCGGTGCTGGATGCGAACTCGGCGGCGCAGGAATCGACGCGCTTGTACACCGGGCGCACGCCGTTGGCGTGGCGATGCGCGCGCACCTGGTTTTCGTGGCTGCCGGTCAGCTTGGCGATGCGCCGATCGGAGAAACCGAGCCGCTTGTAGCGGCGCAGCGTGTCGGCCTGGATTTCTGCCAGCGCCGTCGATGCGATACGCGTCTCGACCATGATCAGCTCGTGAATCTGGTCGAGGAACCAGGGGTCGATCTTCGACAGCTGGAACACTTCGTCGACCGACATTCCGGCGCGGAAAGCATCGCCGACAAACCACAGCCGCTTGCCGCGCGGCGTGATCAGCTCGTCGCGGATCTTGGCCAGGCTGGAGACGCGGAAATCCGCAACCTGTTCGTCGAAGCCGTCTGATCCGGTTTCCAGGCCGCGCATCGCTTTCTGCAGCGATTCCTGGAAATTGCGGCCGATCGCCATCACCTCGCCGACCGACTTCATCTGCGTGGTCAGACGCGAATCGGCCTGCGGAAATTTCTCGAACGTGAAGCGCGGAATCTTGGTGACGACGTAGTCGATGCTCGGCTCGAAACTCGCCGGCGTGACGCCGCCGGTGATGTCGTTGCGCAGCTCGTCGAGCGTGTAGCCGACCGCGAGCTTGGCGGCGATCTTGGCGATCGGAAAGCCGGTGGCCTTCGACGCCAGCGCCGAGCTGCGCGACACGCGCGGGTTCATCTCGATGACGATGATGCGGCCGTCATCCGGGTTGATCGCGAACTGCACGTTGGAGCCGCCGGTATCGACGCCGATCTTGCGCAGCACCTTGATCGAGGCGTCGCGTAACAACTGGTACTCCTTGTCGGTCAGCGTCTGCGCCGGCGCGACCGTGATCGAGTCACCGGTGTGCACGCCCATCGCATCGAAGTTCTCGATCGAGCAGACGATGATGCAGTTGTCGGCGCGGTCGCGCACGACTTCCATCTCGAACTCTTTCCAGCCGAGCAGGGACTCCTCGATCAGCACTTCCTTGGTCGGCGACAGGTCGAGACCGCGGATGATGATCTCTTCGAATTCCTCGATGTTGTAGGCGATGCCGCCGCCGGAGCCGCCCATCGTGAAGCTCGGCCGGATGATCGCCGGGAAGCCGATCTGCTGCTGGATGTAGCGCGCCTCTTCCATCGAATGCGCGGCGCCGGAGCGCGCCGAGCCCAGGCCGATTTCAGTCATTGCGTCGCGGAATTTCTGGCGGTCTTCGGCGAGGTCGATCGCGTGCTCGTTGGCGCCGATCATCTCGACCTTGTACTTGGCCAGCACGCCGTGCTTGGCCAGGTCCAGCGCGCAGTTCAGCGCGGTCTGGCCGCCCATCGTCGGCAGCACCGCGTCGGGGCGCTCGGCCTCGATGATCTTGGCCACCGTCTGCCAGCGGATCGGCTCGATGTAGGTCGCGTCGGCCATGTCCGGGTCGGTCATGATCGTCGCCGGATTCGAGTTCACCAGGATCACCCGGTAGCCCTCGTCGCGCAGCGCCTTGCAGGCCTGGGCGCCGGAGTAGTCGAACTCGCAGGCCTGGCCGATGACGATGGGGCCGGCGCCGATGATCAGGATACTTTTGAGGTCTGTGCGTTTGGGCATCGGAGTCTTAGGTCAGGCTGGCAGTCGCGAGTTTTGCGCCGAAGCCCAGAAACAGGGTCCCGGCGCCTCCGCTCAATGCGGCGGACAGACGCTTGCGGCTGCGGAAGCCCGTGGCCAGCCTGGCGCCCGCAAAAATCAGCGTGCTGAGGTAGATGAAACTCATGGTCTGCGCGATCAGGCCGAGCAGCGCGAACGACAGCACCGTGTGCTCGTAGGCCGGGTCGACGAACTGGATGAAAAAGGCCATGAAAAACATGATCGCCTTGGGGTTCAGCAGGCTGATCAGCAGGGCGCTGCGGAACGGATTCTTTTCCCCTCTCCTGGGAGAGGGTCCCGCATAGCGGGGGGAGAGGGCCCTCTCCCGGCCCTCCGGGCCACCCTCTCCCAGGAGAGGGGAAACGCGCCAGGCCGCTAGCAGCATGCCGACGCCGATCCAGATCAGATAAGCCGCGCCGACGTACTTGAACACCATGAATGCGGCCGGATAGGTCTTCAGCAGCGAGGCGACGCCGCCGGCCGCCAGCACCATCAGCAGCGCGTCGCCGAGGAAGACCCCACAAGCTGCGCGATACGCCGGGACTACGCCGCCGCGTGCCGCGGTTCCGAGCACGAACAGCGAATTCGGGCCGGGCAGCAGCACGATGATCAACGTGCCGAGCAGATAAGTCGGCAGGTCGATGAGGCCGAAGCTATTCATGGGCGCCTTACGCGGTTAGCGCCGCGGCGGGCGTCATCGACTGCACGAAGCGGTCGAACAGATAGTCCACGTCATGGGGGCCGGGGCTGGCTTCCGGGTGACCCTGGAAGCTAAAAGCGGGGGCGTCGATGAGGCGGAAACCCTGGTTGGAGCCGTCGAACAGCGAGCGGTGCGTGACCACGGCATTCTTCGGCAGCGTCGCCTCGTCGACCGCGAAACCGTGATTCTGGCTGGTGATCAGCACGCGGCCGGACTCGACGTCCTGCACCGGGTGGTTGGCACCGTGATGGCCGAACTTCATCTTCAAGGTCTTGGCGCCGGCAGCCAGGCCCAGAATCTGGTGACCGAGGCAGATGCCGAACAACGGCAGCTTGCGCGCGATGAACTCACGGCCGGCCGCGATCGCGTAATCGCAGGGCTCGGGATCGCCCGGGCCGTTGGCCAGCAGCACGCCGTCCGGCTCGAGTTTGAAGACGTCCGCGGCCGAAGTCTGCGCCGGCACCACGGTCACGCGGCAGCCGCGGTCGACCAGCATGCGCAAGATGTTGCGCTTGACGCCGAAATCGTAGGCGACGACGTGGAAACGCTCCTCGATCAGCGGCACTTCGCGGTTGCTGCCCAGCGACCACGAGCCGCTCGTGAAGCTGTAGGCCTCCTTCACCGACACCACTTTGGCCAGATCCGCGCCTTTCAGGCCCGGATAGCCGCGCGCCGCGGCCAGCGCGGCAGCCTCATCGACCGTGTCGCCGGCGACGATGCAGCCGTTCTGCGCGCCCTTGTCGCGCAGGATGCGGGTCAGGCGGCGAGTGTCGATCTCGGCGATCGCGACGACCTGGTTGGTCCGCAGGTATTCGCTGAAATCCATCTGCGAGCGCCAGCTGCTGTGCTTTCGCGGTACTTCGCGCAGCACCAGGCCGGCGATATGCACGCGGTCGGACTCGGCGTCTTCGGGGTTGCTGCCGACATTGCCGACATGCGGATAGGTCAGCGTGACGATCTGCTCGCGGTACGAGGGATCGGTCATGATCTCCTGGTAGCCGGTCATCGCGGTATTGAAAACCACTTCGCCAACGGTCTGCCCGTCGACGCCGATCGATACACCTTTGAAAACACTGCCGTCGGCGAGGGCAAGCAGGGCCGGTCTGTGATTCGTCATCGGCTCTCTTAAAGACTCATTTATGCGCTAATCCGCGTTGCAGACATAGCAAAGGGGGCTTGCGCCCCCCTCGCGTGATTAGGCCGGCAGTTTACCGGTCGAAGCCTGTTCCGTCCACGGAGGAAGTCGGCGCGATCGGTAATCCTGGCCTCGATCGCGGACAAGGTCCGCTCCTACAGTTGCGGAACCAGGGCTGCGCAAGCTGCCTGTAGGAGCGGACCTTGTCCGCGATTGAGGCCTAGCAGCCTGTCGGGCTTGGCAAGATCTACTGCGGCTTCGGCCCGCTGTGTCCAAGCTGCGGGCGCCCTCGTCAAATATGACTCGATATTTTCCTCAGTCGCCCGCAGCTTGGACACAGCAGGCCAAACCCTCGCTACGATCTCCCAAGCCCGACAGGCTGCTAGCAGTCAGCGCTACAGCAGCGACATCTGCCCGCCCGCGCCCGGAATGCGGAAGCCGGAATAGTCCAGATCCGGCCCCGATTCCAGATACTGATTTCGCCGGCAGGCCAGCCGGAACCGCTGGGCGGTGAACTCAGCGTACTGGCCGGTGCCGCGGAAGCGCTTGCCGAAAGTCGAGTCGTAGTCGCGACCGCCGCGCACTTGCTGGACCAGGCTCATCACGTGCTCGGCTTTCAGCGGGTAGCGCTGAACCAGCCATTCCCGGAACAGGTCCTTGACCTCGTAGGGCAGCCGCAGCATCACCCACGACGCATGACGCGCACCCGCCTCGGCCGCCAGCGCCAGCACCTCGTCCATCTCGTGGTCGTTCACGAACGGAATCACCGGCGAGAACATCACCCGCACCGGAACGCCAGCCTCGGTCAGCCGGCGGATCACCCGCAGCCGTGCCCGGCCCGAAGCCGCCCGCGGTTCCAGATCGCGCTTCAGCTCGTCGCGCAGCGTGGTCAGGGTCATGCCGACGCTGACCAGGTTCAGCGCCGCCATCTCGGCCAGCAGATCCAGGTCGCGCTCGATCAGCACGCCTTTGGTGATCACGCCGACGGGATGACGGAACGCGAACAGGGTTTCGAGTATCCGGCGCGTCACGCGATGCTCGCGCTCGATCGGCTGATAGGGATCGGTGGCCGTGCCGAGCGCGATGATCTTCGGCACGTAGCCGGGTTTGCGCAGTTCCGCACCCAGCACTTCGGCCGCGTTGCCCTTGTAGAACAGCTTGGTCTCGAAATCCAGGCCGGGCGACAGGTTCAGGTACGAGTGCGTCGGCCGCGCAAAACAATAAATGCAGGCATGCTCGCAACCGCGATACGGATTGATCGACTGATCGAAACCGATGTCCGGCGAATCGTTGTGGCTGATGATGCTGCGCGCACGGTCCTCGCGGACTTCGATCTTCAGCCGAGCGGGCTCTTCTTCAAGCAGATCCCAGTCGTCGTGAAAAACCTCGGTGCGCCGCGACTCGAAGCGCCCCGCCGGGTTGGAGCCGGCACCCTGCCCTTTGCGCGGTCCGCTAGCGGTGGCCAAGGTTATTCTTCATGCCAGCACCACACCCCGTTCCTCCCGAGTAGCCCGCGCTTTTGCGGGCGTATCGAGGGACGCATCGCTCAAGTCCCTCGATACGCCGCAAGCGGCTACTCGGGAGGAACGGACTGGGTTTATAAATTTCAAACACGAAGCTCTACTTCTGATGCGCCGTCGCATAGTCCAGCGCCAGATTGCTCAGCGTGCGGACACCGACCGCCAACGAGGCCTCGTCGATATGAAAGCGCGGCGAATGATTCGCCGCCCAATCAGCGGCCGGCTGGCCCGGCGTGCGCACGCCGACGAACACGAACAAGCCCGGAACCTCGCGCGCAAAGAACGAGAAATCCTCGGCGCCCAGCATCGGCGGCACATCGAGCACATTGTTCTCGCCGACCACGCGCTGCATCGTCGGCAGCATCGCCTTGGTCAGCGCCGGGTCGTTGTAGGTCACCGGATACGCGTGGTCCTTGCCGATGCTCACGTCGGCCGTCGTGCCGGCGCTTTCGGCGATTTTGGTGACGGTGCGGATCACGCGTTCCTGCATGTCCTTCTGCATGCCGGTGTCGAGCGCGCGCAAGGTGCCGCGCATGGTCACGCTGTCCGGGATGATGTTGCTGCGCACCCCGCCGTCGATCTTGCCGATGGTGACCACGACCGGCGCCTGGCTGATGTCCATCTGCCGGCTGGTGATGGTCTGAAGGCCCTCGATGATCTGCGCGCTGACGACGATGGGGTCGATGCCGGCCCAGGGCCGCGCGCCATGGGTCTGCTTGCCGTGCACGACGATGTCGAGATCGTCCGAACTGGCCATCGCGCCGCCGGAGCGCACCGCGAGCTGGCCGACATCCCACTGCGAGAACAGGTGCAGGCCGAACACCACTTCGGGCTTCGGCGCGCTGCTCATCACGCCTTCCTTGACCATCAGTTCGGCGCCGCCTTCCTCGCCGTCCGGCGCGCCTTCTTCGGCCGGCTGGAAGATCAGCTTCAAGGTTCCCGGCCACTGCGCTTTGAGCTTGGAGGCGACTTCGGCGACGCCCATCAGAATCGACATGTGGCCATCGTGGCCACAGGCATGCATCACGCCGACGTCCTTGCCGTCGTATGTGCTCCTGACCTTGGATTTGAACGGCAGGTCGACCTCCTCGACCACCGGCAGCGCGTCCATGTCGGAACGCAGCGCGATCACCGGACCGGGCTTGCCGCCCTCCAGGATCGCGACGATACCGGTCTTGGCGACGCCGGTCTGCAGCTTGAGGCCGAGCTTCTTCAGGCGTTTTGCGACGTAGGCCGCGGTGTTCACTTCTCGATTCGACAGCTCGGGATGCTGATGCAGCCAGCGACGGTCCTCGACCAGCGTGCCGTTCATCTCGGCGGTGAGCTGGTCGATCTGCGCGTGCAGATCGGCTTCGGCGGCGGCCGCCGGCAGCGATGAGGTCGCCAGCAAAATTCCGACGGAAACCCAGCGTCCCAACTTCATGCGCACACTCCGGTGTTCGAGCTTGCAGGCTCGCCGTGGACGCCCGGTCTGTCAACCCAGCTGTAGGTTGGGGTGAGCGCAGCGAACCCCAACATTCGTTTCGCGCCAACGGTGGTGATCGTTGGGGTTCGCTGCGCTCACCCCAACCTACAGGATCACGCCAGCACGTCCGTCATCGAGTACAGGCCCGCGGGCCTGCCCTGCAGCCAGGCCGCCGCACGCAGTGCGCCGTTGGCGAAGTTGGCGCGGTTGCTGGCCTTGTGCGTGATCTCGATGCGCTCGCCGTCGCCGAGGAACAGCACGCTGTGATCGCCGACGACATCGCCGCCGCGGATCGTCGAGAAGCCGATCGTGTTCGCGGCGCGCGCGCCGGTATGGCCTTCGCGCGCGTACACGGCTTGCTCGGCCAGCGTGACGCCGGCGCCGCGCGCCGCGGCTTCGCCGAGCATCAGCGCGGTACCGCTGGGCGCATCGACCTTGTGGCGGTGATGCGCCTCGATCACCTCGATGTCGAAGCGCTCGCCGAGCACACGCGCCGCGTGTTCGACCAGCGCCAGGCACAGGTTCACGCCGATGCTGAAATTGCCGGACATGCAGATCGGAATCCGCTGCGCCGCGGCCTCGATCCGCGCCCGCTGTTCGCTGCTGAAGCCGGTGGTGCCGATGACCATGCCGCGGCGGGCGGCGACGCAGCTATCGAGCGCGGCCAGCGTGCCTTCGGGCCGGGTGAAGTCGATCAGCACGTCGAAGTTGCCGGTCTGCGCGGCGAGGTCGGCGGACAGCGGCACGCCGGCCGCGACTTCCTGGTTCTGCCCGGCGGCCTCGGCGCGATCCAGCGCCGCGCCCAGGCGCAGGGTGCCGTGCTGGGGCAGCGCGTCGATCAGCGCGCGGCCCATGCGGCCGGCGGCGCCAAGGATCGCGATGCGGATGGGGTCGGTCATGTCGGTCTCCGGAAGGCTGCGGAGTTTAGGCAAACTCGGCGGAATTTGCCGCTGCTGCAGCGCGGTCCCTCGATACGCGCCTGCGGCGCAACTCGGGAGGAACGGAGTGGAGGCATCGCTTCAAGAGCGCAAAAAAACCCCCGTTCCTCCCGAGTAGGCTCGCTTGCGAACCGTATCGAGGGACGCATCCGCGAGCGCCCCTCAGGACGCGTTGCGAAACTCCGCGGTGACGTCGCCGCCAAGCCGGCGATTCTTCATCGGCCTCAGCTGGTCGCGCTTGGCGATCGTCGCCGCGCTGCACTGGGTGGCCCAGCAATACGGCTCCAGCCAGGCGAGCTTGGCGCTCTGCTCGTCGGCGCCTTCCAGCGTCTGCTGCTTGCCGGTCTTGGCCTCGTACTGGCTGGGATCGTCGTAGGCGCTCAGCGCCCGCTCGGCCGCCCGGCTCAGCGCCTTGTTGCCGGTCGCGGCGAGGTCGGCGTTGTTGGCCTTGCCGAAAGCCGCGATCATCGCCACCGGCGTGACCGCGTACACCTGGTAGCCGGCGGCGCGGCTTTCGCGCTTCATCTCGTTCGGCAGATACCCTTCGGCATCGACCTGCCCGGCGAAGATGTCGTACATCTTCACCGCCCAGTCGAACTGGTCATGCCGGTTGTTGACGACGCTGCTCGCCATCACGCTCCACGCGGCCCAGTAGTAATGGTTGTTGATCTTGTCCAGCGGCGCTTTCAGATCCCATTCACCGACGACCTTGTCAGCCACTTCACCCAGCCAGGCATCGATCTGCGCGGCCTGCGCGCTGCGCGATGCCAGCGGCTTTGAAGACGAGAACTTCAGCCGCAGCCAGGCGCCGCTGAGGCTGGCCAGCGACCATTTGCGCATCGACGCGCCGGTGTGATTCGCCGCCGGCCCGAGCAGGCCGCGCGCGCGGGCCCAGCCGCCGTACCAGTCCAGCGCACATTGCAGCACTTCGCTCTGGCCGGACTCCATGTACTGATCGACCAGCTTGGTCGCGCCGGTTTCCATGTCGGTAATGGGCTTTGTGAGCGCCTTGTATTTCTGGTCGGCCGCCTCGTTGAGTTGGTCGCGCGCCTTGCCCGAGCCTTCGTATTTGCTTGGGAAATCCAGCGTGCCGGCGAACGGCTCCGGCGCCGCCGGGCAGCTGAACGACTTGGCCTTCTGCTGGCCAACCGGCGCGTAGTAGCCCGGCGGCGGGACCAGATCGGCTGCCTTGACCGAAGCACTCATGCCGAGAGCGCTCAGCAACAGGCCGCTGACGATGATCGGGGTGCTAGTGCGAATGTGCATTTGGAATCTCCGCGGCCGTAGCCGTCTGCTGCTGTGGGCCTTCCATGGAGCAGACACGCACCTTGACGCTCAGAGGCTTGACCGGCTCCTGCTCCAGGTTCAGCGTCGCGCCCATGAAGGTCGCGGCCGCGTAATCGGGGCGGTTGCGGCGCAACTCGGTGACGAAGCGCCCGCCGTTGTCGACGTATTGATTGAAGTGCAGCTTCAGCGATTCCTTCTGGCCGGTGTAGTACCAGATGATCGCATGCAGATCCTTGATCGTCGGATCGTCGAACTGCAGGTCGAGCCAGTAGCGGCCGCCCTGCAGCGGCTTGCCGCCGGCATTGAACAGCAGTTCGTTGTCGCCGGCTTTCAGCGCCATTTGCCGCTCGAGCACGGCGGGCCGTTCGCGGCAGCCGTCGTGCACCAGCGGCAGCGCCTGGCGGAAGGTCTTGTACGGGTTCTTGTCGGCGCCCGGCCAGTTCTGCCAGGGCATTTCCCAGATCACGATCTTCGGCGGGTGCTTCTGGTAAGCCTCGCTCGGCAGGTAGTGCAGCAGCGATCCATCGAAAGATCCGCCGGACAGCGCCGCGTTCAGAATGTCGGCGCCGATGTACTGCTGCAGGTAGCCGCCGAAGTTGTAGCCGCCCTTGGCATCGCTGTTGCTGGTGCCGATCAACGCGATCTGCGGCGCGCCGGAGTCGCCACCGGCATCGCCATCATCGAGCAGGCCGCCCGAGCCGGCGCTCGCAGCGTGGTCGTCGAGCAGGCCGCCGGACGGACTGTCGGATTTTTTTGGCTGAGGTCCGAGCAGCGCATCGGCGCTGGCCGCCGCGTTATCGCTGGAAGCCTCGGTGATATAGCCGGTCAGGTATTGCATCGAGTAGCTGCCGCCGCAGATCTGCGAGGCGACCTTCTGCAAGGTACCGGGCTTGCCGATCAGCGCGTTGGCGCGCGTCGCGTACGTCAGCCGCGGCACCTCCCGGAACGACGGCATCTGCTGCACCGTCGCCGCAACGACTTTGGCCGTTGCTTCTGCGCCGGCCGGCGTCCAGTGATGATCGCGGCGGAAGAAATACTCGTAGTGCTTGTGCTCGTCGACCAGCGTGTCCAGCGGCGGCACGGTGACGCCGGCGCTGCGGATGCGTGCGAGCGCTTGGGCATAGCCTGCGCGCGCGGCGCCGAGATCGTAGCTTGCGCGTTGATCGTCGCCGAGCTTGTCGGGATCCATCAGCGCGCGCGGCGGCTGCAGCACGACCACCAGTTCGGTACCGCGCGCGCGCATCGCCGATGCCAGCCGCCGTAGTTCGGCCAGACTGTCGTCGGTGATTTCGATCCGCGTGCTCAGATCGACGCGCGATCGGAACAGCCAGCCATCCCGGCCCTGCTGCAGCACGCTGAACTCCTCGAGATAGGTCGAGCCGGCATAGTTCTGCGGATCGGCTGCCTGCGGACACAGCTGGCAGCACAGCGCGACGTTGTAGACCGGCGCGCTCGCACTCGCCGCTTCGCTGTCCGCATCGGCGGCGGCCGCGCCTGTCGCAAGCGCGGCGAGCAGGCTCGACACCATCAACAGAGTGCGTCGACTCATCAGCCGGTTCATCAGCCGGCTCAGTTGACGACCCAGGTCAGCACCGGCGCGGCCACCGAACCGGTCACGAACAGGCTGAACACCTTGCCGCGCTCCAGCGTCACCGGCTTGGCTTGCGCGAGCTTGGTGCCGCCGTTGTAGACCACCAGATCGGCCTTCACCGGATTGACTTCGCGATGGCCGGCGGTATTGGCAGCGACGCCGTCGATCACGGCCGGGCCGTTCTCGCCGACCTTGACGCTGAGCGTTGCGCCGTCGATCAGGTTGTAGACCGAAACCAGCGATTTGAGCTGGCTGTTGAAGCAGTCCTGGTCGAACAGCTGGATGGCGCCGGGCTCCGCGGCCGCGGTATAGCAGCGCTTGCTGTCGAGGCTGACGGTCTTCTCGGCGCCGCTGATCTTTGCCGGATAACTGCCCGGCGGCAGGAACACGTAACTGCTCGCGTCCATCGGCGCCGCGTCGGGGATCGCGTGATCGCCGATGGTGGCCTTGAGCCGGCCCTGAGGCGTCGCGTTGAACACGCGCACGAACGCGGAATCCGGCGGCGCGGCCGGCGGATACAGGCCGGCATCGGCGCTGAACGTTGCCGCACTTAGCACCAGGGCGGCGATGATCGCCGGGGATTGCTTGTTGGAATGCTTCATGGTGGTTCTCCTGATTTGAACTACTTAAGCTTCGTCATTCCCGCGAAGGCGGGAATCCAGAGCGGATAGCACGCCGCTCGCATCCCTGGATTCCCGCCTTCGCGGGAATGACGGCAGCGGTGGCGGCGAATGAAGTTCCCGCTCTCACGGATGCCCGTCCTCGTGCTTTGCCGCCAGCTCCGGCGGCTTGTCGTACGGCAGATAACGCTCGGGCAGTTCCCAGATCACCGCGCGCGGCGGTGCCTGTTTGTAGTCCTCGCTCTGCAGGTAGTCGAACATCGGCTGGAACGGGCCGCGGCCGTCTTTGGCGTAGTTGGCGATGTCCTCGGACAGCGCCTGGCGCAGATCGCCGACGAAATTCCATTCCGGATTGGCGCTGTAGCTGGTGCCGACCAGCGCGATGCGCGGCGCGGCGGCGGCGCCGAGCAGATCGTCGCCGCCAGCGGCGGTGGTGCTGGCCGTGGACACTTCGTCCAGCGGCGGCAGCAGCCGGCTGAAGTAAGGATCCAGCGGCAGAAAGTTCAGCAGGTCGCCATGATGCTTGCGCTTCGCCGCCGTTACCGTCGTGAAGCCTGCGCTGGCCTCGGCCGACACCGGCAGCATCCGGCGCAGTGCAGCCGCGACCACGACTGCGGCCTGCGCCGCACCTTGCGGCGTCCAGTGCGTATCGGTGCGCAGAAACGTCGGGCCATCGCGCTTGCCAGAGATCAGCGACTGCAGCAGATCGGGACTGGCGATGCCGTTCGCTGTGAGTTCTTCCTCCGCCTGCGCATATAGCCCCTCGCGAAACGCCGGTGGCTTGCGCTTGCGCAGATGCTCCGGATAGACGCGCGATTTCGCCGGCACCAGCGCGACCACCAGCTTGACGCCGTGCGCGGCGAGCTGGTCGCGCACTTCACGGATGTGCGCGAAATTCCGCTCCACCTGCTGCTCGGCCGCCTTCGGCACCACGAATTCCTCGTCGGTATATAGCCAGCCGTCCCTGCCGAGAACAACGCCGCTCTGGGCTTCGCCGAAGATCAGATAGTCGATCGCGGCCCACAGGCTGATGCCGAATCCGCGCGCCGGGAAAGCCTGGTCGTAGTGCGTCTCGAACGACTTGGCCATGCGGCCGTCGAGCACTGCCTGGTCGACCTGGGGCTCGAAGCTGGACGCACGGCTGAACGCGGTGATGGCGACGCCCAGGACCACCAGCGTGAATAACGCGGCGTGAACCGCGAGTTGCGGGCGACGGATAACGGGCAGATTCATGCGATCTCTCCGGCCTCAGAACTGGAACTCAGAACGGGAACTCAGAATTGGAAATACAGGAAGGGCGAATAGCTCTGTGCCGACAGCTTCAGCACCGCGAGCACGAACAGCGGCCACACCAGCCACTGCGCCAGGCTGAACATGCGCTGCGCCATCACCGGCCGCAGTGCCGTCGGCTCGGCACGACCGGCGGTGGCGCCGCGCCAGATCAGCACCAGCACTGCCAGCAGCAGCGTCGCCAGCTGCAGATGCGTAATCGAGCTGCCGAAAGCCTCACTCAAGCCGAGGCCATCGAAGGAGAACATCGCGGTATAGAACTGCCAGGCGACGCCGACGCGCTCGGCGCGGAACATGACCCAGCCCAGCACCACGAACAGGAAAGTCGGCGCCCAGCGAATCAGGCTGAAGCCCGGACGCTCGGCCTTCACGCCGAGTACCCGCTCGATGCACAGGATCGCGCCGTGCCAGGCACCCCAGATCAGAAACGTGAAATTGGCGCCGTGCCACAGCCCGCCGAGCAGCATCGTCAGGAACAGATTGCGATAGGTTTTGGCGACGCCGCCGCGATTGCCGCCGAGCGCGATGTACAGATAGTCGCGCAGCCAGCTCGACAGGCTCATATGCCAGCGCCGCCAGAACTCGGTGATGCTCTGGCTGACATAGGGCTGGTTGAAGTTCTCGACGAAGCGGAAGCCCATCATCAGGCCCAGGCCGATCGCCATGTCGCTGTAGCCGCTGAAATCGAAGTACAGCTGCACCGTATACGCGATCGCCCCTAACCAGGCGTCGGCCGTAGTCGGATCGCTCAGCGAAAAAGCCTGGCTGACCATTGGCGCGATCGAGTCGGCGATGAAGACTTTCTTGACGAAACCCTGCATGAATCGCAGCGAACCCTGACCGAACAGCTCGACGCTGTGCTCGCGCTTTTCGAACTGCCCGGCGAGATCCTTGTAACGGAAAACCGGGCCGGCGATCAGATGCGGGAACAGCGCGATGAAGGTCGCGAAGTCCACTGGATGCTTGGTGGCTTCGACGTCGCCGCGATAAACATCGACGATGTAGCTGATCGACTCGAACACATAGAACGACACGCCGATCGGCAGGATCACATGCGCCAGCACGAAGGGCTGCAGCCCGAACTGGGCTAGCAGCAGGTTGAAGCTGTCGACGCCAAAGTTGGCGTACTTGAAATAGCCCAGCGTTGCCAGATCGACGCCGACACCCAGCATCAGCCAGCGCCTGGCCAGCGCGCTACGTGCGCCGGCTTGGCCGATGCGCAGACCGATCAGGTAGTTGAACACCGTGACGCCGGCGAACAGCAGCAGGAAATCGACACGCCACCAGGCGTAGAACGCATAGCTGCCGATCAGCACGACCCAGTTGCGGTAACGGCCGCGATCCGGCGTCAGGTAGTACACCGCCAGGAACAGCGGCAGAAACAGAAACAGGAATACGTTGGATGAGAAGACCATGGTTACAGTCGCTCGCTGGTGGCGTGGATCGACACTCTTCGGGAAACCCCGTTCCTCCCGAGTAGGCCACGCAGTGGCCGTATCGAGGGATGCATCGTGCTCAAGTCCCTCGATACGTCTCGCTGCGCGAGGCTACTCGGGAGGAACGGAGCGGCGTGATTGATGGGCATTGCCAGTTTCACGTCAGTTGCTCGTGCCGACGACGGTGGCGGTTGCGGGCCGCACCACCACCGCCTTCTTCTGCCGCATCAGAATGTTCAGCACTTCGTCCTGGTGCTTGCCGAGAATGCCGGTGAACTTGATGCCGAGCTCGCGCTGCGGCGCGCGCAGGTCGACGTCGTACAACTCCAGACTCAGCGGCTGATCGATGTTGACCGGCGACGAGCCGTTGGAGATCAGCTGGCCACCGGCGACGATCATCGAGATCGTCTTGCGGAAAGGATCGAGCGCCATGTTTCGGCCGGTGCCGCGCAGGTCCTTGACGTGGCCGTAGACGCCGGACAGGCCGTTGGCGATGGCGACGTTGTCGTACAGGCGCACGTCGGTGCTGTTGCGCACGCGCATGCCGTGACGGTTGTTGCGTGTGACCAGGTTGCCCCAGATCAGCGTCTGCGGGCTCTCGTAAATCGTGATGCCGTCGGACTTGTTGCGATAGACACGGTTGTACGCAACTACGTTGTTGACGCTGTTGCGGTCGACGACGATGCCCGACAGATGGTTCTCATAGGCCTCGTTGTTGATGATCCAGCTGTCGTCGACTTCGCGCGAGACGATGATGCCGTGCTTCTCGCGAGTTCTATACGCCTTGTTCTCGGCGATGATCAGGCGCCGCGAGCGATCGTGCGGATCGATGCCGTACTTGATGTTGTCGTGGTAGTCGTTGCCGCGCAGCACGAAGTCTTCAGCCTCGTAGCAATAGAAGCCATACCACAGGTCATAGAACTCGGAGTCGATGATCCAGCCGCTCGGGTTCGGCCGGTTCATCACCTGTTTCAGCGACGGCGAGAACTGCGAAATCGACACGCCGTAGGATTTGCTCGATGCATAGCCGAGGTTGGCGATCACGCTGTTGACGATGTAAGTCTGCGATCCGCCCCAGGACACGATGAAGGGCCGGAAGTCGTGCTTGTCCTCGAACTGCGCGGCGTCCTTGCGTGCCTCGTTCCAGGCACGCAGCCGGCTGCCGGTGATGAACAGCCGGCCCTCGTTGATCAGGAACGATCCGCGATCCTGCGACAAGCGGAAATCGCCGACCGAGTCGTCGATATGCAGGGTCGCGCCCGGCGCGACGTCGATCGGCAGGCGCGCGACGAACACGCCCTTCTGCACTTCCTCGAAGTACTGGCGCGGTACCTGCCGGGCGATGTCGCGCGGCGTGACGTAGCCACCGCGGATGAAGATCGCTTTCGGCAAGCCGCCCTGCCGCGCCGCCCAGTCGCGCATGCGTTCGTCGCGGCCCATGAAGCCGCGGAACGACAGCTGGTTCAGCACGCTGGCGACTTCGGCACGGCCCGGCCGCTTCTGCTGAATCTTCTCCATCACCTTGTCGGCGGTATAAGGCGTCAGATCCGGCAAGGTCGGCGGCGCCATCTTCAGCTCGGCGCCGGACGAGGTGCTGATCTCGTACGGCCGCTTCTCGGCTTCGAGCAGCTTGCGATCGTCCTCGGCCGGATCGTCCTGATCCGAGCCGTCGGTCTGATAGCGCTCGCCGGGATCGTCCAGCGAGGCATCGAGCATCTCGTCGTCGCTGGATGCGTCGTCGTGATCGCCCAGGCCGAGCCGCGGCGTTTTTGCAAACTTCGGCGTCACGACATCCGGGTCTTCGTCCGGGTCGCTCGCTGCGCTCGGCAGCGGCGTATGCTGCGCCGCGGGCCGCGCATCCGCCGGCGCGCAGCCCAGCCCCAGCATCAGGCTCAGCAGCAGGCCCGACAGCGTCGCTGGCCATCTCAATACCACAGCGTCAACTCCAGCATCACGCGGTACTCGTCCTTGGCCTGCGCGCCGTAGGCCTTGCCCGGATTGAACCAGGACGCACGCAGCCGCAGCGAGCTGTCGGCCGCGTCGTCGGACGGCGTGTAGTCCGGCAGCTCGTCGGTGCTGGCGCGGCCGAGCGAAAAGTATCGGCTCATCACCAGGTCGAGGCCGTCGCCGAGGTCGTGGCTGTCCTGCACGGGAGATACGCTCAGCCCGTCGCTGACCACGGCACCGTCGCTCTGGGTACGGCGGAAGCGGTTGTAGATCAGGCTGGCGTCGTAGCCGGCTTCGCTGAGCGACGCGAACGCGCTGGCCACTTCCAGGTTGCCTAGTTCGGGCCGGTAGGCCTCGTTGTAGCGATAGATCTGCGTGCGCGTACCGGTGAAGCGCGAGTAGTTGCTCTGGATGCCAGTCTGCTCGAACTGCCGGTCCGCGTCATCGGCGCTGCCGCCGCTGCTGTAGGCGTAAGCCGCGCCGACTTGAACCGGGCCCGCGACGCGCGCGCGGATGCCGGTCTCGGCAGCCCAGGCATGCGTGTCTTCGCCGGCGCTGCCGACGACCGTGTGCGTCGCCGGGTCCTCGATGATGCGATCGCGATGGCCGCTCAGGAAAGTCGCCGAACTCCAGTACGAAAGCTCGGCGCCCTGAGGCTGGATCGGCCGCCAATCATAGGAATGGTTGTCGGCGTAGACGCCGATCCAGGTCAGATTCCCCTGGGTGTTGCGCTCGCTCGGGTCAACGGTGTCGCCAGGCGCCGGCAGATGCTCGTCGTCGATCGCATGCGCCACGCGCAGGCCGATGCGCTGACGCTCGATCCAGTCGTAATCGATATGGCCGAATACGTAGGTACGGTCCTTCTGCTCGCGCGCGATATCGGCGCCATCGCTGCGGTAGCTGTCGAACTGGTGGGCGACGCCGAGCTCGCTGTTGAGCAGCGTGGTGTCGACGATCCAGCGCAGCGCGTCGATTTCCTGATCGAGGAACTGGGCATCTTCATCGCGGATGCGCTGCCGGCCAAGCCGCAGTACTTCGCCGGGATAGCTGGTCAGGCCGCCGTATTCAACCCAGGCTTCCTTCAGCGCGACGAAGCCCTTGCTGGTGGCACCGAGGTTGTCGTTCTCGTTGCCGGGCTGCAGCAAGCTGCCGCTCGGCTGATAAGCACGCACGCGGACGAACGCGGCCCAGTCCTCATTGAACTGCAGATGCACCCAGGGCGTCATGTCGACGTAGGCCTCGGCGGTCGAGTCCGCATTGTTGAGATCCAGATCGCGGCCGCCATCGGCGACGCCGGCGACCGTGGCCTTCAGCCGATAGTCGAGTTCGAGCGCATCGGCGATCACCGGCATCGCGACACCAAAGCCGGCGGCGACGAGCATCGACAGATGCCGGCGGCGAACAACAGCCAAGGCTCCATTGGAATTTTTATTGATCATGTTTTTATTGATCCCGTTTATTGATCCTGTTTATTGATCCTGTTTATTGATCCCGTTTTTATAGATCATGTTCATCAGGTCTGGCCGTCCCTGGCAGAACCGGCGGCCAGCGGATTCGCCGGCGTTTGCTGGGCATAGCGGCCGGCGCCGGCATCCGGGCGCGCGGCGATTTCGGCGCGCAGCCGCTGCTCGGCCTCGGTGGCCTGCTGCGGGCTCAGCTGCGCCTTGATCGCAGCGAGCAGCGGCGCGGTGTTGTCGCTGCCGCCGGCAACGGCAAGCTTGGCGAACACGTAGGCGTCGAGCAGATTCGGGCATAGCCCCTTGCCGGACGAAAACAGCCGCGCGATCGCGCCGTCGGCCGAGGCATAGCCATGCCGCGCGGCGTAGATCAGATGCCGGGTTGCCAACAGCGGCGAACTCTCGTCCAGATAGCCGTACTGATACAGACGGCCGAGAAAATAATGCGCCTGCAGCGCCGTCTGCGGATCGTGTTCGGCCTTGCTCAGATATTGCAGCGTGCGCGCCGGATCGCGGACCGCCCGAGCGCCCTGCAGATACAGCGTGCCCAGATACAGCCGCGCTTCCGGCACCCCATCCTCGTCGCCCTGCTTCAGCCTGGCTTCGACGTCGGTGCCGGGCAACAGATACGGATAGCGCACCACCACGCCGGCCGCGAGCACCGGTGCGAGGCCCTGCCCCTGCAGCAGTTTCTGCAGGACCTTGCCGGCAAGTTCAGGCTCGGCTGCGATCTCCTGCGCGGCTGCCGAAGTCGCCGCGTCCGTCGGAGCGGCGTCATCGCCGGCGGGTTTCGCCGCGACCGGCAGGCTCGGCCCGCTGCAGCCCGGCGAGATCTGGCTGTGCTCCGCAGCCTGCTGGCGCAGCGCCGCCTCGCCTTCGTCTTCCTCGACATCGGACAGCTTCACGTCCAGGGCCGACAGATTCGGGATCGGATCGTTGCTGTCGTCTTTCGGATCGTCGACCAGTACACGCGCCAGCGAAGTCAGCGCGGTTTCACTCAGCAGTTGAGCGTCATACGCGACGATGCTGTCGTCGACCTGCTTTTCGAGCTGCTTGTGATCGCCGCGGCGCCGCGCATCTTTGGCCAGATCGATATGGCATTCCGGTACCTGGTCGATCGCCTTGCGGCACAGCTCGAGCAGATGCGCGGGATGGCCTTCTATCTGCGGCGTGCTGCGATACCAGCCAACGGCGGCCGAGAGGGTGTCCGGCTGCGGAATCTTCTCGGCACGCGCGGCAAGCCTGGCGACCTGCCGCTCGCGATCCAGCTGCGGATGTCCGGAGTACAGGCGCACCAGGCCGGCCAGCGCCTCGCTGTCCCTGCGATCCGCGTAGGCCGTGCTCAACAGCTGCTGGGCTTCGACGAGTTCGTTGGGATCATTGGAGCGGGCCAGCAGGCGGCCGAGCGGAACCTGCACCGGCACCGGTGCCCGTTGCCCGGCATGGCGCAGCCAGACGATCGCCGCAGCGATGCGATCCGGCGTGCCGATGCGTGCGTAGAGCTTGCCGAGCGCGATTTGCGCCTCGACATAGCCAAGCTCGGCCAGCGGCAGCAGATCGGCTTCGGCATCGTCCATGCGATCTTCGGTGGCGGCCAGCTGGCCGCGCTTCAGATCCGGCAGCCCGCGGGCCGCAGCCGACTTGGCCTCGACGACGACGGTCTCCTGCGCCCGGGCGACCGCCGCAACCAGCAGCGCGCCAGACAAGGCCATCACCGATAAGCGCGCGGCGCCATGCCGGAACCGGCTCATGCGCGCCGGCTCACTTTTGCGCGACCAGCTTCTGCGACACCAGCGTGCGCGCGCGTTCGCTCAGGCTCGCCACCGCTGCGCTGATCGCGGACTCGTTGCCGAGTGTCGCCTGCACCGGGCGGTCGATCAGCTGGTTGTCGAGCGGGCGGTCCGGCTCGATCGTCGCGATCACGTCGGACAGAGCGCTGGCGCCGTTGAGGCCGCGCATGTCGCTGGCGCTGGCTTCGGCGGCGCCGGCCGGCGACAGCAGGCGCAGATCACGCACCTTGCCGTAGCGCTCGGTCGAATCGCCGGTGACCGTGAACGCGACGACACGGCCGATCGGCAGACGATCGATGCTCTCGAAGCGGAAGCGCGCCAGCACGTAAGGCTTGGCGTCGACCGGCACCAGCTCGAACAGCGGCTGGCCGCGGTTCACATACTGGCCGTCGAACGCGATCTGCTGCTGCACGCGGCAATCGCAGGGGCTCGACAAGGTGCCCTTGAGCTGCTCGCCCATCAGCGCCGACAGCTGTTCCGGCGTCAGATGCATAGAGCCGAGATCGGACTGCACCACGTCGAGCATCGCCGCCTGGAACGAACCCAGCGGCTGGCCTTTTTTGACGATGCCGTCGGCCGGAATCAGGCTGAAGAACGTACCGTCGCGCGGCATCGTCACCGCGAAACTCGGCGCGGCGACCTTGGCCGCGGACGCCTGCGTGACGAAGGCCATCGCATAGAGTTTGGACCCCGCATAAAAGCAGGCAGCGATTCCGACCAGGGCCATCGCCGCGGTCGCCATCATCGCGCGAAAGCGTGCGCGGCCGCTGAGCCCGCCGGCGTCCTTGACCGCGCGCGGCTTGACGAAATTGTCGCGCGACAGCACGTTGATCAGCTCGCCGGTGGATACCAGCTCGCCCGCCAGCGTCGAGTTGATCAGCTGACGCAGCACCGAGGTTTCGCGCGTGCCCAGCGCCATGAAGCTGCCGCCGACGCGGCTGCCGCCCGGCGATACATTGCGGATCTGCAGCGTGATCGGCAACACCATCGACACCGATTCGAGCTGGAAACCAAGCCGTCCGCGCAGCGTGGCGCCGACCTGGAAGCGATCGCTCTGCGCGTCGAAGCTGAGCCCGCCGGCCGACAGGTCGTTGAGGCGATAACTGCGCGGCGCGCCTTCGCCGTCGAGCAGAAAACTGCCGGCGACGCGCACCCGCGGATGCTGGCGTTGTGCCTCGGCCTCGTGCACCAGTGAAGGTCTGACATCGTCCATGAGCGTTCCTGTTGACTGTCCGTGTAGGGCGGGTCGTGACCCGCCGCTGTTTCTGCATCGTCTAAAAAACGGCGGGTCACGACCCGCCCTACGGCGCTACGGTGCCGGCGCGGTCACCATCGCCACCACGAAAGCTGCAAACAAGCTGCACGCGGCAAAAGTGAAAATGTTGGAAGACCAGCGATTGAATCGAGTCTGAAAATCGTTGAGGCCGCGGTCGAGCGTGGTCTTCTGCCGCGTCCACGACTGCTGGTCGAGACGGAACGAAACCTTGATCTTCATCAGCGAGCCGAGAATCTGGTTGTAGTACAGCAGCAGCGGGAATCCCGGACCGACCGGATGACCGGAAATTACCAGCAGCCAGGCCATGATCAGGCGCGTCAGCCCGACCCACAGCAGAAAGCTGACCAGGAAAAAAATGTTGAAGCGGATGCTGGCCGCGACCGCCAGCGCCAGCCCGAGCAGGCCGGTCCACATCAGGATGCGTTGATCGAGCAGCACGTAGTAGGTGAACCAGCCGAGGCGCCCCGGGCCCAGGCCCATCGCGCGGCCGTTCTGGCGCAGCGAGTTGCCGTACCAGCGGAACATCAGCTGCTTGCAGGATTTGAAAAAACTGGGATCGGGTGGATGCTCGACCGTGCTGATCGACGCATCCGGCACGTACCAGGTATCCCAGCCCAGACGCATCAGGCTGTACCAGCTGGACTTGTCGTCGCCGGTCAGAAACTGGAAGCGGCCGAGACGCCAGTGATCGAGCGCGTCGTGCTGCACGTCGTAGATGAAGCTCGGGTCAGTGATGATGCTGGCGCGGAACAGCGACATTCTTCCGGTCAGCGTCAGCACGCGCCGGGTCAGCGCCATCGAGCACATGTTCAGGTGGCGCTGCGCGAACCGCAGCTTGTACCACTCGCTGATCAGGTAGCCGCCTTCGACCTGACAGAACTCGTTGGTGGTCAGCGCGCCGACGCCCGGCAGCAGCTTCAGGAACGGCGCGGTGCGGCTGATCACGCCTGGCTGCAGCAGCGTATCGCCGTCGATCACCGCAACCACGGCATCGTCGTCGGGCATGTCGCGCGAGATCGCACGAAAGCCCTGCGCCAGGCCGTCACGCTTGCCGGTGCCGGGAATGCGCACGATCTTCAGCCGCACCCGATCCGGCGGCTGCATCGCATCCCACAGCGACATGATGATGCGCTGATCCGACATCTCGACGATCGACGCGACCAGGGTGGCCGGCCAGCCGCAGCGGATCGCCTCCTGGATGCTGGCGCGATAAACGTCGGCGGTGGTCTGCGCGTCGATGCGGAAGCTGGTGATCAGCAGATACACATGCGAAGGCGCCGCGCTGTCACCCGCCGCATCGGCGAGCTTGCGCAGCCGCGGATACTCCCACTTCAGGAACAGCATCGCGCGGATGAAGTGGATCGCTCGCAGTGAGTAGCGCCAGATGCCGAGCGCGCCGATCGCCATGAAGTAGTTCGCCGATGCCGGATCAAAAGCGTCCGCCGGCAGCAGGATCGCGATCAACAGCAGGCCGGTGGCGTACAGCAGCCAGCCGATGAAGTCGCGAAACTTCGAGCGGCCTTGCGGCTGGCGAACCTCGACCGGCCTTGCGGGCACGGCGATCTGGCTTGGCGCAATCACGCTGAGTACTCCGCATCTACCAGCAGATGCCCTGCATGTCCTCGTCGGACAATTCCGGCATGAAGCCGACCAGGTCGACGACTTTGTGGTCCGCACGTGAGCCGTTGACGTACTTCTCGAAGCTGCGGTCGCGCAGGCCAAGCACCAGAACTTCGGATTCGTCGATCACATCGCTAAGCTCGGTTTTGAGCAGCGACGAAATATGCGGGATTTTGCTGTTGATGTAGTCGCGGTTGGCGCCGTGCACGCGCGCGTAGTCGACGTTCTTGTCGTAGATGCTCAGCTCGTAGCCCTTGCCGATCAGCATTTCGGCGAGTTCGACCAGCGGGCTCTCGCGCAGATCGTCGGTCTTGGCCTTGAAGCTCAGGCCGAGCATGCCGATTTTGCGCAGGCCGAAGGATTCGACCAGGTCGAAGGCCTTCTTGATCTGGCCCTGGTTGGTCAGCATCAGCGACTTCAGCAGAGGGATCTCGACGTCCATCTGCGTCGCACGATACGACAGCGCCCGCACGTCCTTGGGCAGGCAGGAACCGCCGAACGCGAAGCCCGGGCGCATGTAGTAGTCGCTCAGATTGAGCTTGCTGTCCTGGCAGACGACTTCCATGACGTCACGTCCATCGACGCCGGCGGCCTTGGCGATGTTGCCGATTTCGTTGGCGAACGAGATCTTGGTCGCGTGCCATACATTGCACGAGTACTTCACCATCTCCGCCACTTCGATGGATCGGCGCAGGATCTCCGCCGGCAAGTCTTCATAGATCGATGCGAGAAGATCGCCGGACGATTCGTCAAGCTCGCCGATCACCGTCATCGGCGGTTCGGCGTAGTCCCTGATCGCGGTGCTCTCGCGCAGGAATTCCGGATTCACCGCCAGGCCCAGCTGCGGCCCGAACTGCTTGCCGGACGCTTCTTCGATGATCGGCATCACGACATTGCGCACGGTGCCCGGCAACACGGTGCTGCGAACCACGATCGTATGACGCTCCTGCTTGCCTCTCAGCGCGGCGCCGATCTGGCGGCACACCGCCTCGATATGCTCCAGATCCAGATCACCGCTCTTCTTGCTCGGCGTGCCGACGCAGATCATCGACAGGCTGGTCGCCGTGATCGCGTCGATGATGTCCGAAGTCGCGCGCAGCTTGCCGGACTTGACGCCCTTGGCGAGCAGCTCCTCCAGGCCGGGTTCGACGATCGGCGAACGGCCGGCATTGATCAGATCGACTTTGTCCTTGGAAACGTCGACGCCGATGATGCCGTGGCCACGGTCTGCGAGGGCGGCGGCGCAGACGGCGCCGACATATCCCATACCAAAAATGCTGATGTCCATGATTGAGCGGTTTCCTGTTCAAAGTAGCGATTCAAAAGAGCGACACAAGAGAGCGATACAAGGCGAGGCGGAGTGAAACTGTTTGCGCGGTGACGGGCGTCGCTCCACTGACGCGGCGCGCTTCCGGAGCGCGCCGCGTCAGTGGTGCAGGCATCAGGTTTTTGCGAGGCTGTCGGCCTTGCTTTCGATGCGGCCGTAGACATCGCTCATGCGCACGATGTCGTCCTCGCCCAGATAGGAGCCGGACTGGACTTCGATCAGCTCCAGCGTCACGCGTCCCGGGTTTTCCAGGCGGTGAACCTGGGCGGTCGGGATATAGGTCGACTCGTTTTCGGACACGATGAAGCGCTTGTCTCCGCAAGTGACCATCGCCGAGCCCTTGACCACCACCCAGTGCTCGGCGCGGTGGTAATGCATCTGCAGGCTCAGCTGCTCGCCTGGCTTGACGGCAATACGCTTGACCTGAAAGCGCTCGCCAAACGCAACGGTTTCGTAGAAGCCCCAGGGCCGATAGACGCGGCGGTGCGCATCGGCCTCGCTGCGTTTGCGGCGCTTCAGCTGCTGCACCAGTTTTTTGACGTCCTGCACACGGCTGCGCGGAACCACCAGCACCGCGTCTTCGGTCTCCACGACAACATGATCATCGACGCCGACCATCGCGATCAGCCGCCCACCGGAATGCACCAGGTTGCCGTGCGAGGACTCGAACATCACATCGCCGCGGCTACGGTTGCCGTCGGCGTCCTGCTCGGGTAGACGCTCGAGAAAATTCCAGGAGCCGACGTCGTCCCAGTCGGCATCCAGCGGCACCAGCGCCAGCTGGTCGCTCTTTTCCATCACCGCATAGTCGACCGAATCGGCGCGGCAGCCGCTGAAGGACTTGGCATCCAGGCTGATCACATTTTTATCGCGGCGGCCCTTGTCGATCGCCTCACGCGATTTCTCATACGTCGCCGGCTCGTGCTTGCGCAGCTCGGCGAGGAACTGGCCGGAGCGGAACAGGAACATGCCGCCGTTCCAGTAGTGATCGCCCTGCTCGATAAATTCCTGGGCGCGCGTCGCCGTGGGTTTCTCGACGAAGCTCTCGACCAGATGGGCGCTGCTGGTGCCGAGCCTGGGGCCGGCCTTCAGATAACCGAAGCCGGTTTCGGGGCGCGTCGGCTTGATGCCGAAAGTGACGATGTAACCGCGCTCGGCGACTTCGGCCGCGGCCGTCACCGCCTCGGTGAACGCCTTGATGTCGCCGATCGCATGATCGGCCGCCATCACGAAGACCAGAGCCTCGGATCCGAAATTCTCCATCACGAAATGCGCGGCAACCGCGACCGCCGGCGCGGTATTGCGCGCATCGGGCTCCAGCAGCACGGATGCGTCGCGGATATCCGATTGACGCAGCTGCTCGGCGATGACGAATCGATGCTTCTCGGCACCGATCACGACCGGCCCGAGCGCGTTCTCGATTTGCGATGCACGCGCGACGGTGTCCTGAAACAGGCTTTCGGCACCGAGCAGCGCATGAAACTGTTTAGGGTAGTGCTCTCGCGACAAGGGCCAGAGCCGGCTGCCGCTACCGCCGGCGAGCAGCACCGGAACGATGGTTCGCGCCGAAATCATCGAAGGAAAAAGTCTAGGGGGAACGTCCATGTCACACCTCTCGTTGCGGTTGCCCGTGGCGATGCGAGCTCGGTCTTCCGGCAATCCTTGCCACCAACTCGCAGCAGAAATATGGCAATGGCCGTGCCAGCTCGAAGTGCTGCCTGTGAGATCAGTGACTTGCGATCGGTGCCCGCCGTCAAGCCGAATATTGCCGCGCCGCACACGCTGAAAAGCGTCGCGATCTGGCGACAAGAATCGTTCTGCCAATCGTCGAAACCGCCGGCGACCGGCATGCGCTGCACCATTTCTGCCGCTGTCGCCATCGAGCAACACCGGGCAGCGTCAAGCACAGCCCGTTACTCCTGCCCCGGTACTGCCGACCAGCCGCTTGCGGCGAACGCCAAGGCGCGGCCTGTCGCGATTCAGCGACAGCTCGCGCAGCCGAGCACCCGACGAACTCCGCGTTCATCGCTGGTTAAGTCCACTTCGTCCGAAATCGGCTCATTGCCTAAGGAAGGGCTGGGTTTCCGTGGACCGCGAAAGCGAGTGAATACCATCAGCGTGCCCATCGATGTCGCGTTGCGGCGAGCCGAAAGCCCGCGTCGCTTCGCGAACTGGCTGCTGCGGCGGCCTCGAACCATGGCCGGCCTCGTCGGTGGAGGCTGCCTGCTGGCGGCGACGCCACTGCTGTTTGCGTTGTGGCTCGCCGGGCAGTCCCTGGAACGCATCATCGACAGCACCGAGGCGCTGATCGACGAAGGCGTTACCGTTGCACAACTGGCCGGTGACCTCGACAGCCAACTGGACGATGTCGAGCGCAGCGTGCGCCAGTATCTGGTGCTGCGCGATCCTCAGCTGTATCAACTGGCGGAGCGGCGCTGGGACTCTGCACTCGCGACCGCACAGAGCCTGGCCGCACAGCCGCTCGGAATCGAGCTCGCTGCGCAGGTTACCCAAGTGCGCAGGCAGCTGCTGGACACGCGCAGGACCTGGGAAGCCGACGTCGGCACCGAAGAAGCCGCCAATGGGGATCGGTCCGGCGAGCAGCTGCATGCGGTCGCCACCGAGCTGCACGACATCATCGTCTTGATGCGCGAGCGCACCATCCTGCGGCTCGATCAACTGCGCGGTACCACGCTGCATGCGCGACGCGAAATGATGATGTCGGCGATCACGCTGATCCCCCTCGCCGCGCTGCTCGCCTTCGCCTGCACGCTGGCGGTGACCCGCCCGCTGCGCAAGATATACCGCACGATTGCCGCGCTCGGCCATGGCCGCGCCGTGCCCGCCGTCACGATCGGCTTCCCGCGCGAGATGCATAGGCTCGGCGAACAGCTCGAATGGCTGCGACGGCGCCTAGCACAGCTTGAAGCCGACAAGGACCGCTTTCTGCGCCAGGTTTCGCACGAGCTGAAAACACCGCTGGCAAGCCTTCGGGAAGGCACCGAAATGCTGTGCGAAGGCGCGCTCGGCGGACTGACGCCGAGACAGAGCGAAGTCGCCGGCATTCTGTCCGAAGCGACCGCCGAGCTCGACTCGCTGATCAGCAATCTGCTGGCATATGCGCAGTGGCACGACGGACTGCGTCAGGCGCGGTGCGTCGACTTTGCGCCGCGGCCGCTGCTCGACGAGGTGCTGGCCATGCACGCGTTGGCGATGGCCAAACGTGAGCTGTTCATCGACGTCGACACCGCCGACGATATTCCGCTGCATGGCCAGCGTTCGCAGATCCGCGTCGCACTGGACAATCTGCTGACCAATGCACTGAAGCATGCACCGAGCGGCAGCGTGATCGAGATCCGCACGGCCCGCGATCAGGTGCATTGCAGAATCAGCGTGCGCGACTACGGCCGCGGCATCGCCGAAGCCGAGAAGCAGAACATTTTCGAGCCCTTTGTCCGCGGCGGCGAAGCCGAAGAACAAGGCATCCGGGGCACCGGTGTCGGTCTCTCCATCGTCAAGGAAGTTGCAGAAGCTCATGGTGGCACAATCACTATCGAAGATGCTCAGCCTGGCGCGCGCTTTCATCTGCTCTGGCCTGTTCCCTGCGATTAGCGCAGGCATGCTGCTATCGGCCTGCGTGCTTGACGCAAGTCCGCGCGGCGATGCGCGCTCATCACCATCATCGCAACTGGAATTCCTGGTTGCGGCAATGAATGCAACGCCCGATCAGCGCGAAAAGCTGTGGCGCGCACATCGCGGTGATACCGGCAGCGAAGCCGGCCGTCTGCGGATCGCGCTGCTCCAAAGCCTGCCCTCGCACAGCGGATACGACCCAGCCGCAGCTCAGCGGGACTTGAAGAAGATCAGCTCGCGCAGTCAGGTAGATCCCGATCTGCGCAACCTTGCCAAGCTGCGCGTCGCCGAGCTCGACACGATGCTGGAATACCAGGCGTCGAATGCTGATCTGCAGCGCCGCCTCGACAAGATCGTCTCGATCGAACGCAGCCTGGATACGGCAGCGGACAAGCAACCAGGCAGGAATGACAGTGGAAAGCCCGCAAATATTAGTCGTTGACGACGATAGCAAACTGCTGCGTATCCTGACTCTGCGCCTGGAATCCGAAGGCTATGGCGTGATTGCGGCCGGTTCTGGCGAAGAGGCCCTGCGACGGCTCGACATCGCGCGGCCGCACATGGTGCTGACGGATATGCGCATGCCCGGGCTCGACGGCATTCAGCTGATGACGCAGATTCAGCAGCGTCATCCGAGCCTGCCGGTTGCAATCCTGTCGGCGTATGGCGACGTGCCCGATGCGGTGCGCGCAACGCACGCCGGCGCAGTCGACTTTCTGTTGAAGCCCATCGATCGCGATGGCCTGCTCGCCTGCATTCGCCGCTATACCGAACCGCTGCATGCCGGCACCAAGAACTGGGCACATGACGTGGTCACGCGCAGCCCGCTGATGCATGCACTGCTCGACGATGCCGAACGTGTCGCGCGCACCGACTCGGCGGTCCTGATCACCGGCGCCAGCGGCAGCGGCAAAGAGGTCCTGGCGCGCGCGATCCATCGCGGCGGTCCGCGCGGCCCGCGGCCTTTCGTCGCGATCAACTGCACCGCCGTACCCTCGGAGCTGCTCGAATCCGAGTTGTTCGGCCACAAGCGCGGCAGTTTCACCGGCGCCACTACCGACCATCCCGGCCTGTTCCGCGCCGCGGAAGGAGGTAGCATTTTTCTCGACGAAATCGGCGACATGCCGCTGAACCTGCAGGCCAAGCTGCTGCGCGTACTGCAGGAGCGCGAAGTGCGCCCACTCGGCGAAACGCGCACGGTGCGGGTCGATGTGCGGGTCATTTCGGCGACGCACTGCGATCTGGAGGCGCGTGTCGAGGACGGCTCGTTCCGCGCCGATCTGTTCTATCGCCTGAACGTGGTGCGCCTGCGCCTGCCGGCGCTGGATCAGCGCCGCGAAGATATTCCGGCGCTGGTGGCACATCACCTGGATTATCTGCATGCGGCCGGCGGCCCGCGGCGCGTGTGTGCGCCGGAGGCGATGGAGCTGCTGGTCGCGTCCGCATGGCCGGGCAACGTGCGGCAGTTGTTCAACGTCGTCGAGCGCTGCGCCGCACTGGCGCCAGCGCGCATCATCAGCGCATCCCTCGCACGCCGCTGCCTGGGTGAAACCAGCGGCAGCCTGGCCTCGTTCGACGAGGCTCGCGCCGATTTCACTCGGGCGTATCTGCGGCAGCTGCTGGAGCTGTCGTCGGGCAATATCAGCCGCGCGGCGCGGCTGGCGCGGCGCAATCGCACGGATTTCTACAAGCTGCTGAATCGCTACGGGCTGGCGCCGACGCAGTTCAAGGCGGTTGGCGAGGAATAGCTCGTAGGTTGGGCTGAGCGTAGCGATGCCCAACGTCGGCGCGGAACCCATGTTGGGGTTCGCTACGCTCACCCCAACCTACAAAACCCTGCGCGGTTACAGCATTGGTAGCCCGGGTGAAACCCGGGGGCCGGCGCGATCGAACCCCGGGTTTCACCCGGGCTACAGCCCCAGCTTCTTGGCCTCGACCCACAGCGCTTCCATTCGATCGAGACGCTCGGGCGAACCGAGCGGCGGCAGCGTCGCCGCATGCGCCATCACATGGCCGTAGCGGCGCCGGAATTTCGCATTCGCGGTAGCCAGCGCCGCCGCCGGATCGGCGCCGAGATGGCGTGCGATGTTCACCACCATGAATAGCAGATCGCCGAGTTCGTCGAGCCGGCGCGCCGCGCCCTGATCGACGGCTTCCTGTAGTTCGGCGATTTCCTCGAACAGCTTCGGCCATAGCTCGGCGAGCGTGTTCCAGTCGAAGCCCTGCAGCGCGGCGTCGCACTGCAGGGCTTCGGCTTCGATCAACGGGTCGCTCACTGGCGTACCTTTCCGCATGAGAGGCACCCGTCGGAAGCGTGAGCGAGTCGCCCTGCTCCCGCACCCACTGCCGCTACGCGGCAGACACCGTGTCGCAGTGCGCTCAAGCATTCACCTTGCGGCACAGATCCCAAAGCATGCCGGCGGTCGCGCCCCAGATCCGGTAGCTGCCGTAATTCACCTCGTAAAACGGCCGCTTCACGGTGCCGAAGAAAAGATGCTTCCGCTCGTAGGAGGCAGGATCGAGCAAAAGCGACAAGGGCACCTCGAAAGCCTCGGCAACCTCGGCGGCATCGATGCGCAGCAGCGGCAGCTCGCGGATCACGCCGACTACCGGCGTCACGCGATACAGCGAAATCGTCGGATAGTCGTCCAGATAGCCGAGCACTTCAACATGCTGACGCGGCAAGCCGATTTCTTCTTCGGCTTCGCGCAGCGCGGTATCGACCGAATCGACATCGTCATCGTCACGGCGGCCACCCGGAAAGCTGATCTGGCCCTTATGGTTGCGCAAGTGCTCGGAGCGCTGCGTCAGCACCACCGTCGGCCCGCCGGGCCGGTCCACCACCGGGACCAGCACCGCGGCGCGGCGCAGCTTTGCCAGCCATTCGGACTCGATCAGACGATCGAGATGCAGCGGCAGTTCCGTGCGGCTCATCGGCCGCGGCTCGGCATCGCTGCTGCCGGCCAGTGCGTCGCGCAGGCGTCGTTCCCAGCCACTGGCGTCGGCGGCGATGGTGTCCGCGCAGTCGTTCAAGCGCGGACTCCCGGCGCATCATCGACAAAGTGCCTCGGTTCCCAAGTACGATCACGAATCCGCGGCACTAAGGTATGAACATGGAGAAAAACTGGATCACGCTGCGCGAAGTCGACGAGGCAGAGCACGCCGCCAAGGGCACGGCATTCCGCGCGTTCCGCCGCATCGAAGCTCACTGGAGCGAGCCGCAAGACTTTCGCGTGCTGCATCACGACGACGATCGCGCCATCATCGACAGCCTGCGTGCGAAGCAGCGCATCTACAGTTCGACGGTGAATCTGCTGCTGCTGTCGCCCGCTCTAGCCACTGCGGTGCGCGCTCAGATGCGGCGCATGATCACGGACCCGGCAGAGTAGCCGGCACCGAAACCACACAGCACGCCAACATCGCCGGGGACCAGATCCTGCTGATATTTGTGGAACGCGATCACCGAGCCGGCCGAACTGGTATTGGCGTACTCGTCGAGAATCACCGGCGCTTCGGCGCGCTCGGCATCGCGGCCCAGTAGTCTGCGCGTGATGTATTCGTTCATCGACAGATTGGCCTGATGCAGCCAGAAACGCTTGACCTGCGCCGGCGCCAGCTGCAAATCCGCGAGATGGCCGGCGATCAGCTCGGACACCATCGGCACGACTTCCTTGAAAACCTTGCGGCCCTCCTGGCGGAACAGCACGTCGTCCCAGGGACGCGGTGGCACTTCGGCCGAATTCAGGAAGCCGGCGTTGTTGCGGATATTGCTGGAGAACTGCGTCTGCAGCCGGGTACCCAGGATCTCGAAATTACGCTCGCCGCGCGCCGTCTCCGCGGCCTCGACCACGATCGCGGTCGCGGCGTCGCCGAAAATGAAATGGCAGTCGCGATTGCGGAAGTTCAGATGGCCCGAGCAAATCTCGGGGCTGATCACCAGCGCGCGCCTGGCACTGCCGTTGCGCAGCGCGTCGACCGCGGCCTGCACGCCGAACGCGGCGGATGCACAGGCAACGTTGATGTCGTAGCCGTAACCGGCAGCGCCGAGCAGGCTCTGAATCTCGACCGCGATCGCCGGATACGCACGCTGCATGTTCGAGCAGGCAACCAGCACGCAGTCGATATCGCTGCCTTCTAGACGCGCCGCCTGCAGTGCCTGACGCGCCGCAGCCACGCCCATCTCGGCCATCAGCGAGGGCTCATCGTTGCTGCGCGTGCGGATTTGCGGCCGCATGCGCCGGGTGTCGAGCACGCCGGACTTGTTCACCACGTAGCGCGCCTGGATGCCGGACGCCTTGACGATGAATTCCGAACTCGACGGCGGCAGCGCTTGCAGCGAACCGGCCGCAATCTCGGCTGCATGCTCCTCGTTGTATTCGCCGACGTAGGCGTTGTAGCAGGCCACCAACTCGTCGTTGGAAATCGACTCGGTCGGGGTATACAGGCCGGTGCCGCTGATACAGACAGATTTCATCGCAGATCCATCGACAGGTCGCGTTCCAAAGGTCACATTCTAACCGGCGAAAGGCTTATATCGTCGCGTATGCACTCGAGCGCCAGCCGGCGCGGCTCATCGCCTCTTCCAGAACCTGTTTCGGCTCAGGCTGATAGCGGATCGACAGATGCGAGCCCTGATACCAGGTCACCGGCACGTTCCAGTGCTGCGACAGCATCACCGGATTGCGCGGCGCGACGATGCGGTCGCCTGTGGCTGCAAAAATATGCAGGCTGCGTTGGTCGAGCTTCGGCGGCCGCGTCAGCGGCGACACCACACGGAGAATGTCCTGGTAGCGCTTCTCGTCGAGACCGCGCCATGTCAGGTAGCGCTGGTGCATCGAAGGCACGAAACGCCAGATGCCGATCGCCAGGTCGACGATCGGAATGCCGGCGACGACGAAATCCAGGCCCTCGGCGTAGCCGGCGAGCAGGCTGGCGTTGTAGCCGCCGAGGCTGATTCCGTAGACGCCGATTGCGGGGTTTTCCTCCTGCGTGCGCAGCCAGGCCAGCCAGCGGCGCAGATCCCACAGCGCCTGCGACTCGGCGTACAGCAGATCGAGCAGATCGCCGTCCAGGAAATGATCGCCGGTGCGCAGGCCGATCTTGCGCGTGCCATGCAGCGGCAGGGTCGGCATCAGCACGTTCAGGCCGAGATGGTGATGCAGATAATTCGGCGAAAACAGCCCGAAATCCAGCCAGGCCTCACCCATCCGGTAGCCGTGAATGCACATCAGCCAGGGGCGCGGTGCACCCGGATGGCGCAGCACGTTGGCGACGCAGCGGTTGTTCTTTTCATGGCCCATCCAGACCTGCGCGCCCGGCAGTTCCGGCGGCAGGCTGAAGCCGCTGTCGAAGCTGGCGCGCTCGTACTCGATACCGAACAGCCGCGCCTTGTGGATCTGCACGCGCTCCGGCGGCGGCGGCTCCTTGTGGAACAGCTCGGGATTCTGCCGCCAGCCATTGGCGTCGAGCATCGCCTCCAGCTTGACCGCGTCCTCGCTCATCCGCGCCGCGGCTTCACCGCTGGGCACCGCGGCCGAGGCCAGGAAGTAGCCGAGCACCGCCTCGTCCACCGCCGCTTTGGCGTCCATCTTCACGTCGAGATGCAAGTCGGCCGCACCTTCGTATACCGGCTCGTTGCGCAACCCGCTGCGGCCCGCGACCAGGAACGAGCCGACGAACAACAGCGCTGCGACCAGCGCTGGGCCGAAGCCGTGCGCGAGGATCAACGGCAGCGCAAACAGCAGGCCGAGCACCGAGCCCAGGCTCATGTACGCGGTCACGCGCGGATCGCCCGGCATCAGCAACAGCGCCACCGCTGAAGCCAGCACCAGGGTGCCGGGCACGCCGGCGAACAACCACCACAAAAAACCTTCATGCGAAGCCAGGGCATACAGCCCGGCCAGCAGCGGGATCAGGGCCATCCATTCCCATTGACGCGGTGCCGCGATTTGCATAGCCATGTAGCCTCCGCAGAGTGCCAGCTTAGGGCCTGTTGACATTGAATCGGTTGCTGCGCTCGATTCAATGTCAACAGGCCCTTCGAATAGGGGTGGTCAGGCGAACAACCGCGTCAGCACGACGCCGGCGGGCGCCAGCGATGCCAGCGCGAAACCCTGCACCGGCCAGCCCCAACTGCGGCCGCGCAGCAGCAAGAAGAAACCGGCAAGAAAAATCAGGCCGACGGCAGTGAAGATCGTCGTGCTCCACAGCAGCATCGGCATCTGCTTGACCAGCGCTGGCGACATGTCGAGCACGAAGCCGTACAGGATGCAGACCACCGCCTGCACCAGGCCCATGGTCAGGCCGAGGCAGGCGATCGATCCGTCGACAATCAGCAGCAGCGTCTTCATTTCGCTTTTTTCTTCCGGCGGCCACGGCCGCCCAGTAACTTGAACAGCGGGACCAGTTCCGACACGACCTTCGGCTTTTGCGCCGCCGCCTTGAACAGCAGCCGCGAGAAGCCGCGCAGTATCCTGTCACGCGACTCGAACACCGTTCCGACCAGCGGGATGGATCGATCGTTCATCACCGTCACATGATCCTCCGGCTCGTCGCCGAAGCGGAAAGCGAGCGTGAGCTTGATGTCGAGTGGCTCACGGCGACGACTCCGGCCGGCGCTGCGGCGTGCTTTCGCTATCATGGTCGCCGCTCCTCAATCCCTTGCCCCAAAAAGTCCACACATGAAGCCCGACAAGCTGGTCTGCTTCGCCCATGGCAAGGAAAGCGGTCCCTGGGGTATCAAGATCACGCACCTGGCGGAGATCGCGCGCGGACGCGGTTTCGATGTGATCAGTCCGGATTATAGTCACACGAGCAATCCCCGGCAGCGCGTAGCCGAGTTGCATACGCTGGCACCCAGCGCACGTACTCTGGTGCTGGCCGGCTCTAGCATGGGTGGTTACGTGTCGGCGCGGGCTTGCAGACAGCTAGCGCCGGCCGCGCTGTTCCTGATGGCGCCAGCACTGTATTTCCCGCATTACGACGAGGAACCCGAGGCCATTCCGGCGCTGTGTTCGGTGGTGCACGGCTGGGACGACGAGATCGTGCCGTTCGAGCGTGCGCTGCGCTTCGCCCAGCGCCACCGCGCCGATCTGCACATGCTGCGCTCCGACCACTCTCTCAACGATCGGCTGCCCGAACTCGGCGTATTGTTTGCTGATCTCCTCGACCGCGCGACGCAGGTTTCAGCACCATGAACGACACGGTGAAGAGCCGTTGGGAATCGGTCTACCGCAAAACCGAATACAAGGTGATGCTGGACTCCGGCACGATCACCCTGCGCATCGGCCAGTACGACGCCGAGCTTGAACGCCGGCTGCGCGAGCAGACTCATATGCGGCGCGAGTGGTACATCATCACACCCTGCAATCCGCGCTCGGAACTGGCGCGCTCGGAACTCAATCTTTTCTATTTCAACGAACTGCGTTACGAACTGGAGACGCGCGCCGGCAACTGGATCCAGGCTCTGAACTGCGACCCGACTCAGGAATGGCCGGACGAGCCGGGCTTTCTGCTCGCGGACGCGGACCGGGTCTGGGTCATGGATCTCGGCGAGCGCTTCTACCAGAACGCGCTGGTTACCGCGAAAATCGGCGAAGCACCGCGGCTGCTGTGGCTCAATCCGTAACGCCGTGTAGGTTGGGGTGAGCGCAGCGAACCCCAACATCAGCGCGAATGAATGTTGGGGTTCGCTGCGCTCACCCCAACCTACCGCGACGTCGTGACCCGATAAGCAGCGACAAACTCCGGCGGCATTCTTCGCGGCCGGCCGCTGGCCATGTCGACGCAGACCCATTGCGTGCGGCCGCGCATCACGGTGCGCTTGTCGCGCTCGCGGATCACCTGGTAGGCGCGCCACATCGTCAGCCGCGAGTCGGTTTCGGCGATCCAGGTCGACAGCCACAGCACATCGCCCTCGAAAGTTGCCGCCAGGTAGTCCAGCTCGTGCCGGCGTGCGACGCAGCCGGCACCGAGCCGCTGATAGTCGGCGAAATCCAGCCCCAGATGCTGCGAATGGCCCCAGGCAACCTGCTCCAGCCAGGACAGATAAACCACGTTGTTGGTGTGGCCGAAGAAGTCCAGATGCTCGGGCCCAACCACCACCCGCTCGATGTAGGGCTCCGTCACGTCCCATGGCAGATCGGCGGCGGCCTGTGCGGCGGTGAGTGAAGAGGCGGCGTCGTTCATAGCGCAGGATTGTCGCATTGCCCGCGGGGCCATGTCCGCGCGGCAAGCTTTCTGCTATGAAAGCGTCTGTGCACCGGCTTCAATCACCCTTCAAGGACGAGCGAGATGATCAAGCGGGTCGTGTTCAATCAGAAAGGCGGAGTCGGCAAGACCACCATCGTTTGCAACCTGGCGGCGATCGCCGCCTCGCGCGGCCTGCGCACGCTGGTGATCGATCTCGACACCCAGGGCAATTCGACGCAATACCTGCTCGGTGCCGACAGCGCCAAGCCCGACCGCACGGTCGCCGATTTCTTCGAGGCGACACTGTCGTTCTCGCTGCAGTCGCCGCCCTTCGTCAGCTATGCGACCAACAGCCCTTTCGAGAACCTGGACGTGGTCGCCGCCGATCCGCGGCTCGAAGAGCTGACGGTGAAGCTCGAAGCCAAGCAGAAGATCTACAAGTTCCGCGACGCGCTGAAGAAGATCAAGGGCTACGACGCGATCTTCATCGACACGCCGCCGGCGCTGAACTTTTATGCGCGCTCGGCGCTGATTGCGGCGGATCGCGTGCTGATCCCGTTCGATTGCGACGAGTTCTCGCGCCAGGCACTGTATACGCTGGTCGACAACATCGAGGAGATCCGCGGCGACCATAACGAGGATCTGGAGATCGAGGGCATCGTCGTCAACCAGTTCCAGTCGCGCAGCAAGCTGCCGACGCGCGTGGTCGAGGAGCTGAAAGCCGAAGGCCGGCCGTTGCTGGACCAGACGATCTCAAGCTCGGTGCGGGTCAAGGAAAGCCACGAGAAGCATTGCCCGATGGTCTATCTCGAGGCCTCGCATCGGGTGACCAGGGAGTATCTGGCGCTGTGGGATGCGCTGAGCGGCGAGGCTTGAGGGTTCGGCTCGGGCGATGTTGTTGGGGTTCGCTGCGCTCACCCCAACCTACACACATCGATCCGTAGGTTGGGGTGAGCGCAGCGAACCCCAACATCAAGCCGACAAACCGCCTACTTCTCCGCGCTCGTCCGCGTATCCCACAACGGCGGCGGTTCCGGCGGCAGGTTCTTGAACGTGGTGCCAGTTGGCACACCGGCCTGGCCCAGCGTGCTGCCGTCCTGCATCGCGTAGTTCTGGTTCCAGCTGCGCAGGCGCGCCAGGTTCGCGGCGACCTCGGTGTTCTGCGGCGCCAGGCGCTCTGCCCGCTCCAGCAACTCCAGCGCGGTATGGAAATCACCGGCTTCTGTTTTCGCCACCGCCAGATTGTTCAGCGCGATCGGATCGAAAGGATTGGTGTCGACCGCCTGGCCGAAACCGGCCGCCGCACCGGCGATATCGCCGTTGGCGAGGCTGCTTTTGGCGCTGCTGTCGGCACCGCCGGCGGCGTAAGCCGGGCCGGCGTTCGGTGCCGGAACATAAGCGCCGGACGGCGTCGGCCCGGTGCCAGTGCCACCATCGAGGCTGCACGCAACCAGGCTCGCCGCGCACGACAACAGCATCAGCATCAGGGCGGGCTTCATTCGGTCGGGTCTCCAAAATCGTAAAACGGCATCAGCGTCGCCGGCGGATTCGCCACGCCGCGCTGGCCGCTGAACGCAAAGCGGATGTAGCCCAGAGCCTGCGCCTCTTCGTAGTCGCGCGCATTGTCGACGCCGAAGCGCGCGCCGGCGATCAGGTTCGGTGAGATCAGGTATTCAAACGCGCCGCCGAAGTTGAAGCCGATGCCGGTCGAATTCTGCGACGGATAACCGGCGACCGCGGTGGTGTCGGGATTGTCGATCACGAAAGTCTCGATCGCAGTCTGCAGGTCGGAGTTGTTCGGGAACGCTGCGCTGGCGTCCTCCTTGAACGACTGGATACCGATCGCCGCGTTGAGCTTGTACGAGAAGCGGTCGCGGCCGCCGCTCCACTCGACCGGAATCGCGATCGCGAAATAACTCTGCGGGCTGAAATAGCCGCCCTGGCCATAGGTGAAACGGCGCAGGTTCTTGTTATAGAAGAACGTGGTCATGTTGACGCCGTAGGTGATGCGCATATCGCGGCGGTCGAGCGCGCGCGCATAGAAGCCGCCACCGATTTCGTAGACGCTGTTGCGCGCAACGTTCTCGCCGTCGAGCACGTGGTAGGCACCGTCGACATAGACGCCGAACTGGCCCAGATCGTAGGCGACATCGAGCCGCCCGCCGGTCTTGGTCACGCCGCCCCAGGTATTGCCGGTGGCCGGGTCCACGGTGCCGGCGTACGACAGCAGGCTGTCGGTGACCGGGCGCCGCGACAGGTCGAGCTTGAAGCTGACCTTGTCCATATGCGGCCGCCAGTTGATGCCGCCGACCAGGGTTTCGACCGGGAAACCCAGCGGCGAGGAGCCGAAATCCGCCTTGAAATCGCCGATCTCGTAAGCCGCTCCGACCGCGATGCCGGTCTCGCTCTGACTGAAGTCGTAGCCGGTATTCGGATCGACCAGGGCCATCGCACCGAACAATGGGATCTGCGAGCCGGAGACACTGCCGGCGTCGAGGAAGGTCGGCACCGCGCGCAGCTTGAAGCGCCCGGCCTGCACGCCGGCAACGCTGAATTCAACCGGCGTTTCCAGATCGGTGAGCTTGTCCAGGCCGGCCTGGCCGTCGCGGCTGCGGATGCTCAGACCGAACGACGCATAGGACGTGCGCTTGGCATTGATGTCGGCGATTTCGCGCAGCACTTCGTTCGGCTGATCGGCCGTCGGGCGGCGGCGCGCGAGCACGAAGTCGGGCGTAGCCAGCGCCGGATCGGAGCGCAGCTGCATGCCGTAGCTCGGCGCGATCGGCGCACCGTAAATCGGCGCCGGCGCGGCCTGCACCGGAGCCGGTACGTAAGTCGGCATCGGCGCGATCGGCTGCACTTGCTGGGCCGGCACCTGGACGACATAGGTCTGCGCCGGCACCGGCGTGCTGTAGACCGGCACCGGCGCGGAGCCGGGCAGCACCCGCAAACCCTGGCGCGCGTAATCGGCCTCGGTCGCTCCGACGCCCGGCGGCGGCGCGGTGACCGTGTACTGTTGCGGCGGCACGACGACGATCTGCTGCGCGTATTGCGGTTGAAGCGGTTGCTGCTGCGCGCGCATCGCGCCGGCCGGATAACCGGAGGGCTGCGCCGGCTGCTGTTGAGCGGGTCCCATCGTCTGCAGACGCGGCGCGGACGATGCGGAAGGTGCGACATAGGGCATCGCCGGCTGGCCGGTGATTTCGCCCATGTCGCGCAGCACCTCGTCGCGCAGCGTCGAACGCGGCTGGACTTTCGGGCGCGGAACGCTGAGCTGCTGGCTCGGCACCAGTTGCCGCGGCACATAAGCGGGCAACGAATTCACCGGCTGCGCGTACTGCGGCTGCACCGGGACCGAGGACGGCTGCACGGTCTGCACGCCGTAGCTGTAGCGACCCGGCGCGGTCTGCACCCAGCCCTGCGTGCTCGTCACCGGCGCGGGCGGCACCTGCGCGACACTGCCTTCGGGATAGGTCGAAACCTTGATCAGCCGGCCCGACTTCCACCAGCGCGGCAGCGTCGTCAGCACGATGTCGCCCTGCTGCAGAGATCGGCGGCGCGGCGCAATGCGATTCGACGCTAGAGCTTCAGGCGCCGGCGAATACGTCCGCGTCAGCTGCTTTTTTTTTTCGGCCCCGGTGATCGGAGCGGCTTGCAGGCGGGCGACCTTGACCGCTGGTGCCGACCGCGTCACCGACGCGGCGGCCACGGCCGGCGGCGCGGAGTCGATCGCGCCATAGCGGCCGCCGATCTGCGGGCGCGGCAGGTTGCTGGGCGGCGTCGGGCCGTAGAACGGGTTGTTGACCGGGCTGCTGCTCGGATCGAGCAGATACAGCTGCGGCGTGTAGCGGCCGTCGCCGAACTCGCTATCGCCGCCATGTTCCTGATCCAGGCGCAGCGCCTGCTGATACAGCTGCAGCGCGCGGCCGTCTTCGCCACGGGCCCGCGCGGTGCGCGCGGCCAGTGCGTACAGGCGCGGGTTCTGCGGGTCGAGGCGGATCGCATCATCCAGCAGCGCCTGCGCCTGCTCCGGTTGATTCATCGACAGCGCCGCACTGACCGCGCCCTTGTAGGCGTCGAGATTGTTCGGGTCGGTCTGCAGTGCGCGCTTGTACAGCTCGGCGGCCTTGTCGTATTCCTTGGCGTCGTTGTACAGACGCGCCAGCGCCATCACCAGGCGCGGATCGTTCGGGTTCACGCGCAGCAGCGGCTCCAGATATTCGTAGGCGCGCGCGAGGTTGCCTTCTTCGCGAACCAGGTCGGCCTGGCGCAGCCGGTAGGCGATGCGCAGGTTGGCCAGATCCAGCGACTGCTGCTGATCGAAGTTCTGATACTTGATCAGCTCCTCCATCACCACTTCGAACTCGGCGTCCTGGCGCAGCTTGAACAGCAGGCCGGCGTACTGCATGCGCAGGCCGACGTCCGGCGTCGACTGGCGCGACAGCGCCTGGCGGATGTAGTTGAGCGCGCGGCCGTCCTCGCCGATGTCGGCCAGGCCGGTCGCCAGCGCGCCCAGCAGTTCCGGGGAATCCTGGGCGAAAGGCTCGACCTGCTGCAGGATCGCGGCCGCTTCCTGCGGGCGGCCGTAGCGCGTGTAGACACCAGCGCGCGTGGTCTGGTAGCGCACCCACAGCCGGCGCTGCAGATCGGCCATCGGCTGGGTGCGCTGCTCGTAAGGGATCTGTTCGAGGATCTGCAGGCCTTCCAGCCAGTTCTCGTTCTCGGCGACCAGCAGGGCCTTGATGTACAGCGCCTCCGGCATCGTCTTGCCGCCGGTCAGCAGGCCGTCGATCAGGGTGTTGGCTTCGCGCGTGCGGTGCTGGCGCTGGTAGATGCGTGACAGATCCAGCCGCGTCCAGGGGCTTTCCGGATCTTCCAGCAGCGCCTGCTTCAGCAGGGTCTCGGCCTGGGCGTCGTCCTTGGCGTCGCTGGCGAGCTTGGCCTGATCGCGCAGGTACTGACCTTTGAGCGCGCCGAGATTGCCCAGTTCGTCCTTCTGATCGGGCGGCAGGCGGTCGGCCAGGTTCAGCGCTTCCGGCAGACGGTTGCGCTTGACCAGCACCGCGATCAGGCCGCGCATGGCGCCGATGTCGTCGGGCTTGGAGGCGAGCACTTCGCGGTAGAGCTTTTCGGCGCCCTCGACATCGCCGTCCTCGGCCAGGATGTCGGCCAGCGAGGACTTGACCGAGGTCTCCTTCGCGGCGATCGCCGGATCGGCCGTGATCGCCTGGCGCAGCATGCGTTCCGCACCGGACAGATCGCCGGCGGTGCGGGCGGCCTGCCCGGCACGCACCTGTTCCCAGAAACGCGAGGTGCCGAGCGCTTCTTTCCAGCGCGCGGCGCGCTTGGGCGCCATTGCGGTGGCCTGCTGCAAATACTGGCGGGCCTCGCCGTAGCGTTCCTGGCGCAGCCGCACGATGCCGAGGCCGCCCATCGCATCGTCGCTACCCGGCGAACTGGCGAGGATCTGCTCGAACATCTGCCCGGCTTCGGTCAGCTGGTTTTCATTGAGCTTGTCGTAGGCCAGCTGTACCTGCTGGCCGCGGATCTGCTCGGCGCTCAATGGGCGCGGCGCTTCGACCCGGCCCGGATAACCGGAGGCGGCCGGCGCCGCAGCCGCGGCCTGGCCGCTGCGCAGGGTCTCTAACCTCGCCGATACCTGGGCATTCTGGTGATTGGCCAGATACGACTGGTAAAGATGCTCGTCGCCCGGCTTGGCGCCGAGCCAGATCAGACCCTGGGCCCAGGCCTGCTCGGCCGGTGCGGCGATGCTCGGCTGGCCGGCCAGTTTCTGCAGACTGCTAATACCCTCGCGCCGGGTTTCTTCGCGATAAGTCAGATGCTGCGCCAGCGCCAGCTGATACAGCGGCTCGTCCGGATGCGCCTTGGCCAGCTTGTCGATGCCGGCACGCGCCGGCTCCCAGCCGTCTGCGACGCCGGCCAGCGTCTGGTAGTACTCCAGGCCGAGACGGCCGTCGGGAATCTGCTCGTTGAATATCTGGCGGTACGCCGCCACGGCCTCGTCGAACTTGCCATCGCGGGCGAGTGCACGCGGCGCCTGCAGCTTGTCCTGGTCGTAGCTGCCGCTGCGGATCGCGTCTTCGATACCGCTGGTGCCGGCGGCGTCGGGATGCGTGGTGCGCAGACGATCCAGGTAAACCTGGGCAGCGGCACCGCGGCCGCTCTTGGCCTCGGCCATCGCCAGGCCCGAGAGCGCGTCGGCATTGTCGGGCGAAACACGCAGCAGTTTCAGCCAGGATTCGCGGGCCAGATCGTAGCGGCCCTTGTCTTCCCAGTAATGCGCCTGGGTGACGAGCTGGTCGGTCGAGGCCTGCGCCTGTGCAAGCGACGGCATCAGCCACGGCGTGATCGACAGCAGGATCGCCGTCAACACCGCGCGCTGCGAAGCAGCCGTCGATTTCACAGTCCGAACCATAGGCTCTCCCATCTCAGCGTTACCCGCCCATCCGCTTCAAACCGGTAGCGCCTGGAGATCCAGCCTTCGCCGAACAAGGCCAGCACCTGATCGTAGTAATGGGCCGGACGCCCCAGCAGCCCATCGACACGATGGTTCTGCAGTTCCCGTTGTTGATGTTCTACTGCAACATCTTCACCCAAGTCTTTGAGCCAAGGCAATACAGCCGCGCTGAAACCCACTGGAGCGTTTGTACTAGTGACGGCCGCGGATGCAACGTCGATCCTCGAAGGCGGCACGCCGTTGCGTTTGATCACGTCGACGAAACCCGCGTAGTGCCGGATACCCTCGGGGTCCGCCGCGGTCGACAGGCCGGCCCACAGATACGAGCGGATCGAGTCATAGCTGCCGACATTGGGCGCGCCCGGGTCCGGCTGCACCTGGCCCATGGCGTCGAGCAGGAACCAGTCCGGAACCAGACCGCGCGCGGCGATCTTCGGCAGCAGTCGCTCATAGTTCTGCCAGATCTCGTTCCAGGGCCCGGACCGATCCTCGGTGGCCAGGCCCGCGAACTGGAACCGCGGGTAATAGCTGGGGTTCAGTTTCCAGCGCTGGCCTTCGAGCGCAAAACCTTGCGGCGCCGGCAGCATCAGCTTGCCGGACACGCCCATGTCGGCGATTTCCTGGGCCTTGATCTGCCACAGCAGCACGCGGCCGCTCTGGCCGAGAGCCGCATCGTTCCAGACTCGGCTCGCCTGCAGCAGCGTGTACGCCAGCCACAGGTCCGCGTCGGTGGCGGCATTGGCATCGAGCACGCCCCAGCTGCCGTCCGCCTTGCGTCCCCACAGCCACGACGGCAGCTGCACCGCGAAATCGCCGGCGCAGAGATTGTCGCGCGTCCATTTCAGTATGCGATCGAAGCGCGGCCGGTCGTTGGCGACCAGCGCGAAAAACAGCGAGTAGGCCTGCCCTTCCGAGGTGCTGCGCGAGTCGGCGGTGATGTCGACCACGCGGCCGTCGGGCTGCACGAAGTGCTCCGCATACACCTGCCATTGTGACCATGGCCCGTAGGCTCGCTGCCACAGCCAGCCGAAACCGGCTGCGGCCGCCAGTAGCACGAGCGTCAGGCTGACGAGTACCGCCTTCATGCCTTGCGTTCCCGCCTTCTATAGCGATTGTGTCAGTGGCCGGCACCGCTCTTGCGGCTGACCGCCATGCGGCGCAGCGTGCGGAACAGCACCACCGCGACCAGCAGCGCCGCGAACAACGCGACGAAGGCCAGGATCACCGGCTGCTGCGCGAACCACCAACGCAGCGCGGTGAAGAACGGCAGATGGCCGACGGCGTACTGACTGCCCATCACGTAGTGGTTGATCTCCTCGCCGTTGAGCAGCACCAGGTCGCCGCGCAGGAACTGGGTCTTGCCGCTGTCGGACAGGATGCTGGCGAGTTCCGCCAGCCGATCGCCGTCACCGGCGGTCAGCACGACCACGGTATGGCTGGAGGACAGCGGCGACTCGAAGCTCATCATCGCCGCCAGGCTGCGGCCGGCCTGCAGGATTACATTGCCGGCATGGTCCATCGCCGCCTCGATGTCGCGGCCTTCCCAGCGCGCGCGCAGGCGCTCGACCGGGCCGATGATGCGCAGGCGCGTGACGCCGCCCGAGAACGTCATCGGCATCTGCTCCGCCCATTGATCCAGCAGCGGCTGGCTCGGACCGGAGCCCAGCACCAGGATATCGCGGTCGGCCATGCCGCCGACATCGGCGGCGTGGCCGAGCTTGAAGCGATACGCCGGATAGCCGGTGGCATTGCCGATGCGGCCCATCACCGTCAGATAGGCCTCGATATCCTTGGCGCCCATTGCTTCGGGGACGACGATGCCGGTCTGCGCCAGGTCGGCGTACTTGCTGAACGGGAAGGCGCCATTGGCGAACAGAGCCAGTTCCGGCAGATGGGTGTAGTGCGGATACGCCGACAGGTCGATCGTGGAGTCTTCGTCGATCGATCCGCGCAGGTTGTCCAGCACCACGTCCTTGCAGGGGCCTTCCTTCTTGCGCTCGAAGTAGTACTGGAACTGCAGCGCATTGTCGGCGCCGAACTTGTAGTCCGGCACGTAGACGGTGGCGGTGTTGATCGAGTCGTACTGCGACACGAACGGCAGGTTGATGCGATCGGCCGAGGCCTGGTCCTCACCGGTCGACGACAGCGCCACGGCCGACACGAACTCGCCGTTGCTGTTGATGTTCAAGGTCGACTTGGAACCCACGGTCGGCGTGTAGCGGTATTTCAGCTTCAGCTTCATGCCTTCGCCGCGCCAGGTGAACAGATCGGGCGGAGCATGGAACGGCACGCGGATCGGCTCTGGATACAGGCCAGTGGCTTCCAGCGCATACGGCTCGACCAGCTCGCCCACCGGCACCGGCCGGTCCGTCGGTACCCAGCGCGGCGCGTCGTAGGCCTTGCGCTCCTTGGGTTCGGTCAGCTCGCGCACCGAGACGTTGTCGCCGGTCAGCGCCTGCGTGCTCAGGGTCAGCGCGCGCGCCGCCATGTTCAGCGCCGCGCCGTCGCTGCCCGACACCACCAGCAGCTTGGCACCACGGCCTCGCGGGTTGTCGATCATGCTGACCTTGGCGCCGCCACTGCCGCCCGGCAGCTGCAAACCTTCGGGCAGCGCACCATTGCTGGAAATCACCACCGCGTGGCCAGGCGGCAGCTGGTTGATGTAGACCGGGAAGCTGGCGGCGCGATAAGTCGCAATAGAGCCGAACCACGAGGCGATCACGCCGGCCGCCTCGAGTTCCTGCAGGCCGGGAGCCGAGGTGAACACGAACGGAAGGCTCAGCTTGCGCGAATCGCGCGCGTCGAAGAACGGCTGCGGCAGGGTCTTCAGGTCGTTGGGCAGCGCCAGCGGTTGCACCTCGACGTCGAGAGACGAGGTATTGCTGACGATCGTCCACAGGCTGGAATCGACCGGGTTCTGGCAGTCCATCGTGTACGACATGATCGCCTGCAGGCCGATCTGGTTGTACTGCACGAACAGGCGCGGATCGACGTCGATCTCGCGCTCGGCACCGCCGGCGGTTTCGTCGTTGATGCGGATCGTGCCGACCAGTTCGCTGTTCACCAGGATGTTCAGGTGGCTGATGTTGTAGAGCAGCGCCGGTGAATGCGCGAACTTGATCTTCAGCCTGGCCTTGGTGATGACCTCGTCGTCGCGCACCGAAAGCGGGATCGCGTACTCACCCTGTACGCCGCGCAGCCGGATCGGCTTCTGCACGCCCAGGTCCTTGAAGCTCAGCGAGCGCGTCTCGGTGCGAGTCGACGAGTTCAGCGCCGTCGGTTGGGCGAGCGCCTGCGACACCGCCGATGATGGCAGCGTGCCGGCCGGCTGCGCCAGATTGCCGTCCTGCGCGCGGCTCGGCGGGCTGAAGCCGGCACTCCCGCAGGCCAGACCGATCAGCAAGCCCGTCACAATCGCCTTGCGCGGCCGGAGCGACCGGATCATTTTCTTCAAAGACTGTTTCATTTCACTTCCCGCCGTCGCAAAGCCCACATTGACCATTCTGAGCGTCCCTACGGTGCCCAGCGCCAACACTTGTCTGAATGAGTGCGCCATATCGTCCATCGGACGATTCTCGGCCCAGTGAACCCAGGCGTCGGCCCGGCCGAAGATCGCATAGATCAGCTGGCTCTCCTGGCGCAGGTTCATCTCGGAGAACTGCATCGCCAGCACGTCGCCGGTCGAGCGCGTCACCGTCGCGTCGATCCAGACTTTCTTGTATTCCGGCGCCAGCGCGACCTGCACATGCGCGTCCAGCGGCAGATGCAGGGCTTGCGTCAGGGTCAGCGCGGTGCCGCCTTCCGACAGATCGATCGTCGTCGCCGCGATCTCCGGGCCGCCCGGCACCCGCACCAGCGCGCCGATGTCGGTGGAGACGCGGATCGACGCGCGGATCTGCCGCGATTCCCAGGCCACCGACAGAGCCGCGCCGACGATGATGATGTTGTACGTGGTCCACAGCAGGTTCAGCACGACAGTGTCGAGTTCGTGGGTGTTCCAGAACAGCAGCCGCATCACGCCGACCAGCAGGCCGAGGATGTTCAGCACCAGGATCGTCACGTAGGGCTTGGCGATATCGCGATCGAAATACTCGTGCTTCACCAGGCCGCCCTTCGCGGTCACGTTGAAAGTGCCCAGCTTCGGGTTGATCAAGGCCAGCAGCGTCGGCACCAGGATGTAGGTCGCGAGCACGGTCTCGTAGACCTCGGCCCAGAACGAATGCCGGAACGGCCCCTGCAGACGCGAGTTGGTCAGGTTGGCGTGCATGATGTGCGGCGCGGCGTAGGCCAGAATCACCAGCGCGCCAGCCTGGATGATGTGCGCCTGGAAGAACAGGTACGACAGCGGCGCGGTCAGGAACACCAGCCGCGGCAGGCCATAAAAGAAATGCAGCATCGCGTTGGTGTAGCACAGCCGCTGGCCGAAGTTCAGGCCCTTGCCGAACATCGGATTGTCGGTGCGGAAAATCTGCGCCATGCCGCGCGCCCAGCGAATACGCTGGCCGACATGCGCCGACAGCGATTCGGTGGCCAGGCCCGCGGCCTGCGCGAGGTTGATGTAGGCCGTGTTCCAGCCGCGCCGATGCATCTTCAGCGAGGTATGCGCGTCCTCGGTTACGGTCTCGACCGCGATGCCGCCCACTTCCATCAAGGCGGTGCGGCGCAGCACCGCGCAGGAGCCGCAGAAGAAGGTCGCGTTCCAGAAATCGTTGCCGTCCTGCAGCAGGCCGTAGAACAGTTCGCCCTCGTTGGGCACCTTGCGGAACGTGCCGAGGTTGCGCTCGAACGGATCGGGCGAGAAGAAATGGTGAGGCGTCTGCAGCATGCCCAGCTTCTTGTCCTTCAAAAACCAGCCGAGCGTGATCTGCAGAAACGAGCGCGTCGGCACGTGATCGCAGTCGAAGATCGCGATGTACTCGCCGTGGGTCTTCTCCATCGCCCGGTTCAGGTTACCGGCCTTGGCGTGCTTGGAGTCGTTGCGCGTAATGTGGGTGACGCCGACCGCGGCGCAGAAGTCCTTGAACTCCTGGCGGCGTCCGTCGTCGAGCACGTAGACGTTGAAGCGATCTTTCGGCCAGTCCATCGCCAGCGCGGCGAGCACCGTCGGCCGCACCACTTTCAGCGGCTCGTTGTAGGTCGGGATATAGATGTCGACCGTCGGCCACTGCGTCGGCGGCGACATCAGCGGGCTGGGCTTGCGCTGCAGCGGCCACAGCACCTGGAAATAGCCGAGCACCAGCACGACATAGGCATAGAACTCAGCCAGGATCAGGCCGATCGCGAAGCCGTTGTCGAACACCGAATGCGCCGAGAAACTCACCGATTCGGTGACGCGCCAGTACATGTAGCGGGTCGAAACCAGCACCGAGATGCCCATCATCATCAAGGACACCAGGCGCCCTTCGATGCGGTTCAGCCAGGTCGCGGCCAGGAACATCGCGACGCCGAAAGCAAACTGCCAACTCAGCGACAAGGGCACCGTGACCACCACGTAGATCGGCAGCACACAGACCAGCAGCACGCCCCACAGCGCCCAGGGATGCTCCCAGAGCGGCTTCTCGATCAGATGCTCGATGCGGCGGTCCAGATTGTTGATCAGGGGCATCGGTCTTTACCTAAACTCTGGCTGGTTCAGTAGCCAGTCGGCGATCTGGCCGGCATCCTGCGCGGCGATCGAGTCTGGCGCATAACGCGAAACCGGAGCCTGCGAGGCCAGGGCCTCCTCCACCAACGCGTCGAAGCGCAGCACCGACGGTACCAGCCGGTAGCCGAGCTCGCCTTGCATCGCGGCCAGCACGTCGCGGCACAGCGGGCGGGCCGCGTTCATCCGGTTGACCAGGTAATAGGAACTCGCGAACTCTGAACGGGAACGGCAGTACTCGGCTAGCCATCTTTCCATACTGGCGATGGTGACGAACGAAGCCGCATCGGGCAGCAGCACCGTCAGCGCGACATCGGCAGCGAGCAGAGCCTGCTGCAGATACAGCGAACCGCCGGGCGGCGTGTCGATCAGCGTGATCGTGCCCGGCTCGGCCGGAACCTGTTGCAGATTGCGCCGCAGCCAATCTGGATCGCGATCGAGGCCGCGCTCGAAGTCGCGGCGATCCGACTCGGCCAGCGAGCCGTAAGGCAGCAGGCGTACCCCATAAGGGCTGGCGAATTCCGCGCCTGCCAGCGTCCACTGCTGCAGGCCCTGCACCGCCAGGCCGCGCGCATCGTCGACCGGCATGCGCAGATGCAGGCGCAGCGCGTTCTGCGGATCGAGATCGACCGCGAGCACCGGCCGCTGGCGATCGACCAGGGCCATCGCCAGATTGGCGACGACGCTCGTCTTGCCGACTCCACCCTTGGGCGATACGACGGCAACGAGCGTTGAGCGTGGATTCACGTGCGATACGCCGCCGAGCGCTCAGCGCGGCGGACGCGGGTCGGAAATCCGGCTGAATACATCGCCCAGATTCTCCTCGCGCGCCTGCATGGCACGTGGCGCGATGGAATCGGCACTGTAGTTGAAGTGCAGATGTGCCGGCTTCTGCTGCGCTACGCGTTCGGGCGCGACCAGGCGACGGAAGGTGCTGAGCAGTTCGCCGCTGGCCGGCACCTCTGCAGACGGCCCGGCATCGGCAAAAGTCGGCGCGCCAGGCGCCGGGGCTTGCGGCGCCTCGGCCGAAACCGGCGCTGCTGCGGGCGGCCGCATGGGCTCGGCCGGAGCCACCGGCTCCCGCCAGCGCCGGCGAGCCGCCTCGGTGAGCTGATCGACGGCTTCGGCGACCGGACGACGGCTCAACTCCATGAACAGGCGGCGCGTCGGCTGGTCCTCGCTGATCACCGGAATCGGCATTTCGACGGGCGCGATCGGTGCCTGACTGCGTTCGATCTGGGCAACGCGAGTCGGTGTTTCCACCGCGGCACGCAGCAAGGACCAGCGCGTGGACAAGTCGGTCGCAGCAGCCGCAACCGGTGTCACGGTCGGCGCCTGCAGACGCACCGGCGGCGGCGCGATCGTCGTGGGCGCGATCGGCGGCGGCATCGGTACCGCGGCCGGAACGGTCGGCGGCAGCTGGACGGTGGCCGCAGCAAGGGTCGTCGGTGCGACGGTCGGCGGCATCAGCGATCCGCCACGAGTCGCGGCGCGGGTTTTCTCGCGCAGCTCCTGGTAGTCGCCCGGGTTCAGACCCAGATGCGAGAACAGCTGCTTGATGTCGTCGCTACGATCGGCCATGGCGGACGGGCTCGGGCGCTCAGACGAAGTAGCTGGGATGAGCCAGGCGGAAACGCAGCACGTCGACCGGGCCCTCGACGCCGCCGACCTGGTGCAGTTCCAGCGGGCCGCTTGCGCCCAGTCGTTTCAGCCAGGCCGCGTAGATGCCTTCGATGACGGCCGGCGACCAGGCCAGCGCGACGTCGCCGAAAGCCTGGCGCAGCGGAGCGCAGGCATGGACAAACTCGAGCGAGGACTGCAGATCGCGGATCTTGACCCAGCCCCAGCCGGCGTAGCCGAACCAATGGTTGGCGTTGCGCTCCAGATCGGCCAGCGAGGTGCCGGCCGGCAGCGGGTCGGCCGCCGCGATGCGCCCGCCGATCGCGAAGAAAAACGAACGCAGCTCTTCCGGCGGCATCTGCGCATTGAGTTCATCGGCAAGCGCACGCAGCAGAGGCAACCACAGGCTGTGGGACGCCCGGCTGTGGAAATACTGGAGACTGCCCTGTTCCAAATCGCTCATGCGGTCCCTTGTTCGCGTTCGCCCCGGGTCAGGCGAGCGCGCTGCGAATGCCGTTAAGTTAATCGGGGAAAGCTTTGATAACAATGCCAAGGCCGTAACTTACAGGCATACGCATCGCCCATGTCAGCGCTACGGCTGGGGCGCATATTGAACTCGATGTCAGCGCCGTGCGCGCCGCTGGGCAATTTGCTCCACAACCACGCCGGATATTTCCCGCAGTTGTAGGAGCGGGTCATACCCGCGACTGCGCCGGTGGGGCCGCAGTCGCGGGTATGACCCGCTCCTACACGTCAGGCATCGCGCCGCTAATCCGCCGCGCCGAAGAACTTCTTGGCCCGGTCCAGCCAGCCTGCGGCTTCGGGATTGTGGCGGGTGCTGCCGTCGCCCTGTAGCGAGGCGCCGAACTCGCGCAGGCTCTCGCGCTGCTTCTTGTTCAGGCGCACCGGCGTCTCGATCACGACCGTGCATAGCAGGTCGCCGATCGCACCGCCGCGCACCGACTTGACGCCCTTGCCGCGCAGGCGGAACACCTTGCCGGTCTGGGTTTCCTCCGGCAGCTTGAGCTGGGCGCGGCCGGCCAGGGTCGGCACGTCGAGCTCGCCGCCGAGCGCGGCGGTGACGAAGTCGATCGGCACCGTGCAGTACAGATCGCTGCCATCGCGCTCGAAGAACTCGTGCGGCTTGACGTTGACCTGCACGTACAGATCACCCGGAGGTGCGCCGCGCTCGCCGGCCTCGCCTTCGCCGGTCAGGCGGATGCGATCGCCGGTATCGACGCCGGCCGGGATCTTGACCTCGAGGGTCTTCTCGCGGCGGATCTTGGCGGCGCCGCGGCAGGTCTTGCAGGGATCGCTGATCTGGGTGCCGCGACCGCGGCAATGCGGGCAGGTCTGTTGCAGAACGAAGAAACCCTGCTGCACGCGCACCTGGCCGCTGCCTGCACAGCTGATGCACTTGGGCGGCGCCTTGCCGTCGGCGGTGCCCTGGCCGTTGCAGCTGGCGCAGTCTGCCAAAGTCGGAATGCGGATCGTCTCGGCCGATCCGAACACCGCCTGCTCCAGGCTCAGCTCCATCATGTAGCGCAGGTCGGAGCCGCGGCGCGGCCCGCTGCGACGGCCACCGCCGCCGCCAAAAATGTCGCTGAAGACGTCGCCGAAGATGTCGCTGAAACCGCCTTCGCCGAAACCACCGCCGGCACCACCGCGCTGCAGGCCTTCGTGACCGTGCTCGTCGTAGATCGCGCGCTTCTGCGCGTCGGTCAGCACTTCGTAGGCCTCGTTGGCCTCCTTGAATTTCTCTTCGGCAGCGGTGTCACCCGGATTGCGGTCCGGGTGCAGCTTCATCGCCAGGCGGCGATAAGCTTTTTTCAGTTCCTCGTCGCTGGCCTGGCGGCTGACACCGAGAACTTCGTAATAGTCACGCTTGCTCATGAGACCGGGAAATCCAGAAGAGTTGGAACGGGGTATGGATCGGCGAATAGTTTGGCGAACAACTTGGTGGAAGCAAGGACCGCGCTAGAGACGCAAAAGGAGACGGGCGATTTCTCGCCCGTCTCCCGTTCGCTCATCGCCGACTTATTTCTTGTCGTCGTTGACTTCGGTGAACTCCGCGTCCATCACGTCTCCGTCCTTGTTGCCACCCGCGTTCTTGGCGTTCGGCGAGGCGCCCTCGGCGGCACCGGCCTTGGCGTAGGCGCGCTCGGCGAGCTTGCCGGCGGACTCGGACAGCACCGCGCTCTTGGCGTCGATCGCGTCCTTGTCGCCGCTCTTGACCGCTTCGCGCAGCTCGCTGATCGCGGACTCGATCTGGGTCTTCTCGTCAGCCTGCACCTGGTCGGCCAGATCCTTCAGCGACTTTTCGACGCCGTGGATCAGCTGGTCGGCCTGGTTGCGGGCGGTGACCAGCTCGTTGAACTTCTTGTCGTCCTCGGCGTGGGCTTCGGCGTCCTTGATCATCTGCTGGATCTCGGCGTCGCTGAGGCCCGAGTTCGCCTTGATGACGATGCTCTGGCTCTTGCCGGTGGCCTTGTCCTTGGCGCCGACATTCAGGATGCCGTTGGCGTCGATGTCGAAAGTCACTTCGATCTGCGGCATGCCGCGGCTGGCCGGCGGGATGTCGGTGAGGTCGAAACGGCCGAGCATCTTGTTGGCCGAGGCGACTTCGCGCTCGCCCTGGAACACCTGGATCGTCACGGCCGTCTGGTTGTCGTCGGCGGTGGTGAAGGTCTCGCTCTTGCGGGTCGGGATCGTGGTGTTCTTCTCGATCAGCTTGGTCATCTTGCCGCCCAGGGTTTCGATGCCCAGGCTCAGCGGAGTGACGTCGAGCAGCAGCACGTCCTTGACCTCGCCGGACAGCACGGCGCCCTGGATCGCGGCGCCGACAGCGACCGCCTCGTCGGGGTTGACGTCACGGCGCGGTTCGCGGCCGAAGAACTCCTTGACCGCGTCCTGCACCTTGGGCATGCGGGTCTGGCCGCCGACCATGATCACTTCCTGGATGTCGCCTGCCTTCAGGCCGGCATCCTTGAGCGCAATCTTGCAGGGCTCGATGGTCTTGGCGATCAGCTCGTCGACCAGCGACTCCAGCTTGGAGCGCGTCATCTTGATATTCAGATGCTTCGGGCCGGAGGCGTCGGCGGTCACGTACGGCAGGTTGATGTCGGTCTGGGTGGTGCTGGACAGCTCGATCTTGGCCTTCTCGGCGGCCTCTTTCAGGCGCTGCAATGCGAGCGGGTCCTTGCGCAGGTCGATGCCCTGCTCTTTCTTGAACTCGTCGGCGATGTATTCGATCACGCGCATGTCGAAGTCTTCGCCACCCAGGAAGGTGTCGCCGTTGGTGGACAGCACTTCGAACTGGTGCTCGCCATCGACTTCGGCGATCTCGATGATCGACACGTCGAAGGTGCCGCCGCCGAGATCGTACACCGCGATCTTGCGGTCGCCCTTGACTTTGTCCAGGCCGAAAGCCAGCGCGGCCGCGGTCGGCTCGTTGATGATGCGCTTGACGTCCAGGCCGGCGATCTTGCCGGCGTCCTTGGTCGCCTGGCGCTGGCTGTCGTTGAAGTAGGCCGGCACCGTGATCACGGCTTCGGTGACGGTTTCGCCGAGATAGTCTTCGGCGGTCTTCTTCATCTTCAGCAGGGTCTGCGCGGAGATTTCCGGCGCCGACAGCTTCTTGCCCTTGACGTCGATCCAGGCGTCGCCGTTGGGCGCCTTGATGATCTTGTAGGGCACCATGCCGATGTCTTTCTGCACGACGCTGTCTTCGAAGCGGCGGCCGATCAGGCGCTTCACCGCATACAGCGTGTTGTGCGGATTGGTCACGGCCTGGCGCTTGGCGGCGCGGCCGACGATCACCTGGCCGTCGTCGGCGTAGGCGACGATCGACGGCGTGGTGCGCTCGCCTTCGCTGTTCTCGATGACCTTGACCGTGCCGCCTTCCATGATGGCGACGCAGGAATTGGTGGTGCCGAGGTCGATGCCGATGATTCTTGCCATTTGAGTAACTCCGAAAATATTGGTTCGTATTGCCGACGACTGCTGCCTATCTAGTGGCCGGTCGTCGGCATTCAAGAGAGTTTTTACCGGGTACCGCCATAAAGCCTTGACGCAGGTCAGGGTGCGCGAGCGACGATCACCATTGCCGGACGCAGCAGCCGCTCGTGCAGCTTGTAGCCCTTCTGCATCACGTTGAGCACATGGTTGGGCGGCACATCGGCCGAAGGCACCATGCTGACCGCCTCGTGGAAGTCGGGGTTGAACGGCTGACCCCTGGGGTCGACCTGGGTCACGCCCTGCTTCTCCAGCAGCGCCACCAGCTGGCGGCGCGTCAGCTCCAGACCTTCGACGATGGTCTTGACCTGCACGTCGGGTGCCGATGCGGCCTGCAGGCCCAGATCGACGGAGTCGGAAATGCCGAGCAACTCGCCGAGCAGCTTCTCGGCCCCGAACTTGGACGCCGCGCCGATCTCGCGTTCGGCGCGCTTGCGCACGTTGTCGAGTTCAGCCAGCGCCCGCAGTTGCGCCTCGCGGGCGGCCTGGGCCTGGGCACGCAGATCCTCGATCTGGGCAGTCAGCGCGGCCAGGTCGGGCGGGGCGTCGGCCGCGGTAGCGGTCTCGTCTATCGAAGGTTCGGGAGTCGCCGTCATGGTCTGAGTCGAATGATGTCTGGGTTCTGTAGGGGTTTTGTATGAAAAACGTCGTGTGCGGCTTGTTTTGGGGGCAAAAACAGGTCGTTCAAGCCCCAAAACAGCCGAAGCCGCCGCTGGCCGTTAGCAAACGCGCCAGCCGTTGGGGCCGCGATTGTAGCGACCTCAGGCCTTCAGCAGCAGTCCCACGGGAAAATCGGCCAGCAGCCGGGCCAGCGGCAGGGACTGATCGGACGGCAACTCGAGGCCCCGGCCGCTCAACACGTCGCAATAGCGGCCGGCCGCCAGCGTGATCGAGGTATCGGCCCAGCCGGCCGCCGCGGACGCGGCGGTCTGGGTCTCGCCCGCCAACTGCGGCCACAGCCGCGGCGCCAGCACGATCAGCGCCGCGTCCTCGCCCTGCCGGCGGAACGCGAGCAGCAGCTCGGCCCTGGCTCCGGTGGCGGTGATCGCCTCGTAGCTGCCGGACGCGAACAGGCCGGGCCGCTCGCGGCGCAGGCGCAGCACGCTGCGGATCAGGTGCAGCTTCACCCGGCCGTCCTGCCAGTGCGCCAGCAGCTCGCTGGCGGCCCCCGCGCCGCTGAGCCGGGCCAGCGATGCGGATTTGGCGCGGACGTCGGCGTAATCCACCGGCCGGCGATTGTCCGGATCGACCATCGACAGCTCCCACAGCTCGGAGCCGCGATAGATGTCGGGCACGCCGGGCATGGTCAGCCGCAGCAGGGTCTGCGACAGCGAAGTCAGTGCGCCGAACCAGGCGACGCGCGCAGCAAAGCGCTGGAAGTCGGCCAGAAACGGGTTGCCGGCGCCCGGCATCAGCGCACCTTTGACGAAGCGCGCCAGGGCCTGTTCGTAGGCCTCGTTGGGCTGGGTCCAGCTCGAGCGCTGCTTGCCTTCGCGCGCCGCCTTCAGCATCGCGCCCTCGACCCGCTCGGCCAGCGAGGCCAGGCCGGCCGCGTCGTCGATCGCCAGATCCGCGGGCCAGGCGCCGATCAGCGTCTGATAGAAGTAGTACTGGTGATTGAAGTCTGGCGCCGGCTCGCCGTCGACCTCGCCGGCCAGCCGCCGGTTGCTGCGCGACCAGAAGCGCAGCCGCGCCGCCCATTCGGTGCTCAGGCCGCTCAGGCAGGCGATGCGCGCCCGCGCGTCTTCGCCGCGCTTGGTGTCGTGCGTGCTGCCGCCGATCATGTCCAGCGGATGCTGCTGCAGGCGCTGGGCATTGGCCTTGTGAAACGCCGACGGCGACACCGCGTAGCGGCGCGGGTCGCCGCCGACTTCGTTGTGCACCAGCAGCCGGAAGTAGCGATAGAAACTGGTGTCTTCCAGGCCCTTGGCCATCGCCGGGCCGGACAGCTGCTGAAAGCGCATCGCCGCCAGCCGCACCGCCTGGCCCGAATACGGCGAGCCTTCGGCCGCCAGATCGCCGCTCAGGATGCTGCCGATGAAATCGAAGATCGAGGTTTCGATCGGCCCCGCGTTCTTCTTGGCCAGGCCCACCGCCCACTCGATATAGCGGCGGTCCGCCGCAGACAGGCGCCCGCTCTCGTCCAGATACGTGCGATACACCGGGAAGCGCGCCACCAGTTCTTCCAGCCCCTTGCGGATCGCCGCGTAAGTGAAATCGCGCGAGCGCCACTGGCTGGCGCTGAGCGTCTGCACCGCGTTGGCAAGCACACCCATCTCGCTGGCCAGGTTGTTCTGCACGATCAGCTTCTTGCACTCGTACAGGATCTCGTCATAGGGCTTGCGCTCGCCGCTGTAGCGGCGGTAGATCGTCGACAGCGCACGCTCGGAATCCGGGTCGACGAACAGGCCGCCGAGCAGGTTCAGCGTGTCGTAGCCAGTGGTGCCGGCGACCGGCCAGTCGCCGGGCAACTCTTCGTAGTGCGCGAGGATTTTCTCGAGCAGGATGTACGCCGGTGCGTCGAGCTTGCCGGCCGCGTCCTGCAGGCACCGCGCGAGGCGTTCACTGAGGCGCTCACTGTATTGGCGCGGATCGAACAGGCCGTCGATATGATCGATGCGCAGGCCCTGCACCTTGTTTTCGGCGACCAGGCGCAGCGTCGTGCGATGCACTTCGTCGAACAGCTCGCGGCGTTCGACGCGCAGGCCGGCGAGTTCGTTGATGTCGAAGAAGCGCCGGTAGTTGACCTCGTCCGACGACACGCGCCAGTACGCGGCGCGATAACTCTGCCGGTCGAGCAGCAGGCCGAGCCGGTCCCAGCTCTGCCGGTCGCCTTCGTGTCCGCCGACGCTGGCGAGCGCCTGCTGGATCAGGTCGCCCAGGCCGGACTCGTCGGCCAGGGTTTCGGCCAGCTGCTGCTTCAGCGAGGCCGCGGTTTCGCGCACCGCGGTATCCGAGCCGGGCTGCTCCTTCAGCAACTGGAAGTCGCGAACCAGATTGGCCAGCCGGTGCCTGCCCTCGCCCACCGCCGTCAGCAAGGCGGGCTCCAGCAGCTCCGCGTAATCCATGGCCGAGATCGGCAGACGGTTCTCGTAGTACCAGGCGCTGATGCTGCCGGTTCGGGCGTCGAACTTCAGCGCGATTTCACCGCGCTCCAGCACCAGGCCGAACTGGTCGCCGAGCACCGGCAGCAGAACCTTGCCTTCGAGATTGCGCCGGCTGGATTTCCAGTCGATGTCGAAATCCAGCGCATGCGGCGAACGCTGGCCCCATTCGAGCACGTCCATCCAGGCGGCGTTGTCGACGCCGATGCCGACGTGGTTGGGCACGATGTCGAGGATCAGGCCCAGGCCGTGTTCGTCGAGCGCCGCAATCAGGCGTTCAAAACCCTCCTCGCCGCCCAGTTCGGGATTGAAGCGGTTGTGATCGACGATGTCGTAGCCATGCATCGAGCCCGGCTTGGCCGCCATGATCGGCGAGGCGTACAGATGCGAGAACCCGAGATCGGCCAGATAACCGGCCAGGGCGGCCGCATCGTCGAAGCGGAAGTCCTGATGCAGCTGCACGCGATAGGTCGCGCGCGGCAGCGTCGGCGGCTGCCTCATGCTAGCGCTCCTTGCCGGTCGACGACGTTGAGCGCGACATACCAGGGCGGCAGATCGCCGCCGTCCAGATCGGCCGTCGCATAAACGCGGCGGCCGAGCACTTTGCCAGCATCGACTGCAACGCTGCTGTCGCTCAGATTCGCAACCAGCTGCAGCACCGCGCCATCACCGAAGCGCCAGTGCACATAGATCGCGCCCTGCTCGTCGACGGCACTGGTCCCCGAGCCGCCACGCGAAGTTGCCATGCGCGGCACCACATGCTCGCGGCGCACCGCAAGCATGTCTCGATGCAGCTTCGTCCACTGCGCTTTGCGCGCCGGCTCGGACCAGTCGAGCACCGCGCTTTGAAACGTTGTCTCGGCGAGCGGATCGGGAATGCGCTTGATCGCCTCGGGGTCCTGAAACTCGGGGAAGGATTTGAACTCCTCGATGCGCCCCTTGCGCACCGCGTCCGCAAGCTCGCCGCCAAAATCGCAGAAGAACGGGAATGGCTGCTCGCTGTTCCATTCCTGGCCCATCCACAGCATCGGAATCTGCGGCGCCAGCAGCAGCACCGCAGTGCCGGCGCGTATTGCTTCTGGCTTGGCGAATTTGCCGAGCCGCCAGCCAAATGCATGATTGCCGACCTGGTCGTGATTCTGGATGAAGGATACGAACGCGGTCGGCGGCAAGGCAGCGCTCGGCTCACCGCGCGTGGTGTTATCGCGATGTTTCGATGCCTCGCCCTGATACGCGAAGCCTTCGGCGAGCACTCGCGCGACGTATTGCTGCGGCTGACCCTCGCCGAGCGTGTAGTCGTCGTAATAGCCACCACGCATGTCGGTGATCGACACCCGCAGCACATGATGAAAATCATCGTTCCATTGCGCGGTATGCGGACCGGGGCCCTGATAAGCCTGGCCGATCACGCTGCTGCGATTCTGGTCGTTCTCCAGGATCAGATGGATCGGCCGCTCCCTGATCGTCTCGCGGATACGCTGGCCGAGTTCGACGACGATGTCGGGCCGGCTGTCGTCGCGGATCGCGTGCACCGCATCGAAGCGCAGGCCGTCGAGGTGATACTCCTGCAGCCAGTACAGCGCGTTCTCGATGAAGAACGAGCGCACGATATCGGAACGCGCGTCGTCGAAATTGATCGCGGCGCCCCAGGGCGTCTGATGCCTGGATGTGAAGAAATCCGGCGCATACAGTGACAGGTAGTTGCCGTCCGGTCCGAAGTGGTTGTAGACCACGTCGAGGATCACCGAGATGCCGCGACGATGCGCCGCCTGGACCAGGCGCTTCAGGCCATCGGGCCCGCCGTAGCGCTCCTCGACCGCAAACAACAGCACGCCGTCGTAGCCCCAGTTCCAGCGGCCCGGGCACTCGGCGACCGGCATCAACTCGATCGCATTGATGCCGATATCCAGCAGATGATCGAAGTGCGCGATGACGCCGTCGAAAGTACCCGCCTGCGAGAAGCAGCCCACGTGCAACTCGTAGACGACGGCCTCGTGCCAGGGTCGGCCGCGCCAGTCGCGGTCCTGCCAGTCGAAGGCCCGCGCATCGACCACCACGCTGGGGCCGGCAACGCTCTCGGGCTGATAGCGTGATGCCGGATCGGGCACCAGTATGTCGGCGACGCGATAGCGATAGCGAGTGCCGGCCCTGGCCTGATCGGTGATCAGCTCGAAGAAACCCTGCCCGGCCCGATTCATCCTCCATGTTTCGCCGCCGTCGATAACCAGCTCCGCGGCATCGACACCCGGCGCCCACAGCCGGAAGCGCACGCCGTTCTCCACACATTCGGCACCGAACGGCAACTCGCGATGGCGCTTCACGCCGCGCCCGCCTGCGCGCGCGCCACCAGCGGCTCGGCGTCCGGCTCGGCGTCGATACTCTCGTCGTTGGCGGGCTCTTCGGCGATCGTCGGCGGGCCGACGGCTTCCGCCTGCGTCATCCGTGCGAAGCCGGCGGGCTCCGCGCGATTGATCAACAGTGCCATCGAGCGGCCCTGGATCCTGTAGCACTGGCCCCTGGAGAAGAACCGGCCTTCTTCGGAAAAGCCCGATTCCAGCGCGGTATCGATCAGCAATTCCCAGCGCATTTCGGTCTTCATGTCGGGCATGCAGAACTCGATCTCTTCGTGATGCGCATTCATCAGCACCATGAAACTGTCGTCGATGTCGCGCTGGCCGCCCGGGGTGTAGTACTCGCCCGCCGCGCCGCCGAGCACCCAGCCGAGACAGCGCGCCATGCCGTTGTTCCAATCCTCGTGGGTTTGCTCGTTACCGCTGGGCGCAAGCCAGGTAATGTCCTTGAGCCCGTCGGCGGCCATGACCTTGCCGCGAAAGAAACCGGGCCGTGAAAACACCCGGTGCCTGCGGCGCAGCGCGATCACCCGGCGCACGAAATCCTGCAGGCGCTGATCCTCGGGCCGCAGGTTTTCCCACTGCGTCCACGAGATCGCATCGTCCTGGCAGTAGGCATTGTTGTTGCCATTCTGCGAGCGGCCCATCTCGTCGCCGGCCAGCAGCATCGGCACACCCAGCGACAGGATCAGCGTCGCCAGATGATTGCGCTTGAGCTGATCGCGAATCTTCACGATCACAGGGTCATCGGTCGGTCCCTCGACGCCGCAGTTCCACGACAGGTTGTCGTCGGTGCCGTCGCGATTGTCTTCGCCGTTGGCCTGGTTGTGCTTGTCGTTGTACGACACCAGATCCTGCAAGGTGAAGCCGTCGTGCGCGGTGACGAAATTGATCGACGACCACGGCCTGCGGCCGTTGTGATCGTAGATATCCGACGAGCCGGTGACGCGGTTGCCCATCTCGGCGAGCAGGCCGCCATCGCCTTTCCAGAACTTGCGCACGGTGTCGCGGAACGCGCCGTTCCATTCCGCCCAGCCCGGTGGAAAGCCGCCGACCTGATAGCCGTAAGGGCCCAGGTCCCAGGGCTCGGCGATCATCTTCACCGTGTTCAGCAGCGGATCCTGGCGCACTGCATCGAGAAAAGCCGCACCCGGATCGAAGTTGCCGTGCTCGCGCGCCAGCGTCGAGCACAGATCGAACCGGAAGCCGTCGACATGCATCTCGCTGACCCAGTAGCGCAGCGAATCCATCACCATCTGCAGCACGCGCGGATGATCGACGTTGAGCGTATTGCCGGTGCCGGTGAAATCCATGTAGTAGCGCGGATCTTCGGTGAGCCGGTAGTAGCTGGCGTTGTCGATGCCGCGCAGCGACAAGGTCGGGCCCATATGATTGCCTTCGGCCGTGTGGTTGTAGACCACGTCGAGAATCACCTCGATGCCGGCGCCGTGCAGGCGCTTGACCGTGGTCTTGAACTCTTCGACCAGGCCGCTGTAAAGAAACCGCGGATCGGGCGCAAAAAACCCGATCGAGTTGTAGCCCCAGTAATTGGTCAGGTTGCGCTGGACCAGATGCCGGTCGTTGAGGAAGTGATGAACCGGCAGCAGCTCCACCGCAGTGACGCCGGTGCGCACCAGATGATCGAGCACCGGTGGCGCGACCAGGCCGGCGAAGGTGCCGCGCTTGTTCTGGGCGACGCCGGGATGCAGCTTGGTGAAACCCTTCACATGGGTTTCCATGATCACGGTTTCTTCCCAGCTGGTGCGCGGCCGGCGGTCCTCGCCCCAGGTGAAAGAGGTGTCGACGACGCGGCACTTCGGCATATAGCGCGCATTGTCGCGCTTGTCGAAAGACAGATCGTCCTTGGTATGGCCGATGCGATAGCCGAAGTTGGCGTCGCTCCAGTTCAGATCGCCGGCGATGGACTTGGCGTAAGGATCGAGCAGCAGCTTGTTCGCGTTGAAGCGATGCCCGTGCTCGGGCGCGTAAGGGCCATGCACGCGGTAGCCGTAAAGCAGGCCCGGGCGCGCATCGGGCAGATAACCGTGCCAGATCTGATCGCTGTATTCGGGCAGCCTGACGCGGGCGATTTCATGCTGACCGCTGGGGTCGAACAGGCACAGATCCACCGCTACCGCATTGGCGGAAAACAGCGCGAAATTGACCCCTTCACCGTCCCAGCTTGCTCCCAGCGGATACGAGCGACCCGGCCAGACCACGGTGCGTGCTTTCTGCCGAACAGTCGATTCCATGCAAGGACTTTCCCTGTCGTCCACCGGCGGTCATGCGAGAGTCGCAAGACGTAACGGGCCAGCAGAGCAGGTCCAACCTTAACGGCCACAACTGAATTCAACCTGTCCCGGCAGCGATGTGTCCCTCGATACGCGGCTACGCCGCTACTCGGGAGGAACGGAGGGCGGTAGGGGAAGTCCGTTCCTCCCGAGTAGCCCGCACAGCGGGCGTATCGAGGGACGCATCGGAACGCTCTAGCTCTTCACGTCGGCTGCGGTGCCAAGTTAGCGACTGCCCGCCGGATAGGCTGCACGAAGGATGCTCAGCTGAGTTTGCAAAGTTTCATTGAATGTACGCATCTGCGACTCAAGAGCGTCGTAGCGCATAGTAAGAAATTTGTAGGTGTCGGCTTCTTTTGAGCATGGATCGACCCCAAACAGTGGAAGATGAGCACGACACTGATGTTCTTTGTCGAGTGCCTCCTGAATCTGGGGCATGAGCTGACGCATTTCTGTGGCGATTGACGTAACTTCAAATGTGTCTGAGAGCTTAGATACCTTCTGTTGAAACTCCGATTGCTGTTCAGATTGAAGGCAGCCAGTGGGATCTTCAGCTGCTGCCACAATTGGCACGGCGAGAAATAGACAGGCGAAAATCCGAGATTCCATGGAAATTGACGTTCTGCGCTTCAATTGTCCAACCCCGCCGTCAGCCGCCGTGCCGTCTCCGCCACCAGTGGGATGATCCGGCTGTACGCCATCCGCGTCGGCCCAATCACACCGAGCACGCCGGCGATCTGGCCTTCGACAAAGTAAGGCGCTGTCACCACGCTGACTTCATCCAGCACCCGGTAGCCCGATTCCTCGCCGATGAAGATCTGCAAGCCTTCCGCCGCCAGGCAGGAATCGAACAACTGCAGCAGATCGCGCTTGCGGTCCAGTGCGTCGAACAGCCCGCGCAGGCGGCCGACATCGCCCAGTTCCTGGAAGCCGAGCAGATTGCCGCCGCCGGCATAGACGTAATCGCCACCGCTGGGCTTGTCGCCCTTGAATGCCTGCTCGGCCATGAACACCGCGTCGCGCAGGGTCTGGTTGACGCGCACCTGGGTGTCGTTGGCGTCCTGCAGCAGCGCGCTGCGCAGGCTGACCAGGTCGCGGCCGGCGAAATGTTCGTTGAGCACGTTGGCGTAGCGCTCGAGTTCATCCGCGCCGTAGGGCCGGTCGGTGGCGACGATGCGGTTCTGCACTTCGCTCTGGTTGACCACCAGGATCACCAGCACGCGGCGGTCCGACAGCGGCATGAACTGGATGCGGCGCAGGATCGCCAGATTGCGCCGCGGCGTGGTGACCACGCCGGCCATCTTCGACAGCCGCGAGATCAAGGCCGACGCCGCCTGCACCATGTCCTGGGTGCTGCGGCCGCGCGGTACCAGATCCTCGGCAATGCGGTCGCGCTCGGCGTCCGACAGCGGCTCCGGCGCCAGCAGCGAGTCGACGAAGTAACGATAGCCGCGCGTGGTCGGCACGCGCCCGGCCGAGGTGTGCGGCGACACCACCAGGCCAAGCTCGTCGAGATCCGCCATCACGTTGCGGATGGTCGCCGGCGACAGGTTCAGGCTGGCCGAGCGCGACAGCGTGCGCGAGCCGACCGGCTGACCATCGGCGATGTAGCGCTCGACCAGCAGTTTCAGCAGATCAGCGGCGCGTCGTTCCAGGGGTTCGGCCATGGGTTTCTCAGGGGATACGCAGCTGACGGTAGGGCCTGTTAACCATCATCCGATCGCTGCGCTGGCCCGAAAAAGGGCGCAGTGCAAGGATCGACTGACGAAGTGTACTGGACGTACACGAGGAAGGAGAGACGCCGCAATGCGCCCTTTTTCGGGCCAGCCCGGAGGGTTGCCACCCAACAAGGGGGCCATACCGCGTTGCTCGTCGTCACCATAGTCACCACTATGCCTCCTCCTCGCGCCTTGTCTGGCCCCCTTGTTGGGTGACAACGCAGCGACCGGAAGATGGTTAACAGGCCCTGCAGACTGCAAAAAATGCGTCAAGACAGACCTGTGCAAACGGCGTACAGGACGCGCCGGCAGGCATGGCATCCTGTATCGTGTTGGCGTTCCATAAACCACAGTCACCATGAAGCCATTCCGCACCGTCGGGGTGATCGGCAAACGGCGCGAACCGCATCTGCCGACGCTCGCGAGCCTGTGTCTTGCGCTGCGTGCGCAGGGCTGCGAAGTGCTGGTCGAAGACAATGCCGCGCTGGCCGAAGCACCGGCCGGCCGCCGCGTATCGCGCCAGGAACTGGCGCGCTCGGTCGAACTGGCGATCGTCGTCGGCGGCGACGGCACCCTGCTCGACGCCGGCCGCTCGATGGCGCCGGCCGGCGTGCCGCTGCTCGGCGTCAACCAGGGCCGTCTCGGCTTCATGGCCGACCTGCTGCCGGAGCAGATCGCCGACTCGCTGGCCGCGGTGATCCGCGGCGAATACGAAACCGAGGAGCGCATGGTGCTGAGCGCACGCATCATCCGCGCCGGCGGAGACGGCAGCTCCGCCGATGCGATGCCGCGCATCGCGATCAACGACGTGGTGCTGCGCAACCAGGCGTCGATCCGGATGCTCGAGTTCGAGAGCTGGATGGACGAGGATTTCATCAGCCTGCACCGTGCCGACGGCATGATCGTGTGCTCGCCGACCGGCTCGACCGCGTACGCGCTGTCCGGCGGCGGCCCGCTGATGCATCCGAGCCTGCAGGCGATGGCGCTGGTGCCGATCTGCCCGCATACGCTGTCGGATCGCCCGATCGTGGTCGGCGGCGAGCAGCGCGTGCGCCTGGTGGTCTGCGGCGACGAAACCCTGCCGCCGACGTCGCTGCAGGCGATGATGACGATCGACGGCCAGATCGGCGAATCGCTGGCGACCGGCGACGCGGTCGAGATCACGCGCGGCGCCGCGGCGCTGCGGCTGATCCACCCGGCGGGCTACAGCTACTTCGCGATCCTGCGCAACAAGCTGCGCTGGGGCCGCGGCCAGACCGTGCTGGAGCGCTAAAAAACCGATCTATGCTGCTCGGCCTTTCGATCAAGAATCTGGCGATCATCGACGCCCTGGACCTCGAGTTCGGGCGTGGCTTCACCGTGCTCACCGGCGAGACCGGCGCCGGCAAGTCGATCCTGATCGACGCCATCGGCCTGGCCATCGGCACCCGCGCCGAAGCCGCGCTGGTGCGCAGCGGCCAGGAGCGCGCCGAAATCAGCGCGGAGTTTTCACTGAGCGACGCACCCGCCGCCCGCGCCTGGCTGCAGGATCAGGAAATGCTCGACGCCGACGACACCAACGCCTGCGTGTTGCGCCGCGTGGTCTATGCCGAGGGCCGCACCCGCGCCTTCGTCAACAACGCGCCAGTGGCCGCGAGCGCACTGCGCGAACTCGGCGAAACCCTGATCGAAGTCTTCGGCCAGAACCAGAGCCAGACCCTGGTGCGCGCCGATACCCAGCGCAGCCTGCTCGACAGTTATGGCGAGCACGCGCGCGAGCTTGCGCAAACCGCCGAGCTGGCGCAGCGCTGGAGCCTGCTTGGCGCGCAGATCGAAAAACTCGGCAAGGCCAGCACCCGCGATCCGGCGCAGCTCGAGTTCCTGCGCTACCAGATCCGCGAACTCGACGCGCTGAACCTGCAGCCCGGCGAACTCGAGCAGCTCGACATCGATCATCGCCGGCTCGCCAATGCCGGACGCCTGCTCGAGGACGGCGGCCGCGCGCTCGAGCTTTTGTACGGCGGCGAATCCAGCGCCTACGACCAGCTGTCGAGCGCTAACCTGCTGCTGGCCTCGCTGAGCGCGATCGATGCCGGCTTCGCTGACATCGAGAGCAGCGTCGGCGCGGCGCAGAGCCAGCTGCGCGAAGCCACGCAGGCGCTGCAGCGCCTGCTCGACCGGCTCGACCTGGACCCGGCGCAGCTGCAGCAGGTCGAGCAGCGCCTGACCGACGTGCACGACATGGCGCGCAAGCACCGCCTGCGCGCCGATGATCTGCCGGAGCGCCTGATCGCGTTGCGCGCCGAACTCGACGAGGCCGAAGCCGCGGCCGGTGGCGCCGAAAAATTGGTCAAGGAACAAGGCGAAGTCGAAACCGCCTGGCGCGCCGCCGCGCAGCAACTCAGCGCCCAGCGCCGCAAGGCCGCCAGCCAATTCTCCGAACAGGTCACGCGCGGCGTGCGCAGCCTGGGCATGGCCAACGCCGAGTTCGTCGTCGCGGTCGAGCTGGATGCCGGCGCGGCACCGCGCGCTCATGGCGCCGATGAAGTGCGCTTCGATTTTTCCGCCAACCCCGGCCAGCCGCCCAGGCCGATCGCCAAGGTCGCCTCCGGCGGCGAGCTGTCACGCCTGTCGCTGGCGATCCAGGTCGCCGGCAGCAACGCCGGCGGTGCCGCGACGATGATCTTCGACGAAGTCGATGCCGGCATCGGCGGCGGTGTCGCCGAGATCGTCGGCCAGCAGTTGCGCGCGCTGGGCCAGGACCGCCAGGTGCTGTGCGTAACCCATCTGGCCCAGGTCGCGGCCCAGGGCCTCAGCCACCACGGTATCGCCAAGGAAGTGCGCGCCGGCAGCACCTACACCCGCGTCATGCCGCTGGATCAGGCACAGCGCGTGCAGGAGCTGGCCAGAATGATGGGCGGGGTCGAGATCACGGCCTCGACGCAGGCACATGCAAAGGAACTGCTGGAGCGCGCGGGCGGCTAGGGCTAGATCCGCAACTGTAGGAGCGGACCTTGTCCGCGATTGTGCTCTCTGCGGCCTCGATCGCGGTCAAGGACCGCTCCTACGGGGCCGCTGAGCGTGGCGGTCGCAGTGCCTTCAGGTTCGGGCAGCTTTCGCGCTGGCATTCGCCGTAGATGATCAGGCTGTGCTCGGTCATCTTGAAGCCGAGTTCCTTGGCCCGGTCGCGCTGGCGCTTTTCGATGGTCTCGTCCTCGAACTCCTCGACGCGCCCGCAGTTCATGCACACCAGGTGATCGTGATGCTGGCCGCGCTCAAGCTCGAACACCGCGTGCCCGCCCTCGAAGTGATGGCGCGTGACCAGGCCGGCGGTCTCGAACTGGGTCAGCACCCGGTAAACCGTGGCCAGGCCGATGTCTTCGCCACCGTCCATCAGGCGGCGGTAGATGTCTTCGGCGGACAGGTGGCGCGTCGGACTGTTTTCCAGCATTTCCAGAATCTTGAGGCGCGGCAGCGTGACTTTGAGGCCGACGCTTCTGAGATCGGATGATTCCACTGGACCCACTCCTGAAAGGCTCGCGGCCGGCTGTAGCGAGGGCCGGTTGCCCGCCGCCTTGAACGTTTAGGTATTATCGCAGTCTTCTTGCAGTCTTCCAGCGTCTTCACGACGCAAACAACGAGCCTTAAGTCCCCAATGCGTATTCTGCTGCTCGGCCTTCTGGCCCTGAGTCTCTCCGCCTGCTCGCTGCTGTATCGCCTGCCGACCCGCCAGGGCAACGTGATCGACCAGCGTGACCTTGCCAAGCTGCAGGTCGGTATGACCCGCGACCAGGTCAAGTACGTGATGGGCACGCCGGTCGCCGGCAATCCGTTCCGCGACGACCGCTGGGATTATTTCGGTTACTACAAGTCGCCGCGCGGCGACGTCACCACGCGCACGATCAGCCTGTATTTCGACAACGCCAATCGCCTGGCGAAGATGGACGGCATCGAACAGGCCTCGGCCGGCAAGGTGGACGAGCTGGCCAAGCCCGACCTGAACTTCGTCAAGTCCGAAGAGAAGAAGGACGCGGCCGAAGCGGTTCGCGGCCCGAGACCGCCGGACGACGGCGGCGAGCAGACACCGACGCCGCAAGGCGCTCCGTAACGGGTCCGCAACAGGTCCGCAACAGGGAAAACCTCAGCGCCGGCGCAGCCGCGCCCGCTTGCGCCGCGTGTCCTTCGGGTCGGCCAGCAGCGGCCGGTAGATTTCGACCCGATCGCCATCGCACAGCGGTTCGCGCTCGGGCCGCAAGCGGCCGTAGATGCCGGTGCGGCCGCTCAGATCGCCCAGATCGAAACGCTCGCGCAATCCCGATGCATCGATCGCGTCGGCCAGGCTGGCGCCGGCCGGCAGTTCCAGCACGACGACGGTCTGCTGGTCCTCGGACGCGTAGACCACCTGCAGCTTCAGCATCTCAGCCACGCGTCAGCCGCTGCTCCGCGCGCTGCCGGAACGCATCGATGATGCCGTTGACGGCGCGGTCCATCCACGGCGCCAGCGTCGCCTCCATGATCCGGCTGGCGAAATCCACCGTCAGCGCCAGCGACACCTTGCAGGCGCGCTCGTCCAGCACCTGGAAGTCCCAGACGCCTTCGAGCTTGCGGAACGGGCCCTGCACCAGCCGCATCTCGATGCGCGTGCCGTGCTGCATCAGGTTCTCGGTGGCGAAGCTGTCAGACAGCGCGCTGACGCGGAAGCCGACGCGAGCCCGGACCCGGCGGCAGCCATCGGCAAGTGGCTCGTCGGACTCGATCTGCGCCGACACGCAGCCCGGCAGAAATTCGGGATAGGCGCCGACGTCGGCCACCAGGCCGAACAGATCGGCGGCGGCGAACGGCATCAGAGCGGAGCGCTCCAGCGTTCTCATGCCGGGTCTGCGATCGTGAGCATCAGGCGGCCCACAGCCGGGCGAGCCAGTCGAACGCACCGAGCGCATACAGCAGGATCGCGAGCAAGCCGAGCCGAGCCGGATAACTCAACATGAAAATCCATAGCCCGGTCCAGCGCTCCTCACGGGGCCCGGCCACGGAGCGCGCGAGTTCCGTGGGCAGCACATGGCCGATCAGCACGCAGATCATCAGGCCCGACAGCGGCGCGATCAGCGTGGCGCTGAGCAGCTGCATCCATTCGAAGAAGTTCTGGCCGAACAGCCGCAGATCGGCCAGCACGTTGAACGACAGCATCGAGCCCAGGCCGAGATACCAGACCATGATCGCCGCCGCCGTCGCGGCGAACACCCGCGTCAGCCTCAGCCGCTCCATCAGGTACCGCGTCAGCGGCTCCAGCAAGGCCGCCGCCGACAACAAGGTGACGACGAAGATGACCAGATAGAACGACGTGGCAACCGCGATGCCCGCCCAGCCCGGCGGCAGGGCCTGCGGCAAGGTCTGGAACACCATGCCGATGCCCGGCGACGGCTGCAGCCCGGCGCCGAGCACGAAGGCCAGCAGCACCAGGCCGCAGAGCAGGCTGAACAGCGTGTCGAGCACGATCACGGTCAGGGCCAGCCGCCCCAGCGGCATACTCGCCGGCAGGTAGGCGCCCAGCGTCAGCATCGATCCAAAGCCCAGCGCCAAGGTGAAGAATGCCTGCTGCAGCGCCTCCATCACGCCGCGCCAGCCGAGCCGTCCAGCGTCGCCGACGAACATGTACTCGGCCGCGGCATAGGTGTCGCCGTAGTGCGCGGCGGCCAGCACGATCGCCACCAGTGCAACGAAGGCCACCGGCACGAAGTAGCCGGCGGCGCGCTCCATGCCCTCGCGGAAACCCTGGGCGACGATGATGCAGGTCATCACCATGAACAGCGTGTGCCAGGCCAGCGAGCGCTCCGGGTCCTGCGCCAGTTCCAGGAAGCGCCCGGCGGCCGCGGCCGCATCGCCGTCGAGACCACCGGACGCGGCGCGGAACACGTAACCGAGGCTCCAGCCGGCGACGACGCTGTAGTACGACAGGATCATCAAAGCGCCGAGCAGCGCGCAGCCGCCGAGCAGGCGCCAGCGCCGGCTCGCATCCGCGGTCTGTGCCATGCGCCCGAATCCGGTGATGACGTCGTCGCGCATCCAGCGGCCCAGCGCCCATTCCGCGACCAGCAAAGGCAGCCCAAGCAGCAGCAGCGCGCCGACATAGACCGCCAGAAACACCCAGCCTCCATACTGGCCCATCAAATATGGCAGGCGGGCGATATTGCCGATGCCGATACAGCCGCCCGCGGCCACCCAGACGAAGGCGCGTGCGGAACTCCAGTAACCGTAGCTGCTTTCGCGGATGTTCACGGCCGTAGTGTAAGGGCTCGTAAATGGATAACGTGGACGAACGCCGGGGTCTGTTGTCGTGCAATGTAAGGAATGACGAGCGCGATGTACTTAACGTACATAAGCGAGGAATGACGCGGCAGTGCGCGACAACAGACCCCGGCCCTTCGGGTTGCCGCCCCGGAGCGCGCCAGGCGGCGTTGCTCGTCGCTCATGTGCAATGAGCACAGCCGATGGCCCCGGCGAGTCATGACTCAATGTCATGGCGAGATAAGCCATCGGCGCTCCTCGCGCCTTGCCTGGCGCGTTCCGGGGCGGCAACGTTCGTCCAAGTTATCCATTTACGAGCCCTTAGGGCTGTAGTCGTGCCCACGGGCGCCGGGCCGGCGCCCCTATAATGGCCGGATGAGCAAGAAGAAAGACGATAAGGATGCCGACCGCCTGATCGCCGTCAACCGGCGCGCGCGGCACGACTACTTCATCGAAGAAACCTACGAAGCCGGGTTGATGCTGGTCGGCTGGGAGGTCAAAAGCCTGCGTGAAGGCCACGGCAACATTGCCGAAGCCTACGTGGTGCTGAAGAAGGGCGAAGCCTGGCTGATCGGCGCACAGTTCTCGCCGCTACTGTCGGCCTCGACCCACGTCGTCGCCGACCCGACGCGCTCGCGCAAGCTGCTGCTCAACGCCAAGGAACTGGGCCAGCTGATCGGCAAGGTCGAGCGCGCCGGCTACACCCTGGTACCGCTGGACATGCACTGGACGCGGGGCTTCGCCAAGATCCAGATCGGCCTGGCCAAGGGCAAGAAGCAGCACGACAAGCGCGCCACGCTGAAGGAACGCGACTGGGACCGGCAGAAAGGCCGGATCATGCGCGCCCGCTGATCCGGCGGACGCTGCATCCTGGCCGAGACGAGCCCTAAGCGGGGGACGTGAACGCTCGGCCACCATCGCGGCTGAAGCAAAGCCGAAACCCGATTGAGCACGACGTGCCAGCCCCATTCAACTCGACGCTGTAGGGCAAAAACTACAGCGTTTCGCGACCCCGCGGGGGTTTCCCCCAGAGATGACCGGCTGCTACCTGCAGCCGCGAACCTGCTTCCACTCAGCCCCCCGGGATTACCCGAGCTTTCGCCGCGCGCTGGCAGGCGCATTGCTTTTTGTGCGCACCGCCTGAAGGCAGCCGGGTTGTCGCGCCGTCACACGGCCAGCGTCGAAACCGGTGGCCGCCTTCGGGAATGGATTTTCTTTGCGTGAAAACAATCAGGGGAACCACGTCATCATGATCAAGCCATTCCACAGTCTGCTGCTGCTCGTCGCAGCACTTGCCAGCCCCAGCGTATGGGCCGACATCGCCGAAACCGAACCGAACAACAGCTGCGCCACCGCCCAGCCCGTCGCCGGCAGCAGTTTTACCGCCGACGGCACGATCGACCTCGGCGACGTCGACTACTACCGCTTCACCGCCACGCCCGGCGCCGCGCTGCAGATCGATATGAAGGGCGCGCCCTCGGGCGTCGGCACCATCAGCGACACCGTGCTCGGCTTCTTCGACTCGTCCTGCACGCAGCTCGCATCGGACGACGATTCCGGCGTCGGCACCGAATCGCTGTTGCTGATCACCGTGCCCAGCGACGGCGTCGTCACCATCGCCGCCGGCGGCTTCCCTGATTTCAGCTTCAATGGCGCCAACAGCGCCACCGGCACCTACCAACTCACCGTTGGCGAGCCGACCACCGCGGTCATCAGCGGCAAGCTGCTAGACGCCGTAACCTTGGCGCCGCTGACCAGCGACAACGCCGCCTATGTGCAGCTGATGTCCTGCAGTTCACCCGACGCGAAGCTTTGCGCCTCGACGACGACTGCCGTCTTCCCCGATGCCGAGGGTCAGTACAGCCTGCCGCTGCTCGGATTCGCTCCGGGCACTTATCAGCTGTGGGCACAGGCCAGCAATTACGCCATCCTGTATTCGAAGAAATTCACCATCGACGAGAACACCGAGTCGAGCAAGCTGAACTTCAAGATGAGCGGCCTGCCGCTGCAGATCAGTGATGTGCTGCCCTGCACCAGCGCCGGTAGCGGTGGCAGCTGCAGTTACAGCTACATCGTGACCAATACGACCACGGCGGCGGTCACCGCCTCGCTGTGGTCGACGACGTACGCCCAGCCCAACAGCTCCGTGGAAGGATTCAGCTCCTTCATGGTCGGCAAAAGCGCCGCGCGTAAGCCGTTCGTGGTGACGCTGGAACCGGGCGCTTCGACCAAGGTGAAGCAGTCGCTGTCGCTGGCCGGCATGGCGTCGGGCGCTGTGGCAACGGTGCAGATCTTCGCCGCCAGCAGCGACAAACTGGCGCAGACCACCGGCCACGCCGATGGCTTCACCTTCACCGTCGGCCCCAACGCCACGCTGACGGTTGCCACCGGCAAGAACCGAGCGCCGATGATCGCCCGGGCCACAAAGCGCGCGCCGATGTCGGTATCCAAGCCCTCGCCGGTGGTCATCGCCGGCACCGCGATGGACGCCAGCACCGGCCAGCCGCTCGGCGACGGCAGCGCCTACGTCTCACTGCAGCTCTGCGCCGACCCGAGCTATGACCTGTGCACGATCAACCTCGGCAACATCACACCCAACAGCAGCGGTAAGTTCTCGTTCCGCGCTACCGGCCTGGCCAGCGGCCGCTACCAGCTGTGGGCGCATCGCGGCGAAGCGACCTCATATGCGGCGAACTTCGAGTTCAGCGGCACCAGCGTCACCGGCCAGACGATCTGGGCGCAGATTCTGCCGATCAGCATCACCAACCTGATCCCCTGCGACAACTACAGCAGCCTGCCGGCTGGCAGCGCCTGCAACTTCACCTACGATGTGACCAACACCACCGGTGCTACGCAGACCGTGGACCTGTGGACCAGCGTCTACGCCTCGCCCACCGGCTCGGCCTACGGCATTGCCAGCTACGACATCGGCAAGAAAGACGGCGCCGCTCCGATGACGCTGACGCTGGACCCGGGTGCAACGGTGTCGGTGACGCAGAGCATTCCGCTGGCGACGCAGCTCAAGTCCGGCGCCAGCGCCAGCACCGAGCTGTGGGTCAGCGTGTCGGGCTCGCCGACCAACACCCTCAGTCACGCCTACGGCTTCTTCTTCAACATCGTGCCGTGATTCCGGTTTAGGTTTCCGGAGTGACCAGAACGACGGCGCAAGCCGCCGTTCTGGTATGCGGCCGACGGAACTCGTCCGCGGCGTGGTAGTCTTACCGGGACTTCACGGGGGCGACATGGTTTCGACGTCGATCGCAAAACCCGAGGGGCATGCCGAGCTGCAGATCTGCTCGTTAAACGGTCTGCAAACAAGCTAGTTGCGAACGACTCCAACTACGCCCTCGCCGCCTAAACTCCGGTGAGCGTTTGACCCGGCAGTGTCGGTACTCCGGAATCAAACGTCGACTCTTACCGAATAAGGCTGACGCGCGCCCTTCGCCGATGCTCGAAAACCTCAAGGGGATAGGCCTCAGCGTTCCGTGCCTGTTCGGCAGCTGGGGATGAAAACCAAAGACTAGGCTACGCATGTAGAACCGAAGGCGGAGCATTGGCGGACGGGGGTTCAATTCCCCCCGCCTCCACCAAATCAAGGTTCCAAGAGGAACCGAAGATGTACTTGAACCCCGCGTAATTGCGGGGTTTTTTATGTTTTTTATCAACGGCGGGACGGGATTCTCAGCTGGTTCACATCCAGCCCAAGCCCTTGCCGGCGGTATAAACAGGCTCTCGCCTGACTCTATAGCGCAACACCATTTCGAGTAATACACTTAAACCTTCCGTATTACGCATGGAGCCGGTCATGGCTACGACAATGACGGTCAAAGGGCAAGTCACCATCCCCAAGAAGGTGCGGGACGCGCTGCGCCTGTCACCAGGCGATGGCGTGGACTTTGATGTGAACCGCGAGGGTCAGGTCGTCGTGCAGAAGGCTGGCGGGCGGCCCGCCAGCAAACGTGACCGCTTTGAGTCGGCGCGTGGCAAGGCACAGGTCAAGTGGCGCACCGATGAACTGATGGCGCTTCTACGCGGGGCAGACTGAGCGACGCCCCATGATGCTCGTGGACACCAACGTCCTGCTGGACGTGCTCGAAGACGACCCGGCATGGGCGGACTGGTCGGTGCGCCAGCTACGGGCTCAGGCCCAAGTGCATGAGCTGCTCATCAATCCGGTGATCTATTCAGAACTGTCGTTAACCTTCGATTCTGTCGATGCTCTCGACGACGTGATCGACGACATAGGACTCGCATACCAGGAGCTACCCCGCCCCGCGCTCTTCCTGGCCGGCCGCGCCTTCGTGAAGTACCGTCACGGCGGCGGTCAGCGAACGAGCATTCTGGCGGACTTTTTCATTGGCGCCCATGCGGCAGTGCTTGGCTGCGGAATCCTGACCCGCGACACCCGGCGCTACAAGAACTACTTCCCCACTGTCCCGCTGGTGACACCGGAGGCCAAGTGAACAGCCAGGCGACTCACCCCGCGGTGATGACAGAAGCGGACACCTGCCGAGAGTTGGTCACACCGAAAATCGTCGAAAGCGGCTGGTCCACGTCTCCGCACTCCATCGGTGAGCAACGCAGCATCACGAACGGCCGGATCATTGTGGCTGGAGGCAAGGTCCGGCGTGGAAAGCAGCGCAAGCCGGACTACCTGCTGTACTACCGCCGCGATTTTCCGCTCGCCGTTGTCGAGGCCAAGGAACTTGGCCTGCCTGCCGAAACCGGTGTGCAGCAGGTGCGCGAGTACGCCGAAATGCTCGGGCTCAAGTTCGCTTATGCCACCAACGGCAGCCGCATCATCGAGATCGACTACCTCATCGGCACCGAGCAGCAGGTTGAGCGATACGCGACCCCCGCTGAGCTGTGGCAGCGACTGAGTGGAGCCGCGGCGATTCCAGAAACCGCTGAGCCCCACCTGCTGGAACCGTTCAACCTGGTGTCCGGCAAGGTGCCACGCTATTACCAGCAGATTGCCATCAACCGCGTTATCGAATCCATCCTGCTCGGTCAGAAACGCATCCTCGCGACCTTGGCCACCGGCACGGGCAAAACCTGTGTGGCCTTCCAGATCTGCTGGAAGCTGTGGAACAGCCGCTGGAACCGCACCGGCGAATACCGGCGCCCCAAGATCCTGTTCCTCGCCGACCGCAACATCCTGGTCGACGACCCGATGGCGAAGATGTTCGCGCCCTTTGGCGACGCCCGGCACAAGATCAGCGGTGGCGACACCAGCCAAAGCCGCGACATGTACTTCGGCATCTACCAGTCGCTCTCCACGGCTTCGGAAGATGTCTTTCGCCAGTACCGGCCGGATTTCTTCGACCTGATCGTCATCGACGAATGCCATCGCGGGTCCGCGCGGGACACCAGCAGCTGGCGCGCGGTTCTGGATTACTTCACGCCTGCCGTGCAGTTCGGCATGACCGCCACGCCGCTGCGCGAGGAGTCGCGCGACAGCTACAACTACTTCGGCAACCCGGTCTACACCTACAGCCTGCGCCAGGGCATTGAGGATGGCTTCCTCGCACCCTATCGCGTGCACCGCGTCATTACCTCAGTCGATGCCGCTGGCTGGAGGCCCTCGAAGGATGAACTGGATCGGTTCGGCCGCGCGGTGCCGGATGACGAGTACCAGACCAAGGACTTCGAGCGTGTTGTCGCACTCCGCGCGCGCACCAAGGCCATGGCCCGGCATTTGACCGACTTCCTCAAGGGCACGGATCGCTTCGCCAAGACCCTCGTGTTCTGCGTCGATCAGGAACACGCCGCCGAATTCCGCCAGGAGCTGGTGAATCTCAACAGCGACCTCGTCAAGCAATACCCCGACTACGTCTGCCGCGTGACCGCCGACGAGGGCACGATCGGGCTTACGCACCTTGGCTATTTCCAGGACGTGGACAAGCCCACACCGGTCATCCTCACCACCTCGCAATTGCTGACAACCGGCGTGGATGCGGAGATGGTGAAGAACGTCGTGCTCGCCCGCGTGGTCGGCTCGCGCTCGGAGTTCAAGCAGATCATCGGCCGCGGCACGCGCCTGAAGACCGACTACGGCAAGGAATACTTCAACATCGTCGATTTCACCGGCACGGCCACCCGCCATTTCGCCGACCCGGAATTCGACGGCGATCCTGCGCAAATCGAAGAGGTCATCATCGGCCCGGAAGGCGAGACGGTGGAGACAGTCGTCGAGCCCACCCCCGGCATCGCGGAGCCAGAAGCCGAATACGTCGTCGAGCCTGCTGACGGCGATGCCGAAATCATCACCGACCCACCCGACGAGCCACGCAAGTTCTACGTCGATGGTGGCGAAGTCGAGATCATCGGCCACTTGGTTTACGACCTCGACACCGAGGGCAAGAAGCTCCAGGTGGCGAGCTACACCGAGTATTCCGGCCGAGCGGTGCGCTCAATGTATCCCAGCCGCGATGCCCTGCAATCCGCCTGGTCGAACCCGGACACCCGTGTCGAAGTCCTGCGGGAGCTGACCGAGCGCGGCATCAGCTTCGAGGAACTCGCCGCCGCCAGCGACCAGCCCGACGCCGATCCCTTCGATCTGCTCTGCCATCTCGCCTGGAACGCACCGCTACTCACGCGCCGCCAGCGTGCCGAGCGTGCCCGCAAAGCGGCGCAGGATTTATTCGCGCAACACGGTGAAACCGCCCGCGACGTTCTCTCGCTGCTACTGGAGAAATATGTGGAGCGCGGTATCGTACAGTTCAGCGCGCTCTCCGAGCTGATGAAGGTGAAACCCTTCGACCGTTATGGCAGCCCTTCCGAAATCGCCGCGCGTCATTTCGGCGGCGTGAAGGGCATGAAGGACGCGGTGTCCCGTTTGCAATCCGCCCTATACCAATAAGAGCACTGAATGCCCCCGAAGGAAAAGACGACCAGGAAAGCCAAGGTCCAGCTCACCACGCGCGAGAACCTTACCGCGCTGATCGGCAGCGCGCGCAAGATTCTGCGTAAGGATAAGGGCCTCAACGGCGACGTGGATCGCCTGCCGCTGCTCACCTGGGTGATGTTCCTCAAGTTCCTCGACGACCTCGAAATCGTCCACGCCGAAGAATGCGAACTCGACGGCCGACCATATCACGCCATCGTCGATGCACCGTATCGCTGGCGCGACTGGGGCACGCGCCAGGACGGTCTGAGCGGCGATGAGCTGCTGGCTTTCATCAACCAGGAAGAAACCATCCGCCCGGACGGCCAGCACGGCAAGGGTTTGTTTGCCTATCTGCGCAGTCTCTCGGGAGAGAGTGAGAAAGGCAGCCAGCGCGAGGTCATCGCCAACGTCTTCAAGGGCGTGCAGAACCGCATGGTCAGCGGCTATCTGTTGCGCGATATCGTCAACAAGATCAACGGAATTCACTTCAGCAGCAGCGAGGAGATTCACACCCTCTCGCACCTGTACGAATCCATGCTGCGCGAAATGCGCGACGCGGCCGGCGACTCCGGCGAGTTCTACACGCCGCGTCCGGTCGTGCGCTTCATGGTGCAGGTCACCGACCCCAAGCTCGGCGAAACCCTGCTGGACCCGGCCTGCGGCACCGGCGGCTTCCTGGTAGAGGCTTACGACCACATTGCTAAATCGATCAAGACGACCGAAGAGCGACACACACTGCAACGCGAAACCCTGTTCGGGCAGGAAGCCAAGCCACTGCCGTATATGTTGGTACAGATGAATCTTCTGCTTCACGGGCTGGAGGCGCCGCAGATCGCCTACGGCAATACGCTGGAGCGCCGCGTCAGCGAAATCGGCCACAGCGAGCGCGTGGACGTCATTCTCACCAATCCACCCTTCGGCGGCGAGGAGGAGGCTGGCATCAAGGCCAACTTCCCCGCCAATATGCAGACGTCGGAAACCGCGCTGCTGTTCCTGCAATTCATCATGCGCAAGCTGCGCGTGGCCGGCTTCGGCGCCGAGCGCGGCGGACGCGCCGCCGTGGTCGTACCTCACGGCATGCTATTCGGTGACGGTGTTTGTGCCGTCATCAAAGAAGAGATGCTCAAGGAGTTCCGGCTCCACACCATCGTGCGCCTGCCGCAAGGTGTGTTCGCGCCCTATACCGATATCCCGGCCAACCTGCTGTTCTTCGAGCGCGGCGGACCGACGCAGGACATCTGGTACTACGAGCTGCCGTTGCCGGAAGGCCGAAAGAAATACTCCAAGACCGCACCCCTGCAATTCGAGGAATTCGCCGCGGCACAGGCCTGGTGGAACCAGCGCGAGGAAGGACCTCAAGCCTGGAAGCTGGACTTCGCCACTCGCAAGGCCGCAGCGGTCGCCGCTGCCACGCCGCACTGGCAGCACGCTGAGGCCGAGCGCACAAACGCGATGGCGCTCGGCAAGCCGCTGCGCGATCTGGAACTTGCACTAAGCAACGCAAGCAACAGCGATAAGGCTGCGTTGACTGCGCAACAGCGGGAGGTGAAAGCCAGACAGCAGGCGCACGAGGCCACTGCGAAAGCAGCTCAGGTCCGTGGCGACGCCCTCTACTGGCCGCTCTACAACCTCGACCTCAAGAATCCCAACGCCAGGCAGGGACTGGAACACGCCGATCCGAAGGACCTGGTGGCCGCTATGCGTGTCAAAGAGCAGGAGGTGATGCGACTGCTCGGTGAGATCGACATACTGGTCAGCGAGACCGCTACATGAAGCCGCACCCCAAGGTTCGCTTCGGGGAGATTGCTCCACTCGTCAGGCGACCAGTGGATATTGACCTTGATGCCGTATACCCCGAGTTGGGAGTTCGCTCGTTCGGAAAGGGCACATTCCATAAGCCGCCGCTACAGGGAGCACAAGTAGGTAGCAAGCGACTTTTCCGTATCGAGAAAGGCGACCTGATTCTCTCCAATGTGTTCGCATGGGAAGGCGCTGTAGCCGTTGCTGGCGCTGACGATGGAGGGCGCTACGGTTCCCATCGCTTCATCACCTGTGCGGTCGATTCCAAACGCGCAGACGCCAATTACCTTGTCCGCTATCTGGGAACTCCAGATGGTCTAGCCCAGCTTCAACGTGCCTCTCCGGGCGGAGCCGGCAGGAATCGAACTCTCGGGCTCGAAAAGCTGCAGGAAATAGTTGTTCCGCTCCCGCCGCTTGCCGAGCAGCAAGCCGTCGTTGCCCACCTCGACACGCTGGCCGACAAAGCGCGGCAGGTGAACAAGCATCTTGACGACATCGAAGCCGATTCCGACCGCCTGCTGGCCGTGCGCTTCCGCGACGCCGTTGCCTCCGCCACCGTCCGGCCCATGTCGGAGGTCGCACCGCTGGTGCGGCGCGAGGAGGCAGTGTCCTTGGAGGGCAGCTACCCTGAACTCGGCATCCGTTCATTCGGAAAAGGCACGTTCCACAAGCCACCATTGAGCGGAGCCGAAGCGGGAAGCAAGCGTCTGTTCCACATCGAACCCGGCGACCTTCTTTTCTCCAACGTTTTCGCCTGGGAAGGCGCCATCGCCATCGCCCAGCCAGAGGATGCCAGCCGCTTCGGGTCGCACCGGTTCATCACCTGCGTGGTCAACCAGCAACTCTCCAGCGCAGAGTTCCTCCGCTACTACTTCCTGACCGAGGCAGGCTTGGAAAAGATCGGCGAAGCGTCACCGGGCGGAGCCGGCCGCAACCGCACGCTGGGTATTGAAAAGCTCGCAGTGATTGAGGTTCCAGTGCCACCGATCGAAACACGGCGCGCCTTTGACGCTCTCCAATCCAAGGTCGCAGAACTGAAAGCCAAGCACTCGGCCATCCGCGAAGCGAACCAGTCCCTGATTCCGGCGACGCTGGAGCGCCTGTTTGGCGCGGCCACAAATGGAGAATCTGCCGCGTGATCCGCACGCTGAAGGGACCAGAGTTCGCGAGGCAGTTCGGCCTGCGACCGCAAATGCTGGCCTGGTTCCTTGGCGCCGGAGCCTCCGCATCAGCCGGAGTTCCCACCGGCTACGCGATGATCACGGACTTCAAGAAGCGGTTGTTCTGCCAGCTTTCCGGCATGTCGCTGCGCGAAGTCGATGCCAATGATCCACTATGGACCGAAAGGATCAATGCGTTCCTCAGTACACGTTCGGCGCTCCCCACGCCAAACGATCCAACCGAATACGCAGCGGCATTCGAGGCCGTCTACCCCACTACTGAAGATCGTCGCCTGTATGTCGAGGCCGCGATCAAGAAAGGCAGCCCGTCCTTCGCACACCGGGTACTCGCGGCACTGCTCACTACCCAGCGGATTCCCTGCGTCTTCACAACAAACTTCGACTCTCTGGTAGAGACCGCTGCAACGCTGACCGACCAGTTAGTCGAGCCTGCTGAGCGTGCCCATCTGACCGTTGCGGCCATCGACAACGCCTCTCGAGCCGAGCTGTGTATGCGCGAGTCTCGTTGGCCCTTGCTTGCCAAACTGCATGGCGACTTTCAATCGGTCGAACTGAAGAACACGACCGCGGAACTGAAAACGCAGGACTCGCAGATGCGGCGGCTATTGTCGGCAGCTTGCGCGCGCTTCGGCCTCGTGGTGGTCGGCTATAGCGGGCGCGACGCCTCGGTTATGGAAGCCCTGACCGAAACATTGGCGCAGCCCAAGGCATTTCCGGGCGGGCTTTTCTGGGTGACTCGAGCAGCAGATTCGCTCTTGCCCGCCGTAACGCAGTTGCTGGAAACGGCAGATAAAGCCGGTGTTTCCGTTGCTGTCGTAGAGTCCCAGACGTTCGATGAACTGGCGGCCGACATTGCCGACGGCATCGAGCTTCCGGGGCCACTGCAGACCCATGTGTATCAGGCGCGTCCCGATCCGGTCCTCCGCGAGGTTCCGCTGCCGACGGCGGAGCGGCGGAAGTTTCCCGTGCTGCAATGCTCGGCGCTTCCGATACTTGCCCTGCCGACCATCGCGCGTCGTATCCAGGTCGATCAGCCAGTTTCAACTTCTCGTGCGCGAGAACTGCTACGCGAGGCCAAGGTCTGGGGCATCGTCGCCAGCGCCGGGCGTGAATTGGCGGCTTTCGGGACTGACATCGATCTCGAGCGCGCCTTTGCAAGTGTAGGGGGCCGTGTCGAAGGAACGCTCGAATTGGACCCTGACAAAGATAGCTGGGCTCGCGGACTGCTCTACGACGCGCTGGTCCGCGCGTTGTGCCGCAGGCGACCGCTTTTTGCCCGGCTACGCCGTAAAGGCCACTCCCTGCTGGTGCAAAGCGGGTTTCCGAACGACACGCCGGAAGTCGCTACTCGTCGCGATAAGCAGCTTGCGGAGCTCAAGCGTGCGTACAACACTGCCCTGGTCGGCAATATTCCCGACCTCGACTATCCCTTCAATGAGGGTGTGCAGATCCGCCTGGAGTCCTTGAACGGTCAGTGGTGGTGCGCGTTCGAGCCATTCACCTCTGTGGAGTTCCCGCACCGCGATGCGGATAACGACGGCGATGCCGAAGCTGCATCGGGTGATCTCGCATTCCAGGTTCTTCGACAAGGTGACCCGGCGATCAATTGGCGGCGCGAACGATGGGTTTTGCGCCGCAACCAAGCCTGGGCTCAGATCATCGCTGCCTGGGCAAAGATGCTAGCTGGAGATGGGTCCTATTCCCTGCGCGCGGTTGGGCTGAAGGACGGGGCAGGTCAGGATGCCGAGTTCCGCTTGTCTCCGGCCACGGCTTGGAGCCGCCCGAGTCATGAGCACGACTACTTTCTACGGGATCGTCGATGAGCGCTATTTTCGATGCGTCGAAGCTGGCCCCCTTCGCTCTGCTGGAAGAACCTCAGTTGACGTTCGATCCGACCGATACGTCACTCGACGTGAACCCGCTACGTGGGCTCGACCACCATGGCCCCTACAGTTCCTCTACGTTCCGGGCCTATACCCCGGCTTTGCGGATAGCAACTATCGCACCCGCGAGTGGATGGGCTGGGTTGCGGGATTTGATCGAGACTCTGCGATCGAGTCAGAAGCCCGGGGACCGAAAAGAGTATGTCCCGTACTTCCGGGGTTTCGTCGGCGTCTTTGGAGTCCCCTTGATAGGAGCACCAACCGGCAGCGCTCACATCAAGCTGCCTGATGATCTCAACGCGCTAGGCGAGGGCGGACTGGCGCACGAGCGGTTGTTGCAGGCCCTTCGAGGAGGAATGGATCGGCTGATGCTGGTACGTGATCAGTTCGATGTCGCCCTCGTCCATCTGCCAGACGCCTGGCAAGCGGCTTTTAGGGCACCGGGCTTCGATGCCCACGATGCGCTCAAGGCCTTGGGAGCGGCATATAGCATCCCGACGCAGGTGATCAATGACCGAGCGATCAACTATCTGTACAAGGCCTCTCTGGCGTGGCGCCTGTCAATCGCCCTGTATGTGAAGGCAGGCGGCATACCCTGGAAGCTGGCGTCTCTTCCGGAGGTTCCGGAAGGGACGGCCTATATTGGCCTCGCTTACGCCCTGCGGGGCGACCCCAAGGACGCTCATTACGTGACCTGCTGCTCGCAGGTCTTTGACGCAGATGGCGGCGGAATGCAATTCGTTGCATTCGAGGCACGAGACCCTGTCAAGGACATCGAAGAGGCGCGACGCAATCCCTTCCTGAGCCGGAACGATATGCGCGCAGTGCTGGCACGCAGTCTGCACCTCTATCAGGGTCGAAACGGTGGACAGCTACCTCGCCGCCTCGTGGTTCACAAAACGACCGCCTTCAGGCCCGAGGAACTGGAAGGTGCTCTGGATGCCTTGTCGGCCGTGCCTGAGGTCGAATGCATTGAGGTCGCGAGCAGCCCAGGCTGGCGCGGCGTGTGGCTGAACCAAGGCCGGAAACAGGGGGTACGCAGCGAGCCTGATGGCTACCCGGTCCCTCGTGGCACGGTGCTGCAACGCTCCGGACATTCTGTACTGGTCTGGGTGGCTGGCAATGCTCCCCGTGCCGCGCTACAGGGCGACTACTACCAGGGCAAGAAGAGCATCCCGCGCCCGATCAGTCTTGTGCGTCATGCTGGCATAGGTCCATTGGAGATAACCGCGCTTGAAGCCCTTGCGTTAACCAAGATGGATTGGAACAACGATGCCCTGTACGACCCAGTGCCCGTCACCATTCGATATTCACAACGATTAGCACGAACAATCGCCAATGTGCCAAGCCTGCCGGGCAATGCCTATGCGTATCGACTATTCATGTGATCAACGGACGCCGTTCTCGCATGAACACTGCGACATGCTCTCCGCTGGCCCGCAACGATTTGGCGTTTGCGAATGTTGGGGACAGGTCAAAATTTCCCAGGTGTGATTGCCGTCTGTCAGATATTTCTGTATGTTTTCTGACATGAGCACATCCGAACTCATCCGCCAGTACGTCCAGAAACTACCCGCCGGGGAGCCGTTCACCCCTGCCGCATTCCTGGGCATGGGCGCGCGTGCGTCCGTGGATCAGGTGCTGTCGCGCCTAGCGAAGGCTGGCGCGATCACGCGCGTGACCCGCGGGGTGTTCGTGCGCGCCACAGAAAGTCGGCATCTGGGCAAGGTGCTGCCGGAGCCGAGCAAGGTCGCGGAAACGGTGGCCAAGGCCAAGGGCGCGTCACTCCAGGTGCATGGCGCGGAGGCGGCGCGGCGCTTTGAGCTGACCACCCAGACCCCGACGCAGCCGGTCTTCTACACCAGCGGGCCGAGCAAACGATTCCGGATGGGCAAAATGGAAGTCGTGCTCAAGCACGCTGCGTCGCGCAAGCTGGCCTTCGCTGGCCGCCCGGCGGGCGTGGCACTGTCGGCGCTCTGGTATCTGGGCAAGAACGAAGTGACGCTCAGCACCATCGAGAAAATTCGCCGGAAGCTGCCAGCCAGCGAGTTCGAGGCGCTTTCGGCAGCCAAGGCATCGATGCCCGGCTGGATGGCGGCAGTGTTCTATCGCTACGAGCAGCAGGCGGTCAATGGCTGAGGCTTTTCTGCGGCTGCCGCTAGCAGAGCAGGCCGAGATTCTGAATGGCCTGGCGCCAGAGTTGGGCCGCGCGGCAGTCGTCCTGGAAAAGGACGTCTGGGTCTGCTGGGTTCTGCAGCACCTTTTCCAGATGCCGGGTCGGCTGCCCATGGCTTTCAAAGGCGGCACATCGCTATCGAAGGTTTTCGACGCGATCAGCCGCTTCTCGGAGGACGTGGACGTCACGCTCGACTACCGCGGATTCGACACCGACATTGATCCCTTCGACGCCAACACGTCCAAGTCGCAGATCAAGAAGCTCGGCGAATCACTGAAGGGATTCGTCCGCGACCACGCGCACGAGGTGGCAACGCCCTACTTCACCGAGCAACTGAGAGAGCAGTTCGATCCCCAGCATGCTCGCGTTGAAGTCAGCGATAACGGCGAGGAGTTCCGCATCTACTATCCGTCGGCCCTCGACCAGGCAGCCGGCTATGTCGGCAACAGCGTGCTGATCGAATTCGGCGGCCGCAACATCACCGAGCCGAACGCCGAATATCAGGTTCGTCCGTATATCGCGGATCGGCTTCCAAGCCTCGACCTGCCCTCGGCGACGGTAACCGTGCTCTCGCCCGCCCGCACATTTTGGGAGAAGGTGACGCTGATCCACGTCGAATGCCACAGGCCCGATCTGAAGGCCGATGCCAACCGCCAGTCGCGCCATTGGTATGACTTGGCCCTGCTCGCCGACCATGACATCGGACGTCAGGCCTTGGCGGATCGCGCGCTGCTCGCCGACGTGGTGAAACACAAGAAAGTGTTCTTCGGGGCTGGCTACGCAAACTACGACGCCTGCCAGACCGGCGGCATACGCCTGCTTCCAGATCAACGCCTGCTCGACGCCGTCGCCAGCGATCTGCGCGCGATGATTGATGCCGGGATGTTCTACGGTGAGCGCCCGTCGTTCGAGAAAATCATCGGACGGCTGCGCGCCCTGGAGCATGAGATCAACGCGGGGGCACGTTTGGGGGCATCTGACTGAAACAAGATGCACAAAGTCAAGGTGTAACAATCTCTTGAGAGTCTTATCCAATAGACCCCGCCCCACCATTCAAGCATCCAGCGGCTTACGCTGGAATACATCAACCCCGTGAAACTACGGGGTTTTTTATTGCCCCACATCCATAGGCCTACAGGGCCATACGTTGACAGAGACCGTCGGCTGGCGGTGTTTCTGACGGTAGCCAGGCCCGCTGTCTTCTCGGCTGCCACAATCAAATCGGGCTCGCAGCCTTGACCTTGAGCTTGCGAGCCGCCTCAATGAGACGACGGTCCAACGTATAGAGGCACTCCGCGTCTTCGTTTTGGGCAATTGCCAGGTGGAGCGCATCACCGGCGCGCAGGCCCAGCGCATGATGCCCGAGGTGTTCAGTCGCCCTGCTGTAATCGCCGCGCGTCGGCGTGAAAACTTTTAAGCTGTCAGCGGCCAGTTTTTCCATCAGAGCACAGGCCTTGTGAGCCTGGCCTGCCTTGAGGCCTTTGTCTCGAACCTTGATTCCCATCGCGCTGGCGAACTCCGTCAGAGTCCAATCGCTGATCGCCAACGTTTCCCCAGCCCGCGCATCAAACCACGCACGCATTGAACCTGACTCCGGTTCCGGCACGAATAGCGGAACCAGGACACTGGTATCAAGGTAAAGCATCAGAGCGATTCGTCGCGCATGCGCCGGATCAGGTCTGCGCTGCGCTCTTGCGTCGGCTTCAGGCTTGCACGGAAGGCGTCAATCGCATCCAGCCGCAGCGGATTCTTGACCCGTTCAACGCCCGACAACCGCGCCACGGGCGCACCGCGACGGGTAATGAGCACGTCGTGCCCGGATTCCACCTTCGCCAGGATCTCGCTGAAATGGGCCTTGGCCTGCACTACCGACACCTTGTTCATGGCCGACTCCATATGGTCATTTAGGTGACCACATTAGCATGACTCGCCGCGAGCGCACCATGCGTTGCGTTCTGGAATGTCCGTTGGCCAGCCCAGCGGCCGCATTCACCACCTCAGCCAACCCATTGCCCACCCACGCCTAAAGTCATCGCCTTTGCAAATTCCGAGAGCCCACGTCGTAGCTGACCAGCGCATTGCCGCACAGCACCTCGCAACTTTTGACAGTGCTCGTCAGCTAAAGCTTTCCACATGCTAGACTGAGTTGGTCAATGTTGGTCAAGTGAGGCCCGCCATGCAGATCAATCTCTATGAAGCCAAGACCCGCCTGTCGGAACTGGTGGACGCCGCCAGCAAGGGCGAAACGGTCACAATAGCCAAGGCGGGGAAAGCCCTGGCGAAGCTGGGGCCGATCGAGGCGCCGCGCCGCCGCATCCAGCTCGGATTGATGAAGGGCGGCATCAGGATCGCGAAGGATTTTGATGCGCCATTGTCCGACGAGGTGCTGGACGCCTTTGAAGGCAAAGGCAAATCGTGAGGCTGCTGCTGGATACTCACCTGGTGCTGTGGGCCATGCAGGATTCGCGGGCTTTATCTGCAGCTGCAAGGGCACATCTGCACGGGGCCGATGCGGTTTTCGTCAGCGCCGCCAGCCTGTGGGAAATGGCGATCAAGGCGAGCTTGGGCAAACTGGATGTGGATAGCGCGCGGCTGGAGCAAAAGCTTGCCGAAGCTGGGTTCCAGCAGCTGCCGGTTAGCTGGCGCCACACCCTCAAATTGCGCGAGTTGCCACCACTGCACCGCGATCCGTTCGACCGCATGCTCGTGGCGCAGGCTATGAGCGAACCCCTGCGGCTGTTGACTCACGATTCGGCGCTGGTGGGTTATTCCGAACTCGTGACGCTGGTCTGACGAGGCCGCAGCAAAGATGCCGCCACCGAAGAAAACGGGCAATCGGCCGATGAAGTTCAGGGCCATTTCACCTTCGCCACGCGGGGAATGGGCAGCTTTCAGTTCGGCTATGTGCAGGGGGGATGGATGTGCGCTACCAGAACGGTCGTGCCGAGTTTTCGTGGGCAGGGATGGACGAGATGACTGAGGTCGGCGGCCGGGGGCATGCGGAATTGAACGATGGAGAACTGACCGGGCGCATCTACATTCACCTCGGTGACGATTCCGGGTTCCGCGCGCTCAGGGCCGGCGCGAAGGGCCGCATATGAAGCCGGCGACTCCACGCAAAGCCAAGCCGGGCTGGAGCGACATCAAGGCTCAGCTCGCCGAATTCGATCGCGCCGGGCTGCTGGGGCTGGTTCAGGATCTTTACGCCGTGAGCAAGGACAACCAGACATTTCTGCACGCGCGCTTCGGCTCGGCTGATGACGTACTGAAGCCTTACAAGGCGACGATCCAGCGCTGGCTGTGGCCTGACGTCACCAGGAACCAGAACATATCTGTTTCAACCGCGAAGAAAGCGATTGCCGACTACCGCAAGGCCATCGCGCGGCCGGCGGAGTTGGCCGAGCTGATGGTGTTCTATTGCGAGCAGGCGGCTGGTTTCAGCAACGACGTGGGCCTGGAGGATGAGGGCTACTTCAATGCCCTGGTGCGGATGTTCGAGCAGGCTCTCAAGCAGGCGAACACGCTACCGGACGACGAACGCGATGAACTGGCCGCGCGCCTGGACGACGTGCGGCACACTTGCAGCAATTTCGGTTACGGCGTCAGCGAGGACATGAGCGACCTGATGGCCAAGGCCGGATTTGTCGATTTGCTCTGACGCTGCTCCATCGCGCATGAACATTCTCCCGATCCATGCTGACGATTCCGCAGACGCCCTGAACCGACTGCGCACGGAGAATGCTCGCCTCGTCAGTATCCTGGAGCGGAATGGCATCGACTGGTGCGAGCCCGAAGCAATCGCTCCTCAGGCAGCTGCGTCGCCTGACGTATCGCGGCTCTCGACCGACGAGAAAGTCGCGCTGTTCCGCCGCCTGTTCCGCGGCCGGCCCGATGTCTACGCCCTGCGTTGGGAGGGCAAGTCCGGCAAGACCGGATACGCGCCAGCCTGCGCCAACGAATGGAAGGCCGGCATCTGCGAGAAGCCACGCATCAAATGCGCGGAGTGCCCGCATCGTCAATTTCTGCCCGTGACCGACCGGGCCATCCACGAGCACCTGGCGGGGAAAATCACCATCGGCGTCTACCCGCTGCTGCAGGATGAAACCTGTCATTTCCTTGCCGCGGATTTCGACGAGGCGGATTGGCGTGAGGATGCGCAGGCCTTCATGCTTTCCTGCCAGGAACTGCAAGTGCCCGCATCGCTGGAAATCTCACGCTCAGGCAAAGGGGCGCATGCCTGGGTGTTCTTCGCATCGGCGGTGGCCGCGCGCGATGCGCGTCGGCTGGGCACGGCGATCATCAGCCACACCTGCATCCGCACGCGCCAACTCAGGCTCAGCTCCTACGACCGTCTGTTCCCCAACCAGGACACGATGCCCAAGGGAGGGTTCGGAAATCTGATCGCACTACCCCTGCAGAAAAAACCGCGCGAACAAGGGCCACGGCGACACGGCGTTTGCGTCAGCAATGGGTGCGGGAGCCGTGGCAGTGTCGCCTCCCGCACCCACGTCGCTTCGCTCCGGCACCGTGGAGGCGACACAGCACTTTCGTGGACGAGTGGCTTCAGCCTTACCCGGATCAGTGGGGATACCTCGCCGCAGTGAGAACTTTGACCACCGAATCGCTGGAAGCCGTCATCTCAAACGTCACCGGCGGCGGCCACCCGCTTGATGTTACGTTCATTCCGGACGAAGACGAGGCCGAACCCTGGCGGCGAACCGCCAAGGTGCCCAAGCACCTGCCCAGTCCGTTGCCGACGGCATTGACCGTGACGCTCGCCAACCAACTCTACTTCGAGAAGGCACAGCTTTCGCAGCCCCTGGTCAATCGCTTGATCCGGCTGGCGGCGTTCCAGAATCCGGAGTTCTACCGCGCACAAGCAATGCGCCTCACGACCTGGAACAAGCCGCGCGTGATCGGCTGCGCCGAAAATTATCCGAAGCACGTTGCCCTGCCGCGTGGCTGCTTGGATGCGGTGCGTGAACTGCTGCGCGACAACAAGATTGCCCTGCAGTTGCGCGATGAGCGATTCAGTGGCGAGCCTTTGAAGGCGAGCTTCGCCGGAACGCTCCGGCCCGACCAGCAAGCTGCGGCCGATGCGATGCTTCGGCACGACATCGGCGTGCTGTGCGCGCCCACCGCGTTCGGCAAGACCGTCACGGCGGCGGCGCTGATCGCTGCGCGCGGCGTCAATACCCTGGTCCTGGTTCACCGCGCGGAACTGTTGAAGCAATGGAAGGAGCGTCTATATTCGTTCCTTCAGGTCGGCCAAGAGATCGTTGGCACTATTGGCGCGGGCAAGGCGAAGCCCACTGGCAAAATCGATGTTGCAGTCATGCAGTCGCTATTCCGTCAAGGCGAAACCAGTGAGCGGGTCGAGCAGTACGGACACGTCATCGTAGACGAGTGCCATCACCTGTCGGCGGCATCGTTCGAGGCGATCCTCAAGCGGGTCAAGGCGAGGTATGTGCTGGGCCTGACCGCAACGCCGTTCCGCCGGGATGGCCAGCAGCCGATCATCTTCATGCAGTGCGGGCCGGTGCGGCATACGGCGGCCAAACCGGAGGGCGCGCCGACCATCCTGGAAGTCGTGCCACGCTACCTGGATGGCAGGATTGATGTGCCGGCAGACGCCGGAATCCAGGACGTGTTCCGCCGGCTGGCTGACGACACCGCGCGGACGGCCGCCATCGCGGCGGAAATCGTCGGCGCGTTCCAAGCCGGTCGAAAAGTCTTGGTGCTCACCGAGCGCACCGGCCACATCGATGCAATCCGGACCGCATTGGGTGAGCGCGTGGGCAACCTATTCGCGTTGCATGGGCGCATGCCGAAGAAGGTACGCGCGGCGGTTCTCGCCAACCTCGAAGCACTCGCGGGCGATGCCCCGCGCGTGCTGCTCGCCACCGGCAAGCTCATTGGCGAGGGCTTCGACCATCCACCGCTCGATACTTTGGTGCTGGCCATGCCGATCTCGTGGAAAGGCACGCTGCAGCAGTACGCGGGCCGATTGCACCGCGAGCATGCGTCGAAATCCAGAGTTCAGATCATCGATGTCGTGGACCGCGGCCACCCGGCGTTGTTGCGCATGTGGGATAAGCGCCAGCGGGGGTACCGTGCGATGGGGTATGAACTCGTCGATGGCAATGCGAGTCCGGCCAACGATTTGTTTCTTGGCGGGCCGTAGCAGTATTTAGATGCGGATGGGCATCCGATTGTGTCGATGCAAAACGGTGGACGCGAAGTGACGTGGAAATTGAGCTTGGCCAACTCCCCGCCTTGGTCGGCTTTGTCGAGCAACCTGCTGTAAACCCTTTCGCATCATCTGGCAGGCTGGCGTGGCCGAACTGCTTGGCCACCCACATCGCTTTCGCGCCCGGAACCCAGCCCGGAACACGTCGGCCGTTGCCGCACTCCTGCAGAATAGCAATCTGCTATTATCCAAACCGATGCACGTCATCACTCATACCCGTATCGTCGAAGCGCAGGCACGCTTTCCGGAGTGCGCCACGGCCTTGGACTTTTGGTATCGAGCAATGAAGCGCGGACAGTTCCAGACCTTCGCCGGATTGCGGGCCGCGTTCGGCAGCGTGGACAAGGTGGGTGCGCTGTACGTCTTCGATGTCGGCGGCAACAAGCTGCGGCTGGTGGCGGCCCTGCACTTCAACACCGGCAAGGTTTTTATCCGCCACGTCCTGAGTCACACCGAATACGACAGCGAGCAATGGAAGCGCAAGGAAGGTCTGCAATGAACATTCAGGTGAACGAGGCGATCCGGCACTGGCCGCATGTGGCGCCGCTACTGGAGCGCCCGCGCAGCAAGGCCGCGTTCCGCCGCCTGGTGGAAGCGCTGGATCAGGTACTCGACTCCGGCGGCGCCGATCAGGCACACCCGCTCGCCAGCCTCGCCGACTACCTGGGCGATCTGGTGGCGGACTACGAAGCCACACATCAGCCGGTACGGGAAATGCCTGCCGCCGATTTCCTGCGCGAACTGATGAAGCAGCGCGGCCTGACGCAACAGGACTTGCCGGAGATCGGCGCGCAGTCCGTCGTAAGCGCGGTATTGAGCGGCAAGCGCACGCTCAACGTTCGTCAGATTGCAGGGCTGGCATCACGCTTCAATCTGCCGGCCGACGCTTTCATGCCGTAGAAGCAGCACCCTCACCGACAGGGAACGGGGCAAACAATTTTTGTATCGTGCCGCCGATATCATAGACTCCACCCTATCAAGGGCTTGTGATGACACCGGCCATCCGGATAATCACCGGCCCTTTTCTTTGTTCAGGGCAGGATCTCGTCATCGCCGACAAGAACGGAAAAATGCACAGCAAAAACCTGGACCACCTGCCGCCGCTGCTGCGCTCGCAGGCCCTGCATGTGCCGTTGCCGCGCAACCGCAAGCTGCCTTTCATCGGCATTGCGCTGACCGTGCTGCTGCACGTGGTGATCCTGACCGTGGTCTATATCCGCAGCGACAAGCTGCCGGACCCCATCTTCTTTCCCAAGCTGTTTCCGCTGGACGGGAAGGCGATACCCGGGCAGACGCCGGCGCCCGGCAGCCCTGGCGCGGAACCTGTTCGGCCGCAGCCGTCGCCGGGAGCTTGAGAGCCGGATCAGCATTGCGCCTTGCCGGCCGCGATCAGACTTCCGGCGGCGAGATGAAGGCCGCGCCTTTGGGCAGCGGCGCACCGCGGTAAACGCGCCAGAATCCGGGCACCTCGATCACCAAAGTCGCCAGCACACCGAGCGCGGTCAGGCCGAGTGCGAGCTGTGCGGCGAGCAGATCCTTGGGCAGTACGATGACCAGGAACACGACCAGAACGCCGCTGGAGACGAAGCCTCCCCAGGCCATCCAGACGAAGTGCTCGCGCGTGTTGCGGATGTTGTCGAAGCGGAACAGGAACGGGCTTTCGATCACGCTGCCCGGCAGGAAGAACCGGCTGTGAATCAGCCACGCGCCGATCAGGTGCCCCCATTCGTGTGCCAGATAGCTGGCAACCACCGTCAGCGCCGCGGTGCCCAGATGCAGGCTCAACGTCGCCAGATCGTGGGCCTTGCCGACCTGGATCGTCAGTATCCACAGCGCGACCGTGATCGCGACGATCACGCCATCGCGGGCCGCCATTGCGAAAAAACGACTCCATTGCCCCGTCATGTCGACTCCTGTTGTCTAGCGCCTAGCGCCGCGGCGGCAGCGGAAACAGCGCGGACACTTTTTGCATGTGCGCGCGATACGCGGGGCGCCGCTCGATGCTGCGCTTGTCCATGAACGGAATGCTCGCGAACGCGAACATGCCGGTCATCGCCAGCGCGCCCGGCAGGATCCAGTACCAGTGTTCCGGCGCGACCGCGAGCCCGAACAGCATCAAGCCCCACCAGAAACCCAGCTCGCCGAAATAATTCGGATGCCGCGACCAGGACCACAGGCCGCTGCTGATGAACGTGCCTGGCTGGCGCCTGGCGATGAACGCATGCAGTTGCAGATCGGCGATGGTCTCGATCGCGATCGCCGACAGCGTGACCACGCCGGCCGCGATATCGAGCCAGCCAAGCGGCACCTCGGTGCGCGACATCACCGCGTAGATCGGCAGGCAGCCGAGAAAAACCTGCACGGTCGGGAACAGGTGAATGCCGAACAGGTCGGCCCAGAACGCGGCCTTGCCCGCGCGTGCACGGACCAGCGGGTAACGCCAGTCCTCGTGCTGCAATCCGCCCCAGTGCAGCGCCCAGTTCGTCGTCAGCCGGATCGCCCACAGCCAGACCAGTACCATCACCAGCATCGCGCGAGCGCTGTCGACCGCCTGCGGCGCGTGAGCCCCCATCCAATACACCGCGAGCAGCGGCGGGATCACGCTCCAGTAGGCGTCGTAGAAGCTCGAGTTGCGGTAGCGGACGCTGTAGGCGAAGACCACCAGCGTCGCGACCAGATCGGCCACGAGAGCGTCCCAGGGCTGCGGAATATCGAGCCCGAACAAGACGGCAGCGGCCGCGACGATGCACAGCGCATAGGCCGCAAAAATCGGCCCGAAATCCGCTTTACCGGCCATCGTGTTCGCCCCCTCCGCACGCAAGCGCCGCTCGTGAATGCGGGCACTATGCTGGGAGCCTGAGGGGCAGGCCTACTCTGTGCGGATGAGGCCGCATCCGCGCCGCCGAATTGCGCAGCGGCCATCGTGACTCTAGCGTTTTACGACCCGGTCTAAAGGCGGGGGCTCACTACTGCCCCCAGACCTTCGCCAGATCGGCGTCCTGCATCGGGTAGCGGGCCTGAGCGCCCAAAGCCCTGAGCCATGCTACCGGCGTCGGCAACTCGGGCGCGGTGGCGCTGGGTAGCGGTCCACCGCCCCAGGCCTCGAACTGCACCGCGAACGCGACCGGGCCGTTCTGCACGAGCGGAGCGGCCAGCTTGTCCACCGCCTGCTGAATGCGGTCCATCAGATCGGACGGCAGCTGCGCCGGAGTCAGTATCCATTTCCGCGACTGCTGCCCCGGCATCACGACGACGAGAACCGCGGCGCCGAATCCCGGGCCAGCGGCGCCTTGGGTCAACACATCGCGCAGCGTGTGCGAGATGCCGTGAACGTAAGCACCCAGCTGCGACGGGCCGCCCGGAACGCGCGCACGAATCACGTCGTCCGCCTGATAGACCTTCAGCCCGACGGGCCGATAAACGAAATCGGCCGCAGTGCCCAGGCTCGGCAAAGCAAGCAGAACCAAGGCCATTGCCAGGCAGCGCATCCGCGGCCCCGAATCACCGACAGAATGCCGGGCCATCGCAGCCCGCAGTCTGCCGAGACCGGTCATCAGGCTTCGCATCGGCTCTCCCCCAACTCGTGGACTGGCACCAGCATAATGATCGCCGGCCCGCGCGCGCTGACTTAACGAGGAGGCATGACGGCCGTGCAGCGAAGCGATTTGGATCCGGCTTGGCCGGACAGCGCCGGCGAGCGAAATTGCTAGCACTGGCCTGGAGTGATGTTGTCCACGTGGGGAACCACCTCCAAGCCATCCCGCTATTGCGGTTCATGAGCTTGAAATGGTGGAGACGAAGGGGATCGAACCCTCGACCTCCGCATTGCGAACGCGGCGCTCTCCCAGCTGAGCTACGTCCCCACAAACAGGGCGCGAAGTATAGCGACTGATTGCGGCGGATGACAGCCCTCGGGACCGTCATGGCTTACGCCTGTTACAGAACGCTTTCGGCCCCGGGACGCGCAGTATGATTCGGCAGCCCCCTGCCCCGGACTCGCCATGAGACGCATCGCCCCTTCCATGCTGCTGAGCGTGCTCGGCCTGTGCTCGATGCCGGTGTTTGCGATACAGCCGGCGCAGGATTACCGGCAGGACGAGTTGCTGGTGAAGTATCGCAACAGTGAGGCCGCCGCCGATCTGCGCGGCAGCCTCGGCATCACCGCCAAGCGCAGCCTGCAGAAGGGCCGTGTCGAGCTGGTGTCGCTGCCCTTGATCACGAGCGCCGACGCAACTGCGGAGATGCTGCGCCAGGACCCGCGCGTCGAGTACGCCGAGCCCAATTTCCGCCGGCACAAGTTCGCCTTCACACCGAACGATCCGCTGTTCCCGCAGCAATGGGGCCTGCAGAACACCGGGCAGGCCAACTTCGTCAGCGGCGGCCAGGCCGGCGTGCCGGGTGCCGACCTGAACATGGTCAATGCCTGGGACGGCAGCAACAACCGCACGCCGACTCGCGTCGGCAGCACCGCCGTGATCGTCGCGGTGATCGACGACGGGGTCGAAACCAGGCACGAGGATCTGGCCGCCAACATCGTCGCCGGCTACGACTTCAAGGACAACGACGACGATCCGAATCCCAGCAGCGACGAGGACACGCACGGCACCGCGGTGGCTGGCTGTATCGGCGCGGTCGGCAACAACGGCCTGGGCGTCGCCGGCGTGTCGTGGAAATCCAAGATCATGCCGCTGCGCTTCGACTACGACGTGGCGACGCACGTCGAGGCGATGGAATACGCGCGCGACCACGGCGCCAAGATCGTCAATGCCAGCTTCGGCGGGCCGGGCTACTCGCAGACCGAGCTGAACGCGATCAAGGATCTCGCCACGCACGACATCCTGTATGTCGCATCCGCCGGCAACGACGACTCCAACATCGACCGCGGCCAGCTCAACTATCCGGCCAATTACGACGCCGACAACATCGTGTCGGTCGCGTCGATCAGCCGCCAGGGCCAGATCACCAGCTTCAGCCAGTATGGCCCGCTCAGCGTCGATGTCGCGGCGCCGGGCCTGCAGATCGTCACCACCGCAATCCACGACAGCTACACCACCGGCGGCGTCTCCGGCACGTCGTTCTCCGCGCCCTACGTCGCCGGCGTCGCGGCGCTGATCCGCTCGCAGTACCCGAGCGCCACGGTTCACGAGGTGAAGGCGCGCCTGATCGAGAGCGGCCAGAACGGCGACAACGCCAAGCAGATGAGCATCGGCGGGCGCGTCGACGCCGACGCCGCGCTCGACATGGCCGCGCGTCCGTCGCTGATCGTCAAATCGGTGACGCTTGATGCGGCCGGCAATCACGTGCTCGATCCGGGCGAAACCGTATTGATGCACGTGGTCGTGCAGAACCTGTGGCTGGCGGCCAGCAATGTCCGCATCAGCACGGCCGCCGAGAACGGCATCACCGTGAACGGCATCACCGTGAACGGCGGGTCGGTCGCTCTAGGCAGCATCGCGCAGAACGGCACCGCCAGCGCCGATTTCAGCATCACCGTCCCGGCCGGCATCACGGGCCACCAGTACGAGCACTTCAGGTTCACGCTGACGGCCGACGGCGGCTACAGCACCACGCGCGGCTACGAGGACGAAGTCGGCAAGCTGCCGCTCGGCACCGACGTCGACGCCGGCTTTGCCGGCAGCAGCGCGGACCTGTACGACGAGTACCAGGCCTGGCATGTCGACGTACCCAACGCCGATGCGCGCTATCTGGTGATCGAGAGCGAGGCCAATGACGACATCGATCTGCTGGTGAAGCGCTCGACCCCGCCGCAGTACGACATCACCGTCGGCATCGATCCGGATTCGGACGATGAAGACGGCTTTTTCTGCACCAGCGGCACCGCCAGCAAATGCCTGGACCCCGACACCTACGTCGGCGGCGCGACCCAGACCGGCCTGGAGCGCGTCTGCATTGCGAATCCGGGCGCCGGCACCTACCACATCGTCGCCGTCAACTTCGCGCAGCTGCCGGCGCCGCTGAGCTATCGGCTCAGTGCCTACACCTCGAACATCTGCGGCAAGGCCAGCAGCAGCGGCGGAGGTGGCAGCTTCGGCGCGGGTGCATCGCTATTGATGGCGCTGGCGGCCGCCTTGCGGCGGAAATTAACGCGCGCAAGATGCGCGGGAAACGCTTGAGCGAAGACGCTTTTGCATCGAACTCGCCGAGGCCGCCAACGGGGGCACTTCCCGCTCGGAAAAAACCCTGTTAAATAGGCGCCGCAACGCACCCGAAAAGTGCAGAACTGGCGACTGTTTTTTCACGAGACCTCGATGGCCCGAAAGCCTAAACCGAAGCCCCAAGCCGAGCCTGCAAAATCCTTCGACGAATTCGCCGAGGACGGCGAGCCACTCGACGACGACGTCACGGTCGAACCGGTCGAAGTCGTCCCGGCCAGTCGCTCACGCGACTGGCGCGACGTGGAGCGCTACAAAGAGATGCGCGAGCTGCGCAAGCGCGTCGGCGACGACTTCGACATCGACTGAACGGCCTGGCAAAGCGGCCATGTCGGCGCAAGCGCCGCGGCCCTGTTTGGCCTAAAGTCGAGCCGCGATGCTGCGCTCGATTTCTTCCGGCGTGACCACCGGCTCGAAGCGCTCGATCACCGCGCCGTCCGGGGCCACCAGGAATTTGGTGAAGTTCCATTTGACCGCATCGGTCCCGAGCAACTCCGGGTAGGTCTTCTTCAGATGGCTGACCAGACGCTCCGCGCCGGGCGTGTTCTCGTCGACCTGCCCGGGCTGCTGCGTACGCAGATAGCGATACAGCGGGTGCGCATCTTCACCGTTGACCTCGATCTTCGCGAACAGCGGGAAGCTGACGCCATAGTTCAGCTCGCAGAACTCGGCGATTTCAGCCTCGCTGCCCGGCTCCTGGTGGCTGAACTGGTCGCAGGGAAAGCCAAGGATTTCCAGGCCCTGGGCATGGTACTTCTGATACAGCGCCTCCAAACCCTGGTACTGCGGCGTCAGGCCGCATTTACTGGCGACGTTGACGATCAGCAGCAGCTTGCCGCGGTAATCGCCCAGCGAGCGCTGCTCGCCCTTGATATCCCTGGCCTGATAGTCGTAAACGCCCATGTTCTCGCTCCAGTGGTGTCTGCTCAGCAGCGGCCGCGCTTTTTTGTGGCGGCTTGATGACCCGATTCTAGCCCGCTCGGGTGATCAGCATGGCGTCGCCATAGCTGAAGAAACGATAGCGCTGCGCCACCGCGTACCGATACGCCGCCATCAGTTGCTCGTAGCCACCGAACGCGCTGACCAGCATCAGCAATGTGCTCTCGGGCAGATGGAAATTGGTCAGCAGGCGATCGACGATCCGGAAACGATACCCGGGCGTGATGAACAAACGCGTCTCGCCCTCGCCGACACGGACCACGCCATCTCCCGCCGCAGCCGATTCCAAAGCCCGGGCCACGGTCGTGCCGACCGCGACGACGCGCTTGCCGGCCGCACGAGTGTGCGCAATTGCGGCGACCAGGGTCGCCGGAATGTCGTAGCGCTCGGCATGCATGCGGTGCTCGCTCAGGTCGTCGACGCGCAGCGGCTGGAACGTGCCGGCGCCGACGTGCAGCGTCAGCGTCGCGGTGGCGATACCCCGGCCACGCAGGCGCGCCAGCAGATCGTCGTCGAAGTGCAGCCCGGCCGTCGGTGCCGCGACCGCGCCCGGCTGGGTGGCGAATACCGTTTGATATCGCTCGCCGTCCTCGCTGCCCGGAACATGGTCGATGTAAGGCGGCAGAGGCAGGCGGCCGACGCGCTCGAGCAATTGCATGAACGTGCCCGGTGTCTGCAGACGCAGATGGAACAGATCGTCGCTGCGAGACAGCATCACGATCTCGGCCACGGCCCCATCACCGGCATCGACCAGAATCAGCCCGCCGGCCTTCGGCGTCTTCGACGCGCCGATCTGCGCCAGCGCCTCGCGATCGTCGAGCACGCGCTCGATCAGCATTTCGACGCGGCCACCGCTTGGCTTGCGCCCGAACAGCCGCGCCGGGATCACCCGCGTATCGTTGAAGATCAGCAGGTCGCCGGCGTCGATCAGATCCGGCAGATCGAGCATCGCCCGATCGGTAAAACCGGCGTCCCGCGACAGGCCCAGGTCGAGCAGGCGACTGCCGCTGCGCCGCTCGGCGGGATATTGGGCGATCAACTCGGCCGGGAGGTCGTAACTGAAATCCGAACGCCGCATTGCAAGGTCCACTGGTGTCGCCAGTCCGCCACAGACAAAACACGATTGTACTGCCTGATGTTCTGCCTGACGGGGCCCCGACCCTGATCCCTGCATCATTCCGGAGAGCGCGGGACTCGCCGTTACCCTTAGCGGTGCGTTCTCGCACCAATTTGCAGCGTCGGTCATTGATTATTCATGCTCGCTCGCTAGAATACGCGTCACTCACCGGGCCTTAGCGCAAAGAAGCGCCGATGTACCGGGGCAAAGCTGCCCCAAAAGTGACGATTGCGATTCTGGAGATGATCCACGCTGTGAAAGCCGCCCGAGCCATCGAGGCGGCTTTTGTTTTGGGCCGCCGTCGCCTTCGAGCCCACTCGGAGCAGGCCGAATCGATATCCAGGAACAGAAAACCCCGCAAAGCGGGGCTTCGGATGCGTTTGTCGGGCTGCCGGATGCCCTGGAACGCTGCGTTGGTGCCTAAGGAGAGACTCGAACTCTCACGAGGGGTTACCTCGGCGGATTTTGAGTCCGCTGCGTCTACCGATTCCGCCACTCAGGCAAGGGGCGCGATGATAGCGGCCCGATCACCGCGCAGCAACGAATCGCTGCGCGATGAGTCCGCAGCCGGCGTCAGATGTTGAAGTCGTAGCGCAGGCCGTAGGACCAGCCGTAGCTGCGCTGCTTGCTGTCCTGGGTGAAGACGGTCGCGCCGGCGATGAAACGGATGTCCGGCAGCGATTCGGAGATCACGCGCAGCGGGAACGCCGCCTCGACACCGTAGCTGACGCTGTTGAAGCTCTCGTCGGCACCGCTGTTCTTGGCGCCGATCCAGGCCCAGCCGACACGGCCGCTGATCTCGACCATATCCAGCACAGTGCCAGTGGTCACCAGATAGGCCGCGTAGAAGTGCTTGAACTTGACGTCGTTGGATGCCTTGTCGTCGTCGGGCAGGAAGCCGCCCTGCCCTTCGATGGCGATACCCGGCACCAGACGAAGACCGACGCGGCCGCGATAGAAGCCGCCCTGGAGTTTGTCATCGCCGTAGCGATCCTCCAGCGACTGCTTGGACAGATCTAGCGTGGCCTCGACGCGCTCGGCGCCGAAATACAGCTTCAAGCCGTCATCACTGCCGGAACTGGCGGCGGCATCACTGCTGGCGACGTCGGCAGCGTCGGTGGCAGCCGAAGAGTCCGGGGTCTCGCCGCTGCCGCTGGCGGCCGACGAAGCCGAAGTAGTGTCCGTCGTGGACGAATCAGCCGAACCCGAGGACGAGGCGTCGCTGGTGGCGGCATCAGCCGGTACGGCATCAGCCGGTACGGCATCCGCAACGGGTTCGGTCGATACCGGCGGGCTGTCCGCGGTCGGTGGCGGCTCGTCGCCTGACGCGGTGCTTTCGTTCTGGGCCAGCACACTGAGCGGTACCGCCAGCAAAACAGCCAGGCCCAAAGTGATGATGATCTTTGACATGCACTCCTCCCTTGTATTTTCTGCGTCCGCCTGTCGGGCGGCTCTGATCGCGATTCTACTGTCAGCCGCACGACAGCCGCAGCATACCCAGCACCGCCAACCGGGTATGCCCCCGTGGCGCCGTAAGCGACCGTCGCGGCGGCCACGTGGTGCACAATAGCGGACGAGCAACGCCCGCAGCGGTCTGCCTACCCTACATCCGGACCTCACAAGCAACACGCCACCGAATCGAAATGAAGGCCAATTTCTGCAATCTATGTGGGCACGCCGTGGAGCACCGCGTGCCGGAGGGTGACCATCTAACGCGCGCCTTGTGCCCGTCCTGCGGTCACGTTCAGTATTTCAACCCGCGTGTGATCGTCGGCGTGATTCCCGAATGGGAAGATGGCCGCGTGCTGATGTGCAAGCGCAACATCGAGCCGCGTCTCGGCCTTTGGACGTTCCCGGCGGGTTTCATGGAGCTCAACGAAACCACGGCACAGGGCGCCGCCCGCGAGGCCTTTGAGGAATCGCAGGCCGATGTCGATGTCGGCGAACTGGTTGCGGTGATCAACGTGCCGTACGTGTCGCAGGTTTACATGGTGCATCGCGGCCGCATGCTCACGCCGCATCACGGCACGACGCCGGAAAGCAGCGAAACCCGGCTGATGCGCGAGGACGAGATTCCCTGGGATACGATCGCGTTTCCGACGGTTTGGCACAGCCTCAAGTATTTCTTCGCGGATCGCGCCAGCGGAAATCCGCAAATCCATACGCTGAACCTCGAGCGCAAACCGCGCGATCCGCGAGCGCAGGAAGTAAGCACCGGCGAGCCGCTGTCACCATCTTGATTTGAGATGCCTGGATGCTACAGTCGGCCAAATGGCTCAGCAAAACATCAGACTTCAGCAATTCTTCGCGGCACCGAGAACGACGGTATTCCGCCACTTCTCGGATCACGAGCATTTCGGCCGTTTATGGTGGCCGGCGCGTTGTCGCGTGTTGAAACTGTCATCGGGCGACGAGCCCTGCGGTGTTGGATCAGTGCGCGAGATGCGCATCGGCGGCATCCGTTTTCAGGAGACGATCACCGCCTTCGATCCTGAAGAACGCATCGAATACCGGGTCACGCAGGGCGGGCCCTTCAAGAACCATCTCGGCCGCATGCACTTCAGCGAAGTGCCCGGTGGAACCCAACTCGATTACAGCATCGAGTTCGATTCGCGCTGGCCGATGCTCGGCAGTTTCGTTGCTGGCGTGCTGCATGCGGCGTGGCTGCGCGGCGTCGCGGGCGCGGTCGACCGGCTCGCGGCACGCGCAGTGTGAAGAGTCCGGCATTGCGGGTTTTCAGCCACACCTGCTCGAACACCGAAATCGTTTGCGCGCTGGGCTGCGGCGATCAACTGATCGGCGTCGACGCCGACTCCGACTATCCGCCGGAGATCGTGTCGCGCCTGCCACAGCCGGGCCGCGATCTTGATCTGGATACCGGCGCGGTTTTGGCGCTGCAACCCGATCTGGTGCTGACTTCGCTGACCGTGCCGGGCCATGAACGGATCGTCGACGAGTTCAAGGCGATGGGCCTGAAGACGATCACGATCGACCCGCAAAGTCTCGACGATGTTTTCGCCAGCATCGCGACGATCGCCGATGTTCTTGAAGTGTCGGAGCGCGGCGCGCATCTGATCAGGCAAATGCGCGCGCAGATGCCCGCTGTCGGAACCCGACACCATCGTCCACGGATACTGGTCGAGTGGTGGCCCAAGCCCGTCATTGTGCCGGCGCGTCGCTCGTGGGTCACCGACATCATCGAACTCGCCGGCGGCTGCAATCCTTGCGGCGATATCGACGCCAAAAGCTGGGCCTTGCCCGACGATGATCATCAGACCTACACCGCGGATGCCATCGTGATGTCGTGGTGCGGCGTGCAGCAATCCAAGTACCGGCCGGAAATCGTGCGTCGGCGCGAGCATTGGAGACACTGGCCGGCGCTGTCGAACAATCAGATTTACGCAGTGACCGAAGCCTGGCTCGGGCGCCCTGGACCACGTCTGGTCGAAGGCTACGCAGCGCTGCGCCGGATCATCGAAGCGCTCTGATCAGGTGCCATCGAAAAAATTCGCCGAGTGGCATGAAAGCTGCGCATTTATGACATCCGGCACCGTAGTACCAACCGGACTTTTTTCCGCAGCGAGGCAGCCCAGGTGCATCAACCCAGGACTCTCAATCCATGCGCGTGATGCTCGTCGACGACGAGCCGGAACGGCGCGCGGCCACGGAGGCTCCATTACGTATGCTCGGCCACGAAGTCGTTGGTTTCAGCACATCGACGTCGGATCTGGCCGCAGCGGTCAAGCGCCACCAACCGGACGTGATCTTGATCGACGTCGAAGTCCCTGGCCGCGACACGCTCGAATCACTGGGCCAGGTAACGCGCGACAGGCCGCGGCCGGTCGTGCTGTTCGCCAGCCGCAGCGACCCCGATACCATCCGCAAGGCCCTGCAGGCCGGCGTCACTTCCTACGTCGTCGATGGCCTGAATCCCGCACGGCTCAAGCCGATCATCGACGTCGCGATCGCGCGCTTCGAGGAGTTTCAGGCGCTGCGCAACGAACTGGAAGAAACCAAGAACAAGCTGGCTGATCGCCGCGATATCGAGAAAGCGAAAGGTCTGTTGATGAAGCGCCGTAGCCTGGATGAAAACGGCGCCTACGAATTGCTGCGGCGTATGGCCATGGATCGCAATCTGAAATTAGGCGATGCCGCACGCACGCTGATCGCCGCTGCTGAACTGCTCTAGACCGCTATGGCACTCGAAAAGAACAACATCAAATTGGGGCTGGTTCCGCTGATCGACGCGGCGCCGCTGATCATTGCCAAAGAAAAAGGTTTCTTTGAAGCACACGGTCTCGACGTCACGCTGTCAATAGAAGCTTCCTGGGCGAGCATCCGCGACAAGGTCGCCGCCGGTCTGCTCGACGCGGCCCATATGCTGGCGCCGATGCCGATCGCGGCGACGGCCGGCGTGGACGGTGTCGGTGTACCGATGCTGACTGCGCTGTCGCTGAACCTGAATGGCAACGCCATCGCGGTTTCGCAGTCGCTGTACTGGCGCCTGCAACTCGACGAACTGAGTCCGCGATCGGTCGGCGAGCGTCTCAAACGCGTGCTCGATGCCGACCGTGCTGCCGGTGCGCCGCCGCGAGTCTTTGCCCACGTCTTCCCGTTTTCTCCGCACTATTACGAGCTGCGTTACTGGCTCGCCGGCTGCGATATCGACCCCGATCGCGATCTGCAACTGGTGGTGATTCCGCCGCCGCAGATGGTCAGCGCGTTGCGCGACGGCAGCATCGACGGTTTCTGCGTCGGCGCACCCTGGGGCGCGGTTGCTCAAGCCGCCGGCATCGGCCGCGTCGTCGTCAACAAGTACCAGATCTGGAACAACAGCCCGGAAAAAGTGCTGGGTGTGACACGCGCCTGGGCCGAAGCTCATCCTGAAACCCATCTTGCGCTGATCGCGGCGCTGATCGAAACCGCGCGCTGGCTCGATAAACCCGAACATCGCGCCGAGGCTGCGCGCCTGGTTGTCGAAGGCCATTACCTGGAGGCAACACCCGAAACCGTGCACGAATCGCTGTTGGTCGATCTTCCCTCCAAGCCTGAAAATGCCGGCTTGGTGTTTCACGCCGGCGCTGCGACTTTCCCCTGGGTTTCGCACGCAATGTGGTTCATCAGCCAGATGCGCCGCTGGAACCAGCTGCCCGCCAATGTCGATGCGCGCGCGATCGCCGACGCCTGCTATCGTCCTGACCTGTATCGCGCGGCTGCAGCCAGGCTTGGGCAAGCTTATCCGTCGTCCGACATCAAGTCCGAAGGCCATCATTCGATGCCGCGCACCTTGCCGCCGGAGCACGTCATCGAGGTTGGCTCCGATCGTTTCTTCGACGGTGCCACTTACGATCCGAACTGATCGCGGGCGCGGTAAAAATCTTCACCACGTAGTTGTTTTTACGTAGCTGTTTTTCTGCGAACAAATCTCCGAGATAAAAAAAGGCCGCGAAAGCGGCCTTTTTCGTAGGGCGGGTCGGGACCCGCCGTTCTTGTATCCGAGGTCAAAGCGGCGAGTCACGACCCACCCTACGCAACCCCCGGGCCAACAAAAACCCGCCGGCTTTTCAGCCGGCGGGTTTCGTACGTCTGCTACTGCGCTAGCTCAAGCGCTGAAACCTACTGCACCACCACCGTGCCCTTCATCTCCGGGTGCAGGATGCAGGCGTACTCGTAGACGCCGGGCGACGAGAACGTCCGGCTATACGTCGCGCCCATCTTCAGACGATCGCTCTTCTGATCCGGGAATGCCACGAAGTGGTTGGAGCCGTCGGCATTGGTCCAGGTCACCGTCGTGCCGACCGGAACCGTCAGCGTCGACGGCGAGAAGGCGAAGTCCTTGATCGTCACGGAAGCGGCGGCGGCCGGGGCCGGCGCGGACTCCGCCGGCAACGGCGCGGCGTTCTCGGCGGTACGAACCGTCGGGGCAATCGTGACCGCACCACTGGACTCGGTGACCTTCAGCTCGACTCGGCGATTCAGCTCGCGGCCTTCGTCGGTGGCGTTGTCGGCGACCGGGATCGCTTCACCGTAACCGTGCGAAGTCATCCGGGACGCGGCGACACCCTTGGATTCCAGATAGGTCTTGACCGAGGCGGCACGACGATCGGACAGCTTCAGGTTGTACTCGTCAGAGCCCTTGGAATCGGTGTGACCACCGATCTCGACTTTGATGTCCGGACGGCTGTCGAGTGCAGTACCGACGCCGTCGAGGATCACCTTGGCGTTCGGCGTGAGCCGCGACTTGTCGAACTCGAAGGTCACGCCCTGCAGCACGATGGTGTCACCCACGCCGCAGCCTTCCAGCGTCATCGGCTGGCCCGGATCCGGGGCCTTGCAGATCGGATTGTATTCGTCGTTGTCGTTGGCGTCGGTGCAACCCTTGTCAGCCGGGTAGTCGATCTGGCCATCGCCATCGTTGTCGATGCCGTCGCTGCACTGCGGCGGCGGGGGCGGCGGCGGCGGCACGACCTGCACGGGCGGCGGCGGCGGCGGCGGCGCTACCGGCGGCGCACCGAACGGGATGCGCAGGCCGAGGTTGAACAGCGGCTCGTTGAAATCACGCTCGGTGTTGCTGTCGGTTTTCTGCACGTGGTACAGCGCTTCGGCGCGGATACCCCAGCCGCCCGGGCTGAACGCGAAGTCCCAACCGAGGCCGGCGTTGAACGCGGTGCCGGTGCCGGCCATCACGTCGCCGTGGATATAGGGGCCACTGCCACTCGGAGCCAGATAGAAGTTGATGCCGGCGCCGCCGAAATAGTTGCTCTTCTTCGAGCCGGTGTCGGAGTCGGGATCGCCGTACTTCAGATAGGTGCCACGTAGTTCAAACGAGACCGTGTCGGTCAGCATGACGCCGACACCCAGAGTACCGCCGAGGCCGTCGTCGGCCTGTCGGTCATTGTCGGACAACGCATACGAGAACATCGGAGCCACGTAGATGCGGTCGTCATCCAGCGCGTAAGCGGGGCTATACGCGGATGCGATCACCAGTGGAATCAATGCGAGGCGGAATGTTTTCATGCTGAGGTCCCTTCTCTCTTGTTTATTGTTGAAGCTGTGTGTGGCTGGTTTTGGTTGTCTCTGTACCGGATCATCGGCTCCCCGAAAGACAAAAAAAATCCACCGCCACCTCGAACTTAATGTCGAGACGTAGGGTGGACGTCGTTGCCAGATTGGACCGCCGTTGGTCCCGCGACGGCCTTTCGGCTACCGCGACGCCATGAATCATGGCTCATGTTGGGGCAGCAAACAACATGCCATTTCAAGAGCCTGCATACGCCCGGCCGCAGTTCCGTTCAGGCTGAATGGCACGATGGTTGCTCGATGCAGACTTGTCATCCCAGTCTGGTTGTTAGCTGGCTCGGTTTGAATCGGACCAACGAGGGTCCTCAGGAAGTCATCCATCCGTGCTTCGCCCAGGCGCAATCACGGGAGATTCGAGCCACAGGCTCGTTCGACATTCGGGACCATCGGCCACAGCTGTCCAATGCGCGTTAAGCACAACACCCATATCAATTTGGCACGTGGCTGCGGTTTAGCCGCGTCGGCCCTCGCTGCCGCTTTCGCGACGCCTGTCAGTCTTGCCCAGACCAGCGCCGCGCCGACCGCCACGCCGATGGAGATACCGGCCGATCTGATCGCCGACGTGCTGTCGGTCGACCAGAGTGTGCGCGCAAGGCTCGATGTGGCGCGGCCGGCCGGCAGCTCGTCGCACACCACGTTCTACATTGACAACAAGCAGCCGCGCCTCCAGTTGTTGCAGATCACGCTGCAGGTCGATGCCACCAAGCCGATCCGCTACACCTATGGCGAGGCGGAAGGTATTGCTCTGCAGACCGACGCCGTGCAACGGCTTGCCGATGTGCCCATCGCGCCAGGCCGCCATACGCTGTACGCCGAGTACATCGCGCGCTATCCGGAAGACCGCCCCGGCACGCCGCGCCTGCGGTCGCGCGTCAACCAGAATTTCGAGCAGCCCGCCGGAGCCAGTGCGGTGGAAGTCAGCCTGGTCGCACAGAGCTGGGCTCGCGCACCGGCCGTCAACCTGCGCCAGTGGATACCGCCGGCCGGCGGCCTGGATGACGCCGAGCTGCATTCGATCGACCTGTTGCTGGCAACCGGCCGCGAGCTGACGGCGGCCGGCGACCTGCTGGCGCTGCAACAGCGCAGCGGCGGCAGCCTGCCGGCGGAATTCGGCCAGCGATTCGCCCGGGCGATGGCCGAACTGCGCTCCCCCATAGCGCCGGCACGGCAGGGCACGTCGGCGATCATCGGCGAATATCAGGCCGCATCCGCATCGGGCGACATCACCGCGCTGGACCGCATCGGCAAGGACACCAAGACCACCGATCCCGAAGCGCTGGCGCTGCGCGACAAGGCGAACGCCGCCCTGGGCTTCCAGCTGCTGGACGACCAGCAGGGCGAGGCCGCCGACGCCGCCTTTCGCCGCGTGCGCAGCCCCGGCCCGTATTCTGAGCTGGCCTTGCTCGGCCTGGGCTGGGCACAGCTGGTACCCGCCAAAGGCGCCGGCGCGCAGAGAGTGCCGCAAACCGTCGCAAGCACGGTCAAGACCTCGATCGGCACCAGCCCTTCGCCGTTCTCGTCATCCTGGGTGGTCGCCGACGACAAGCAGGCCGACGATCTGCGCCGCGCGCTGGTGCCATGGACCGAGCTGATCGGCCGCGACCCGACCGAAGCCGCCGTGCAGGAAGGCAGCCTGGCAATCCCGTATGCGCTCGATCACCTGGGCGCACACAAGCAGGCGCAGGCCTACACGCAGCGCGCAATCGATCAGCTCGAACACACTCGCAGCCATCTGGAAGCGGCGCTGGTGCACATCAACAGCGGCGTCATGGCGCAGCAGGTGGTCGACCGCGACGAAGAGCCCGGTAACGGCTGGGCCTGGTGGTTCGCGGCGCTGCCGGAGCCGCGCTGGTGGCTGACGGCACCGCCGAACGCGCCCGACAACTTCTACATCGAGCGTCTGTTCGAGAACGACGCCTTCCGCGCTCAACTGCAGAGCTGCCATCGCCTTTATGAACTCGACCGCCTGCTGGTGCGGCGCGGCGTGCAGCTTGGTGATTCCGATCCGGCGTTGAACTCGCGCATCAACGCACTTCGTCCAAAACTTGCAAGCCTTGCCTCATCCCAGCGTCAGCTGCTGGCAATGATCGCAGCCGACCAGGTGCAGACACTGAAGAAGCAGACCGAGAAGTATCTGGTGGAAGCGCATTTTGCGATGGCGCGCTTCAACGATCGGCCACCGAACGCGATCGGCAACACGCTGCCAGCCGGCAAGTCATCGAAATGAAGCCGCGCACGATGAGAGTTTCTCGCCTGTCTCGGTTGCTGCTGGCAGTGCTGACGCTGTCGGTCGCCGGTGTCGCCACCGCGGCTCGCGACGACGCGTCGACCGTCGGCTCGGTCGCCGAAGACAATGGCCTGAAGCAGAACGGCTGGGCGATCGTGAAGACGCCGAGCATTCTGCGCATCGAGATGTCGGACGCGGTGCCAACCGACATCCCGGCCGCCATCACCCACTACGACCGCATTCTCGAGCTGCCGAACGTAGATCCCGAGCTGCGCGCCGAAGCGATGCGCCGCACCGCCTATCTGCGGGTCCAGCGCGCCGACGGCGGCGAGTTCGACGCGCGCGAAGTGCGCCGCGCGATCGCGATCTATAACCAGTTGCTGAAGGAATCGCCGAACGATCCGGGCAACGATCGCACCCTGTATCAGCTGGCGCGGGCGTATCAGCTGGTCAACGAGACCGACAACTCGATCGCTCAGCTGCAGGATCTCGGCCGGCGCTATCCGCATTCGGCGATGACCGGGGACGGCGTGTTCCGCGTCGCCGAACTGCTGTATTCGCGAGAGCGTTACGCCGAGGCTGAATCCAATTACCGCACGGTACTGAATCTCGGCAGCGACACGCCGTATTTCCAGCCGGCCGAATACAAGTACGGCTGGGCTATCTACCAGCAGGGGCATTATCCGCAGGCGCTGCCGGTGTTCCTCGGCATTCTCGACCGCGAACTGCCGCAGGGTGATATCGCCGATCCGGCACACGCGTTCGACGGCGTCTCGAGGCGCCGGGTCGAAGTCGCGCAGGATTCGCTGCGCGTTGCCAGCCTGTCGTTCGCCGCGCTGGGCGGCGGTCCCGCGCTGAACGACTATTTCGCCAAGTCCGGCGAGCCACGCTATTCAACGCTGCTGTACAACTCAGTCGGCAATCGCCTGCTCGAGAAGCAGCGTTACACCGATGCAGCCGGTGTCTACACCGCGTTCGTCGAACGCCACCCGGGCAGCGAGCGCGCACCGGACTTTCAGGCCCAGGTCATCGCCGCGTACAAGCAAGGCGGCTTCAACGACCTGGTGCTGCAGGCAAAAGAAACCTATGCCACGCGTTACGCGCCGGGCAGTCCCTATTGGAGCAGCGCAGGGAGCAGCGCACCGAGGCCGGAAATTCTGGCACAGGTGCGCACTCATATGGACGACATCGCGCACCACTATCAGGCATTCGCGCAATCGACTCCGATCAGCGACGCCGCAAAACGTCGCGAGCGTTTCCTGACTGCGGCCAACTGGTATCAGCGCACGCTAGAGCTATTCCCGAACGATCCCAAAGCGGCCGATCTGAATCTGCTGTACGCCGACGCGCTGTACGACGGCGGCCAGACCCAACTCGCCGCGCAGCAATACGCAAACACGGCCTATAACCGCCCCGGTTTCGCCAAGGCACCGGAAGCCGCCTACGCATCGGTGCAGGCCTATCAACGCCTCGCCACGGAAACCCAGGGTGCCGGTCACGATGCGGCGCTGCGTGAATCGGTCAACTCGAGCCTGAAGCTCGCCGACACGTTTGCCAGCCATCCGCAATGGAGCACGACGCTGACTCGCGCTTCGCAGGATCTGTATGCCTTGAACGATCACGAGCAGGCGATCACGGTTGCCAATCGCGTGCTCGGCTCCGGGCAGCCCTTGAGCAACGAGCTGCGTCGGCAAAACCTGGCCGTGGTGGCCGACGCGCAGTTCGCGAAGAAGCAATATCCCGAAGCCGAAGCCGCCTACGTCGAATTGCTCAAAGTGATGCCCGCCGATGCGCCGGAGCGCAGCATCGCAGTCGACCAGCTCGCCGCCTCGGTCTACAAGCAGGCCGAGAAGGCGCGTGATGCCGGCGATCTGAATACGGCTGCCGCGAGTTTCCTCAGGGTCGGCAAAGTCGCGCCGCAGTCCGCGATCCGCGTCAATGCCGATTACGACGCCGCGTCCGCGTACTACGAGCTGAAAAACTGGCCGGCGACCGAAGCCACGCTGGAAGATTTCCGCAGCCGCTATCCGCAGCACGCGCTGGCCGCGGACGTCGACAAGCGACTCGCTTCCGCCTACGAGAAGGACAGCAAGCCGCACCAGGCCGCCGATGTGTACACGCGCGTGGCGCGTCGCCCATCGGAGACAGTCGATACGCGGCGCGAGGCCGCATGGGCGGCCGCCACGCTGTACGACACCAGCAAGCAGCCGGCGATGAGTTCGCAGGCCTACGAGTTCTATCTGACGACGTTCACACCATCGCTGGACCGCGGGATGCAGGCACGTCGCCGGCTTGCGGATATCGCGCGCGACGATCTGCACGACACCGCCCGCTACGAGCGCTACCTCAGCGAAATCGTGGTCGCCGACCGCAATGCCGGCAGCGCGCGCAACGACGCATCCAAGCTGATGGCCGCGCAGGCGAACCTGGAAATCGGCCGGGGTCAGGCACAGACGGCGCGGCAGCTGGCGCTGTCGCAGCCGCTAGAGAAGAGTCTGGCAGCACGCAAATCCGCGACTGATGCGGCGGTCGCGAGCCTGTCCAGCGCGGCTGGCTACGGCTACGCCGATGTCACCACCGCGGCGACTTACGAGCTCGGCACGGTCTACCGCGATTTCGGCAAGGCGATCTTGGATTCCGCGCGACCGGCCAACCTCAAAGGCGAACCGCTCGAACAATACAAGCTGCTGCTCGAAGAGCAGGCCAACCCCTTCGAAGAAAAAGCGATCGAGACCTATGAAGCCAATCTGGGCCGTATGAAGCAAGGCCTCTGGAATGACTGGATACACCGCAGCGCCAATGCGCTGGTCGAACTGGCGCCGGCCAAATACGGCAAGCACGATCAGCGCGAGACCATCTATGACTCGCTCCTTTAGTTCCTGCGTCGGCGCGCTGCTGATCGCGGCGATGACGGCCTGCTCCAATGGCCCGCCACCTCGCAGCAGCAGCTTCAGCGCTCCAAAGAAAGTGGTCACCAGTACACCTGCACCCGCCAAAGCGCCATCGGCCAAGAATGTCGCAGATGCGGACCGCCGTTTCAGCGCCGCCCTGAAGCTGATGAAGGACAAGCAGCCCACGGAAGCCCAGGCCGCGTTCCAGTCCCTGGCAACCGATTTTCCCGAGTATTCGGGCCCGCTGACGGCACTCGGCATTCTGTACGCGCAGGGCAAGCAGCGCGATCAGGCGCTGGCGAGTTTCGCCAAGGCCGCAGCGGCGAATCCGAACAACGCCGTGGCCTGGAACTGGCTGGGTTCGCTGTATCGCGAGAACAACAACTTCAAGCAGGCGGAAGACGCGTATCGCAAGGCGCTCGCAGCGCGTTCCGACTACGCCGCCGCCCATCTGAATCTCGGCATTCTGTATGACGTCGCGATGCGCCGGCCGCAGGATGCGGTCAAGGAATACCGCGAGTACCAGCGCATCGCCGGCAACGACAACCTGATGGTCGGCGTGTGGATCAAGGAACTCGAAACCAGCTCGACGCAGCGCACCGCCTCCGCCGGAGACGCGCAATGAAATTTGCAGCCATGCTGATACTGGGCCTGATTGCCGCGCCGGTGATCGCGGCGCCCGGCGAAAAGCCCTCGGTGGACACCCAGGCCGCGGCCGGCAGCAACATCGTCGGCGAGCAGGAATCCGCCGTCGGCCTGTACCTGATGCCCTGGCAGGAAGAAACCGCCGGCGACGTCGATCGTCCGCCCGCGCTGGTCGACGAGCCGCTGAAGCCGGTCGATACCACGCAGTTCGAAGGCCAGGTGCGCACCGATGCGTCGATCGCCGCGTACCGGCGCGCCGGCGTCAATCGCAACTAGTCACTCTCACCCACGATTCACTACATAGAAGAGCGAGCTCCATGGAGTTTTTCAATCACGTCATCCGTTTTTTTCAAGGTGGCGGCGCGTTTATGTACCCGATCGCGCTGGTGCTGGCGATGGCGGCGGCCGTTGCCATCGAGCGCATGATCTTTCT
>NZ_JAQGNT010000045.1 GCF_028291725.1 Hydrocarboniphaga sp. | reverse complement strand
ACGCCAGCCGCCATCAGCGGCTGAAAGAACTGGTAGCCAAGAAAATGACCGAGGACAAGGCGACGCTGGCCGAAGGCGAGAAGGCTGCCACCGCGCAAGCAACCGGCGACGCACTAATCAACACCGGATTGAACTACGTCGGCTACGGCCAGGCCGACAAGGGCATTCCGCTGATTGAGGCGGGCATCAAGAAAGGCGGTATCAAGCTGCTCGACCAGGCCAGGCTGCACCTGGGCTATGCGTACCTGGTGGGCGGTAAGAAGGATCAGGCACAGAAGACATGGGCGGGCGTGCAGGGCAACGACGGATCGCGTGATCTGGCGCGCTTATGGACTCTACAGGCGCGTGGTAAGCCTGCAGGCTGATCGGCGCGCACCTTCGCTCTTCACCTACGCTGAAACCGGCGGCGCCGAGGCGTTCGGCGAAGAGCTGATGCGAGCCGAATAAATACAGTTGACATTATTAGTATCGTGTAACATCGTCGACGGCAGATGTCGGGCGCCGCGGGCGCACCGACGCATACCCAAGGTGCTACGACTCGGCGCGAATCGATCGCGTGGAGACATCCGCGCCGAGGTGCGAGCAACAGCAAGGAGGGTCCGATGGGCAAGCAAACCGGTCAGCAGCTGGTCGAGAAATTCGATCACACCTCGCCTGAGCAGATGAACCAGCCGTACGCGATGTATCAGGCGTTCCGGAGCCAGTGTCCGGTCGGGCGCTCGGCGCAGCACGGCGGCTTTCATGTCGCCAGCCGTTACGAGACGGTCAAGAAAATATTCGAGGACTATTCATCGTTCTCATCAACGTCCGGCGTCGCCATTCCGGATCACCCGTACCGGATGTTTCCGATCGATCTGGATCCACCGCTGCAGGCAAAATTCCGCCGCATTCTGAATCGCAAGTTCACGATCGAATCGGTCGCGACCAAGCAGGCCGAGATCCAGGGCGCGATCGATCATCTGATCGACGGCTTCATTGCCACCGGCAAAGCCGACCTGGCTGCGCAACTGGTGCGGCCTCTGCTGCCGACCATTGTGCTGCCGTTGCTGGGCGCGCCGATAGAATCGCAGCAGCAGATCAGCGAGTGGATCGAGCTGATGACGCGCGGCCGCGCCAGCGACATCGAGGGAGTCGCCCGGGCAGGCGAGGCGATTGCCGGCGTGCTGATGACGCAGATCGCCAAGCGCCGCACGATGCCGCCGATCGACGACGTGCTCGGCATGCTGCTCGACTCACAGATCGACGGCAAACCTTTTACCGACGAAGACATCTACCGCACGCTGCTGATCATTCTGTTCGGCGGCCTGGATACCACCAGTGCGGTGATGCTGGAATCGTTGCTGTATCTGGCGCGCCATCCGGAAACGCGGCAGCGCCTGGTGTCGGGTGAACTGAGCTGGCCGACCGCGATCGAGGAGTTCATCCGCTATACCTCTCCAATCCAGGGTCTGCGCCGCACCGTCACAGGCGATGTCGAACTGGAAGGCGCTAGCCTGAAGAGCGGCGATCGCATTCTCGGTCTGCATGGCTCGGCCAATCGCGATGAAAGCGTGTTCCCGCAGGCCGATCAATGCCTGCTCGACCGCGCGCCGAATCCACACATCGCGTTTGGCGCCGGTGCGCATGTCTGTCTGGGCCGCAACCTGGCGCGCCTGGAAATCGAAATCCTTCTGAAAACCGTGCTGGCTCGTCTCGGCGACTACCGCGTCGCCGACGACTTCGAGCCGGAATATCTGGTCGGCGAAGCCCGTGGCATGAAGCAGTTGCTGGTCGATTTCACCCCGGGACTCAAGACCGGACAGTAGTCCAGCAAGCCACCATACAAGGTCCAAGCAGAATGATTCAGATCACCTATGTGGAACACAACGGCATCGAGCATCGCGTCGATCTTGCGATCGGCACCACACTGATGGACGGCGCCAAAGACAACATGATTCCGGGCATCGACGCGGATTGCGGCGGCGCCTGCGCCTGCGCCACCTGCCACGTATTTTTCGACGCGGCCGACAAGGTGAGAGTCGGCGAGCCGGGCAGCCAGGAGTCGGACATGCTCGAAGTGCTGGAGGAGCGCCACGACAGCTCGCGCCTGAGTTGCCAGGTGCGGGTCGCCGAGGCACTCGCCGGCCTGGTCGTCAAATTGCCTGCTAGCCAGCGCTAGCTGCCAACAGCAACTGCTGTGGCCGACATCGAAAGGAGAGATCAAATGGCGGAAGATGGCATGCCGGTATCGCAGGCGTACGACGCATCGCCGCAGCTGGCGGCACTGAACCAGCTGTTGACGCTGCAGCGCAATGCCTTCCTCAGCGAATATCCGGTCAGCCTGCAGACGCGCCAGGACCGGCTCGATCGGGCGCTGGCGATGCTGCTGAGCTTTCGCAAGCCGCTGCTCGACGCGGTGATGCAGGACTTCGCGCAGCGTGGCAACCAGTGGTCGCTGCTGACCGAAATCTTCGCGCCTGTACAGGTCTTCCAGTCCGCCCGCAAAAACCTGCGGCGCTGGATGCGACCGCAACGGCGATCTGCGCCGATGCCGTTCAATCTGTTTGGCGCGCGCGCCGAAATCCAGTATCAGCCGCTGGGTGTGGTCGGCATCATGGGGGCGTGGAACGCGCCGTTGAATCTGGTGCTGGTGCCGTTGGCGACGACGCTGGCCGCTGGCAACCGCGCGATGCTGTGCCCGTCGGACATGATGCCGGAGAGTGCGCGCGTGCTCGAAGAAGCGCTCGCTGCGTATTTCGATCGTAGTGAGATCGCGGTGGCGCGAGGTGGACTCGACGTCAGTAAGGCGTTCGCGCGCCTGCCGTTCGATCACCTGATGTTCACCGGCAGCCCACAGGTCGGCGCGCTCGTGATGGAAGCGGCGGCGCCGAACCTGACGCCGGTCACGCTCGAACTCGGCGGAAAATGTCCGGTGATCGTCGGCCCGGACGCCGATGTCGCCGAAGTCGCGCAACGTCTGATCAACACCAAGACCATGAACGGCGGCCAGGCCTGCCTGGCGCCGGATCTGCTGTACGTGCCCAAGCAGTCCGCAGATGCCTTCATCGCCGAACTCGACAAGGCGATGCACAAACTGTATCCGGGCTCGACACAGAACCCGAACTACTGCGGGCTGGTCAGCCCACGCTACTACCAGCGCCTGGCAGCGATCATCGAAGACGCTCGCGAGCTCGGGGCACAAGTGCTGAGCATCGGTGCCGACGCCAATGATGGGCCTATCAACGACGCAGCGCAGAATCGCCTTGCATTGCATCTGATCGTCAATCCGCCAGCAGACAGCCGTGCCGCCACCGAAGAGCTGTTCGGCCCGGTGTGGGTAATGACGACCTACGACGATGCGGAGCAGGTCTGCGCCAGCTTGCGCCGTATGCCCAAGCCGCTGGGTCTATACGTTTTCTCAAAGAACAAGCGCTTCAGCCAGTACGTGCTCGACCGCACTTTCTCCGGTGGAGTGACGCTGAACGATGCGATGTTCCACTACAGCGTGCCCGATCTGCCTTTTGGCGGTATCGGCCGCAGCGGCATGGGTGCCTACAGTTTCGGCATCGAGGGTTTCCGTCGCTTCAGCCACGCGCGCTCGGTATACAAACAGGGCGGTCCGCAGTCGCTGATGCGCGTGATGCTGCCGCCCTACGGCAAGTTGTTCGACATGATGGTTCGCGGCGGCCTCGACAAGCTCGCCAAGAAGCAGACGGCGATGCCGTCGTCTCGGCGCTGAAGATGTCCGCCGACGCCAGCGTTGGCGCAATGATGGCCGCGAGCCCGCCCTGCGTTGAACTCGGCATGCTGGCCGAGCGCGGCGATCTTGGCGGCTGTGTGCTGCGACTGCCCGCCAACGCTCATCTGGCTAATCGCGATGGTGATCTGCACAGCGGCGCGATCAGCATTCTGGTGGACACCGCGGCTGGCCTGCTGGCCAGCCTGCATTTCGGTGACAACGCGACCTTGGATCTGCGCGTGGATCACCTGCGCGATGTCGCGGCCGACAGCGAGCTGATCGCCAGCGCGCATTGCGTCGGAGGCCGCGCGCCTTACCTGGCGGTGCAGACCGATATCCGAGTTGCAGGCGACTCGCAGCTGGTGGCGACATCGATCGGAAACTTCATTCAGCTAAGGCGCGGGGGCGAGCAGGGCGCGCTGCCCGAACGCGACAACCTGCAGCCGCAGCGTCCCGAGGTCGCCGGTACCGATGCGTTCTGCAACTGGCTCAACATCGGCATCGATGCGTCGGCCGATGGCGTGCCCCTGTATCGGCTGCCGTTCTCGTCGCGCGTGGTCAGCAACTGGGAGCTGATGCAGGCGCACGGCGGCGTCATCGGTGCCTACCTGGAGGCGGTCGCGCAGCTGTATCTGCGCCAGCGGCTCGGGCGTCGGTTGAAGACGATCAATATAACGACGAACTACCTGCGCCTGTCGGGGCCATCGCCGCTGTGGGCGCGGGTGTCGGCGACGCGGCTGGGCGGACGAATCGCGGCGCTGCGCGTCGACGCCTGGCAGGCCGATGCGGCACTACCGACCGCGCAGCTGTTCGGACACTTTCAGATCACTGATCACATCATCGACTAGCAAACGATCGCGGCGGCGCGCCGCGATCATCACGGAGCCGCGCAACATGTCGCACCCGCTGGACTCATTCTTCAAGCCGCGCTCGATCGCGTTCATCGGTGCTACCGAACGCTCAATCTGGACGCGCGCTGCGCGCGTTAACGTCAAAGTGCTGAACTACGAAGGCAAGCTTCATTACGTAAACCGCCGCGGCGGCGAAGTGCTGGGCAAGGTGGCCGCGACGTCGGCAACCGCGATTGGCGAGCCCGTGGATCTGGCGCTGCTGATGGTGCCGTCCGAGTTTCTGATCGACACCTTGCCCGACCTGCAGAGCGCCGGCATTCGCAATGCGGTGGTGCTGAGTTCGGGTTTCGCCGAGGCAGGTGCCGGCGGTCAGCTGCAGCAACAGATGCTGCTGGACGCGGCGCGCAGCGCCGGTATTCGGCTGCTCGGTCCCAACTGCCTCGGCTTCGTCAATTTCGTCGATCGCATTCCGGTGTGGACCGTGCCGATTCGCGGGCCGGTGCTGCCGGGGCGTTTTGCGATCGTGTCACAGAGCGGTGCGCTCGCCGGCCAGATGTCGTACTTCGTGCAATGGCAGGGGCTGGGCCTGAGCTACATGGTCTCCACCGGCAACGAGGCCGATATCGACGTCGCCCAAGTTATCGATTATCTGGTCGACGATCCGGCGACCCAGGCAATCGCACTGTTCATGGAGACGGTGCGCGATGCAGCGGGCTTCGGCCGCGCTGCCGAGCGCGCGCTACAGGCTGGCAAACCCATCGTCGTGCTGAAGATCGGCACCAGCGAAGTCACCGCCAAGGCGGCGCAGGCGCACACCGGCTCCCTGGTCGGCGACGACCGCGTATTCGACGCGGCTTGTCGCCGTTATGGCCTGGTGCGCGTGAAGACGCTGGAGCAGCTGATCGTGACCACCGAATTGATGGCACGCACGGGCCCGCTGCGTGAAGGCGGCCTCGGCGTGCTGTCGATGTCCGGCGGTATGTGCGAGATCGCGGCCGACGATGCCGAAGCGCTGGGCATGCCGCTGCCGGAACTGTCGACGGCCACGGTCGAGAAACTACGCGCAGCCTTGCCGGATTTCGGCACGCCGCACAATCCGCTGGACATCACCGGCGCGGCGATGCTGAAGCCAGAGCTGTACGAGCAGGCGATTGACGCGATGTCCTCCGACCCAGTCTTTGCGGCAGTGCTGGCCGTGGCGGACGCGCCGTCGGACACCTATGACGACGGGAAATTCAGTCGCGTCATCGTCGAGCACGTCGCCGCCGGACAGAAGCGCAGCGTCTTGCCGAGCCTGGCGGTCAGCCATGTGATGCGGCCGGCGACCGCCGTCACCCAGGAAGTGATCGCCGCGACCGGCGTCAACTATCTGCCCTGCGGCCTGCATCAGGCGGTGCTTGGTTTCGCTGCGGCGTCGCGCTGGTCGCGGCGCCAGCGCCAGGGTGTAGCGAAGATGCCGGCGATCGAGCCCGCCACGCAGCGCCCGCAGTCCGAGCAGCAGGCGCTGGAATTTCTCGCCACGCGCGGCGTGCCAGTGATACCGACCCGCATCGTCAACAGTCGCGAGGCGGCGATCGAGGCAGCGCGCGCGATCGGCGAGCCGGTTGTGCTGAAGATCGCCTCGCCCGATATCGCGCACAAGACCGATATCGGCGGTGTGGTGTTGAGGCTATCAGGCGACGCCGCGGTCGGCGAAGCTTACGAGCGCATCCTCGCCAGCGTGATGAAGGCGCAGCCCGGGGCGCGTATCGACGGTATCGTGGTGTTGCCGATGCGCGGCCAGGGAGTCGAGCTTTTCGTCGGCACGATGCGCGATCCGCGCTGGGGTGCCGCGATCGCGGTTGGACTCGGCGGCATCTGGGTCGAAGCCTTGCAGGACACCAGCCTGCGCCTTTTGCCTGTCACCGTGACCGACGTCGAAGAGATGCTCGGCGAGCTGCGCGGCAGCAAGTTGCTGGATGGCTTCCGCGGTGCGCCGGCGATCGATCGCAAGGCCGTCGCCACCGTCGTTGCCGCGATCGGCGACGCCGCGCTGGCGCTCGGCCCGCAACTGGTGTCGCTGGAGATCAATCCTATTCTGGTCAGCGGCAGCCGAGTCGAAGCGCTGGACGCACTGGCGATCTGGGACGAGGCGCCGGCTTCGGTATCCGCCACGCAATGACGCTGTATTCACCCCCGCTGCGTCACATCGGCTTCGTGCTGCACGAGGTCATGGACGTAGAGCGCACGCTGGCGGCATTGCCACCGTACGCTGGTGTCGATCGTGCGCTGATCGATCGTGTCGCGACCGAGGCCGGCGCCTTCGCCGCCAGGGTACTGGCGCCGACCCGCATGTCGGGGGACAGGGGTTGCCGGCTGATCGATGGTCGCGTGCTGCTGCCGCCCGGCCATGTCGAGGCCTATCGCGCTTTTGTCGACACTGGCTGGGCGGGTCTAGCCTGCGAGGAAGGCCACGGCGGACAGGGGCTGCCGATGCTGTTGCATAGCGTGCTGCTCGAAGTACTGAACTCGGCAAATCCCGCCTGGAGCATGTTCCCGGGTATCGCCCACGGCGCCTACGATTGCCTGCGCGCACATGCCTCGGACGAACTGAAGGCGCGGTATCTACCGCCGATCGCTTCCGGCAAATGGACCACCAGCATGTGCCTGACCGAGGCCCAGGCCGGCAGCGATCTGGGCCTGGTGCGGACCAAGGCCGAACCGGCTGCGGGCGGTGCGTATCAGATCAGCGGCGCCAAGATATTTATCTCCGGCGGCGATCACGATGCCGCCGAGAACATCGTGCATCTGGTGCTGGCGCGCACGCCGGACGCGCCGGCCGGTACGCGCGGGCTGTCGCTGTTCCTGGTTCCGCGCCGTCTGCCGCAAGGCGATGGTCTGAACCCTGCGATCAACGGCATCAGCGTGGTCGGGCTCGAGCACAAGATGGGCATTCGGGCCAGCGCCACCTGCGCGCTGCAGTTCGAAGGCGCGCTCGGCTGGCTGATCGGCGAAGCCGGCGGCGGCTTGGCCTGCATGTTCGTCATGATGAATGCGGCGCGTCTCGGCGTCGGTCTGCAGGCGCTGGGTGCCTCGGAGCTGGCGTATCAATATTCCCTGGACTACGCGCGCCAGCGCCGCCAGGGGCGTGTCGGTACATCCGGCGATGCGCAGCCGCTGCTGGTGCACGGCGATATTCGCAGAATGCTGCTGACGCAGAAGGCCTGGACCGAGGGCGCGCGACTGCTCAGCTACTGGCTGGCAATCCAACTCGATATCGAAAACGCGCATCCTGATGCGGCGCAGCGTGCCGAGGCGGCGCTGGCCCTATCAATGCTGACACCGGTGGCGAAAGCTTTTCTGTCGGACAACGCGCTGGAGGTCGCCAGTCTGGCAGTGCAGATCTACGGCGGCCACGGCTACATTGTCGAGCACGGCGTCGAGCAGATGCTCCGCGACGTTCGCGTTTTTTCCTTGTACGAAGGCAGCAACGGCATTCAGGCGCTGGATCTGCTGGGCCGCAAGGTGCTCGCCGACGGCGGCCAAAAACTTCAGCTTCTACTTACCCGAATGCTGCAAACCGTCGAAGTCGTCGGCAGCTCGGTAACAATCGCCGCGATGAGCGCGCAGCTGGCCGCGCTGATCGCGGCCTTGCAGGAGCTGCTGCGCAGCGGGCTGCCGGGCGCAACTTCGGTCGGGGCCGTCGCCGCGCATTTTCTTCGCGCTCTCGGCCACGCTGTCATGGCCTGGCGATTCATCGAGGCAGCGCAGCGCGCACCGCTGTCCGATGCAGGCCGCAGTTGCGTTGCGACCGCGGAATTCTATTTTGCGCAGCTGTTCCCCGAGAGCTTCTATCGCCTCGCCGCGATGCGTGGCGGCGAGGGCTGCCTCGCACTACCCGACGAGGTTTTGTTTGCCGATGACTAGCGCCGACGCCAGCACCGAATCAGCGCTGCGCCGACGGAATCAGCGCGACCAGGCCCTGCAGTTGTTCGCTGACAGGGATCTGGCAGGACAGCCGTGCGTCGGGGTGCGGCTGCGGCACGCATTCCAGCAGCGCTTGTTCCATGTCGGAGATCGGGGGAAGCCGGTCCCGCCACTGCGGAGCGATATGCACATGGCAGGTGCCGCAGACCATGGAGCCGCCGCAGTCGGCGTCGATGCCGGGAATGCCGGCGGCCACCGCCGCGTTCATCAGCGACTGCTTGGCAGCGGCTTCCAAAGGAAACTGCTGGCCGTTCCGGGTCTGGAAAACGAGATGGACCATGGCTATTACCTAATATTTATAGACGACTGCTTTTCGATTTCGCCGACGTCTGATGTGCGCTCGACCGCCGACATTCCATAATCTAATTGTATTATATTTATCGCGGTCGCCGACGCAAAAACCGGCCACGCAAAAACACGACATCACTACGTTCGAGGAACCCCTCATGCAGACACAGGCCCCCACCGGAGTTCCGGATCACGTCGCATCGGAGCGCGTGTTCGACTTCGACATGTACGAAGACGCCGCGCTGAAAAAGGATCTGCACGCCTCGTATTCACGGCTGCAGCGTGAGGCGCCGAACGGCATCTTCTACACGCCGCGTAACGGCGGTCACTGGATGGTGACGCGGCTCGACCTGATGGCCGAAGTGGTCAAGGACTTCGAGCACTTTTCGGCGCGGGAATCGCAGATTCCGCGTATCGATAATCCGCCGCTGATGATCCCGTTGAATCTCGATCCGCCGGAGCACATGTGGTACCGCGGCGCGCTCGCACCGTTTTTTGGCCCCAAGTCGGTGGCGGCGATGGAAGCGGATCTGAAAGTTTTCGCGAAAAGCATCGTCGCCGACGTCGCCAAGCGCGGCGAATGCGACTTCGTCAAGGACGTCGCCGCGCCGTTTCCGGTGACCGTCTTCATGCGCATGATGGGCTTGCCCACCGAGCGCTTCGATGATTTCCGCGCGCTGGCCGAAGGATTCTTCCGCGCCGTCGGTACCACCGAAATCGGCGCCGCTTCGCAGGCGATCGTGCAGGAACTGGCCGGCGTGGTGGGTTCGCGCGCTGGCGGCGCCAAGGCCAGCGGCGAGAGCGACCTGATCTCGATCATGATGGACGCCAAGATCAATGGCGAACCGATCCAGTTCGAAAAGTTGGTCGCGATGCTGTTCCTGCTGTTCCTCGGAGGCCTGGACACCGTCACCAATGCGCTGACGTTCTCGACACGTTACCTCGCCACCGACAAGGCCTTGCAGGCGCGTCTGCGCAGTGAACCGGAGTTGCTGGCGCCGTTCGTGGAAGAGTCGATCCGACTGTACGGCGTGGTCAATACGCCGCGCCTGGTCACCAAGGACTGCGAGCGTTTCGGGGTGAAGTTCCGTGCCGGCGACATGCTGCTGTGCGCGCTGCCAATGGCGGGTTGGGACGACAGCAAGAACGATGATCCCGCGAAGTTCGATATCGATCGCAAGATCCGCTCGCACCTGACGTTTTCCACCGGGCCGCATCTGTGCATCGGCCACTTCCTGGCGCGTACCGAGCTGCGCATCCTGTACAAGGAGTGGATCGAGCAGGTCGGCGAGTTCTCTCTGGCCGAGGGCTACGAGCCGAGCTACCGCGCCGGTATGGTGATGTCATTGGAATCGCTGAAACTGAAGTGGACGCCCAAGAGCTGAGCGGGCACAGGCGCTGAATGATCCGCTTCGATTTCCCCGGTAAGCAGGTGTTCGTCACCGGCGGTGGTGGCATCGGCATGACCAACGCCCGTGTCGCCGGGTGCTATCTGAAGTACGCGCGCGTTGCCGAGATGCTGCACGGCAAGGCCGCAGCGATGGCGAATCGCTACGCTCGTCTCAGAAGTTTCTGAGCGCAAAGGAAGCTTCCTTGGACTTCAGCTTCACCACCGAACAGCAGTTGCTGCGCGATAGTCTGCAGTCATTTCTGCGCGCGCAGTATCGTTTCGACATGCGATCTGCCGTGCTGTGCTCGGATAGCGGCTGGCGGCCTGAGCTGTGGCGCGAACTCGGTGAACTCGGCGTACTCGGAGCCGCGCTGCCGGAACGCATCGGCGGCAGTGGCGGCGGCGCGGTCGAGACGATGATCGTCATGGAGGAGCTGGGCCGGGCGCTGGTGGTCGAGCCGTATCTGGAGTCGGTGGTGCTCACGGCCGGCCTGCTGGCGTGCATCCGCAGCGAACGCGCCGATGCGCTGGCCACCGCCATCGCCAGCGGCGAATCCGTTGCGACACTAGCGTGGAGCGAACCGGCGACGCGCTTCGGCTTCGATCGCGCATCGACGACGACCGCGACGCGCAGCGGCGATGGCTGGCGCCTGCAGGGCCACAAGGCGATGGTGATCGCAGCATCCTGGGCGTCAACCTTGCTGGTGACCGCCAGGATCGGAGGCGAGGGCATCGCGCTGTTCGCGGTCGACTGCAGAACGCCGGGCATCACGGCGCATCACTATCCGACGGTCGACGGCCGTCGCGCCGCCGATCTGCATTTCGATCAGGTGCTGCTGCCCAGATGCGCGCTGATGGCCGAGCCCGGCATCGCGCAGCCCCTGTTGCAAAGGTTCGGCGATGTAGCGATCGCCGCGCAATCTGCCGAAGCGGTCGGCGTTATGCACCGGCTCTTCGACGACACCGTCGACTACGCGCGCCAGCGCAAGCAGTTCGGTCAGACCATCGGCAGCTTTCAGGTTGTGCAACACCGTCTGGTCGACATGTATCTGCAGATCGAGATGGCGGTATCGGCGAGCTACCGCGTGACCCTGTCGCTGGATGCGGACGACAGGGAGCGCGGGCTTGCCGCCTCCACCGCCAAGGTCACGGTCGCCGAAGCCTGCCGGTTCATCGGCCAGAACGCGGTGCAACTACATGGCGGTATCGGCATGACCGAAGAGCTGCCGGTCGGCAGCTACTTCAAGCGGGCGACGATGATCGAGCACGAATTCGGCAGCGTCGATCAGCACCTGGCTCGCCATGCGCGGCTGGAGCGGAGCGCCGCCGCGTGAGCAACGACCTGGTCCAGGTCGACCGTCCTATAGAAGGCGTCGTAAGGCTGAGCCTGAATCGTCCGGAGGCTTTGAACGCTTTCACGTTCGACATGTACACGCAGCTCATCGCATGCCTGCGTGCACTGCGCAACGACGCCGAGGCGCGCGTGGTGATCCTGACCGGCCGCGGCCGCGGCTTCTGCAGCGGCCACGATCTGCGCATCGACGGCCATGCGCCGTGGATAGACGAGCGCGTCGGTAGGCTGCACTACAAGAAATTCTTCATGGCCGAAGTCAGCCAGATTCCGCTGCTGATGCGCAGCCTGCCGCAGCCGGTGATCTGCGCCGTCAACGGGCCGGCCGCCGGTGTCGGGTTCGCGCTCGCGCTGGCCGCCGACTTGCTGCTGTGCGCGCGTTCGGCCAAATTCATCAATGCCATACACAATGCGGCAACCGGCCACGAATTCGGCCTGAGCTACCTGCTGCCGCGTATCGTCGGCGCGCAGCGCGCCGCCGAAATTCTGTACACCGCGCGCCCGGTATCTTCGGATGAGGCCGAGCGCATCGGCCTGGTACTGCGTGCGGTCGACGACGCGCTGCTGATGGACGCGAGCTTGGAGCTGGCGCGCAGCATCATCGTCAACGTGCCGATGGGTGTGTGGATGACCAAGCAGTCGCTGGTTTTCAACCAGAGTGCCGGTAGCCTGGAGGCCGCGATCGAGATGGAGAACCGCGCGGTGATCGTGTCGCAGACCACGGCCGACGCCAGCGAGAAGATGCAGGCATTCTTCGAGCGCCGCGCACCACGCTTCGAGCAGAAGTAAGTCGCTTTGGTCGGTCGGCAATCCTTTGCCGACGCCAGGCCTCGATTGCGCATCGGGCTTTTCATGTCGGCAAAGGATTGCCGACCTACAACTGACGCCTTTGAGGCTCTGCAGCATCGATTCTCTCCTCCTGTGCGCGCCAGCGGCTAGGCCGGCCTCGATCTCAGCACGGTACAATAGTAAAAATATGTAACACACAACAATTAGACCGATTTCGTTTTCTTAAGTGCCAACGAGATTGGAGTCTAGCAAGGCAAGTGCAATCTACCGCGCGAGTGCCCGCACTCCGGTTGACGTTGCTGCGGTAGGCTCCGTCCGATCGGCCAGTGGCGACCAATTTGGAAAGATTTCACCGGCTGTAGCATTGCTGCTTGCCACCAGAGCGGAGACGATTTAGGCGGCATCCCAGGGTGCCTGATCTTCTTTTCGGCCTGCGCTACGACTACACAAACCCCACACCGGACCGAAGATTGGTTCGTATATTTTCTCACGGTTCATGACAATATTGTAGTTTTGTCACTTCCGATATAGGATATTGCGGCGCATGGGTAGATCCCGTGCGAACCAATTAGAACCCGACAACAAGTTAGTTGTTGTCATGCGGTCGATAGAGGAGGAGAGACGATGCGGATCGGCATTCTTTGCGCCATGCTTTCGGCTGGGCTGTTATCAACTGCCGACGCTTCGGAGGTAAGCACTGCGGGGGTGGATTCCCAAGCCCCCGCGTCCGAAGCCCCAGCGCCTGAGGTCCCTGGGCCCGAAGCCCTGGCGCGTGAAGCCGAAGCTGCCGAGACTGTTCCCGTTATTCCAGTTGAGACAGCAATTGCTGACGAACCCACAATCGAACGAACGCCGAGTTCCGCCAACCGTTTTGTCGAAGAAATAGTCGTTACGGCTCAGAAGCGTGAGGAGAAGCTACAGGACGTCCCGATCGCAATCACCTCGTTCTCCGCCGACGCCCTCGAGGCTCGCGGGATCTCCGATCCAAAGGGTCTGGCCGCTGCGACACCCGGCATGACCTATTCGGACTTGAACAACTACTCCATCATCTATCTGCGCGGGGTAGGCACCGAGGTCTTTGTGCCCTCGGCCGATACCAGTGTCGCCACCTATCTCGACGGAATTTATCTGCCATTCAATTTCAGCTTGGCCCAGGACTTCGTGCCGCTGCAGAGAATCGAGGTCCTGAAGGGCCCGCAGGGCACGCTATTCGGCAGGAACTCGACCGGCGGCGCTATCAGCATCGTGACCAAGGACATTCCCGAAGAGTTTTCAGGAAAATTGTCCGGAGAGGCCACCAGTCTTGATGAGTACAGTACGAAGGCCTACATCGGTGGCCATCCGGTCGACTCGATCGGCGTCAGCCTGGCCGCGATCTATAGCAACAAGGAGCAGTACAACCATGTGACCGACGAGTCGGTCGTGCGCAGCCTGTACCACGAGGTGACAAAAGCCGCAAATTTGAAACTCCGCTGGGAGCCAACAACCGATCTCTCGCTTCAGCTCAATGCGTTGTTCGTCAACCAGTTCGGCGGCGGTGGCTTCATCAACACGGCGCAGGACCCAAAGCCTCTGGGCAAAGCAGTTGGCGTGAGAGCCTTGGGTCCTTACGAGGTGGAAGACAACGTAAAACCTACCAACGATGTCACAAACCGGCTTTATTATGGTGTGTTTGCCTGGAGGCCCGATTGGTTCGACGTCAAGCTGCTGGGTAGCCATCAGCAGGTGGAAGCCAGCGGGCTATACGACTACGACGCATCCAAGCAGCCCACAGTCCTATTCGCTCCTGACTACCAATTTGCAAAGATCACGACTTCCGAATTGCAGCTGCTGTCCAAGCCCGGCGGGTTGGTTCCCGATTCCTTAACGGTCACCGCGGGCCTTTACTACTTCAAACAATCCGCTGGCTACGACCCTATAAGACTGGTTGTCTTGGATCCCGCCTCGCTAGGCGCCTTGGTGGGAAATGTGACCAATCCCAATGTAGGCACCGCAGCCCAGGCTATCATCGATGGCGTACTGGCCCCGTTGAGCGCGCTGGGCTTGCCGATTCCGGTGGGTGGTGCGTCGCTGGCGGTTTCGGGAGTCGTCGACACCAAGGCTTATGCAGCTTATAGCCAGTTCACATGGAGGCCCCTCGAGAGCTTCGACAAGACGATTCTCGACCGCAGCGATTTCTTCGGCATCACCGTCGGCGGGCGATACCAGGATGAAAACCGCGGACGCGTGAAATCGACCACCGGCTTGGTCACTGCGACGGGCGTTCTGCCGGTGCTGAATTTCGGTGAGGCGCATGCCATCAACCGGACATTCTCGCCCAAGATCAGTCTTGAGGTAAAACCGTCGGACGACCAATTGTTCTACTTCACGGCGCAAAGAGGCGACAAGAGCGGCACGTACAACCCGGTCGCGATTTACTCGCCGCCTACTTATGTGAAGCCCGAAAAACTTCAATCTTTCGAATTGGGAAATAAGGGGGCATTTTTCGACCGCACCGTCAAATACGGTATCGCCGCATTCGACACCCGCATCGAGGACCTGCAGACGCTCATCATCTCGCTGCAAAGTGGAGGCACAGTAGGATTGTCGAATGCGGCATCGGCACGGATTCGCGGTTTCGACTTCGACACGAGCTGGCAGATGCTGCCGGAAACGCTTCCGGGCCTGGTCGCCACACTTAGTGGCGCCTATCTCCACGGCATTTACGGGTCGTTCCCGAACGCCAGTGGCTTCGACGAAACTACTGGCCTGTTCTTTGGCCCAGGTTCCCTGACCCTTCAACCAGGCCGCGACTTCAGCGGGAACAGAATTACCCGAACTCCTAAATGGACAATTAACACCGGTCTCTCGTACTCCTTCGAAGCCCCTGGAGGTCCAATTGAAATCGCCGCTGATTATTACTACAACTCTGGATACTTTTACGACACCCAGAACACCGTCAATCAGAAAGCCTACGGACTTACCAATGCTCGGGTTAGCTACTTGTATGAGCCGTGGAACCTGCGAATCCAGGTTTTTGTCAGAAATCTGACTGACACGCAGTATTACTACAACCGCTTTCCCAACGATTTTTCTACCAATTCCTACTATGCACCGCCGCGCTCATATGGCCTGTCCCTGAGTTGGGAGTTTTAGAATCTGTCCCTCAATCACTGGAATTCGGCTGGAAAGTCCAGTTTTAGTCTCTCCAGATCAAACAGGCTGGGTAGCATCTGGTTCGTGATGAGCTGCCTCAGCATGTCGACGTTCAGACCTAGCAGTGTTCCTCGGCTGATGCTGATGAAAAGAAACATCGTAATCCACAACAGAAGCTCGTCGAATTTGACCTGGGGACGCAGATATCCCGCCTCTTTCCACCGATACAGCGTCGGCAGCCATTGCTCCGACATCGCGTCCAGCATGGCGCGGTCGCTACCCGGAACTTTGGACATCAGTTCGGCGCCGATATCGCTGACGATGATCTGCGTAGAAGGGTGCCGACGCGCACTAACGACGCCTTGCACCAGCGCCTCGGTCATCGCCTTTGGAGGATAAGAATATTGTCGCAATAGCGGGGTCAACATCCGGGTGTGATCACGAATTTCCCTGACCAATACCTCGACCGCCAGATGATGGCGCGAAGGAAAGTATCGATACATGGTTTGCCTCGCCATGCGTGCGGCTTTCGCAATGGTGTCCATCGACGTCCCATCGATCCCCGAGCGCTGGAAGCATTCGATCGCTGCGTTGACGATCCGGTCTTCGACGCGGATATCGCGGGTGAAGGGAACGTTGGTGACCTTTGGCATTGGATCGACGGTGGATTCGAGTTCGGTCACTTTAACGCAGTAGATCGCTCCGATGCATAAAAGAAAGTGCAATCCGTTCGAGACAAAAATTGATATTTGTCACATCCCTATATAAGATTAGCAACCGTACTCAGGCGGCACTTCGTTGGAGCCAAAGATGAACTCAGCGCCTCCCGATTCTTTCAGCTTCAACCCACTTTCTCCCCACCTGAGGGTGGATCCTTATCTGGACTATGCTCATTTGCGTCACCGGGAGCCCGTCTATTTCTGCAAGGAACTGGGCGTCTGGATTCTGACGTCCTATCCTCACGTTGCGCAGTTTCTGGGCGAAGGCGAACGCCTGCAGTTGCAGTACGTGAGTGCCCAGACCGCGCGTATGGGCTTGCAGGTTCTCGAAGAGCCTTACTTCAAGGCGCTGCGCAAGATGATCGTGGTGCTGGACAACCCGGACCACGATCGGATTCGCAGCCTATTCAATCAGGCCTTTGGCCCCAAGCAAATTTCCGCGTTGCGTTCCGCCATCGAGCGCGGCGCCGACGAGATCATCGACGGCTTCATCGACCGGCGTGAAGGCGATCTGGTTGCGGAGTTCTGCTTCAAGTTCCCCGTTCGCGTGATCGGCGACATGCTCGGAATACCGGCAAAGGATCACGATCGCATCGGCGACATTGCCTATGCGTTGAATGCGGTCTTCGAATGGCTGCCGATGTCGCCGGATACCCTGCAGAAGGTCAACGATTCGGTCGAGAAGCTGACCGAGTATTTCCGCGAGCTGCAGGAATACCGGCGACGCGAGCCCGGTCCGGACCTGTTCTCGGCGCTGGTGAAATGTGCCGATCAGGACAAGGGCATCAGCGATGAGGAACTCATATCCAATGCGATCCTGATCTACATCGCCGGGCACGAGACCTCTGCCGGAGCCCTGAGCCTCGGGCTTCTGGCCCTGCATCGCAACCCCGATGAACTGCAACGTTTGCGCGACAACCCGTCCCTGGTCACGACCGCGGTACCCGAACTGATGCGCTACGACGCCTCCGGCCAAGCCACCGGCCGCATCGCGATGGCCGATATCCAATTCGGCGACATTTCGATTCCGGCAGGTTCCTTCGTGATCGGCTACATCGGCGCCGCCAATCGCGATGCCAGCGTCTATCCGGAGCCGGATCGTCTGGACCTCGGCCGCAAGCCAACGGCGAGGCTGCTGAACTTTGGCGGGGGCGGCCATTTCTGCCTGGGCAACATGCTGGCGCGCATGGAGCTTGAGGTTGCTTATACGCATTTGTTGCGTCGCCTTCCCGATCTGCAGCTGAAGACCTTGGATCCGCCGTTTCGTGAAACGGCTTTGATGCGCGGTGTTGCGCGGCTTGACGCCCGCTGGTAGCCCAGGCATCGGCGTACCAAGAATTTACGGAGTCTTAAATGAAGTTCACCGCCGAAAAAAATCGCGACTACACGACGCGACTGCGTCAGCATATTGACAACAAGACCACCGATCTGGCCGACGCCGTGGTCGAATTCGACCCTAAGATCTACAGCGATCCCAAGCTGGCAGAGCTGGAGTTCGCGAACATCTTCCAGAAGATGCCGGTGTTGGCCTGTCATGGTTCACAGATTGCCAATCCCGGCGATTTCATCGTCGTGCAGCTGGCACGAACCAGTGCGGTCATCACGCGCGGGCCGGACGGCCAGGTCAGCGCGTTCATGAATGTCTGCCGTCACCGCGGAGCGAAGCTCGTTTTCGAGCCCAGCGGCAATACGCCTCTGTTCCGCTGTCGTTATCACGCCTGGGCCTATTCCAGCGACGATGGCGCCCTGAAGGCGATGCCGCAGCGCCAGTCCTTCGGCATGGAACCCTGCCCGCAGCGCGACCTGATTCGGCTTCCGGTCGAAGAATTCCACGGGCTCGTCTGGGTGCTGGAAAACCCGCAGGGCCAGCTCGATATCCGCTCGTTTCTCGGCCCGAGCTTCTGCCAGTTCTTCGAAGATTACGGCGTGGCGGGCTATCACTACGCCCGCAGCACCGAGCTGCACGTCGAGCTGAACTGGAAAGCCGGCATGGACGGCTACATGGACGTTTATCACTTGAACATCCTCCACGCCAACAGCATCGGGCCTTATCTCCACGGCGGCATCATGGCCTTCGATCCGATCGGGCAGCACGCGCGCTGGTGTGTCCCACGCAAGAAGCTCGACAAGGTGCAGGCCGAGGAGCTGCCGACCCTGGACGCCTTCCGCTATGTGATCGGTGGGCACCTGGTGTTCCCCAATCTGGAGATCACCATCGAGCCGAATCATCTCGAATTCGTTTCCTTCACTCCGCATCCGACCGATACCACCAAATCGATCTATCGCGTGTTGTTCCTGACACCCGACAAGGTCGAAACACCGGAGCAGGAAGCCACGATCGAACGTAGCTGGCAGATCCTGATGTCGGCAGTGCGCGATGAAGACCTCCCGATCGGCGAGGCCGTACAGGCAGGCACCGCGACGCCACAGATGGGCACGCTGCTGCTGGGCCGCAACGAGATCGCCAACCAGTTCTTCTATAGGCAGTACGAGCGCGCCGTCGGCATCCCCGTGCTGCGGCCGGCCAAGCTCTGACCGGTCCGGAAATCGATCCCATGCAGTCGACCTGGGCCCGGCGTTTGCGGCTGCCGCTGATCGCGGCGCCGATGTTCCGCGTGTCCGGCCCCGGACTGGTTTCGGCGGCCTGCATCAACGGCGTCATCGGCGCGTTTCCAACGGCCAATTGCCGATCCATGGACGAACTGGACGCATGGCTGGCACAAATACGATTGAACCTGCAGCAGGCACAGGATCGCAGTGGCGTCGAGCCGGCCCCGTTTTGCCCCAACCTGATCATGCGGCGTGACAATCTGCGGCAGGAGCTGGCCTGCCTGGTGCGCCATCGCGTCGAGATGGTCATCACCAGCGTCGGCAGCCCGGCACCCGCCGTGCGGCAGCTGCACGATATCGGATGCACGGTGTTCGCCGATGTGGCCTCGGTTCGTCATGCAGAGAAGGCGCTGGCCTCGGGAGCGGACGGCCTGATCCTGCTGACCGCGGGCGCCGGAGGCCAGACCGGTTGGGCCAACGGATTCGCCTTCGCCCGTGCGGTTCGCGCCTTCTTCAATGGTCCCCTGGTTCTTGCCGGCGGCATCAGTGACGGCTACGCGCTGCGAGCGGCGCGCGTCCTGGGATGCGACTTGGCCTACATGGGCACGCGGTTCATTGCGACGACCGAGAGCCTTGCCTCCGATGGCTACAAGCAGATGCTGCTGAGTGGATCGCTGGATGATGTGCAGCTGACTTCCGCATTCACCGGCTTGCCGACGAACATGCTGCGCCCGTCGATCGTGGCCTGCGGCCTGGATCCGGAAAAGTTGTCGGAGGGGACGTCCGCGCAGATCGCCGCCGAGATGTACGGCAGTGGCGCATCGGCGGAAGGCCCGCGACGATGGACGGATCTTTGGAGTGCGGGGCACAGCGTTGCGGGCGTCGATTCGATCCGAAGCGTCGAAGATCTGGTACGGATCGTCGAGCAGCAATACCAGGCCGCAACACCCGAATGACGAAGCCGGAGAGACATCGATGAACGAGGAACTGCTGCTCGAGCGGCCGGCGGAAGGCGTGGCGCTAATCACGTTGAACCGGCCCGCCGTCCGCAATGCGATCACCACCACGCTGCAACGCCATCTCGGCGCAATGCTGCGGCTGCTCAAAACCGATCGCGAGGTCCGCGCGATCGTCATCACCGGTGCCGGAGAAAAAGCCTTCAGCGCCGGTTACGACGTCAAGGAGCTTGAGTCTTATGACGAAGATCGCATGCTCGTCAACTATGTCGAGCGTCAGAACCTGATGGGCGAAGTGGCGTTCTACTCGAAGCCGATGGTCGGCGCCATCAACGGCGTCGCGCACGGGGGCGGTGCGATCCTGGCGTCGGTGCTCGATATCCGCGTCGGTTGCAGCCGCACGGATTTCCGCTTCACCGCGGCTGCCTACGCCGGCGTCAACAATACCTGGCAGTTGCCGCAGATCGTCGGCCACGCGAAGGCGCTCGAATTCACGATGACCAGCCGGCGCATCGGTGCCGATGAATCGCTGCAGGCGGGCCTGCTGAATCACGTGGTCGCCGACGATCAGGTACTGGCGAAATCGATCGAGATCGCGTCGCTGATCGCGTCCAATCCCGCTGCGGCCGTTTGCGGGCACAAGGCGATGATCCAGGCCAACGTCGGGCGCAGTTACCCGGACGCCTACGCGGCCGAGAATGCGCTGATGAACGGTCCGCTGCGGCCAGGCCGGCCCGGCAAGTTGTTTGAGGCCTTCCTTGCAGAACACCCCCAACGTTGACCCACTTGCAACCGGATCTTGCCGCATGAATCTTGGCCGCTTTTCGGATTATTGGGCGCGGTTCCGCGCCGACAGCCCGGCCCTGCAGCACAAGGGCGTAGTCATGACCTGGGCACAACTCGATCGGGCCGCCGATACCGTGGCCGCGAGCTTGATCAGGCTTGGCGTCATGCCGGGTGATCGCGTGGGCTGCATGTTGCCGAACTCGATGGAATGGGCCATCACGCTGATCGCGACCTTGAAGGCAGGCGCGATCATCGTTCCTCTCAATACCCGCTACGGCGAACATGAACTGCGGCAGATCGCGGCGCAGGTATCGGTCAAGTTGGTCGTGACGCTGCCATCGCTGATCGGCAAACTCGGCGCCGAACAGGCGGATCTTCAATCCGACTGCGACGAAGTGAGCCTATACACGGTCGACAGGCCCGGCGTGCCGCCAATGCGCTGGAAGCAAGCAGTGGCGAGCTTTACGGGACCGGTGCTGACATCCGTCGCATCGGACGATGCCGCCGCGCTTTGCTTCACCTCGGGCTCCACTGGCCTGCCCAAAGGCGTCGTACTGACTCACCAGAACATCCAGACCTTCGCGCTGGGTCAGATCACTGCGCTGGAATGGACCAGCGATGAGCGGGTGCTGATGCTGGCGCCGTTCGCGTTCACGGGCGGCGTGATCAGCGTGTTTATGCCGGCCTATATCGTCGGAGGCTGCATCTATATCGAGGAGGGGCTGGACGCCGAACGGGCCCTGCACCTGTTCGTGACCGAAGGCATCACCTGCTTGGCCGGCGTGCCGGTGCTGTTCGAGCGCATCGCCGCCTGCAAGGGGTTTGCGGACGCCGATATCCGCAAGCTGCGCACGTCGATGATCGGCGGCGCTCCGGTGCCGGAGGCTCTGCTGCAGACCTGGCTCACCAAAGGCGTGCTGCTGCGACAGGTCTACGGCTGCAGCGAAGGTTGTGGATTGATCGCGGTTCCGAACGCGGACGTCGCGCGTCGCAAGCCATGGAGCTGCGGCTGGCCGCTGCAGTCAATCGACCTGAAGCTCTGCCGTGACGACGGCACGGCGTGTGCGCCGAACGAGGCCGGCGAAATCCAGATTCGCGGTCAGCAGGTGATGCAGGGCTATTGGCAAAACGACGACGCCAATCGGAGCGCCTGGAACGACGGGTGGTTTCAGACTGGCGACATGGGCATCGTCGACGACGAGGGCCATCTGCAGGTAGTCGACCGCAAGAAGAACATGCTGATCAGCGGCGGCGTCAACGTCTACCCGGCGGAAGTCGAACGCGCGATGGGAGAACTACTGGGGCTATCCGAGGTGCTGGTTTTCGGCCGGCCCGACGAGCGCTGGGGCGAGCGCGTAGTGGCCGCCGTGCATGGTCCTGCGACGCTGGACCCCGAGACCCTGCTGAAGGAGAGCCGGCGGCTGCTGGGCGATTACAAGGCGCCCCGCGAAATCATTCTCAGCCCCAAGCCGCTGCCGAGAACCACCACCGGAAAATTGCCCCGGCACGATCTCGATGCGCTTTATCGATCCTTGCACGACTGTCCGCGCGCGATAGCTGGCGGCAAGTAGGGCTGGCGCGTCGGCTATTTCACGAGAACTTCAAGTTCGATCCTGGACCTCGACTGTCGCCCCACAGCAGGCCCTACATTGGATTCAAAGCCAAGCCCGCGTCTACAGGCCGAGCGCGGCTTTCGCCAGGATGTTGCGCTGGATTTCGTTGGAGCCGGCGTAGATCGTGCCGGCCCGGTCGTTGAGGTAGCGCAGCGGTGCCAGCGCGGCCGGCAGCGGGCCTACGGTCTGTCCCTTGCCATGTGCGAGCACGACATCACCTCCCGCACGCAGCTGCTGCGGCTGATAGGCGCGGCCGTAATGGCCGGCGGCTTCCAGCGCCAGCTCGGTCACATGCTGGCTCAGCTCGGTACCCAGGGTTTTCATGACTGAAGCGGCGAGGCCGGGCGAAGCGCCGCTCGATATTGCTGACAGCGCACGCAGTTCGTAGATCTCCAGAGTCGAAGCGCGCATGCGCGCGCTCGCGAGCTTGTGCGCAAACGCCGGCTCGTCGATCAGCCATTCGCCGTCATCGCCCGGCACCGTTGCGGCGAAGGCGCGTAGCTCGTCGATGCGGAGCTGCAGCTCCGGCGCGGCAGCCAGATTGCTGCGCTCGAATTCGAGCTGGAACTTGGCAATGCTCCAGCCGCCGCCTATGGAGCCGAGCACGTTCTTCTTCGGAATGCGCACCTGGTCGAAGAACACCTGGTTCTGGATATGCTCGCCGGACGACATCACGATCGGTCGCACGCTGACACCAGGGCTGTGCATGTCGATCAGCACGAAAGTGATGCCCTGCTGCTGCTTTGACTCCGTGGATGTGCGCACCAGGCCGAACATCCAGTTGGCGACGTGCGCATGCGTGGTCCAGATCTTCGAGCCGCTGCAAACCAGGTCATCACCGTCGTCGATCGCCGGCATCTGTAGCGAGGCGAGGTCGGAGCCGGAACCCGGTTCCGAGTAGCCCTGGCACCACAGGATATCGCCGCTCAGCGTTCGTGGCAGAAAATAGGCTTTCTGTTCGTCCGTTCCGTACGCGATCAGCGAGGGACCGATCATGTGAATGCCGAAAGGTGGATGAGGCGCGCCAGCGGCAAGGCGTTCGCGCGTGAACAGATAGCGCTGGACCACGCTCCAGTCACAGCCGCCGTATTCCTTTGCCCACATCGGCGCCCCCCAGCCGCGAGCGGCCAGCTTTTTCTGCAGCGCGATCGAGGCATGGTGGTCGGCGTAGACGCTGGTCATGCGCTGACCGGCCTGGCGCAGATCACCATCCATTTCGCAGTCGAAGAAAGCTCGTACTTCCTGCTGAAAGGCGAGGTCATCGGCACTCCAGATCAGATCCATTTTGCGGCTCCTGCTCGTCTGCATTATTCGCTTTTCCATCGCGGTGCGCGCTTCTGCGCGAACGCCATCGGCCCTTCGCGAAAATCTGATGACCGGAACAGCGCGCGTGCGGCCGGATAAGTCATCTGGTTTTCGTAGGCTATGGCCAGCGTCGGTTCGTCGAGACCGCGCTGCACGATCTCTTTGGAGGCGCGGATCGACATCGGACTGCAGGCCGCAATCTCGCCGGCCCAGCGCCTAGCCTCCTGCATCAGGTTTTCGGGTGCGGTCACCTGGTTGACGAAGCCCAGCTCCAGGCCTTCCTCTGCCGATACGCTGCGGCCGGTCAGTATCAGGCTCATCGCGCGCTTGATGCCGATCTGCTGAGGCAGGCGCAGCAGGCCACCGGCCACCGCGGCGACGCCGACTTTCGGCTCGGGCAGTGCGAACTTCGCGTTGCTCGATGCGATGATCAGGTCACAAGCCAAGGCGATTTCGAAACCGCCGCCCATCGCGATGCCGTTGACCGCCGCGATCACCGGCTTGTTCAGGCTGTGGCGGTTGGTCAGGCCGGCGAAGCCTTTCGCCGGTGGCTCGATGCTGGCTCCGCACGCCATCGCCTTGGCCATGTACTTCAGATCATTGCCGGAGGAAAACGCGCGGTCGCCGGCGCCGGTGATGATCGCGACCCATTGCTCGGAGTCGGACTCGAACTCGTCGAAAATTTCCGCCAGTTCGGCATTGCTGTCCGGATGCAGCGAATTCATCGCCTCGGGTCGATTGATCGTGACGATGGTCAGCGGACCTTCGCGCTCGACTTTGCAGAACTGGCGCTCAATGCGCTGGCGGTCGCGTGGCGCGGCGCCGGCTTCCCATACCGGCAGATTGAAGGTGTCGATCCGCACCTGTCCTTCTGATCCGACCGCAGAGCGCTCATTGCTAGCCAGCAACTGCAGGCTTGCGGCGTCACGCGTCGGTACGCGCGCCATCACGCGCTCGCCGGCCGGATTGCGCGCGACGACCACGCCCTGCAGCGGCTCGCCATCGCGCCCATACAGGATCGTATAAGTCTCGACCGTGGCCGGGCCATGATAGCCGGCGTCGGCCAGCGGCGGCACGATATCGCGATTCTGATCGGCGACGTCCTGCACCGAATAGTCAGCAGCGAGCGCCGTCTCCGGCGGCTGCGTACTGACGATTAGCGCGTGATGCTTGTTGACGAAGCCGCCCTGGCCATAGAGCAGGCCGATCTCGGACGGATGTTCGCGCAGCGTGCGCACCATTGCGCAGACGGCATGCGTCATGTAGTTGTTCAGCGGTCCGCCAAAGAAGCTCAGGCCGCCGGTGACTGTCGGCGCGTGCTGTTTCGGATCCAGGCCGAGCGTACGCAGCGCCATCTTCGGCACCACCGGGAAGCAGCTATACAGCTCCAGGCGATCGAAGCGGCGAGCATCGCCGCCCACCATGTCGACGACCTTTTTCAACACCGCGCTCTGCGCGCTGCTGCGATCGTAGCGGTCGCGCTTCAGATAGTCTTCCGGTTCCTTCGCGCTGGCACCGCCCCAGATATGGATCAGCCGGTTCTCCGGTATGCCCGCCTTGCGAGCCTGCGCGAGGCTGGTGACGATCACCGCCGCCGCCTGGTTGACCATCGGATTGGCGACCATGAATTTCGGGTAGGGCCAGTTGATCAGCCGGTTCTGCTCCGACACGGTCGCGATCGCATCGGCCGAGGGCGCACTGCGAATCCAGGCGTGAGTATTGTCCGCGGCGACGCCGGCGAACTGCGCCCAGAGCTGCGCTGATTCCCGCTGCGCTTCGACCGGCGACTGTTGCCACGCCGCCTGAGTCGCCATTTCGTACAGGGGGTAAATCTGCGCCGGATCGGTCACGCCGATCTGCCTTGCGATTGGGCTGGTCTCGAAGCTGCTCGACGGAAAGCGCACCGCGTCCTGTTTTGACGCCAGCGGCGTCCAGGCAGGCTTCACGCCTTCCTTTCGCGAGCGCGTCACCGCATGCATCGCTTCACCGCCGACGATTGCCGCCGTCGTCAGCTCACCCTGGCTGATGCGCACCGCCGCTTCATGGATGAGCCGGATCGGTGTTTCGCCGCCCATGCTGGCATTGACGCGGCGCGCCGGCTGGATGCCGAGCCGCTCGCACAGCAGGTTCACCGGATCGCGGTAGCGCCAGGAAACCAGGCCGATCAGTTCCAGCGATTCGACCTGCTGCAACAGCGTGCCACCGCTATCGGCATCGGCGGCTCGCAGTGCCTGCGCCATCAGGGCCACCGGCTCCAGTGCGTCGGCCGCTCGCTCGGGTCGATCGACGAATTCACCGATGCCGACGATCACCGCTGTGGTCTCGGGCGCTGCCATGCATCTCTCCTGTGCGGCTTTAGCTGATGTCGGCCCGGAAAAAGCGGGTAGGTCCAGAACGCGACATCGGAATGTCGTGGCGAAGGAATTCGAGCCTATGATTATTAGATAATCTTAGCCGTGGCCCTTGCCGGCGACAAGCAAGCATGCGTCACCGGCATGCATGCTCGCGTTATCGGGTCTTGCCGGAGCGCTTCGTGCCGGATTTGCCTGTAGAAGCACGGGTTGATGCAGCTCGCCCGGGCGTAGCGGCGATCTTGCGTTTGCCGGCGATCTTCTCCACGGCGCCGCTTTGACCAGCAGCCGGCTCGACAGTGAAGCCAGAGATCAGCCGCCGGATCGAGTCGACGAACATGCCTTCGCTACTGAGCTGATTCGCCTTCACCGCAGCCGCCAGATCCGGTAGCTGCACTGGGTCGACCGCCGGCATCGGCTCGATGCCGCGCGCCATACTGCTGGCCTCGAACAGCGCCGAGCCGAAAGTCAGTTTCTCCAGGCCCTCAATGAGAGTGAGGCGCTGATCCGGTGGTAGTGAAAACTGGCCGGCCCAGTAGTCGTAGGCCCCCAGTAGCTGATACCGGGGGAAGAACTGCAGCAGCAGCAGCGCCGCATTGGGGTGGGCGAGAATCGAGCGCCGGGTGCGGAGGCTCACCTCGACTGCACGATCCCTCCAGTCGTCGCCGGTCGACGCCGGGATGCGGACGTCGAGCAGGAGCAGGCGCGCCACCTCGGCCAGGATCTCGGCCTTGTCATGGAAATGGTGATACAGCGACGGTGCTTTTACACCGAGACGCTTGGCGATCAGCTCCAGGCTGAGTACGTCTAGCCCGCGCTCGTCGATCAGCTTGAGCGCCGCGCGTGCCGCGCTCTCGCGCGAAATGAGTGCCTTCGCTGGCCTGCCCACGGATAGTCCTGTATTGAGAAACCGCAGCGCGCCCCGGCCTCTGCCGGTCGGCGTTACCAGCGTAATGCAGCAGCCTAACGCAAGAAGCTGCCACTGCTGAAGCTCCAAGCCACCATCGTGCCGGACGACAGGTCCGCTTGCCCGGCAAGCGAAGAGGCAAGTTTAGTCGGACTAATTTGGCGGGGCCGCGCTGGCTGCATCCGCTTGCATCCCGTAATGTTCAAGTTTACTCATCCATTCGCCTTGGCTGCCGGCTGCGCCGGAGCGCCGACGGCATCGCCAGGAGTGCTGGGTTTTGGGTCGACCTGTCAAACCGCTGATATCGCGTGAGCGTGCCGCGCGCGCTGCGCTGGGCGTGATCGATGTGCATGGGCTCGATGCACTGAGCCTGGAGATGGTGGCGAGCCGACTTGGCGTCAAGGCGCCGTCGCTGTACTACCACTTCAAGCACAAGGCCGAACTACTGGAGGAAGTGGCGAGACTGATCCTGCTTGACGTGAAGGCCCCAGACCCGAAGACCCTCGACTGGAAAGAGGCAATGGTCGAGCTGTCGGTTGCGACCCGGCGCTCGATCCTTGCGCATCCGAATGCCGCTCTGCTTCTGCTGCAATTCTTCCCGCGCCATACGCTGCTGGCAGCCTACGATTACTGGCTCGCGCCCTCTCCATTGCCGCCGGAACTTCACCTGGTGATGCTTGAAGGCACCGAGAAGCTGACTTTCGGCGCCGCTTTGTTCGAAGCCGCGTATCGTGCACGTTCGATCGAACCGATGCCCCTGTTCGATCGCACCAAGCTGCCGCATCTGGCCGCTGCGATGCGCGCCAACCTGCTTGGCGAGGAAGAGCTGTTCATGGCCACGCTGCGCAGCTTCCTGATCGGGCTTGAAACCGTTGCAGCATCGATGACAGCAGCGACTGCGAAGGCGAAACCCGCCGGTACCGCAAAGAAGATGTCCAAGGTCGTCGCCACAAAGAAGAAGCCGGTAAAGCGCAAGGCGTAATCGCGCGCTTCGACCGCGGGTGGTTCATGTAGGCGTGTAGGTTGGGGTGAGCGCAGCGAACCCCAAGGTTTGTCCCGCGCCGATGTTGGGGTTCGCTGCGCTCACCCCAACCTACTCGGGTCTATCCATCTTTGGAGATGTGTAAATACCTATGCCTGCCCGGCTGTCGGTGTTGCCGATTGACCACGCCCGCGTCGATTGCAATAATCTAATGACACAAGGTAAATGGAGCTGGCCGTGGTCGACGACGCTGTGATGGGCATGGCCGAGCGGCGCCGGGCTTCGGCCGGTCAGTTCGACGCAGCGGTGCTGCTCAGCGAAATGGACGCCGGCGCGATCGATGCCTGCACCAGTTATGTCAGCGCCGAGGCTTATCTGAGCCCGCAGTTGTTCGCACAGGAAAAATCGCGAATCTTCGGCAAGCTGCCCATCGCGGTCGCCTCGGCCAAGGAGCTGCCTCAGCCGGGCTCGTACCTGAGCATTGATATTGCCGGCCTCGCCGTGGTGCTGACGCGCAACAAGGCCGGCGAAGTCAAGGCGTTTCTGAATGCTTGCAGCCATCGCGGTGCTCGGCTCGCCGAGCCGGGTGCGAGCGAATGCGCTCTGAAGATCAGCTGCCCGTATCACGCCTGGACCTACAACCTGGACGGCAAGCTGATCGGCGTGCCGCGCCAGGAGCTGTTCACCGATTTCGACAAGGCCGCTTACAGCCTGAAAGCACTGCCGTGTCGCGAAGCCGGGGGCCTGGTATGGGTATCGCTGGACCCGGACGTCGCAGTCGACGACGACAGCATCGGCCGCGAGCTGATCGGCGATTTCGACGCGATTGGCCTGGGCGACATGCGTATTTTCCGGGCACAGAATTTCGAGGTCGCCGCCAACTGGAAGCTCATCGAGGATGCATTTCTCGAGGGCTATCATGTGATCCGCCTGCATGCGAAGACGCTGGCGCGTTTCTTCGTCGACGCGCCGCAGTCGATCGAGCGTATCGGACGGCATCTGCGGCAAAGCTCCGGCAGCCGCCGCGGTTTCAACCGAGCCGATGTCAGCCCGGTCTGGGACGAGCTGCGCAAGTCGGTGGTTTACGCGTACATCGCCTTTCCGAATGTTGTCGTCGTCACCAGTCCAGCCTACGTCAGTCTGATGTTCACCTCGCCGGTGTCGGCGGACCGCACCTATATCCGCTACATGATGATGGTTGACGGCAAGGGCGACGTGCCCGAGCAGGAGAGCTTGTACGAACGCTCTTATGCGCTGATGTCAGAAGCTTTCGGCAACGAGGATTTCAGGGCCGCGGAACTGAGCCAGAAAGGCCTGGAGACCGGTGCGTTGAAGGCACTGACGCTCGGCGGAATGGAGCAGGGCGTGCGCCGCTTTCACGACATCATCGAAGAGTTTGTACACGCCGAAGGTGCCACGTCGCGCTAGCGGCGCGATGCGCGGCGTGCCGCCATCCCGGCGCGCAGAAAAATCAATACCAGCCGCAACGGATCGACGAAATCCCGGCGGCAAACGCGGCACGAGGAGAGCGCGTCATCAAGACTTTCGATTATGTGATCGTCGGCGCCGGCGCGGCCGGCTGTGTGCTGGCTTATCGGTTGTCAGAGGACCCGAAAAACTCCGTGGCGCTGATCGAGGCCGGCGCGAGTCACCGGCATCCTTTCATCGACATGCCGAAAGGGCTGGGCAAGATTTTGCAAAGCCCCAAGTTCACCTGGCCGTTCCCGACCGAGCCCGAGGATGGCACGGCCGGTGAAGTCGAGTACTGGCTACGCGGTAAGGTGCTGGGTGGATCGACCTCGGTCAACGGCATGATGTACGTGCGCGGCCAGCCGGCCGACTTTGACGAGATTGCGGCTCGCAGCAGCGACGACTGGTCGTGGCAGCACATCGGTGCCGCCTATGCGGCGCTGGAATCGCATGAACTTGGCGCCGCGGAAACGCGCGGCGCCAAGGGTCCGCTGCGCGTATCGATGCCGGTGATGAAGGACAGGCTCAGCGAGGCGATGATCGCCGCGGGTGAGGCAATGGGCCTGCCGCGCAAGCTGGATGTCAACGCGCCCGACAACGGCCCCGCTGTCGGCTACGCTCCACGCACGATCTACAAGGGCCGGCGCGAAAGCGCGGCGACCGCGTTCATCGATCCGATCCGCAAGCGCCCGAACCTGACCATCATCACCAATGCAATGGTCGATCGCGTGCTGTTCGACGGCAAGCGAGCGACGTCGGTGCTGGCCAGCGTCGACGATGCGTCGCAGACGTTTGCGGCGAAGCGCGAGATCATCATTGCCGGTGGCGCGCTGGCTTCGCCGACGATCCTGCAGCGCTCCGGGATCGGCCCTGCCGATCTGCTGAAGCAGCACGGTATCAGCGTCGTACACGACAGTCCGCAGGTCGGCCAGAACCTGATAGAGCATCGCGCCCTCCTGATGCAGTGGAAGCTGCGCGAGCCGCTGTCGCAGAACCTGCACTTCAGCGGCCTGAGATTGCTGGGTGTTACCGCCCAATACTTCATGAAAAGGACGGGGATGATGGCGTCCGCTGCCTACGAAGTCGGCGCCTGGTTGAAGTCCCGCCCGGAGTTGCCTCGGCCGGATCTGCAGTTTCTGCTGGCACCTTTCAGCTTCGACTTCGCGTCCAAGCGCACCAAGCTGGAGCCCTTTCACGGCATCCATACGGTTGCCTATCCTCTGCGGCCGACCTCGCGCGGAGAGATCAACATCCGCTCGAAGAATCCGGGCGACATGCCGATCCTGAAGCCGAATTATCACTCGACCGCCGAAGACCGCCGGACGATGATCGATTTGATCAAGGTCGCGCGTCAGTATGCGAATCAGACACCGCTGCGCGCTCTGATCGAAGTCGAGACCTATCCAGGCCCGGCCGCGACGACCGATGACGAACTGATCGCCGCTTACGACAAGTTCGGCTCCTGCGGGTTTCACGCTGTGGGCAGTTGTCGCATGGGATCGGATGCGGAGTCGGTGGTCGATCCGGAACTGCGCGTCCGCGGTGTCGACAATCTGCGGGTGATGGATACCTCGATCATCCCGCAGATTCCGTCGGGCAATACCAATGGCCCGACAATGGCGATGGCCTGGCGCGCCGCGGACCTGATCCTGCGCGCCTGAGCGGCGGCGTCGCCAGCTTCAAGCGCTTGCTGGAGCGAACGCCTGCTTCTGCGCGGCCTTGGCCGCTTTGAACGCGGGCCGCTCCTGCAGCCGCTTCCAGTAGTCAAGCACCGTGTCCGGATACTCGCCGTGCAGGCCCAGGGTGCGGCCCAGCAGCAGCGCATAGCCGACGCTGATGTCGGCTGCGGTGAAGCGGTCGGCGCACAGATAATCGTGACCCTGCAGCGCCTTGGCGACCAGTTGCAGGCGATCCAGATGCACGGCCCTCTGGTCCGCAACGACGGCGGGTTGGCGGCGCGCCTCCGGCTCGGTATAGGCGTAGCGGAACATCGTGCCCAGTGGCACCGTCAGCGTCGCCTCGCCGAAATGCAGCCAGTTGAGCCAGCCCGCGTAGGCGGCATCGGCCGACGACACCGCGAGTTGATCCGGGGCGTAGCGCACCGCCAGGTACTGCAGGATCGCCGAGGACTCAAACATCACCGCGTCCTCGTCGAGCAGCAGCGGCACCGTGCCGGCCGGATTGATCTTCAGGTACTCCGGCGCGGTCAGCTTGGGCGGATACTGCAGCGGCTTCAGCGTATAAGGCTGCTGAATTTCTTCCAGCATCCACAGACAGCGGAACGATCTTGCGTCCTGGCAATGATAGAGCTCGATCACGACATCTCCTCGGTGATGTTTCTGTGCGTGCTTGAGCGTCAGGGATTCACATTTTCAATGGACCTGGACAGCGCTCATCGCTACTATTATCTACGAACATTAGGCTGACTGTCAGTCAGCGCGAACGACTGCCATACTGCTGACTGGTAATCGTCGGAAGAAATCACGAGAACCAACCGAGGAGAAGCGGATGGAGAGCGCGACGCGTCCCACCACCGGCGCCGACGGGCCGTACTGGCAGGCAATGGCTGCGGGCCGCCTGGAATTGCCTCGGTGCGAGGATTGCGGCCGCTGGCATTGGCCGGCGGTGTTTCGCTGCGGCAGCTGCGGGAGCTGGTCGCAGGCCTGGCATTCACTGGCGATGCAGGGTCAGGTTTTCAGCTATGCACGAAGCTGGCACCCGTTTGCCGGCGCCGAGGGCATTGCGGTTCCCTACGTGTCCCTGGTGGTCGAGCTGCCGCAGGCCGGAGGCCGTCGCGTGCTCGGCCTACTGCGTGGTGACGAAAGAGACCTCGCGATTGGCGCCGAAGTGAAGGGTATCGCGGCCTCCACCCTGGTTGGCGAAACGCCGATTCCGGCGATGCACTGGTTTCTGAACAATGCGGAGCGCGGCGCATGATCGGAACCTTCTCAGGCTCCACCGCGGTTGCCGGTATCGGCCTGCGTCAGTACAAGCGCGGCAAGGCGCCGATGCCCGAGCGCGGCGTGTTGATACGCGCGATCGTCGATGCCTGCGAGGATGCGGGCCTGGATCCGGCTGACGTCGATGGCTTCGTCTCCTACGGCGACGATCGCAACAACGAGCCGGTGCGGCTGATGTCCGACCTGGGCACCAAGGAACTGTGCTGGTCGAGCATGATCTGGGGCGGCGGAGGCGGCGGTATCGCCGCTGCCTTTGGTTCCGCTGCGGCGGCGATTGCGACCGGGCAGGCGAGGGCGGTGATCATCTTTCGCACGCTGGTGCAGGGTGACAGTGGCCGTCTTTCCGGTGCGGTAATGGCGCATCACATGAACGATCATCTGCTCGCGGCCGGCATCGTCTCGCCAGCACAGCCTTGTGCGCTGCGCGCGCAGCGCATGTTCGAGCATCACCACGTGCCGCTGTCGGTTGCCGAGGAACTGGTGCGCGCGTCCTACTATCACGGCGCACGCAATCCCAATGCGGTCAGCTATGGCAAGGAACTCGATCTCGGGGCCTATCGCAGCGCGCGCTGGATCACCGAGCCCTTCCGTCTGTTCGACTGCTCGCGCGAGAACGATGGCGCCGGCGCGCTGCTGATGGTGTCCAGCGAAATGGCGAAAGACCTGAAGAACAAGCCCGTGTACTTGTTGGGTGTGACCCAGGGTGCGGGCCGCGGATGGGGTGATCTGCTCGAGAACGACGACCACTATGCTTCGGCCGGCTTCGAATCGGTTGCGCGACGGCTGTGGCAGCAGAGCGGCCTGCAGCCGAACGATATCGATGTGGCGCAGCTCTATGAGAATTTCAGCGCGCAGGGTGTTGCGTCGCTGATCGATCACGGTTTCTGCACCTACGAGAATGTCGCCGAGTTCGTGCGCTTCGAAAACCTGATCGCGCCGGGCGGCAAGCTGCCGGTCAATACTTCGGGCGGCAATCTGGCCGAGGGTTTCATTCATGGCATCGGCATGGCGATCGAGGCGGTACGTCAGCTGCGCGGCGAATCCAGCAATCCGGTGCCGAATGCAAAAACCTGCCTGCTCGCCGGTGGCCCCGGTGCGCCGACGGTGAGTTCGGCGATCTTTGGAACGGAGCGACCCTGATGCGTAGTTATGAAATGGTGAAATATGAGGTCGTGGATCGTATCGCGACTTTGACATTGAATCGCCCGAAGCTGCTCAACGCATTCAATGTGCCGATGATGCATGAGCTGATCGATGCCTTCGATCGCATCGATGCCGACGACGAAGTGCGCGCCGTGGTGGTGACCGGTGAAGGCCGCGGCTTCTGTGCCGGAGCCGATCTGTCGGGCGGCACCAGCGCCTTCGTCGTCGAAAACGGCAGCGGTGCTGCACCGGACTACTCCAGCGACAAGGCGCGCGATGGCGGCGGCCGTCTGACGTTGCGGATTTTCGAGTGCCTGAAGCCGGTGATCGGCGCAATCAACGGGCCGGCCGTCGGTATCGGCGCGACCATGAGCCTGCCGATGGATGTGCGCCTGTGCAGTGATAGCGCGCGCTTCGGCTTCGTGTTCGCGCGGCGCGGGATCGTGCCCGAAGCGGCATCGTCGTACTTTCTGCCTAGGCTGGTCGGTATCTCGCGCGCATTGCAATGGTGCTGCAGCGGCCGTGTGTTCGGCGCCGAGGAAGCCTTGCAGGGCGGCCTGGTCCAGGCGGTGTATCCGGCGGCCGAGCTGCTGCCGGCCGCCTACGCGATGGCGCGTGAGATGACCGAGCATTCGTCGCCGGTGTCGGTAGCGCTGACCCGGCAGATGATGTGGCGCGGCCTCGGCATGGATCATCCCATGCAGGCGCATCGCATCGACAGCCGCGGCGTGCTGGCGCGCAGTGCCAGCGGCGACGCGGCCGAAGGCGTCAACTCGTTTCTGGAGAAGCGTCCGGCCCAGTTTCCGGACAAGGTCTCGGAAGACATGCCCGATTTTTTCCCGTGGTGGGAAGAAGTTCAGTACCGCTAGCGTGCGCCGACACTGTTCCACAGCGGGTTCCGGCTAAAGGAGTTAGAAGATGGCAGCGACGATCAGCAGCGCCCTGAAATGGTGGGCCCAGGAAATTCCCGATAACGAGGCGGTGCGCATAGGCGATGCCTCGATCCGTTACGCGGACCTTGACCGCTGGGCAAGCAACATCGCCAGTTTCCTGGTCGGGAAAGGCATCAACCGGGGCGATCGCATCGGCGTCATGGGCGCCAGCTCGATCGAGCAGTGCGCGCTGATGTTCGGTGTGATACGCGCCGGTGCCATCGTGTCCCCGTTGAGCACCAGACTATCTGAGCGCGAGATCTGCGAGTTCTACCAGCACGTCACGCCACGCATCGTTTTCATGGACGAGGATCAGCTCGGCAAGCATGCCGGCCTGGCCGATGTCGTCGGCTGGCGGCTGGCACTGCAGAGCATCAACGCGCTGCGCGATGCCCGCTATGTCGCCACTGACTGGGAAATGGACCCGGAAGATGCGGTCGGCATCATCGCCACCAGCGGCTCGACTGCGCGCCCGAAAGGCGTGGTCTTCACTCACCGCTCCATGCTCAGCTACGCCGCCGAATTCGCGATTGAAGAACCTTTCACCGGCCCGGGCTCGCACGCGCTGGCACTGTCTCCGCTAAGCACCTCGGGCGGTTTCGTGCAACTGATCGAGTTCGTATCGCTGGGTGCGACGATCTACTTCGAGGCTGGCTTCGACGCGGAGCGCGCACTGAAGCTGCTGGAATGCGAGAAGATCGCGGTGTTCCAAGGGGTGCCGCTGTTCTTTGAACGCATTGCGGCCTGCCCGGGTTTTGCGACCGCGGATCTGTCGCGCCTGAAGTTCACCAGCGTCGGCGGCTCGCGCGTGCCGGCCTCGCTGCTCGATACCTGGCTGAAGAAGGGCTGCCTGCTGCGGCAGATCTATGGCCAGACCGAGGCTGGCGGCTCGTCGACGATCATGAGCAAGCGTGACGCGGTCAAGCACCCCGAGAAGGCGGGGCGCGGCGGCATCTTCACCGAAGTGCGCGTGATCAACGAGCAGGGGGAGTTTCTCGGGCCGAATGAACTGGGGCAGATTGTGCTGCGTGGCCCAACGATCATGAAAGGCTACTGGAACGATCCCGAGGCGACCGCCAAGACCATCGTCAACGGCTGGCTCAGGACCGGAGATCTCGGCAGTGTCGACGAGAATGGTTACCTGAGCTTCGTCGATCGCATGAAGGACATCATTATCTCGGGCGGATTGAATATTTCCGCCGCCGAAGTCGAAAGGGCGATTGCAGAGTTCGAAGGTGTGCTGGAGACCGCGGTGATCGGTGCGGCGGACGCCAAGTTCGGTGAAACGCCGCTGGCTATCGTCCATGCGACCGGAGTATTCGATACCGCAGCACTGGTCGCGCACTGCAATCGGTGCCTGGCCGATTTCAAGGTGCCGCGCTATGTCGTCATCGAACTGGAGCCGCTGCCGCGGCTGGCGACCGGCAAGATCGCCAAACCCGCGCTGAGGAGCAAGTACCTGCCATTGGTGGCGTCGATGGAGCGCGTTCGATGACTGCGGCGACGTCTACGACGGAGCCGGGGCTGCTGATACAGCGGCCGGCCGATGGCGTTGCGCTTGTGCTGATCAATCGCCCGGCCGCGCGCAATGCGCTGGACATCGCGACCCAGCAGCAGTTGGACGAGGCGCTGCGTGGCCTGGCGGCCGACGAGAACGTACGCGCGATCGTCATCACCGGTGCCGGCGATCAATCCTTCAGCGCCGGCTACGACCTGAAGGAAATGCAGCACTTCGACACCGAAGCGCTGATGCTGGCGCAGTTGCGGCGTGAGCCGTGGATCTGGGCGATAGCGCAGTATCCCAAGCCGCTGATCGGTGCGATCAACGGCCACGCCCACGGCGCTGGCGCGATTATCGCTGCAGCACTCGACATCCGTGTCGGCTGCAGCCGCAGCGATTTTCGTTTCACCGCGATCAACTACGGCGGCGCCAACAACACCTGGCAGCTACCGAAGGTCGTAGGCCTGGCCAAGGCCAAGGAATTCATCATGACCGGCCGCAACATCGGGCCGACCGAGGCACTGCAGGCAGGCCTGCTGAATCACGTCGTCGCCGACGATCAGCTGCTGGCCAAAGCGGTCGAGATCGCCGCGCTGATCGCCGCGCATTCGTCGGAAGCGCTTTATCACGTAAAGGCGCTGATGCACGACAACTTTGGTCGCGGCTACGAGGAGGCCTATCGCGCGGAGAATGCGGTGATGATGAATGAACTCAAGCCGGCGCCGCCGGCGCAGTCGTTCGAGAAGTTTCTGAAGAAGTAGCTCGCGCGATGACGGAGCGGCGGGCGGCGGGCCGCGACCCGCCACCGAAAAACATCAGGCGCTCATGTAGTCACGATATGCCAGGTGAAACAGCTGGTTGGTGACCTCGTTGCGCCCCAGGCAGACACTGCCGGCGTTGGGTGTGGCCGAGGAGGCCTGGATCGAATTGCCGACCGGCACGTCCTCGTTGATGATCGCGTCGGTCGCGATTTTCCAGTTCTTCTCGAGAATTCCGGTGATGCGCTCGTCATAGTCGCCGCTCGGCGTCAGATAACGCAGATGCACCCGGCAGGCGGCGGTGTTGTTCGGGTCCTGGTATACGGTCCAGAACTCGATGTGGTGTGGATGCATCACCATCACCGCATTGGGCACGAACAGATTGCCGATGATCGCGAACTTGTCGAGCGAGTTTTCGCCCGGTGGCTCATGCATGATCTTTTCCATCGCCCGGCGCGGGTTGCCCCATAGCGCGTTGCGACCCAGAATTTCGATGCCCATCATGTTCGGATAGAAGTACGGACTGATGGTTTTGCCATGCAGAAACTGCACGTGATAGCCATCAATCAGGCCATCCATCATCACTTTCCAGTTCTGCGGGAAATCGAACACATGGGTCTTGTAGTGGAACCACTGGTCGAGTCCGTACTCGGCCAGCGCCTGGTCCATGCCGTCGCCCAGGTGCGCCCTGACGTCGATTGCGCCCTTCGGATCTTCGACGATCCAGATGAAGCCGTGCCGCTCCTCCACTGGCAGCGCGACCAAGCCCCGTTCCAGGCCTTGCTCATCGCCGGGCTTGATGCCGAAGGAGTCCTGGAAGCCGATACCGCGCAGCTTGCCGTCGTTGCTGTAGGTCCAGCCATGGTAAGGGCATGTGAAGCGGCTGCGCTCGCCACAGGCGGCGCCGACCAGTTGTGTGCCGCGGTGCCGGCAGATGTTCAGAAACGCACCGACGCTGCCATCCTGCTTGCGCGTCAGCAGCACGTTGCTGGAATTGAGCTGCAAGGTGATGAAGCTGCCGGGCGTTGGAATCTGTGCGGAGTGCGCCGCCATCATCGGCGCTTTCTGAAAAATCTTGTCGCGCTCGCGTTTGGCGGTGTCCGGGCAAGTGTAGATTGCCAGGTCGTATTCGAGCAGGCCGTCGAGACGGTCGGTCGTGGTCTGCTCGATGTGCTGAAACAGCTTGGCGGCGAGCCTGGCGTTGCGTTCTGAGCTGAAGTACATGCGGTGCTCCTGAGAATCGGCTGGTCAGGCCTGTACGGTTCCGGCGGCTTCGGCGGAAAGCCGATCGAACAATTCGTTCAGACCGGTGCGCGCGATCTTGTTCGATGCCGTTTTCGGTAGAGGCTGCGGGCTGAGCCGAATGTGCTTGGGTGCCTTATAGCTGCCGAGCAGTTCGCGCGCCTGCTGCATCACCTCGTGGCTGCTGCTCAGCGTAGGCGCATAGATCATTGCGGCTACCTCCTGGCCCCATTGCGCGCTGGCGATTCCGAGTACGACGACTTCGGCGACACCGGTGATTTGGGCCATCGCCCGCTCGACCTCGGCGGGGTAGATGTTCACGCCGCCGGAGATCAACATGTTTTTCTTGCGATCGACGACGACGATCGCAGCTTCGGCGTCGTACGTCGCCAGATCGCCGGTCTTGTACCACTCGCCGTTGAATGCATCGGCGGTCGCCTCGGGCTTGTTCCAGTAGCGCTTCATCATCTGTGCTCCGCGAGCCTGGACTTCGCCGACTTCACCGGCCTCGACCTTTTCGTTGCGCTCGTTGCGTATCACCAGGTCGATGCCGGGCAGCGCGTGGCCGCAGGAAGACGGTCGGGCGATCGCTGACTCCTTGTCCGGTGCCGACACGCCGCCGCAGGCCTCGGTAAAGCCGTACTGCTGACGTATCGTGATGCCCTTGGCCAGAAAGGTTTCCAGCAGCGGCCGCGGTACCGGTGCACCACCGGTGAATGCGGCATTGATCGTAGACAGATCGGCCTCGGCGAAGCCCGGCGCCAGCGCGACTCTTTCCCACAGCGCGGGTACGCCACCGAAGATCGTGATGCGATGTTCCAGTAGCAGGCGCAACGCGCGGTTCGGATCGACGCTCTTTTCGATCCAGGCGCTGCCACCGATGGTCAGCACCGGCGTCAGCGCCGAAATCACGCCGCCAGTGAAGGCCAGCGGCGCGAGAATCAGCGAGCGCTCTTCGCCGCCGCGCAGACCGAAGCACAGGATAAGCCCTTGCATCGCCGCATCGACATTGCGGTGGGTCAGCGCGGCGCCCTTGGGCAGGCCGGTGGTGCCCGAGGTGTAGCTGATCACCATCACGTCGTCGTCGGACAGCGGTGGATCCACGAACTGCCGGTTCTTGGCAACGATGTCGGCGTAGGCTTCAGAGCGCACGCCGCCGCGCCGGTGATAGAGGCGCGGCTGATCGACATCGTTGCCGGCATCGCTGCGAGTGTCCGCTGTCCCGATCTTGCCGATCTGCGACGGCGTCGACAGGATTGCCGCGCACTGTGCATCGCTTTCGATCAGCTGCAACTCGAAGCTGCCGAACATCGGGTTCAGGGGTACGAAGATCGTACCCAGCCGCAGCGAGGCGCAGTAGCCCACGCACCAGGGCAGCGAGTTGGTCATAAGACAGCCGAAGCGATCGCCAGCCTTCAGGCCGCTGTCGCGTAGATAGGCTGCCAGCGAGGCCGAGGCGCGATCGAGCTCGGCCCAGCTCAGTGTGTCGTTTTCACAGGCCAGTGCCAGCTTGCTGCCGTTGCGGCGGAACCAGAAATTGAGGTAGCGCGCGAAATGCATCGTGAACTCCGTGTTTAAGCGTTCGATCGTCGCGCGGCGCTAGCGGCGCGCGACGCGGGAAATCATGTCGGCGCCGCGTTCTCCGATCATGATCGCCGCGGCATTGGTGTTGGCGCTGGTGATGCTCGGAATCACCGAGGCATCGATCACGCGCAGGCCGTCGATGCCATGCACTTTCAGCGTTGCCGGATCGACCACCGCCATGTCATCGCGGCCCATGCGACAGGTGCCGACCGGGTGGTATGCCGGCGCTGCCTTGTTGCGTACGTAGTCGGCCCAGGCCGCATCGTCGGCCGGCGGCGACGCCGGTGCGCGGTCGGCGATGACGATACGGCGCAGCGCCGGCGTATCGAATAGCTTCGCAATCAACTTCTGGCCGCCGACCAGCGTTGCGACGTCGCGCTCGTCGTCGAAGAATCGATGCAGAATCTTCGGCCGGCGCTGAGCGTCGAGTTCGACGCGGCCACGACTGCGTGGCTGGCAGATGGTCGCGTTGATCGTCACCGTCGGCTCTTTCGGCATTAACGCGCTGGCGGTGGAGACAGTATCCGCAGCGATGTCGTAGGCCAGCGGCAGGAAATGCAACTGCACGTCGGGCTCGTCGAGTTCGGGGCGGGTGCGCGCCAGCCCCATGGCCTGTACCGCCGGCGCGCCGAGCGGGCCTTTCTTGCCGGCGGCGAAGCGCAGCAGATGACGGATCATGTCGAAGGCGCCTAGCTCGGAATTCAAGGTCGGCAGATTCACGAATTTGTTCTGACCGACACTGGCGTGTTCCTGCAGGTTCCGGCCGACGCCGGGCAGATCGCGGACGACGTCGACACCCACCTTCCGCAGGGTTTCGCCAGCGCCGATGCCGGAGCGCATCAGCAGCGCGCAGCTGCCGACCGTCCCTGAGCTGACGATGACTTCGGCGCGTGCCTCAATCCGCTGCTTGAGACCACGACTGACAACATCGACCCCAATCGCGCGGCTGCCGTCGAAATGAATGCGCTCGACTTCGGTATGGGTCAGCACACGCAAATTCGGTCGCTTGCGCGCGGGGCGCAAAAACGCCTTCTCGGTGCTGCAGCGCCATCCGTCGCGCTGCGAAGCGGAGGTCAGATACACGCCCTCCATATCGCCGCCGTGGTAATCGGCCAATGTCGGCAGGCCATGTTCATTGCAAGCCTGCATGAAGGTATGGCACAGCGGGTGAAAATCCTGCATCGGCGCCGTCGACAGCGGTCCTCCCTGGCCGTGGGCCGGATGAGGAGGGCCTGCCCAGTCTTCCGAGCGGCGGAACCAGGGCAGCACCTCGTCGAAGCTCCAGCCGTTGGCGCCCAGCTCGACCCAGCGGTCGTAGTCACGGCGCGTGCCACGGATGTACACCTGGCCATTGATCGAGCTGCCGCCGCCGAGCAATTTGCCGGCGGACCAGATGAAGCGCCGGCCATTGATTGTCGGATCGGCCTCCTGCAGGTAGCGCCAGTCGTAACCCGGATGCGATACCAGCTTGGCGAAGCCCACCGGCAGCTGCACCAGCAGCGACTTGGCCTCACCGCCAGCCTCGATCAGCGTGACCGACACGGTAGGGTCTTCAGTGAGCCGGTAGGCGAGCACTGCCCCGGCGCTGCCGGCGCCGACGATGACGTAGTCCGCACTGCCTCCGTTTTGCAGCACCGTCATGGCGAGGTCCGGGCATCGGCGGGCACGGACAACTCGGATGTTGCTGCTGGACTCACGGTTCTCGCTCCGGTGCAGGCGGTTCGTGCCGGCTGCTTGATCACATCAATGATACAAATAATGTAATTTGTATCTCTTCGAGGAATGTAGCTCAGACCCGCCGGCTGATCAAGCTGCAATCGGACAATATCCGGGATGCTGCCATTGCCGCCTCGCCCTGTTGGCGGTCACGTCAAGTAGTTGTCTTTTAGGGTGTCGGCATTACATATTGTGGAACGTGTAGCGTGCCGGGCGGTCGCAGCCGATCGGATAAAGCGCGAATCAAGCGGTGCGGAGAATCCTATGTGGCAATTGAGCAATATCGGTAGTCAGCATGGCCGCGTTCCCGTCCGTTTCGTCCGCTGCGTGGTCGCCCGGAGCGCTGAGCACGGCATCGATGCGGACATGCTGCTGCATAGCAGCGGCATTGATCCTGCACTGCTCCACGCTGCCGATGCCCGCGTGCCAGTGGCCAGCTACGCGCGCCTGGAGATGCTGACAATGCAGACGATGCGCGACGAGTCGCTGGGCTACGCGCCGCGAGTGCACAGGCTCGGCGGCTGGTCCACGGCTTGTTATGCGGCGCTGCATCCGGGCACGCTGGGTCAGTCCCTGGGCCGTCTGCTTCGCTGCTACTCGCTGTTCGACTGGGGCCAGGAAATGCGCCTCGACATCGACGGCATGGGCGCCTGCATCAGCATGCAAGCCGACACCGGAGCGGCTTATCAGGCGTTTGCCTATGAGCGCAGCCTGTCGACGATCTACCGTCTGGCCTGCTGGCTGCTCGACGAGGACCTGCCGCTGAAGAGCGTCGAGTTCCAGCATGCGTCACCGTCGGCTGTCGATGATTATCGATGGCTGTTCGCCAGTGGCAGCCTTTTGTTCGATCGGCCGCGCACGCTGATGCGCTTCGATCGCCTGCTGCTCGACAAGCCGATCCGCCAGGATCACCGCAGCCTCGACGCGCTGCTGCACGACGCGCCTCTGAACCTGCTGAAGCCACAGCGCGCCACTGCGGACTGGACCACGCGCCTGCGCGAACGCGTTGCACGCAACCTGCCGCAGTTGCCCGAATTCGACGATGTCGCCGGGCAGCTCGAACTGCATCCGCAGACGCTGCGCCGTCGGCTCGCTACCGAAGGCATTACCTATAAGCAGATCAAGGACCAGGTGCGGCGCGATGCGGCCGAATACTATCTGCGGCAGCGCTCGCATTCGATCGAAGAAGTCGCGTTCCGCTGCGGTTTTTCCGAGGCCAGCGCGCTGATACGCGCGTTCAAACGCTGGAACGGCATGACACCGCACGCCTACGCCGAAATGCGGCCGCGACGTCGCGAAAACCAGCCCGTCGGCATGCCCTTGTCGGCGTAGCGCCGTGCAGCTGACCCAGTCGCTGCACAAGGCGTTGCGCGAGTGCCCGGCTTCGCTGGCCACGATTTGTGGCGAGCGGCGCCACACCTACGCGCAACTGGCCGATCGCGTCGCGCGGCTCGCCGCGGTGCTGCAGAGGGTCGGCGTTCGCCGAGGCGATCGGGTCGGCATGCTCGGCCTGAACTCCGACCGCTATATCGAATTCCTGTTCGGCAGCCTGTGGGCCGGCGCCGTCCTCAACCCGGTCAATCATCGCTGGAGTGCGGCCGAAATCACATATTCTCTGGATGACTGCGATTGCAAAGTGCTGCTGATCGATGATGCCTTCGTCGGCCTCGCGCCAATGCTGCGCGAGCGTTCGAAAGCGCTGGTGACGCTGATCCACGTCGGAGACATGGCGACACCGGACGGCATGCTCGACTACGAAAGCCAGCTCGCGTCCGCGCAGCCGGTCGCGGATGCGCAGCGGCAGGGCAGTGACCTGGCGGCCGTGCTGTACACCGGCGGCACTACCGGCCAGCCCAAGGGCGTGATGCTGAGCCACGACAATCTGGCGCTCGATGCGCTGGCGACGCTGGCAGCCGCTCCGCGGCCCTCCCGATCGGTGGCCCTGCACGTGGCGCCGCTGTTTCATGTCGGCGGCCTGTGCTTTGTGCTTCAGTTGGCGTTGCGTCTGTCATGTCACGTGCTGCTGCCGGGCTTCGACGCGGCCAGAACGCTGGCCACGATCGAGCGCGAAAAGATCGGTGAGAGCTTCATGGTGCCGACGATGATCAGCCTGCTGCTGAATCATCCGGATTTTCCCATGCGCGATTTAAGCAGCCTGGGAACTCTTATGTACGGCGCGGCGCCGATCGACCGAGCACTGCTGGAGCAGGCGCTGCGCCTGCTGCCGCTGACCCAGCTGGTGCAGGCCTATGGCCAGACCGAGGCCTCGCCGGTGGTGACGATACTGCCCGGTGCATACCACTGCCTGGACGGAGCGCTCGCTAGCAAACTTGGTGCGGCCGGGCGACCGGTGAGTACCGCGGAAATCCGTGTCATCGACGACCGCGGTGCGGAGCGCGGCGTCGGCGAAGTCGGCGAGATCTGCGTGCGTGGGCCGACGATCATGCTCGGCTACTGGAACAAGCCCGAACAGACCGCGAGCGCGCTGCGCGATGGCTGGCTGCATAGCGGCGATGTCGGCTACCTGGACGCCGACGGCTTTCTGTATGTGGTCGACCGCATTAAAGACATGATCATCACCGGCGGCGAGAACGTGTACTCGGGCGAGGTCGAGAATGCGCTGATGCGCCATCCGGCACTGCTGATGTGTGCCGTGATCGGTTTGCCCGATCCAGTCTGGGGCGAGCGTGTGCATGCGGTCGCGGTGCGGCGACCCGGTGCAGACTGTGGCGAGGCCGACCTGATCGTTCATTGCCGCGAGTTGATCGCCGGCTATAAGGCGCCGCGCAGCATCGAATTCCGCGACGAACTGCCCTTGTCCGGCGCCGGCAAGATCCTGAAATACGTATTGCGCGATCAAGCTCGGCAGCAGCGAGGCTCTGTCTGAGCCCGGCTGCTGGCGTCGGCTGATTACTTGGCCTGCATGCGGATGCCGCCGTCGATGCGGATGGTCTCGCCGTTGATGTAGGCGTTCTCGACGATGCAGGTCGCCAGGTGCGCGATTTCGGCAGGCTGGCCGAGACGCTGTGGATTCAGCACCTGCGCCGCCAGCGCGTCGACCACGTTCTGCGGCGAGCCGTTGAACAGCGGCGTGTGGATCAGTCCCGGCGCGATGGTGTTGACGCGGATGTTGTACGAAGCCAGATCGCGTGCAATCGGCAAGGTCATCGCGACGATGCCGCCCTTGGACGCGGAGTAGGCGGCCTGGCCCATCTGGCCTTCATACGCGGCAACCGAGGCGGTGTTGATGATCACGCCACGCTCGCCGTCGACCGGCTGGTTCTTGACCATCTGTTCGGCAGCCAGGCGCAGCACATTGAACGTGCCGACCAGGTTCACCTGGATCACCTTGTTGAATTCTGCCAGCGGGAACGGCCCATTCTTGCCGACGGTCTTGAACGCATTGCCGATACCGGCGTAGTTGATGCAGATATGCAGCGCGCCGAAGCGCTCGACGGTCTGCGCGACCGCAGCCTGCACCGAAGCCTCGTCGGCGACGTTGACCTTGAAGAAAGCCGCGTTCTCGCCTAGCTGTCGGGCGAGGGCGCTACCGGCTTCCTCGTTCATATCGAAAATCGCGACCTTGGCACCCATGCCGGCAAACTTTTCGACCGTGGCCTTGCCCAGGCCGGAGGCGCCGCCGGTAATGATCGCCACGCTGTTTTCGATCTTCATCTTGCTTGCTCTGGTTTGGAATCGCGAATGAGACGCCGAGTCTGATAAGCGCGGCAGGCGCTGACAATGATCGCCGCCGCGCCTGCTATTGACCGCAGATGACAGAGCGGCCGGCCGGAAAAGTCGCCTGAGGTCGATTGTGTTGTCGGCGGGGGTCAGTGCCTGCAGCAGAACGGCGTGGAATACTCGACGACGGGCAGTCCAGCACACCAGACAGGATTCGACATGAGCGAAGCGTGGATCATTGATGCGGCCAGAACGCCGCGTGGCGTCGGGAAAGTGGGTAAGGGCGCCCTCGCGGACGTGCATCCACAGCGCATCCTGTCGACCGTGTTGAAGGCGCTGGCCGAGCGCAACAACTTGAACACCGCCGATGTCGACGACGTGCTCGCCGGCTGCGGCACCCAGGCCGGCAAGCAGGGCTCGTGCATCGCGCGCATGTCGGCGCTGGACGCAGGCTATGACTTCCTCGCGCCGGGCATGTCGCTGGATCGCTTCTGCGGCTCGGGCCTCACCGCGGTCAATCTAGCCGCGATGGGTGTGATGTCCGGCATGCAGCAGCTGGTCGTCGCCGGCGGCGTCGAATCGATGTCGCATGCCTCGACCTTGCAGCCGATCCCGTTCATGGATGTGGGCAACCTCGATCTGCGCAAGCGCATTCCGCAGCCGCACCAGGGCATCTGCGGCGACCTGATTGCAACGCTGGAGGGCTTCAGCCGGGATGATGTCGATCGCCTGGCGCTAGAAAGTCAGCGCCGCGCCGATATCGCGATCCGCGAAGGCCGCTTCAAGCGCGCGCTCATCCCGGTTTACAAGAGCGACGGTACGCTGGCACTGGACCACGATGAGTTCCCGCGCCCGCAGACCACGCTCGAAGGCCTGTCGCAGCTCAAGCCCGCGTTCCAGGCCTTGTACGAGCGCGAGATGGATGAACTTGGCACCACTTATTCCCAGCTGGTGCGCCAGGCTTATCCGGACATCAAGATCAATCATGTACATCACGCCGGCAACAGCTCGGGCGTGGTCGACGGTGCCGGCGCGGTGATCATCGCTTCGCCGGAATACGCCAGGGCACATGGCCTGAAGCCGCGTGCACGCATCCGCTCACTGGCGACGGTCGGTGACAGCCCGACGCTGATGCTGAACGCGCCGGTGCCGGCCGCACGCAAGGCGCTGGCGCTGGCCGGCATGTCGATTCAAGGACATTGACCTGTTCGAGATCAACGAGGCGTTCGCGGTGGTGCCGCTGAAGTTCATGCGCGATCTCGATATCGATCCTGCGATCGTCAACGTCAACGGCGGCGCGATGGCACTGGGTCATCCGATCGGCGCCACCGGCGCGATCATCCTCGGCACCTTGCTCGACGAGATGGAGCGCCGCGACCTGAGCACCGGTCTGGTGACGCTGTGCGCGGCCGGCGGCATGGCACCGGCGACGATCATCGAGCGCATGTAAGCGCAGCAGCGCGGGCTATAGCGGAGCAAGATCCATGGCTGTCGATTTCACTGCGAACTTCACAATGACGATCGACGGCCGCGCTGTCGAAAGTCCGGCCACGTTGCAGATCGTCAATCCGGCGACTGAGGAGGTGATCGCGACGCCGCCGGACGCGACGCGCGAGCAGCTCGATCTCGCGGTGGCCTCGTCGCGGCGCGCCTTCGCCGGCTGGTCCGCGACACCGATCGCGCAGCGTCAGGCCGCCGTCGCATCACTGGCGAAAGCGCTGATTGCGAATATTGACGGTCTGTCGCAACTGCTGACGCGCGAGCAAGGCAAGCCGCTGTCCGCCGCGCGTGCCGAGATCAAGGCTTCGGCTTACTGGCTGGCCGAGTTTGCCAAGATCGATCTGCCGGTGGAGACCATCGAGGATAGCGACACGGCGCTGGTTCAGGTACGCCACGTGCCAGTCGGCGTAGTCGGTGGCATCGTGCCGTGGAATTTTCCGTTGACGCTGGCGATCTGGAAAGTTGCGCCGGCGCTGGTATCGGGCAATACCCTGCTATTGAAGCCTTCGCCGTTTACGCCGCTGACCACGCTGAAGTTCGGCGAGATCGCGCGCGATCTGTTGCCGCCGGGTGTCCTCAACGTGATCAGCGGCGGCGACGCGCTGGGGCCGTGGATGTCTGCGCATGCCGACATCGACAAGATCAGCTTCACCGGCTCGACACCGACCGGCCGCCGCGTGATGGAAAGTGCCTCTAAGAATCTCAAGCGGCTGACCTTGGAACTCGGCGGCAACGATGCGGCAATCGTGATGCCCGACGTCGATGTAGACAAACTCGCGCAAACGCTGTTCTGGGGCGCTTTCGCCAATAGCTCGCAGTTCTGCCTGGCGATCAAGCGGCTCTACGTTCACGAAGCAGTCTACGATCGCTTGGCCGCGGCGTTCGTGAAGATCGGCCAGGCTGTGAAGCTGGGTGACGGCATGGCCGAAGGCACAATGCTCGGGCCGATCCAGAATCGCGTGCAGTACGAGCGGCTCAAGGGTCTGCTCGAAGACTCGAAAACGAACGGGCACCAGTTTCTGCTCGGCGGCGAACTGCCGGCGGGCAAGGGCTACTTCTTCCCGGTGACCCTGATCGACAACCCGCCCGATGATTCGCGCATCGTGCGCGAGGAGCCGTTCGGGCCAATCCTGCCGATGTTGAAATTCAGCAATACCGACGATGCAGTCGCACGGGCTAACGACAGCGAATTCGGCCTGGGCGCCTCGGTCTGGGCCGGCGACTACCAGCAGGGCTTGGCCATCGCCAAGCGTCTGCAGGCCGGCACGGTCTGGGTCAACCAGATTCATGCGCTGTCGCCGCATGTGCCGCTGGCCGGCCATAAGCAGTCCGGTCTGGGAGTCGAGAACGGCGTGCATGGCTTGCTCGAATACACCATGCCGCAGACCTTGTCGGTCAAGAAGATCTAAAGACAGAAGCCGTAGGAGCAGACCCATTCCGCGACTGTGCCCTTGCAGGTGTCAGTCGCGAATGCGATCCGCACCTGCAGGTTCCGATCGCGCTCAAATTCCGCGGAACTGCGCAAACTCCGCCAGCGCCATCCGCTCCGATTGCAGCTGGTTCGCCGCCGCATGTGGATCGGCATAGCCGATCGCCATGCCGCAGAACAGCAGGTGATTGGCTGGTGCATCGACGAAGCCGTCGACCACCGTGTGGTAGACAGACCAGCATTCCTGAGGGCAGCTGTCCAGGCCGTGTTCGCGCAGCAGCAGCATCAGGCTTTGCAGGTACATGCCGAGATCCGACCACTGCGCCGAGCCCATTCCACGGTCGACGTAGCAGAAAAGCCCGACGGGCGCGCCGAAGAAGCGATAGTTGTTGGCGAACCATTGCAGGCGCTGGGCTTTGCTGTCGCGCGGGATGCCGAGCAGGGTGTAGAGCATCTCGCCCACACGGAAGCGACTGCTGCGATAAGGCTCATCGAGGCTCGCCGGATAGACCGGGTATTGCGGCGCATCCGGCGCCGGCGACGTGGCCAGGCGCTGCATCATCGTCGCGCGGAATTGATCGAGTACCTCGCCACCGAGGACGACGATGCGCCAGGGCTGCAGGTTGCCTCCGGAAGGCGAACGTGCCGCAAGCTCCAGCAGGCTTCGCAGTAGCTGCGGATCGGGCTTGCGATCGAGAAATGCGCGCACGCTGCGGCGTGAAGCCAGGGCGGCGCTGACACTGGCCGCCGGCGCAAAAGGATTGCGGCTCATGTATGAGGTTCCGGGCTACGGTTGAACTGCGGTTTGCGCTTTTGCTGAAATGCAAGTACGCCTTCGATGAAATCCAGCGTGCTGCCGCAGTGCTGCTGAAAGTCGGCTTCGAGAGCGAGCTGCTGCGACAAGTCATTCCGCTGTGCAGCCTGCATTGCCTGCTTGGTCAGGCGGTTGGCATTGCGAGAGTTTCGCCCGACACGCCTTGCGATATCCATCGCGCCGGCGACCAGTTCGGCGTCGTCGAATACTTTCCATAACAGGCCATGACGTTCTGCGTCTTCGGCGCTCAAGGGCTCTCCGAGGAGTGCCAGGGCCGAGGCGCGGGCGGCGCCGAGCAGGCGCGTCAGGTGCCAGCTGCACGCAAAATCCGGCACGAAAGCCAGTGTTGGAGTGAAAACCGGGACAAAGCGCGCCGAGCGGGCCGCGACCACGATGTCGCAGCACAGCGCCATGCCGATTGCGCCGCCGGCGGCGACACCGTTGACCGCGCACACGACTGGCTTCGGGAACGTATGCAGGCGCATCGCGACGGGATTGTGATGGGCACGCAGGTTAGCTCCGATCTTGTCGCCGATGCGCGCCAGCACCGCGTCGCGGTGCTCTGGCGGCAGCCCCGGGATCACGGAAGGGTCGTCGATTTCCGGATCGAGCGGTCCAGTCAGGTCGCCGCCGCTGCTGAACGCACGGCCAGCGCCCGTGATCAGCACCGCTCGTAAGCTGTCGTCGGCCTCGATTTCGTCCAAGACCAGCAGCAACTCCTGCAGCATCGTCACGCTGATAGCGTTGTAGCTCTGTGGACGATTGAGAGTAAGGGCCGCCACGCCGTCTTCATGGCTAAGCAGCAAGGTCTGGTAGATCACGCTAGCTCCCGGCCGAGCGCCATCGTCAACAGGGGCTGGCCTCGATTTAAGATCCCGGTCAACACCGGTGCATTACAATTATTAACTATTGTATCGAAGTCTGGCGCGGCTTCTGAACCAGGGGCAGGATGACCATGCGGCGGATGAAGCGGCGCAATTCGTCGTCGCCTATCTCAACCGCTTCCACCTTGATTACGAGCATCTGCTCGGCCAGCGTTAGCCAGGACACGATGTCGTCCACACTCAGATCACGGGCGAATTCTCCAGTCCTCAAGGCATCGTCGAGCAGCGTGCCCCACCAGCCGCGCTGTTTGCGGTGTGCTTCGCTGCCAGGATCAGCGGCACGCGAGGGATAGTCGATCGTCTGCAGCACCATGCGCAGGCAGTGATTGCGCATGGCGGCCCTTACCACCAGGAAGAGGCACTCTGTGAGGGATTCGGCGATCGTCGCCCTGCGCACGAAGCGCCGTCTTACCTCGGCGTTGATCTTGCCGATCTCCAGATCGGTTATATGGGCAACGATCTCGTCTTTGGAACCGAAATACTTGTAGACCGAGGCGCGTGACAGTCCCGCCGCGGTGGCAACGTCCTCCATCGTGGTCTTGGCAATGCCGTAATCGTCGAAGCAGCGATAGGCCGCGGCGACGATACGCTCAGCGGTCGTCGGTTTCTCGTCCGCCGTGCTCAACGGTTGCTTCCTCTGCACTTTTGCGCTCACGCCGCCGGCTTCCTGGGTCATTGATGTCGTTGAGTATACAAGTTGACAAATTACGTAATTTGTATAACTTGAGCTTGCGGTGATACCCAAGCGACGGCACAAGGCGACCGTCGCAGACGATGGAGGAGAGTGGAATGTCCGAAGACCTGTCCGAGGTCAAGCGCGATGTGCGGGTGCAAGCCGACGTATCGGCCCGGCTGATAACCCACCTTCGCGACGACACCACTGATCTTGCTGATCAGGATCTGCATGTGCCGATCGAACATTTCGTCAGCCCGGTTCGTGCAAAAGCTGAGATCGCACTAATGAAAACGCTGCCGCTGCTGGTGGCGCATTGCTCCGAGATCCCGAACGCGGGCGATTTCGTGACGCGTGAAGTGCTGGGAGTTGCATTGCTCATTGTGCGACAGAGCGCCGGTGGCGTGCAGGCCTATCTGAACATGTGCCGCCATCGCGGTGGGCGTGTTGAAACCAAGCCTTCGGGGTCCAAACGCGTCTTCATGTGTCAGTACCATGGCTGGTCCTATGAGCGCGACAGCGGCGCACTGCGCAACGTGCCCTATGAAAGCTCTTTTGACCAGATAGATCGTGGCTGCAACGGGCTGCATCGCTACAAGACCGAGCAACGGCACGGCCTGATCTTCGTCGACATGTCCAACGATCGCGAGCGGTCGCTAGCCGACTACCTCGGCGGCGAGGTCGATGCTCAAATCACACCTTGGGAGCTGGAGAAATCCAGCATCTATCTGGAAAGGACTTTCACGCTCGACATCAACTGGAAACTGGTGATGGATGGCGCTATCGACATCCTGCATCCGCGCTTTCTGCACGTCGGCGGCGTCGGCGAGTTGATCGAGACCAATGTCGGGGTCTATCGCCGCTACGGCCGTCACGGCCAGCACTTCGGCGCGCGCACCAAGCTGCGCAAACTGATCAAAGCGGGAGTCGAACTCAACGGCGGCTCCAAGTATATCGGTTCCAATCTGGTGATCTATCCGAACGCGATGATGATCGCGGCGCCGGATCACATCGAGTTCTGGACGGTGTGGCCTTCGATAGAAAGTCCGTCGAAATCTATAACGCAAATCCGCTTTCTGGTGCGCTCGGAGATCCTCACGCCAGAGATCGAGAAACGGCTGCAGAAAAGCTGGGAAATTCTCGAGAACGCCGCGACCAAGGAAGACTGGCCGATGGAACGCTACATACAGCAGAACGCTGAAGCCGCTCCCGATGGGATGTTTCGCTATGGCCGCAGTGAGGTGTCGTGTCAGCACCTGCATCTGCAGCTAGCTGCAGACTTAGCCGGCAACGGAGGCTGAGCATGGGTGGATATGATTTTCTTCAGGGCATCCGCGTTCTCGAAGTCGCGCAGCTTGGCCCCTCCAGCCTCGGTGGCTACCTGGCCGACATGGGCGCGGAGGTCATCAAGGTCGAAGGCCTGGACGGCGATCCTCTGCGACATACCAGCACGCCCGCGGTCGGCGCCGCCGACGGCGCGAGTCTGCTACACCTGCGCTGGAATCGTGGCAAGAAGAGCGTGGGTCTCGATCTGAAGACTGAAGCCGGCGCAAGACTGTTCCGCGACCTTGCCGAAAAATCCGACGTTGTCATTGAAGGCATGCGCGCCGGTGTGCTCGATCGCCTAGGCCTGGGCTATGAGACGCTGCGCGAGCTCAATCCGCGCATCGTGTTCTGCTCGATCTCGGGCCTGGGCCGCAGCGGGCCCTACTGCCGACTGGGTTCGCATGGGCCCTCTTTTGACGCATTCGGCGGTTTGTCATCGAAGAATCCTTATGGACTGTCACCGGAAGAGCGCGCGCGCACCGACTGGGCGCCGATCGGCATGCATGCGATGGGCCTGAACGCGGCGCTCGGAACCTTGGCGGCGGTGGTGCGCGCGCAGCGCTGCGGGCAGGGCGCTTTGATCGAAGTCACCGGAGCGGAATCTGCGGCGCATTGGCTGCCCGAAGGCGTCGATGCGGTGTTGAACGAGCCCTTGCTGCATACGCGACCCGGCTTCTACAACAGCGCCGGCAGAATGGCCGGCTGGCCGCGTCTCAACACCTACCAGACGCTGGACGGCTTCGGCATCTTCTTTCAGGGCTTCTTCCCGAAGTTCTGGAAGCGATTCTGCAGTGTGGTCGAACGTCCCGATCTCGCCGCCCGTTATGAATCCGGCGACGACATTGCCCTGGTCGATGAACAGATTCACCAGGAACTCAGCGCCATCTTCGCCACGCGCCGCCGCGATGAATGGATGGCGATCTTCCTCGAATACGACGTTCCTGGCGGGCCCGCCAATATGCTGCGGGATCTGGCTACCGATCCGCATTTTCTTGCGCGCCACAACATCTACGAAGTGGAATATCCGGGCATCGGCAAGCTGCGTCTGGCTTCGACGCCGGTAAAGACGCCGGGCCAGACGTTCGCGCCGACTCTCGCTCCGACGCAATGGCAGCACTCGGCCGAAGTGCTGGGCAAGCTGCTCGGTATCGATGGCGACGAGCTGGAACGCCTGAAGAAGAACCGGGTCGTCTATTGAGATGGCCGTCAGAGCGGCGACGCCGTGCCCGCTCGGTTCCGAACGCATGGCCGGCTGCCATTGCAGTGGATGGAGAGCGACATGACCGAACCGCACTATTCGTTTCAGCGAATTCTGATCGACCGGCCGTCGCCGGGCGTCGTCGTATTCACGCTCAATCGCCCGGATCGCATGAATGCGACCGATGCCGTGCTGCATCGCGAACTGGCGATGCTGCCGGGACTGCTGGACCGCGACGAGCTGGCAAGGGTCGGTGTGATCACCGGCGCGGGAAAGGCTTTCAGCGCGGGCGGCGATTACGACTCGATCGTCTCCGAAGCCGATGACTACGCGCGCAAGCTGGCGATGACGCGCGAGACGCTGCAGATCGTCACCGGCATGATCGATTGCCGCAAGCCGATCGTTTCTGCGATCAACGGCCCGGCCGCGGGTGCAGGGCTCGCGGTGGCGCTGCTCGCCGACATCTCCATCATCAACGAAGATACCGTGCTCTGCGACGGGCATACGCGCATCGGCCTGGCCGCCGGCGATCACGCAGCGCTGATCTGGCCGCTGCTGTGCGGCATGGCCAAGGCCAAGTACTACCTGCTGACTTGCAAGAAGATCAAGGGACGCGAGGCCGAGCGCATCGGCCTGGTGTCGGAGTCGGTGCCCGCGGTCGAGGTGCTACCGCGCGCGCTGGAGATCGCCGAAGGATTGTCGTCGCAGTCCGAACTGGCGCTGGAATTCACCAAGCGCTCGCTCAACCACTGGCTGCGGCAGGCGATGCCGATCTTCGAATCCTCGCTCGGCTACGAGTTGCTGACTTCGTTCAGCCCGGACGTGGCCGAGCGTGTGCGCGGCGTGACCGCGAAATTGGCCCGGGGACGCTGATCCGATGCGCGCGAGACTGCAGGGCAGGGTCGCCGTCGTCACCGGCGGCGCGAGCGCGGCTTCAGGCCTTCTCGACCTCGACTGCGATACCGGTCATGTGCGACATGTTGCTCAGCTTGTCGTAGCTGCCCGGCCCTGTCGGCATCAGGCGATTGGCGTTGACGCCGGGCAGAGCGTGGGCTCGCGTAACGCCGGGTGCGGCCCCGTGTCCGTAGCCATGACTGAGAGCGATCACGCCGGGCATCAGCGTGTCGTCGAAGCTGATATTGGTCGTCACACTGCCGTTGAGATTGAAGATGCGTGCGTTGTCGCCTTCGGCCAGTCCCCTGCGAGCCGCGTCGTCTGGATGGATATGCAGGGGATTGAGGCCGTGCTTCGCGGTCTTGAGCGCCTTCATGTTCGCCAGGTTGCTGTTGTGCATGTAGTGGGTGCGCAATGAGATCATTTTGAGCTGCTGCGGGTCTTCGCTATCCAGTTCACTGAATATCGTTTCACAGCGGAGCAGCGCCTCGTCGAAGATTTCCGGGCAGCAGTTGACCTTCTTGTCCGGCCAGGCCACCAGATCGTCGAAGAAGGCTTCGCGCGCCGGCTGCGGAAGCAACGCGGTCTGGTGCGGCATCACGCGCAGCGCGTCTACCGTGAGGCCCGACGCGGCCAGCATGCCGTCGAGCCAGACGGCGTGCTGCGGCGGATCGCCGTCGAGCATGTTGGGCAGGCCAAGTTCGCGTTCGATCCGCGCGATGATCCACCAATCGCCTTTGCGCTCGCCCCTTGGTGCCACGACTGCGTCGCTATACTGCACGTAGGGCGTTGGCTGCACGCCGTTGGAGATGTGCGTGATGTCCTCGCGCTCCAACCAGTCGGTCGCGGGCAGGATGTAGTCGGCGTATTCGCCGGTCGCATTCCGGTACAGATCCAGGCAGACGATCAGATCGAGTTTCGGCAAAGCCTGCCTCAGGCGATCCTCGCCGCTGACGGAAAGCAGGGGATTGCCGGACAGCACCAGCAATGCACGAACCGGATCCGGTTCGACCTCGATGAAGTCCGCCATCAGATTGGCGGGCAGCGCGAAGAACACGTGGCGCATTTCGCCCAGCGGAGTATCGAAATATTTTGCCTGCGCGGGCTCGGTCGCGCTGACCGGCGCAAAGCCCTTGGCGTAGTAGTTGCCGCCGCGGGCGCCCAGGTTGCCGGTCACGAAGCTCAGCATGTTGAGCAGCCAGTAGGCGAGCGTGCCTTGCCGGCCTTGGTTGACGCCGGTCGACATGTAGACAGCGGCCGACTTCGCCTGGATGAATTCGCCTGCGATCCTGCGGATGGTATCGGCATCGATGCCGGTCACGCTGGCGACGCGCTCGGCCGGATAGCGCGCGACGAACGCGCGCAGCTCGGCGACACGCCGGCCATGCCGGGCGACCGCCGCTTCGTCGAAACCCTTGTTGCGATCGATCTCGTGGAGCAGTGCCGCCATCAAGTACACATCGGTGTCCGGCTTGATCTGCACCAGTTCGCCGGTGGTGTCGCCGATCGACTCGATGCGCCGCGGATTGACGAAGCGCACCTTGCCGCCGCGCGCGACGATGTCCTGGCAGACGTGCATCGGCTTGTGCGTCGACACCGTGGTCCAGTGCGACACTTTTGGATTGGCGCCGAAGCACAGCAGGTACTGGGTGTTGTAGAAGTCCGGGATGGTCCACTGCGACGAACCGAAAACTGCTTCCAGCGCGGCGGGCTTGTTGCACATGTCCTGCGTGCCGGCGCCGAAGTTGTGGCGCGTGCCGATCTTCGATGCCAGGCCGATTGCCGGCATGAAGGCCTTGGTGTCGAACGCGATCGGGTTGCCGTAGTAGCAGCTGATGGCGTCGGGCCCGTGGCGATCGCGGATCTCGCGCAGGCGCTGCCCGATATCGGCCAAGGCCTCATCCCAGCTCACGCGCTCGAACTGGCCGATCGGCTCGGATTTGGGATTGGTGCGGCGTAGCGGATAGTCGACGCGATCCGGATCGAGGTGCACGTCCAGGTACGACAGACCCTTGTGGCAGGCAAATCCCCGGGTGACCGGATGCTCACGATCCGGACGCAGCCGGGTCACGGCGCCGTCGTCGTCGAGATCGGCGACCAGCGGGCATAGCGGCTCGCAGATGCGACAGAACGTGTGCTTGGTCATTGCCATCGACTTGCTCCAGTATTTTTGCGGTCCAGCTCAGAACCTGCCTGATGCCACGGCTGTCATGCGTTGCAGATCGACCAGCTTCACCCGCAGGCGCTGCTGATCCATGCCGCCAAGGCGTTCGTGGCGGTCGATCTTCTTCCAGCCGAGATAGTCGACCCGATCCGGGCAGCGCTCGGTCAACAAGCGCTGCGTGCCCTGATCGTCGATGTCGGGGATCGGAAGTCGGTCGCCGGCGAAGTCCTGCAGCAGGCACGCGACGGTCTCCTGCGAACAGCCCTTGTTGGTGCCGATCACGCCGCTGGGGCCGCGCTTGAGCCAGCCAGCGACGTAGGCGCCGCGCATCGGCCGCCGGTTTTCGCCGACGATTCGGCCGCCCACGTTGGGAACGATGCCCCGGGCCGCATCGAAAGGCAGGCCCACGACGGGTAGCCCGCGATAACCGACCGCGCGCAGCACCAGTCCGGCGGTGATCTCGGAAATCTCGCCGGTGGACTCGGCGACCAGATCGCCGCGCCCGCCGGAGACCAGACGGTTGCGCACGACGCGCAAGGTCTCGACGCGATCGCGTCCCACAATGGCAAGCGGCGAGTTCAAAAAGCGCAACACCAGTCGCCGGGCGTCGGGTAATGCGGCACGCGCGGCATACTCGTCGAGCAGCCGCAGCTTGAGCTGCACCGCGTAGGCGCGAGCGTCGCGGCCCGCGGGCTTCGCCCCAGCCGATGCCGCGTGCTCCACACGGACATCGAGGTCGTGATGGCCGAGTTCCAGCAGTTCCGGCGTCGTGAAGGCACATTGTGCCGCGCCGCGGCGGCCGAGCACGACGACTTCACGGATGCGGCTCTCCGCGAACGCGCGCAGCGCGTGATCGGCGACGTCGGTCGGGTGCAGCCGGTCGTGGCCCAGCAGCAGCATGCGCGCGACGTCGAGCGCCACGTTGCCGTTGCCGATCACGATGGCGCGCTCACAGCTGAGATCGAACGATTGGGCGGCGAAATCGGGATGCCCGTTGTACCAGCTGACAAAGCTCGTGGCGGCGTGACTGCCCGGCAGGTCTTCGCCGGGAATGCCCAGGCGCCGGTCGCCGGCCGAACCGCAGGCGTAAATCACCGCGTGATGGCAGCGCAGCAGGTCCTCGTGCGTCAGTTGCCGGCCGATCTCGATGTTGCCGTGGAAGCGGAAACGATGGCTTGCCATGGCCAGGCGCTCGTAGGTCGCGATGACTTCGCGCCTGGCGGCGTGATCGGGCGAGACGCCGGATCGCACCAGGCCACCCGGCGTCGGCAGGCGATCGAACAGCTCCACGCGTGACGCCGGATCGCGCTTGAGCAGATCGTTGGCGGCATAGAAGCCGGCAGGCCCGGAGCCGACGATGGCGACGCGCAGCGGCGCACTCAAGAGTCTTTCCTCAGTCGCGAGAACTCGGCGTTGATATCGCGATAGCGCAGCAGCTCGGGCGGCAGCGATTTCTCGTCCATCACCGCGCCCACCGGACAGGCCTCCGCGCAGGCGTTGCAGCTCACGCACACGTCGGGGTCGATGTAGAGCATGTCGGCACCGAGGAAGCCGGGCTCGGCCGGCGTCGGGTGGATACAGTCGACCGGGCAGACGTCGACGCAGGCGCCGTCGTTGACGCAGGTGCCGGTGATCACGTAGCTCATGAGACCGCTGCCTCTTCGGATGTCGAGGCATGCATCGTGACTTGCGCCGAGGCATGCAGCGGTTCCAGACGCACGCGGGTGGTGTTGAAGGCCGGCGTCTGGGACAGCGGGTCGAGTAGCGTTCTGGCGACCAGCTTGTTGCGGTTGGCGCCAAAGCTCTGTGCCTTGAGTGTTTCGCCGGGATCGAAGATACGCGAACCCCAGCCGTGCGCAATCGTGATCACGCCGGGCCGCGCGCCCGGGCTGATTGTGACCGGCAGCTCGATTGCGCCGGTGGCGGAGATCACGCGCGTCCAGGCGCCATCTTCCAACTGCAGCGTCGCGGCATCCTGAGGGTGGATCTCGACGCTGTTGCTGCGCAGCTGCTCGAACAATCCCGGAGTCTCGTTGAGCCAGGAGTTCATCGATTCGCGCGTGCGGCGATTGATCATCATCAGTGGAAACTCCGGGTTGGCGAGGCTGCGTGGCTCGGCGAGATGGCGCCGGCATTCGTCGACGAACGCCGGCGGTGCGCAGTGCACGGTCTTGTCCGGCGTGCGGATGGCGGCGGCGAGATCGCCATAGCGTTTCTCGCGGTAGAGCCAGCCGTGGGGATGTTTGCGGATGTCGCCGTACTTGAGCTGCCGGCCGCTGGCGACCAGCAGCCATTCGACCCAGCGCGGATTCATCGCCAGCTGAGGCCGGCCGGTCACGTGTGCCAGCCAGCGCGTGGCACGGATGAAGCCATTGACGCCGCGCTTGCCGAACATCGGCCTGTCCATCGCCAGCGCAAGGTCGGTGAAGAACGACCACTCCTCGCGAATGCCGGCCGGCGGCGGCAGCGCCTGGTTGGCGTATTGCGCGAAAGGCTTGTCCATGATGCCGGCGAACAGTGCGTGCAGGCCTTCACGTTCGAGCCAGTGCGTGCCCGGGATCAGCCAGTGCGCGTGGCGGTGGCTTTCGCGCTGCACGGTATCGACCGCTACCAACAGGTCGAGACCGGCAAAAGCCTGGTCGAGTGCGGCGCTGTCCGGGCCGGAGACCACCGGATTGCCGGCCGCCACGATCATCGCGCGAATCTGTCCCTTGCCCGGTGTGATGATCTCGTCGGCTAGTTCGGCCAGCGCGTGAAAGCCGGCAATTGCCGGAAGGTTCCGCAGCCGGGTGCGATGCGTGGTCGGCGGCGCGAAGCCGGCGAAGATCTTGACCAAATCCATGTAGCCACTTTCGAAGCGCCGGCCGCCGGGCGTGTCGAGGCGGTCGGTCACGGCGTTGAGCGCATTGCCGAGCCACTCGGCGATAGTGCCGGTGAGGTTGTGGGCGACGCCGGTATGCATCACGCACATTGCTCGTGGCGCTTTGGCGAAGCGGCGGGCGACGTCGCGGATGACCGGCACCGGTATGCCGCAGCGGGCCGACAGGTCTTCGAGATCGGCTTCCAGCGCCAAGGAGCGCAGCGTCCCGACGCCGCTCAGCGGTACCGCCGTTGCCGGCCGCTCGAGCCTTTCTTCGAAGGTCACATGCAGCAGGCCGAGCAGCAACGCCCAGTCCTGGCCCGGCAGTACGGCGAGGTGAGTGTTCGCACGCTCGGCGCTGTTCGAACGCCGCGGATCGACCACGATCACATCTGCTCCGCCGGCCTGTGCATTCAGTACGCGCGTCCAGCCGTTGGGCACGACCTCGGTCCAGCCGAATTTGCTCTGCGCGGGGTCCATGCCCACCAGCAGAAAGCACTTGCACTCGTCGATGTCGGGCGGCATCGCGATCAGCTCGGAGCCGTACATGGCCTGCTGCACGACGTGGGTGTTGTTCTGGTCGACCGAGCCGACCCAGTAGCGGTTGCCCGTGCCGAGGGCATCGAGCAAGCCGGCGAAGAAGATCGAGCCGGCGAAACTGAAGCCCAGCGGATTGCCGTGATAGGTGCCGACCGCATCAGCGCCGTGCTCGGCGATGATGCGTTTGAGCCGCGACGCGATGTCGGCGATGGCCTCCTCGTAGGTCGCGGCCACGTAGCGCTCGCCGACACGCTTCATCGGTGACATCAGCCGCTGTGGATGCTTGCGGGTTTCGGCCGCGGTCTTGCCTTTGCGGCAGAAGTCGCTCCAGGTATACGGATTGTCGCGGTCGGGCTCGATCGACGTCACTTCGTCGTTGTCGACGGTGACCTTGACGCCACAGAGGCAGACGCAATAGTGGCAGTGGGTAAAGACGGTCCTGATCATTCCTTTCTCCGTACTTCAATCCGATTCCGCGGCAAGCAGTCTGAACTCCAAGCGGGTGCAAGGTAGCTCGAGCAGTAGGGCGTCGTCGCGCCGGGCGGCGAACACCGGCATGCCCGGCTTCTGAGCCACTTTCCACCGCAGCTGCTACGTTGCATAGGCCTCGGCGAGCTTCGGAACATGGTCATGGTCGTCCACCGATTCGCCGATGCGATGCACCACACGGCATGCCTGCACAGCGAACCGCTCGCGCGTTTCCTGCTCGATGCCGGCGACGATCTTGTCGCACAGCGCCGCATGCGCGGTATAAATCAGTTTGGCGACGGCCCGGCCTTCGTGATGATTGCGCACCGCACCGGCGAAGATCGCGAGCGCGCCGCACTCCGGACTATCGGTCTCGGTCAGCAGCGGTTCCAGCTGCAGCGGACCGGTCTGGATGCAGGACTGGCGTAACGATTCGGATTTCATGTGAAGGCTCCCGATCAGCCGCCGGAGACGGGCGGCAGCACCGACAGCGCGTCGCCGTCGTGCAGAGGATGGTTCGGCGCGACGATGTCGGCACCGATGGCATAGTCGCAGCGTGGAAGGTCGGCGCCGAGTGCGGGGTCGGCGGTCAGAGCGGCAATCGCGTCGGCGACGCTGGCCTGAGCGCGCAGTCGGAGATGCCGTTTGTCGCAGCCGGCAAGCCGTGCGGTCACACCCCAGAACTGCGCTTCGATTCGCATCGGCGCATCTCCATCCATGCACGGCTGGCCCGGACTGTTCATCCGCCCAGGTGGTGCATCGAAACCAGCCGTTCGACGTAGCCGCCGGGCGCCGCGAAACCGCGGTCCTTGTGCCACACCGCGTCGCGGATCAGCGCGGCCAGCCGGGCATCGTTGTCGCCGCGGCGCAGCGCATCGCGCAGGCTGACGCCCTTCTGCGAGAACAGGCACGGAAAGATTTCGCCGGTGGCAGTTAGCCGCACCCGATCGCAGCTGCCGCAGAACGGATTGGAAACCGTGGTGATGATGCCGAGCCGATGACGGCCGTCGAGCAGGTACTCGGTGGCCGGATCGGCGCCGCTGCGCGGAATCTTCTCGAGCGCGTAATGCGACAGCCGCGCCAGGATCTCGGGTTCGGTCACCACGCGCTCGCGGCTCCATTGCTGCTGATTGTCGAGCGGCATGAATTCGATGAAGCGCAGCGTCAGCTGCTGCGCGAACGCCCAGTCGGCAAGCGCTGCGATTTCGCCGTCGTTGTAGTCGCGGATCACGACGGCATTGAGCTTGAATGGCAGGCCGGCTTCTTTGGCCGCAGCAATGCCGTCCAGAACCGGCTCAATCGAGCCGCGCGTGAGTTTGCGGAACAGCGCCGGATCGCGCGCGTCGATGCTGATATTCAGATCGTCGAGCCCGGATTCCCTTAACAGCCGCGCAAGCGGCCTCAGCCGGGTGCCGTTGGTGGTCATCGAAAGGCGCTGCAAACCCAATGCGCGCAGAGGCTGCAGGCCGAGGACCAGCTGATCGAGCCCGCCCCGCAGCGTGGGCTCACCGCCAGTGAGGCGGATATGGGTGATGCCGAGCTCGGTGACGAACAGCCGCGCCACCGCCAGCAGTTCGTCGATATCGAGCACGTCCTTTCGCGGCAGCCATACGGGGTTCTGCGGCATGCAGTAGGCGCAGCGCAGATTGCAGCGGTCGGTCAGCGACAGGCGCAGCTTGCGCTTGCGCCGGCCATGTTGATCGACCAGCCATCCCGGTGCCGGACTGCGGCCATCGGCCATATGTCAGCTCCTCACTTTTCGACGAACGCCCGTTCGATCACGTAATCGCCGGGTGTGCCGATGTGCGGCGATATCGTGAAACCTCTGGAATCCAGCAGCGCGGCGGTATCCTTGAGCATGCCCGGCGATCCGCACAGCATGAAGCGATCGCTCTCTGGACTCAATGGCGGCAGGCCGATGTCGCGGCTGAGCCTTCCATCGGCAAGCAGGTCGGTCAGGCGACCGTTGTTGCGGAATGGCTCACGCGTCGCGGTCGGGTAATAGACGAGTTTTTCGCGCACTGAATCTCCGAGCAGATCGTGGCGCTGCAGATCCTGCGAAAGATAATCGTAGTACGCGAAGTCCTCGACCCGGCGCACGCCGTGTACCAGGACCACTTTCTCGAAACGCTCGTAGGTTTCGGGGTCCTTGACTAGCGACAGGAAGGGCGCGAGCCCGGTGCCCGTGGCGAGCATGTAGAGATTCCGGCCCGGCCGCAGATCGTGCAGCAACAATGTGCCGGTAGGCTTGCGGCTCACCAGGATGCGGTCGCCCGGCCTGATGTGCTGCAGGCGTGAGGTCAGCGGCCCGTTCTCGACCTTGATGCTGAAGAACTCGAGATTCTCTTCGTAGTTCGCGCTGGCGATGCTGTAGGCGCGCAGCAGCGGTCGGCCATCGACCTCCAGCCCCATCATCACGAAGTGGCCATTCTCGAAGCGCAGCGCGGGATCGCGCGTGGTCGTAAACGAGAACAACGAGTCGTTCCAGTGCCGCACGCCGATGACCTGCTCGCTACCCATTGCCGCCATGTGCTACCTCCGATTGTTGCTGTTGGTGTCCGTTGCTAGTGTGGTGAGTCAGAAGTTCGCATGCGAATTCGCCGTGTCTTTTCGCGCCTGGCTGCGTTGCTCCTCCTCGCCATAGTGCGACTATGACTCGTCGTCACGCCTTGCCAGACTCGAAAAGCCACTGGCGAATTCATCACGGAACTTCTGACTCACGACACTAGGCAGTGGCCGCGACCGGTGCCGTCACTGCTTGGGTCGAATCGGGTTCGCTCGCCGGAACCCGTTCCAGCGATACTTCGAGGCCATCGATCAACGACGTGCCGGATACAAATTCGATGGCTTGCAGCCCGAGTCCCAGCAGCCGGTTGATGTTGACGCCGCCAGTGCCGTTGGCGGCCTGCCAACTGCCACCCGCGTGCCCCCAGCCATGCGGATAGCAGACAGCGCCACGGACCACTTCGTCCGAGAGCCGGACCGGAACTTTCAGGCAATCGGCGTCGGTGCTGATGAACACGAAGTCGCCAGTGGCGACGCCGAGATCGGCCGCATCCAGCGGATGGATCGTCAGCGCCGGTTTTTGCGAGCGCACGAGCCGGTCGAGGTTGTGTAGCCAGGAGTTCAGCGAGCGCATTTCGCGCACGCTCAGCAGCCTGAATCGCCACTGCGGCGCGCGCTCCGCGAACAGGCGAGCGAACTCGCCCTGCATCAGTTCGTGCCAGACGTGGATCTTGCGGTCCGGATACGCGATGCGCTTTCTCCATGTCGGCATGCTGTGCGGCAGGTCGACCATCACGCCATGCGGGTGCTGGCGCAGTTTTTTCAGGGACCAGCCGCGGGGGCGCAGGCCGAAGCGGTCGCCGACCGGGCCCAGCCGCAGGCCGATGTCGATCATCGTCAGCGGACGCGGCACGATGCCGAGCTTGCCGATGAAGCGCTTGAACTTCGAGGCCGACGGCGCGCCCAGGCCCATGCGGCGCACGATCGCGAGATAGGTGTCGAATTCGTCACGGCACTCGCCCAGCGGCGGGATCACCGCGTCGGTGTATTGCAGGAAGGGGCGGATCATGAAGGCGAAACCGATCAGCGGAACGTCGGGGCGTTCGAGGAGAGTCGTCCCCGGCAGGATGTAGTGCGCGTGGCGATTGGTCTCGTTGACGTAGAGATCGAAGGACACCAGCAGGTCCAGGGTTTTCAGGGCCTCTTCGAGGCGCTCGCCGCCCGGCGCGCTGAGCAGCGGATTGCCGCAGCTGATCAGCAGCGCCCGGACCTTGTCTGGGCCATCGATCAGGATGTCGTCCGGCATCGTTGCGCTCGGCAGAAAGCCGGCGACGGTCGGCACAGCGCCGATGCGGCTCTTCGCCTCGCCATAGCCGCCGACTTTGGCGTTCTGCGCCGGAAACACTTCGCGGCCGAACATCGTGCCGCCTTCAAGACTGTAGGTTCCGGTCAGTGCGTTGAACGCTGTGATCAGGAAATTGGTCAGCGTGGCGTAGGGCCCGCGGCAGATGCCGATGCGGCTGTAGAGCGTCGCGCGTCTGGCGCTCACGAAGCCACGCGTGACTTCGCGTATCGTCGCGGCGGGTACGTCGCAGTTCGCGGCGCAGGCCTCGACGTCGTGCAGCAGGATCTGTTCGCGCAGGCTGTCCCAACCGGCCACGTCGGTCGACACCAGCTGCGGCTCGATCAGGTTTTCGTCGACCAGCACGCGCAACATACCGAGCAGCATCCACACATCGCCGTTGGGCCGTATCGGCAGGTGCTCGTAGCGCGCGGCAGTTTCGGAGCGGCGCGGGTCCACGACCAGCACCCGCCCACGCTTGGCGATCGCGTCGAAGTCGTGGCTGACGCGCGGCGCCCACATCAGCGAGCCGTTGGACACCATCGGGTTGCCGCCCATCACGATCAGGTAGTCGCAGCTGGGCAGGTCGGGAATGCCCGTCGTCCACGGCGCGCCGTAGGCGAGATAGTTGGCGAGCAGGCGCGCATTGGTGTCCTGCGAACTGGCGCCGTACTGGCGTGTGCTGCCCATCGACGCCATCAGTTCGAGCTGGGTGACGAAGTTCTCGCTCGCGAACGAAGTCGGGTTGCCGAGATAGGAGGCGATGGCCTCGGGGCCATGGGCCTTGCGTAGGGCCTTGAGTCGGGCGGCGATGTCGTCGAGCGCTTCATCCCAGCTCACCGACACGAACTCGCCGGCGGCGCCGACGCGCTTCAGCGGCCGCAGCACGCGATCGGGGTCGTAGGCCAGGTCCGCGGCGGCCATGCCCTTGAGGCAGACGTGACCCAGCGAATGTGGGTTCTTGCGGTCCGGCGCCATTTTCACCACCCGCCCTTCGCGCACGGTGGCGAGCATGCCGCAATGGGCCTCGCACATCCGGCAGAACGTAGCGTGGTCGCCATCGGCGCCGACCGGCGGATTGGGTTCGGCCACGGGCCGGGCTTGGTGACTGGGGACCATCGCGTCGTCTCCTCGCCGCTCGCTGGCGGCATCGCAGGCAGAGGCACCGTGCGTACGTGGCGCCGCCTGCATCGACCGTGGCCTGTAAGGGCGCGGTCTTTGTAATTGATCATCCGTATGGTCAATATAATCAGATCAGGCTATCTTGCAAGCGGTTTCGATCTATCGCGTCGGGATCGCGAAAAATAAATCCCACTCTTCAGGAGCCTCTCGCGTGGAAAACCCGCTTCATGACAAGCGCGATGCAAGCAGTGCCACATCGACGCGAGGACGCGGCCGGCCGATATCGATGAGCACGCGTGAGGCGATTCTCGACTCCGCCGAAAGCCTGTTTGCCGGCCATGGCTACAACGGCGTTTCGATCAGCGACATCACTGGCCACGCCGGTGTGCAGAAATCGCTGGCGACACACCACTTCGGCTCCAAGGAAGAACTCTTCCGCGCGGTACTGAATCGTCGCGCCGGTGCCTACGTCAACGACGTGCAGGCCTCGCTGGATCAGGTGATGGCCGCCACCGCTGGCGCGCCGGCGCGCGTCGACGATCTTCTACGCGCGCTTGCCACGCCGATCATGTCCTGGCTGGGGCGCGACGCGAAGTCGCGCGCCTACGTGCAGCTACTGGCGCAGATCGGTGCCATTCCCGGCCAGGAGGCCTTGCTAGTGCCGTACCGCGAGCGCTACACGCCGGTGACGCGCGCCTACATCGAACAGTTGCGCCGCGCGGTGCCGACCCTGAGCAAGGACAAGCTCAACTGGGCCTTCTATTTCGTCGAAGCCGCGTTCGTCCATATCGTCACCGCCTCCTGCCTGCTCGACCGGGAGACCCGCGGCCTGTCCAGCTTGTCGGATCACCAGACCACCATCGATCGCCTGGTGGAGTTTTATACGGCAGGCTTTCTCGGTACTGAAGCTGGATGCGAGACGCCCGCCAAGATCGGCAATGAGACAGTTTACAAAAAACGATAATTGTTGCTTAAATAGATGAAGCAGCAGCGGCCCAGATCGCAAGCGCAGTTCCCCGGACTCAGCGGAACCTATACAGCGGAGGAGAATCACCGTGCAGAAGATCACCTATTGCCGCAACTGCGCAGGCAACTGCGGACTGCTGCTGGAAGTCGAGAACGAGCGCATCACCTCGGTGCTGACCGATCGCAGCAACCCCGTGTCCGAAGGCTATGCCTGTATCAAGGGACGCATGGCCGCGGATCTGCACAACGGCGACGAGCCGCGCCTCACGCAGTGTCTGAAGCGCGGCGAGGATGGGCGCTATCACGCGATCGACAAGTACCAGGCGGTCGACGAAATCGCCGAGAAGCTGCGCGGGATCCTGGACCGGCATGGGCCGCGTTCGCTCGCTGCGTTCTTCGGCACGACCTCGTATTCGGACTGCGTCGGCAAGCCGTTTCTCAAGAGCCTGATGAGCGAGATCGGCGCACCGGCGATCTTCTCGTCGATGACCGTCGACCAGGCGTCGAAATGGGTAACGGCCGCACGCATGGGCATCTGGGCCAACGGCAAGCCGACCTCCGACGACACCGACGTGATCCTGATCGCCGGCAGCAATCCGCCGATATCGCATCAGGGCTATCCGATGCTACCGGTGCCCTGCACCAACACCGCGGGCCACATGCGCGCGGCCAAGAAGCGCGGCGCCAAATTCATCGTGATTGATCCGCGCCAGACCGAGACCGCGCGCTACGCGGACATCTTCATCCAGCCCAAGCCCGGTCACGATGCCGAGATCTTCGCCGCGCTGCTGCGCCTGGTGCTGGTCAACGGCTGGGAGGACAAGGCTTTCGTCGAGCGCTGGACGATCAATCTCGATCGCCTGCGCGAGGCGGTGGAGCCGTTCACGCCCGAGCGTGTCGCTGCGTCTGCAGGTATCGAGGCGCCGTTGCTCGAACAGGCGGCGTGGATGCTGGGCGAGGCGAAGAAGCCCGGACTGGGTACCGGCACCGGTCACAACATGGCCGCGTTCTCAAACACCGCCGAACATCTGGTCGAAGCGCTGACCGGTCTGGTCGGCGGCTACCTGCGCGCCGGTGAGCGGATTCCGAATCCGGGCGTGTTCATGCAAAGGCCCGCGATGGAGCTGGTGATCCCGCCCAACCGCAGCTGGGAGCAGGAACCCAAGTGCGCCAGCGATGCGGCTTTCGGCAAGCTCATGGGCGAATTCCCCGCGTCGATCTTCCCCGACGAAGTACTGGCCGGCGGCGACAAGTCGATTCGCGCGGTGTTCGTCACCGGCGCCAATCCGGCGATGTGCCTGAGCGAACCCGAACGCACCCATGAGGCGCTCAGGAAGCTCGAACTGCTGGTCAGCTTCGATCCGCGCGAAGACAGTGCGACGGCCCAGCTGTCGCACTACATCATCGCGCCGACACTGCAGTTCGAGCGCTCCGAAGTCACCACCTTCACCGAAGTGGTGTTCCATTTCCCGTTCATCCAGTACGCGCCGGCGTCGGTGGCGCCGCCGCCGCAAACCCTGGGCGAGCAGGAATTCTTCTGGCTGCTGGCAAAGAAGCTCGGCATCCAGCTGACGCTGAAGAACGCGCCCTGGGGCATGGATTTCGACGCCTGGCCGCTCGGGCTCCCGATCGACATGGAGAACATGCCCAGCCGTGAAGCACTCATCGAATGGATGGTGTCGCACACGCCGGTCAGCTTCGACACGCTCAAGGCAAATCCTAGCGGCTATCGCGTACCGATGGAGGACAAGTACTTGCGAGTGCCGGACGAGGACAGCGGCGCCAGGCTCGATCTGTGTCCGCTGGATGTGTTCGACGAAATTGTCCAGGTCGAGAAAGCGATGTCGGCACCGCCCACGGCGACTTATCTACTGTCGTCGCGCAGAGTGATCGAGAGCTTCAACAGCAGCTTCCACGGCCACTCGATCACCATCGGCCGGCACGGCACCAACCGGCTGTATGCTCATCCGGACGATCTTGCCGCGATCGGCGCATCGGACGACGACGCGGTACGCGTGCGTTCGGAGTTTGGCGAGATCATCGGCTATGTGCGCAAGGATGCGAGCATGCGTCAAGGCGTGGTATCGATGACCCATTGCTGGGGCGCGGGTGCCAAGCCCGACCCCTGGGGGCTGCGCGGCGGTCATACCGGCCGGCTGATCTCCATGCATCACTACCTGCAGACCGGCAACCGCATGCCGCGACAGAGCGGCGTGCCGGTAGAGCTGGAGGCGCTGGGTTTCTCACTGAAGCAGGCGCAGTCGGCCTCGTTGACCGAGCCGGTAATGGCCTGAGCCATATCGATCCAATGCAAGACCCGATGGTTGAAGTGCTCGTAGGAGTGACCGCCGGTGTCGGCGCGAGGGTCGTTGCAAGACTGATAGGGGGTTATCTGGTTGCGATACTGCGCCGCTCGCCTCAAGCGACTCTGTGCAAGGCCTGATGGCGTCTAGCTCGTGCTACTGCAATCGGGCAGGGTATCGGAGCGATTGAGCATCGCGCCAGGAGTAAGGCCGAAACGCGTTTTCACGGCCCTGCAAAGATGCGACTGGTCGGCGAAACCGCACTGATGCGCCACGGTGCCCGGCGCTGTTCCCTGCAGCAGGAGATCACGCGCCATGATCAGACGCTGTTCCAAAACGTAGGCCCATGGCGTCGATCCCATGGAGCGCTTGAACTCGCGGGCAAAATGCGCAACAGACAAGCCGACACGCGCCGCCATCGCTTCAACAGTCAACGCGCTGCTGATATGGGCTTGCACCCACGACAGCAGGGCCTTGAGCTGATACGGGGCGATGCCGCCATTGATCGGCAGCGGCGGTGCCGGTATGCCATGGCGCTTGCCCAGCGCGAGCACGAAGCTGTGGATCAGCGAGGCCGATAGCGCCGTGTCGCCGGCGGCTTGCGGTGCGCCTGCATCGAGCTGGCCGATCAGAGCGAGCAGCAGGTGCGACAGCAGTTCGTCCTCGACGACGTAGCCGGCACGCAGTTGGTGATGGTGGCCTAAGACAGAATCGAGGAAGCGGCCATCGATGACCGCGCCGGCCCACCGGCTACGCAGCGAGTGCCGCACCGAGAAGGGCGTTCCCTCGGGATGAATCCACAGACTGCGCGAAGGCATCAATAACGTCTTCCAGTCGCCGACGCCGCGGGTGAGGATGCGGATCGCTTCCTCGTTCAACTGGATGCCGACGTAATGTCCGTCGACCATCAGCTCATCGACTTCACACCCGTAGTTGGTGCCGACCTCCAGAAACATCCCCGACCATCCGAGTCCCTCGGATGAGGCAGCGATGCGTGCATGGGCCAGCGCGGGAACGAGGCGCCGGGGTTCGCGCCTGTGAAAGCGGATCTCGCTGCCCAGTGCTCGTATCGTCTGCATATTCGTCTCCTTTCGCTCGAAGTCAATTCAGCACGATGCCCGAAAAGTCTGTCGCAATATTCCAGCAGGATACTTCAATGCCAGCAGGATTATTCATGCCTTGCGGCGAGCGAGCGTCTAACTTTCCGCAACACCAGAAAAGCTTGTGAGCCACGCAAGCTTGGCACCTCCGGGACCCTCATGAATTTGGGTTTGAGCAACAAAGTGGTCTTGGTGACGGGCGGCAGTACCGGCATCGGGCGTGCGATCGCCATCGCTTTCGCCGAGGCTGGTGCGAAGCTCGTCATTGCAGCCCGAAATGCCGATAAGGGCAACGAGGTGGCCCGATTCATCGGGCAGGCCGGCGGTGAATGCCTGTACGTGAAAACAGATGTCTCGAAGTCGGCGGACGTCAGCGAGCTGCTTCGGAAAACCATCGACCGCTATGGGCGTCTCGACTGCGCCATCAACAATGCGGCCGTGGAGGGCCAGAAGGGCTTTCTCGACTGGACCGAGGCGGAATGGGACGAGATGGTCGATATCAACCTGAAGGGCGTCTGGCTGTGCATGAAGAACGAAATCACAGCGATGCTCGAGCAAGGCGGTGGAGCGATCGTCAACATCTCATCGGTTGCCGGCCTGATCGGTTTTCCGCTGCACGCGCCCTATGTCGCCGCCAAGCACGGTGTAATGGGCCTGACCAAGGCCGCTTCCGTCGAATTCGCCAAGCAGGGTATCCGCGTCAACACCATCTGCCCCGGCACCATCCTCACCCCGATGCTGGAGCAGGGCTTTGCCAACAATCGCGCGAATGCCGAGCTGGCGACCGCGATGACGCCGATGGGACGTCTCGGTCAGCCGCACGAACTGGCCGCTGCTGCGTTGTGGCTGTGTTCCGGCCAGTCCAGCTTCGTCACCGGCGCCACGCTAAGCGTCGATGGCGGCTGGTCTCAACATTGAGGGGCACACGATGACATCGGAAGACCTGGAACTGGCACTCGGCGATGCGCGTCGCAAGACCAACCTTTCCGACTTCGGCCCCGAAGATTTCAGGGAGCCTTTAGCCGTGTATTTGCGGCTGATGCGTGCCTCGCGAATGACCCGCGAGGGGCGGGAGGCACAACGGCAGCTGATACAGCGTTGCCTGGTGAACCGGCTTCGCTTTGCCGACGACCTGTCGCGGCATCCTGAAATTCGCGATGAGGATGTCTCCGATCCCATCGTCGTGCTCGGGTTTCCCAGAAGCGGTACCACGGTGCTGCAACGGATGATCTCTGCCGATCCGGCGATGCAGAGCCTGCGGTTCTGGCGCACGCTCAATCCCGCTCCGTTTCCAGGCGAGAGCATCGGGCAGCCGGTCGGCCGGGTGGCTGCGGCAGAGGCGGTCGAGAACGCGATCCGCACCTACAATCCCGCGCTGTTCGCCGCGCATCCAACGATTGCGAACGATGCCGAGGAAGACTGGTTTCTACATCACCTCGCGTTCCAGCACGTCGGCAATGTGTTCGCCGGCCTCGTCGCGCCGGAGTACCTGGCCTACCTGCGATCCCTGCCGCGACTCCCGACTTATCGATACGTCGCCGATCTGCTGCGCTATCTGCAGTGGCAGGATGGTGGAAAGCGCGGACGCCGCTGGGTCCTGAAGAGCCCGGTCCACATCGGTTGCCTGGACGAGTTGCTGAGCGTGCATCCGCGCGCAACGCTGATCTATCCGCGCCGCGACTTTCGCACCGTCATGGCCTCCTTCTGCCATGCGCTCGAAAGCAGCCTGGGCTCATCCATGGAAATCGGTCCCGCTGAAATCGGGTCGATCGCGCTGGATTTCTGGCAAGTGGAGATGCTGGGTTTTCATCGGACCCGCCGACGCCTGGGGAGCCATCTCAACTTGGTGGAAGTCGAGTATCGCGACTTGCTCGCCGATCCGATTCACCACATTGGGCAATTCTATCGGCGTGCCGGTACCGAGTTGACGGCAGAAGGTGCGGCTGCGATCCGCGCCTGGATTGCGGACAACCCCGCCGACAAACACGGCAAGAACGTCTACACGCTGGAACGCTATGGCCTGTCACCGGAGCAGGTCGACGCGGCATTCGGCGAGCACGAGCAGACGCTCTTTGTCTGAGCGACGTGGGCAACGACAGGGGCATCAACGTGCAAGCGCAAAACGATATCGAAGCGGCACGCGGCACTTTGACGGCGGGCTATGAATCCTTTCTCGGCGCGGCGCGCGAGGTCGAGGCGATCATCCGCGCTCGTCCGGACACCACCGATCTGGATCTGGCGGATGGTTATCTATACCTGGCCGGCATGTGGAATTTTCATCTGGAGCGGGTATTCAAGGGCTACGATCTCGACCGGCCGTGCTTCGTGCGGGATATGGATCAGATCCGAACCTGGGGCCTGCCAACGCCCGATCACCATTACTTCTCCGCCCAGATCGACGGCATGGGGGAGTACCGGATCATCGGCAACCGCGGCAATACCGTCGACTACTGCTTCGAGATTCTCAGCGGATTGGCCGGCGACGATGGCGTTGTCGGCGACAGAATCGACGCGCTCGAGACCGGCCGATTGCAGACCGACGCGGATGGTCGCTTCGAGCTGTTCGTCGGTGGTTCGCCGCGAAGTGGAAACTGGATGAAAGCCGGAGCTAAGGCCCGGACCGTGTTCGTTCGTCAAACCGTGAATGACTGGACGCGCGAGCAGCCGACGCCGATGCTCATCGAACGCCTGGGAGAGGGCAGGGCCAAGCTGCCCTTCAGGCGACCTTCACCTGACGAGGTACAGGCCTTGTTCGTGCAAGCCGCCACCGAGTTGGTCCACCAGGTCAGATTCATGAATGATTTCTCGCTCAACTGGGCGCAGATTCTGCCTTTGAACGAGTTGCAGGCTCCCGCAGTGGGCCCGGCAGACGCCGGATATTTTCCCGGCCAGTTCAATACCAAGTGTAGGTTCAAGGTGCATGCCGACCAGGCACTGATCATCACCATGGAGCCCTCGACCGCGCTGTATCAAAGCCTGGCCCTGGCGCATCCGCACTGGTTCAACAGCATTCACTATCGGAACGTTCAGTCCAGCCTCAACGCGACACAGTCCCGCGTCTCCAGCGACGGGCTTTTCAGGTTCGTTATCAGCCCGAAGGATCCCGGCGTGTACAACTGGCTGGACACTGCAGGTCTGGAGAGCGGCTTTCTGTTTGTTCGCCTGCAAAGGCTCGTCAGCGGCAGACCGCCTAAGAAGCTGGATACCAAGCTGGTTCCGTTTACGGCCGTCCGCGACGAATTTCCTGCGGACGAACAGCGAGTTGATCAAGAGACGCGCTTCGCAATACAAAGGATTCGTCGCCTGTCGGCGGACAAGCGCTACGCTTGAGTGGCGATCCGACGCGCGCACCTCGAACTGTTCGCAATACCGGCGGGAATCCAGGGGTCGGGTTACTGCGACTTCTCAACCTCCACTGCAACGCCGGTCATGTGTGACATGTTACTGAGCTTGTCGTAACTGCCGGGGCCGGCCGGCATCAGGCGATTGGTGTTCACGCCCGGAAGTGCGTAGGCCTTGGTGATGCCCGGCGCCTGCTGGTGCCCGTAGCCATGACTCAATGCGACCACACCGGGCATCAGCGTGTCGTCATAAGTGATGTGTGTGGTCACACTGCCGTTGTCGTTGAACACCCGTGCCACATCGCCTTCCACAAGGCCCCGGCGTCCTGCATCGTCGGGATGAATGTGCAGCGGGTTCAGCCCGTGGCGTTCCGACTTGAGCGCTTTCATGTTGGCGAGGTTGCCGTTGTGCATGTAGTTGGTGCGCAGCGAGATGACTTTCAGCTGATGCGGATCCTCATGCGCAAGTTCCTCGAAGATCGTCTCGCAGCGGTTGAGCGCCTCGGCGAATAGTTCGGGACAGCAGTCGACCTTTTTGTCTTCCGAGGTCAGCAGATCGTCGTAGAACGCCTCGCGCGGCGCCTGCGGAAGCACCGCGGTCTGGTGCGGCATCATGCGCAGTGCGTCGACCGTCAGCTTCGAGGCGCCGAGCACGATATCGAGAAAGCCCAGATGCTGCGGCGGATCGCCGTCCAGCATGTTGTCCAAACCCAGTTCACGCTCCAACCGCGCGATGATCCACCAGTCACTCCGGCGCTCGCCCTTGGGTGGCACGACGGCGTCGGTGTATTGCACATAGGGATTGGGCTGCGAGCCGTTGGAAGTGTGCGTGAGGTCTTCGCGTTCGAGCCAGTCGCTGGCCGGCAGGATGTAGTCCGCGTACTCGCCGGTCGCATTGCGGTAGAGATCGATGCAGACCACGAGGTCGAGCTTGGGCAAGGCCTTGCGCAAGCGCTCTTCGCCACTCATCGACAGCAGCGGATTGCCCGAGAGCACGAGTAGCGCGCGTATCGGGTCCTGCTCCACTTCGATGAAGTCGGACAACAGATTGCCCGGCAGCGAGAAAAAGCAGTGACGCATCTTGCCGAGTGGCGTATCGAAATACTCGACCGCCGGAGGCGGCGCGCCGGTGGTCGTCGGGCTGAAGCCTCGGGCGTGGTAGTTGCCGCCGCTGCGGCCGAGATTGCCGGTCACGAAACTCAGCATGTTGAGCAGCCAGTACGCCAGCGTGCCCTGCCGGCCCTGGTTGACGCCGGTGGCCATGTACACCGATGCCGACTTCGCTTCGCCGAATTCGCTGGCGAGCCGGCGAATGACGTCAGCCGCGATTCCCGTCACCCGCGCCACCCGCTCGGCCGGATAGCGCGCGACGAACGCGCGCAGCTCCGCGACATGCTTGCCGTAACGGTGGATCACCTGGGCATCGAAGCCGACAGTAGTGTCGATCTCGTGCAGCATCGCCGCCATCAGGTAGACATCGGTGTCCGGCCTGATCGGTATCAATTCGCCGGTCGATTCGCCGACGGACTCGATGCGCCGCGGATTAACGAAGCGCACCTTGCCGCCGCGCGATGTTATGTCGTGTAGTACGTGCATCGGCTTGTGGGTCGACAGCGTCGTCCAGTGCGAGACTTTCGGATTGGAGCCGAAACACAGCAGATAATGCGTGTTGTAGAAGTCCGGAATCGACCACTGTGACGAGCCGAATATCGCTTCCAGCGCCGCCGGTTTGTTGGCCATGTCCTGAGTGCCGGCGCCGAAGCTGTGGCGCGTGCCGATTCTCGCGGGCAGGGTCAGGGCGGGTAGAAAACCCTTGGTATTGAACGCGACCGGATTGCCGTAGTAGGTGCCGATCGCGTTTGGCCCGTGTTGGTCGCGGAGCCCGCGCAGCCGCTGGCCGATGTCGGCCAGCGCCTCGTCCCAGGTTACGCGCTCGAACTTGCCAACAGGCTCGGAACGCGGATTCGTGCGCCGCAATGGATAGTCCAGGCGATCCGGATCATCGTGCACATCGAGGTAGGAAAGACCCTTATGGCAAGCAAATCCCCTGGTGACCGGATGTTCGCGATCGGGGCGGAGCCGGATTACGGCCCCGCTGTCGTCGAGTTCGGCCACCAGCGGACACAGCGGCTCGCAGATTCGGCAGAACGTGTGTTTGCTCGTCGCCATGAGCTTTCCTCCGTGATCAGGTCCGGTTGAACCGCCTCGCCGAGGCTTCAGAACTTGAAACCGACGGTCGCGCCATAGGTCGCAGGATCACCCCATGCAACCGCGTCGTAACGCTGCTGCGGGTTGTAGTAGATCAGGTAGTCCTTGTCGGTCACGTTCTTGCCCCAGACCGTCAGGCTCCAGCGATCGTTCGGCGTGGTGTACATGGCGGATAGGTCGACCAGCGCGTAGGCGTCCTGCTTGAACTCGTTGGCGAGATCCCAGTAGAAGCTGTCGCTGTAGGCGACACTGGCATTGAGCGCGACGTTGCCGGCGGCGCCGACCTCGAAGACATAGCTCGCGCCCAGGTTCGCGGTGACCTTGGGCGTACGGATAACGTCGTTGCTGCTGACATCCATCGCCGTCGGATAATTGCCACCACTGTCCGAAGCCATGTAGACCTGCGCCTGTGGGAATTTGTCGTAAGTGGCATTTTCGAGGCCGATGCCGCTGCGCACGCTAAAACCCTTTGCGGGAGTGACTTCGAGCGATAGTTCGGCGCCATACATCTCAGCCGAGCCCGCGTTCTGCAAAAACGTGAGTCCGCTGGGAGCCGTAATGAAGGTCTGGATGCCGCGGTAATCGTAGTAATAGACCGAGCCATCCACGCGCAGGTAGTCGAGCGGGTCGGCCTTGAAGCCGATTTCGTAGGCGTACAGCGTCTCTGGCTTTACCGCGGGATTGTCGATGTTCTGTTCGTTGAACAGGCCGCTCTTGAAGCCCTTGTTCGCGGTCGCGTAGACCATCAGCCTGTCGTTGATGTGATAGTCCGCGGCGAGCCGGAAAGTGAACGAGCGGAACCACGTGGACTGGTCGCCAGAGGCTACGTCGTATCCGCCCTCGGCATTCAACTGGCTGATGTCGCCGCCGATGCTCTTCTTCTCGGCGCTGTAGCGCACGCCCTCGGTGATTGATAGCCCGTTCTCGAAGGTATAAGTGCCTTGCGCGAATGCGGCCACCGCCAGGGTCTTCTGCCAGCGCTCGATGATCGCCAGCGGCGGCGCCGCTGTGTAGAAGTTGATGTTGAGCGGCTCGTAGCCGTCCTTGGAGGTCTGGAAGAAGGTGCCGGTGATCCACTTGAACGGGCCGCCGGACTTCGAGATGAGCTGGAACTCCTGCGTGGCGAAACGGATCGCCTGTTTGTCCACGTAGAAAAAAGACACCGGGATGACCAACTGCGGCGTACCGGTGGCGTCGTCCTGCATGCCGACCAAGACGCCGTCGGAACTGGTGCCGTCGCCTTCCACTGCGTTGTGGTTGATCAGATGCCGATACTGCGTCAGCGAAACGAAGTTGGCGAAGTCGACGTCGAGATCGAGCTTGGCATTGACGCCGTACTGTTCGACATCGAAGCGAGGATCGATGTTACCGGCGAACTCATGGGGCTGGTCGCTATAGATTTCGCCGTTGCCGTGGGCGAGCGGAGTCGTGCCGGGAGCTACGCTGTTTACGTTGGCAAGGTTGTTTTTCGAGTCCGCGTATTCGGCCCCGAGCGTCAGCTTGTCGTTGTCGCCGAGATCGATCGCAACCTTGGACCGGACGGCAAGGTAATCGTTGGTGCCGTAGTGCTTTCCGTTCAATATGTTCTTGTTGAAACCCTTGCCCTGGTCCTGCGTAGTGACGGCAAGATCGGCCGCCACGCTGTCAGACAGTCCGCCGGTGATGTAGGCGTTCCCTGTCCAAGTGTCGTAGTTGCTGTAGCCGGCAGAGCCATTGACGCCGAACTCGCTCTGAGGCGCGCGCGTGATGATGTTGACCAGGCCGCCTACCGCGTTGCGGCCATACAGTGTGCCCTGCGGACCCTTGAGTACCTCGATGCGCTCCACATTGTTGAATGGAAGCTGTGCGGCGATGCCAAGGCCCTGGTAAAAGCCGTCGATGTAGGTCGCGACGCTGGGCTCGTCCCCGGCAAGCACGTTGGTCGTACCAACGCCGCGCATGAACGGAGTTCCGAAGCCGACGACGCGGTTGGTGCTGAAGCCCGGCGTGATCTTGCCGATGTCAAAGGCGTTGACCACGCCCTGGGCCTGCATCTGATCGGCGGTCATCGCCGTGATCGCGATCGGCACGTCCTGCAACTTCTCCTCGCGATGCTGTGAGGTGACGATGATTTCCTCTATCGATGAGGTCGGGGCCGTGGCTTCGTGCACTGGGGAAGCTGGCGCTTGAGAGGCTGCATCGGGAGCGGTCGAACCCGTCACAGGTGCCTGTTGCACCGCTTCGCCCGCAGGCGGCGAGACACTCGCAGCCACACGGTCCTGGGCTCGGCCAGTACCGGGTATAGCGAAGCAAATCAATGCAAGCGCGAAGCTCGTGCGCTGAAACGCGGGTACAGGGTTCATCGGTTCTCTCTCTCCTCTCGCGGTTTGCACCCGTGTTCGGGCGCAATTCTTTTATTTTTTTGGCGCGCCATGAGCGGCGCCTGCCGGCAATGCCGCGGGGGAGGGAACGGACTTTCTGCGGTCTCTTGACCGGCTGCATGAACCCGTCGCGACTCCCATCGCGCATGGGGTGAAAGCTAAAACGAGATGATACAAAAGTCAAATATTGTATTTTGAAAAAAAGAGCTCGCTTAGAAGCTCGTACTGCAGATACTTGTGGTCGCCTTCGACGTTGCACATTGCTACCGCTTGTCGGTAAATCGCCGGGTTGTGGCGCTCTGGTGCATCAGTCGGTACCCGCTGATCGTTCTGTATAACGACATCGCAGTAGAGGGTCCGCGATACTCGGCGGCAGGTGCGGGATCTGGGAGTTGCCGATCACCGGATCGTTCTGGATTTGGAGATTCGACGGGTCCGCTGTCGGAGCTGCGGCTTGGGAAAGCGCGAGCGTCTGGATTTTCTAGCGGACAATGCTCACTACATCAAACGCTTCGACTACTACGTCGGCCGACGGTGTCGCAGTGCCATGATCAAGGACATCGCCCAGGAACTGAACCTCGACTGGGACGGCGCCAAGGAGTTGGACAAGCGGTACATGCGTGCCCAGTTGGCCCGTGCCGGCATGCCCGGCCCAAGGCCATCGGCATCGACGCGATCTCGATCCGCAAGGAGGCCATACCTATCGCATCGTCGTCAGCGATCTGATTCGGGGACGACCGATCTGGTTCGGCGGCAAGGATCGGTCCGAAGCCAGCATGGCGATGTTCTACGACTGGCTCGGGCCCCGGATAACCAAGTGGATTCGCCTGGCTGTCATTGACATGTGGAAGCCGTTTCGCAAGGCGACGAATACGTCTGCGCCGCAGGCCGCGATCCTGTTCGACAAGTTTCACGTTATGCGGCATCCGGGCGATGCCCTCGACCAGGTGCGCAAGGCCGAGTACGCCCGCCTGTCGGGCAAGGACCGGCGCAACAAGGCGAAGCAAAATACGTCCTGCTCAGCAATGAGCACTATCAACAGCTGTCCTCACCACCCAGATCCGGCAGGCGATGCTGCCTCAGATACGCCGGCACCGGCACCGTTTCGCGCCCTAGTAGGCGTTCATATGCACACGGATCACCCACATTCTCTGCCGGGTTCTCATCCAACGTCTGATCTTCATTACTGTTCATATCCGATCCGGATCAATGCTTAGTTGAAAGAATTTCGCGCCGTGCTCGTCGTACCTGAGGATCGCTTAGCGTAGATTTTCACTTGCACGCTGGTAAACATTCTGCTGGCGTTTCAGGCCATAAGGTCGACGATATACATCGACATTTCTATTTTTGTGAACACGAAACGAGTCTTCCTCTTATGCCACCGTCGTTCCACCGACGAACACCAGATTTTCGACAGAAAAAGGTGCGTTCGTTCGGTATCGGTGCCTGTCTCAGAAATCCCAATTGATCTGCATCCCGTAGGTTATCGGAGGCGCGAGCGTGACGAGATTGCCGAAGTCGGTTGGTAACGAGCCCGCCGTGTATTTCTTGTCGAATATGTTGCGGCCGAACAGGGTCAGACGCATCCCCCACCTGATCGGCGACATGGGCGAATACATTCCCAAGGATGTCTACGCTGCCGCGGTGGCTGCCGATCCGTACCCGAAATTCCGTACCAAGCTGGTCGCCGAGAACCACGCGACCGCCGCCGAACTCGACGCGATCGACGCTGAAATCAAGGCCGAAATCGACGAGGCCGAAGCCTTCGCGATGAACAGCCCGCCGCCGGACGCACGCGAAGTAAAGCGCGACGTCTACGCCTACGAAATCGCCTAAAAGGGGAATGAGCATGAGCAATGTGAACATGATCCAGTCCCTGAACTGGGCGCTGCACGATGCGATGGAAGCCGACGACAACGTGATCCTGTTCGGCGAGGAGATCGCCGATCCGGAAGGCGGCGGCATCGTCAAGATCAGTGCGGGGCTGTCGACCAAGTTCGGCAGCCGCGTGCGCTCGACGCCGATCTCCGAGATGGGTTTCATGGGCGCCGCGGTCGGCGCCGCGGTGGCCGGCATGAAGCCGGTCGTCGAAATCATGCTGATGAATTTCGTCGCGGTCTGCATGGACCAGATCACCAACCATGCTGCGAAACTCAGATTCATGTCCGGCGGCCAGACCAGCGTGCCGATGGTGATCCGCACGATGACCGGCTCGGGCTTCCAGAACGGCGGCCAGCATTCGGATTTTCTCGAAGCCTGGTTCTGCCACACGCCGGGCATCAAGGTGGTGATGCCGAGCAATGCCGCCGACGCCTACGGCCTGCTGCGTTCCGCGATCGACGATCCGGACCCGGTGCTGTTCGTCGACTATCTCAACAACTACTGGACGCCGAGCGCACCGCCGACGCGCGGCGAGAAAATCCCGCTGGGTAAGGCGCGCATCCACGGGGCCGGCACCGATGTAACCGTGATCGGCTACAGCCGCTCGATGCTCGACATTCCGCCGGTGGCCGAGAAGCTTGCGAAGGAAGGCATCAGCGTCGAGGTGATCGACCTGCGCACGGTCAGCCCGCTGGACATGGACACGATCCTGACCTCGGTGAAGAAAACCGGCCGCTGTGTCGTCGTGCATGAAGCCGTCAAATCTTTCGGCGTCGGCGCCGAAGTGTCGTCGCGTATCCACGAGAGCCTGTTCAAGGAACTCAAAGCCCCCGTGCAGCGCGTCGCCAGCAACGACAGCCCGGTGCCGTATGCGCCGCCGCTGGAAGCCGCATTCCTGTATAGCCACGCGGATATCGAAGCCGCGATCCGCAAGACCCTCGCCTAATTCTGCTGAGCAAAGACCACATGAGCACCGATATCCTGCTGCCGAAACTGGGTTTCTCGATGAACGAAGGCACCATCGCCGAATGGCTGGTGGCCGACGGCGCGACCGTTGAGCAGGGCGCGCCGCTGTATTCGCTGGAGTCCGAGAAATCGGTGCAGGAGATCGCGGCTCCGGTTGCCGGCACGCTCAAGATCGCGATCGCGGCCGGTGAAACGGCCGTGGTCGGCACCGTGATCGGTACGATTTCGTGATCGATGCGCCGAAGCCGCCGGCGCTTGATCTCACGCCCTGGCACTTCCGTCAGCTTTGCGTTTCGCTAGTCAGAAACAGTCCCGCTTACTCTAAGCATTGGAAGTAATCCGGACATCGGCATATAAACGCGACGACAATCTGCCGTTATCGTCGGTAGAGCAGGGGCCGACCGTCTCAGACAGCCCATAGCGGTCGGTCAGTTGAGGCGGCGGTCTTGCTTCCCCCGGTTGGCCTAGGCAGCATCGACCCCTGGACGCTGGGAACGCCTGGACGAGCAATGAATAAAGGGGGCGTTCTCGAAATGAAAGCTGATCGAATCAGACGCATCGCGACGCTGCCGAATACCCGGACTAACAAGCATGTCCAGACCTCGGTCCACCTGTTGCTGTGCCTTCCCGTCAGGAAGATCGTTTAACGCATGCTCAAGGTTCAGGAGCGCCATCGTCATTACCAGTGGTTGCGGGATGATCGGACCGCATGGCGCCTGCTACGCGCGGATACTGCACCGCTGATCTTGGCCTTTCTCGGTGAGTTATTTTCCGAGGTCACTGAAGTGTCGATAGATCGGGCCAAGACCGAGCTAGAGATTTATCTTTCCAAACATGGCTCAGGTGAAGCAGGGCCGGCTGTTGCGGCCCGCTCGTTCATCAATCAATGGGTAAACGCGAATTACCTGCGTGAGCAGTCGCAGAAGCTCACCATGACCTCGGTCACGCAGACTGCGCTCCAGTTCGTGGAAAGCATCGGCCGGCGCGATATGATGGTCACCGCATCACACTTGGAGACGGTCAACCAAGAGATGGGGCGCTTGCTAGTCGAGCTGAGCCCCGACATCGGCGAACGTTCGCGGCTCCTCGAGGAACAGATCGACGCCCTCGAGAAGGCGAAAAAGCGCTTGCTAGAAGGCCATGTCGAAGAACTCACCCGCACTCAGAAGCGTGAGCGCGTCCGGCATCTCTACACGCTTGCGGCTTCTTTATCGCAGGACTTTCGGCTTCTCGAGGAGGAGATGCGTCTCCACGAGATCGCGATCCGGCAAAAGGTACTCGAAGAGCAGGACAGCCGCGGCGACGTATTGGTCTCCATACTGGACGCAGAGGACCAAGCTCGCCCTCTTCGAGGCAGCACCGCGCCGTATAGGCGATGTCGGCCGCTTTGCGCTGAAGAATGTGGTCGACCCGGAAATGGTCGTAATACGACGACCAGGCCTGCAAGGCTTGACCAACTGCCGGAGCGCTCATCGAGCCAGCAGCCGCAACAAGCGGTCACCGTGGCTCTGAGCCATCGCCGCCGACCGATAGGGAGGGGTGCGGCGCACTTCGCGGCCGTAGGCCTCGATGACGCCGTGCCAGAGCTGAGCCGTGACCTGAACAACGCGGAGCGTCATGTCTCAGCCCAACTGTCAGCCCGATCATCCGCCGCGGCAGAATCAGGCGGCGCAACCGCGAATTCCGGCCCGGTTTCAAGCAGCAACCCACAGAGCTACAAGAGGTACAAAACGTCCAGAACCCAGGAGAAGCGGCTCATACCTCGGCCCCATCGCCGTTGCAGCGCTGACAAACCTCGAAAGCGTCGCCGTTGTCGACCAGGCCGTAGCCGCCGCAGCGATGGCACGGCGTGAAGTTGGCTGAGAAGAACGACGGCGCGGGCCGCTGGTCACTCGAGGCACATCGTCCGGCGCAAGAGGAAACCTGCACATCCGATGAACCGGAATCATGCGGCTCGTTATGTCGAGAACCGCCTATGAATCCGATTCGATCGAAGTGGTACGAAAGCCCATCAACCGTGATTCTGGTGATCGCCACAGGCATAGTCCTAGGCGCGTTCATTTTGTGGGCCGGAAGTTGTGCGCTTGCAGCCGGAACCATTGCGGCGATGTCGAAACGCACACCGATGCGTTTCCCGGCAATTGAAACGACCGTCCCGTCCAGCCATCCACAACCGCAGATCGAAGCCCCGCAGATCGCGCACTACGAGAGGGCTTACAAACAATCCCAGGGAACAGCTTTCTGCTTTGCGCAAACCGGCCGGACGATCAACGAGGAATACCTGCGTTGCGCAGCTTTCACGTTCCTTCGTTGCACCCCCGAAGACCTTTGCCGGGCGCAACGAATGCCACTGGAAAAAGACTTCCGCTGATCTGTCCGCCATGAACCGCCCCTGAATGTCCCATTGGGATAACAGACGGCAGGTTGTCCCGTTGGGATCATAGTTGTCAATTGGGACAACACCAGATCACACTACGAGCTGACAAGCGGTAACAATTGAGGAAGTCAACGTGAAAAACGAGGAACAGGTAGAACTACTTAAAAAAGCAGTCAAAGAATTCGGCTCTCAGCGCGCGGTCGGCGTCTTTCTAGGTGTATCCGATGGACAAATGACAAAGCTGATGAAAGGTCCGGAACGAGAAGAAGGCGGCAGGCCGCTTCAAGCAATCCAGGCAGCACGACTAGCCGAAAAACTCGGAATGCGCTGGATTGACCATGTTCTCCCGATCCTAGCCGGACTGGAACCACTGCAAGAAGACCGAGATTACTGGCTGGGAAAAGCCGGCCGGCTAGCGCAGACCGGCGCGCTGGTCGGCGTAGCCGCGCTGACCGGTCTGGCGACTAATTGGACGCATTGTATAAAATGGATTAAGCAGAGCTTATAGGCCGCTGATAAAAATCGCCTTTCTACCGTGACGGAAATCACGGTTTCCGTTTAATCCTCGCGGCAGAATGCCGGTTCACTCGACGCAGGGAAGCGCGATGATGACGCCGGCAGACGCTCTCACCTGGTGGATGGCCCACCACTACCAACGCACCGACCTCGCGGCAATCGCGGCAGGCGTTTCCATCTGCACCGTGAGGCGATGGAAGCGGCTCGGAGCGGTCCCGCCGCACGCTTGCGCACTCATCGACCAGGTAGCCCACGGCACCGCCCTTTGCGGGCGCTTGAGCGAAGGCCGAAGCGCGGTTCGCTGGGACTGGCGCCCCGACCTTGAGGAAGCCGTCATCGAGGCCCACAGGCGCCGCTGCAAGGCCCGTGACGCAGAGAGCAAGCGCCGCGGCCGAATCTGGACCCGCAACCGCGCATTCCGGGCCGGTTTCAAGCTGCCAGTACGATGAGTCGCTCCGCTCCAATGAAGCGTGTCGGACTCGGGTCCGACAAATGCCGCTCCGCGGGTTTTTTTGGGCTCTTCGCAGGTAGGGTCAGTTTACGGGGGAGAACGAGCGCTGCATGCCCGCTCGACGGATTCATACCCCCGAATCCGACGAGTTCTCCTTCGTCGAACCCCTTCGGGGCAGGCACACATCGCCCGTTATCCCCCGTACCCCCAGCAGCTCCGCGTACAGCGAAGAGCCCAACAACGGGTGACGGCTGGTTATCGGGAGCAGTCACATGAACGGATGGATCGGCGCACACGGCAAGACGGTAATGGTGATCGTGGAAGAAGCTGACTGGATCAAAATCGAGATGCCGGCTAAGGACAGCGGAGAGCGGCCCGAGGGTCGGGTGCTCACCAAGACAGTCGACGGGGCCAACGGGATGATGATCGTGTTTCAATACTGGCCCAGACAGGAACCAGTGATCGTCTAGGTTTCTGGCTTAGCAGAGAGGCCGGTCCGAAAGGATCGGCCTTTTAGCTTTGCAATCCTGCGAGGAGCCTAGATGCTCAGCACCGATCCTAATTCAGAAAATTTAGGATCGGCCCCGGCCGGCCCTAACGCTCAGCCACATTGACCAGGTCCCACCGTCCTGGTCTACACTGAAACCCTCACGGAGAGCTTGACATGGCTGAAACCGACAACCTGGTGCTAGAACATCTGCGGGCCATCCGCAGCGACGTAGCCGCGATGCGCGAAACCCAAAAAGACCACGGGTACCGACTGACCCGCATCGAGGCTGCGATGGCCGGGCTCCGCCGTGATCAGGCCGCCGACGCAGAAGGCGCCGCACACTTCGAAAGCCGACTCGACCGGATGAACGAAAGAATGGAACGCATCGAGCGACGGCTAGAGATCGCAGAATGAAAAAGGGCCGCATGATGCGGCCCTTTTCAATTGGAGGCTTTATGCGACACGTTCTTATTGTGGTTGGATCAATTCTAGCGATGCCGGCGCTAGCCGACACGATCTACGTGTGTAAACAACCAGGGACCAAGGAAAAGGCTTTTCAAGATCAACCGTGCGAACAAGGCCTCGAGGCTGGAACGTTACGGACCACCGAACCCGGTGCCCCGACATTGGCGACAACCCGACACACCCAAACCCGGCCAAATTTCGGGAAAATTGTAGCCCAGCAACTTCCGAAGGCGATGGTACAAATCGGCGTCGGAGCTACACAGCAGCTCCCACCAACGGCGACCAACTTCGCTGACGCACTCAAAAAACCAACACCCTGAATCACCCCGATACCGCATCAACTTGCAGCCGTCGAAACAACAGCCAAAAACTCTTTCGGCTCGATATGCGGCGGTGCCTTTCCACTGCGCTCAGTAACCAGAGCGCCCTCGAACTGGCACCACCACCCGGCATAGTCGTCGCGTCGGCATTTGCCGATCGGCACGCGCAAATCCCCGGTGCCTTCGCTGTACAGCACCGCGTAGCCGCGCGCGGTCGCCGACTGGTAAGCACCGATAACCCGGTAGTCGGTTTCCTTCGGCTTCACAGGACCAGACTGCGCAGCAGAAACCCCATTAGCTTTGTTACCAACAGCAGCATTACTACCCGCAGAATCAGCTTTTTCAGCAGCCACTGAATCACTTTTATGCTTGCCACCACCAAGGGCTTTAGGCCGCCCCACAACAACGAGAGCACTAATCGCACATACGACCACGACAACCAACCCCAGTAACTTAGGGCTCGCCAAAAGGGATAGCCCAACTTTCGTGTCGGAGACTGTGCCGGTTGCGGTGGACTGGTAACACTTAAAGACCCAGGGCTTAATGACCCTGGTTCGCTGGACGTAGATGTCACTTGGATTGCCATTATCTTCTGCCAGGTGCTGCATTTGCCGAAATTTTCCACGGAAAATTGCGCCGTGGATTGCCATGTTTTTGTGCTTGTAAGCGCACTCGCTCGCGGCTCGAATTTCGGGCCGGACCTTTTTTATACTCGGAGTAGTGAACGTCAGATCCCAGTTGCCATGCCGGTGCATGTCGAATATCAACGCAACATCCTTGGGTAGAATGTTGCCGTTGATGACCCGATCCTCTTTCATGTCGAGCTGACGAAGATCAGACCTGGACCAATCGGGCGGATACACCGCCTGTACTTCATCCAAAACGATGAAGGCCCCGGGCGGCGCCCAGTGCCACCAACGCCGGAGACGCTCGAGCTGTTCGGGTATGTCGTTGCGTAGGTGGATGACCTCAAAGCCGCTGGCGACTTTGGGCGCGTGCTCGCGGATCAGAGCCTCGCTTAAGCCACGAACGTTCGTAATCAGCACGCGGCCGTCTGCTGCGCAGGTGGCGACATCATCCATCACCGCCGACGATGTTTTGTAACTGCCGGGCGGTCCCCAGTAAATTTTGACGGGCATGGCTACCAGCTCGGCATGAACTTGAGCACGAACCGCGTCGCGGCCGCGTTGATCAGCAGGTTGAGGCCGGCCGGAAGTTTAAAAAAATTCGCGACGGCCAGAAAATCAGACGGCAACCCAGACCAGGCGCTAGCCAACTGCTGAAAGATGCTGAAATCTTCGAGGATACCTTTCGCAATGCCCCAGGCCATCGTCAACGCCTGCAGCTTCATACTCAGGTAACCCGTCATGGCTTTCTGGATAAGCCAACGACCGAAACGACCCAACGGGCCGGTTTCACCCTCTGTACTCAGGGAATTGACGTAATTGGCCATCCACTGAGTCCCGTCGCGGATTGCCGCGTCATAGACCGCCGGCTTCAGAGTCGAACCCGCCGCTGATGCAGGCGTCGGCACAAATGCAGTTGCGGAACCGCAGTTGTAGACACCATTGACGTAGCCGCAGCCGGGCGGATCGATGCAGATCATTTCACCGTTCACGATATCGCACGGATTGTGGCCAGGGCCACTAGTGCATACCGTCTGGCCATCGACGATGCCGCAATTTTCAATTCCGAAACTGGATGTCGTATAAAAAGCGGACGCACTGAACCCGAGAACGATCAGTAGCACGATTGAGAAAAATCGAGTGCCCATTGTCATGCCCCCATGATGATCATTGCAGCAAGAAAGACACAGATAGCGAAGACGACCAAGCCGAGGATAGCTAGAGGCGCTTGATATTGTGTGAAACAGAACGGGATTTCATGGCCCCAGATCGTGAACGAGGTACAGGGCAAGGATGAACCGGCTCCACTGCCGTCGATGCCGGTGCCGGTCATTTGCGCCAGCTCGGCCCGAATCTCTGCAAACTTCGCGGCTAGCGCTGACTGAGCCGCATCGATATCGGTGCCCAGCTCGGCGAAACCGGCACCGGGTGTCGGCGCGTGGAAACCGCAATCTTGACCAGCAGGGCAGTCACCCAAACTATCGCCACCGGCACCGCACTCATCGGCAGAGGTCGCCGGATCATCGACGCAATCGCCGCCACCATCGTCGCCGCCATCGTCGACAGCAGGACCACCCGGTGGATTGTCTGGAGTGTCTGGCGCGGGAGTCGTGTTGTTGCCGCCGCCACCTGCAGGTCCCCCCGAATTATTTGTCACGTAATTCGTATTGTTGTTCACTGTCGTGTTGTAGTTCGTAACGGTCGTCGTCGTGGACCCGTCTGTGTTCGTCGTCGTGTTGGTCGTCGTTACAGTCGTATTAGTAGGCGTCGTCGAATTCGTCGTTGTAGAGGTCGTCACCGGACCATTGGAAGTTGTGCTGCTGCCATCGGGCCTGGTCGTCGTGGACACTGGCGTCGTCACCGTTGTTACGACAGTCGGACTGAGACTCAGATAGTTCACGACGGTGTTGCCACCGCCAGCGACGTAGGTGATCGACGCTGACGACCCTGTATCTGGCTTCGGTGCAGGCGAACCACTCGTCTGAGCAACCGATGTCCGTGTCACTGCATACGATTGCTTGTAAGCCGCCATGACTGCCGCGTAGGTTTGGCCCCAACCCTCGACAGTGGCAGACAAATAATTGCCGGCTTGAACCGTATAGGTCCCGACTAATGTCTGACTTCCATCTGTCGGTTGCGACATGCCCGGTGCAGGACACACGGCCCCCGTCGAATGCCATTCATATGCCGACTGACTCATAGCCCCCGTTGCAATGCTCGCGGTGAACGTCAGAAACTTATTTGCTAAACAGCTCTGCACACAAGCGGAATCACCCGCCGTTGAATTCGCCTTAACCAACCCTAGAACCTCGTCCTGCGGATGCGTGCAGGGAACGGGACATGAGCCATCTGACTGTGCAGCCTGCCCACTAGGACACATACACACACCACCGACATTCGTAGTGCCAGCTGGACAGTCGACAATAACCTTTGCCCCAACTTGTACGTTTCCACAAGTCGAATTACCAATCACCAAGTTGAAAGTTTGGGCAACGGATGCTGTAGACAAATCTGGAGGTTGAGAGCCCGACTGAGCGTAGTAATAGCCGCTCCAACCATCGCGGCACTCACTCCCTATAGGAGCGACCGCCGTCGCAGCCGACTGGTAAGCCGCCGATGTCGAATAACGCGTCCCAACTGACGGCAGCGTTCCATACAGCTTATTAGTAGACGCCGCAGACGAAGATGTTACTTCCCACATTTTCACCGGCGCCGATGCATGCACAGCACCGGCCATCGAAAAAAATAATAAAAAGAATATCAGCGCACGATTCACTTTAGCCCCCGAAAAAAGGCCCGATTTCTCGGGCCTTTAAGTTCACCACCTGCTGGCGACATCAACCCCATTGATGAACGCCATGATCCAGATGGCGCCAAGCAGATACTCGAACACGGCGCGGTATTAATTGCGCAGCATCGAGAAGATGAAGCTCGCGGCCGCGATCAGCGCGACAACAGCCACGATTGCCACCGCAACCGTGGACACGTCACCTGCCGTATCGCCGGCAGCAGTCACGGCAGCGGCAGAGATTGCGCCCGAATCTGCCATCGCCTGACCGGCGGCCAGCATCAGAGCACCGACGCCGGAGTACTTCAGGAACTTCTTGCTGTACTGGTTCATTTCACTTTCCTTTTCTCACAACATTGAAGATGGCACCCGCACCCACGCCAATCACCCACAGGAGCAACGTTTGTCCCGCTGACCAGTAGACGACGCTGAAATCTGGGTCTAACCCGAACGGATTTCGCAGCGCGTCGTAATCAGACTGGGACAGCAACACGCTTTCAGCGCACTGTGACGGGCTTTCGCTGGTTGTCGTCACCGCACCTGTTTCGGTTGCCGCTGCACACGTGACCGCTAACGCGGGTACGGGCAAATATCCGGCGATTACCACGAACAACACCCCCACGAGTCGCCGGTAGCTCATGTTGATTTTTTGATTCATCGTCGCCTCAAACGAGGTGACGCAAGAGGTAGAAGGCGCCCGCTACGGCAAGGGCGCCAATCACGCGATAGACGACGTAGCGGGGAAGGCCTTTCATTACTTGACCGCGGCCAACGGCGCTTTGCTGCCGTCCAGAAACTTGTCACCGGCCGCCGGTTCCATCGGGCGGATATCGACGATGAAGGTTTCGCTTTCACCCTTGCCGTTGGTCACGCGCTCGAACTCGACTTCGCACGTCAACGGAAATTCACGCTTCGAAAGCGCGATTGCGGCGGCGCTGTTGGCGAGCTTGTACGGCGTCGACGCTTTGCCCTTGGCGGTGCCACGACGATCGTCGAGACGTTCTTCGACGAACACCGTGCCGGTGTTGAAGTCCTTGCCATCGATGTTGCCGAGAAACCACCTGACACCGCTCACTTTTACTTTATCCATCTGCTGCTCCTTTCATGGCCCGTTGAGGCTTTACCCGAGATCGGCCGCACTCGGAGCCGTTGAAAAATTCAGCCGTATTTGCGGCGGTACCACTCCGGTGCGACTAAGGCTTGTATCTCAATTACACGCACGGGCAAGACGACCTTTTCGACGTTGCGCGGAACTGAAATGTCGATGCCGCTGGTCTGCAAGATTTCGCGGCGATACCGGTAATAAGCCGACCGACTGACCCCGTGCGGCTCACCCTGTTCATAGCGCGCCAAAACACCGCGAGCGCCCGCACTCAAATTCGACGTGTCTTTCACTTCTAACTCTCGCAATCGCTTGAACTGACTCCTTTCGCGATAAATCCGATGCAAGCGATCAACGGATATTTCGCCGAGCCAACACAGCTCGTTCTGTGTGAGGAAGCGCGATTTCAATTCGATTTCTTCGCGCACCAATCCCAAGTCACGACACCAATCGATCACTTCCTGATCGACATGTTTGCCGTGTTTGGTTTTTCGGTGATTGATCAACTCGACGTGCTTCAAGTAGACCTTGCCGTAGACGAACTTTGAGCCGGTGCCGAAAATCACCGTTGCACCGTCAGGCGTGACCGATCCGCGCTGCCGGCCGACATGGTGTTGGCCAAGCAGGTGAATGACGCGCTGCGCGTCGGCTTCACTGCCGGTCATGTAGTTCGTGGTGATGTCGACGCGCGACACTCGAGCGCCGGTCCAGACCACGCCGGTATCGTGAAAGCGGCAACGTTCGCCAGCGACGAAGGGCGGGAGCTGATGCGTACCGAGCACCCGGTTTACCCGCCGGATGGTTTCGTCCCAGCCGTAGCCGAAAACGTTGTCTTGGCGCGACCAACGGGCAATGTTGCCGTGGAACTCGACGACGTTCCCGTCGCACCGGATATACATGGTGCTGTCAAACGAGCCTTCGCACTGGAAGCGCTTGACGGTCCGAAACTGGACTTCATCCAACAGATCGGTATGAGTCGCAAAGCCTTCAGCGACCAGCGGGAGCCCACCGCCCGGGTAGGCCTGCCGGATCGTCAGCCAGTCGACGAACATCGGCCACTCGTTCTCAAGCTCGGGAACGACACCCTGGACTTCCGCCTTGTAGCGGATCGGGAAGTCCAGGACTTGGCCGGTCATGAGACGGGCCTCGGATCGGTCCCAGTCCCGATATTGGGACTAACTTTACGTGTAACTGACACGTAAAGCCGAAACGGCCACCGGCTACGCTCCTCGCTCGTCGTTCCTCCTCGCTCTTCGCTAGGCCGGCGACCGTTCATTCTGACTCCCAAGCGTATGTTGCGAGTTCATCCAGATGGGCTTGACGACGGGCAAGGGCAGGGGCCTCGATATCCGCGATGACGGCCAGGACCACCGGCCGGTCAGAGACTCGCGGCGGCGCTTGGCAGCAGTCGGCGTTACGCGGGCAGGCCGGACAGACGATGCCGGCCGGCGCGAAGTAGTCGGGAGGCTGGACGGGTTCCGAAGGCGCTTCCCGATCGAAGAAATCGCGAGAGGCCATCCGAGCCCGGGCTCGAGCCGCAGCGAAGCCGGATTCACCAAAGCCGACGCCAGAGTAGGCGGGCCTCATGACTCAGCCCCCTGACGTAGCGGCATGCAACCTTCCACTTCGGTCCAATTCGTGACCTCATTACCCGGATAGCGCAGGCCGAGCGCCTTGCGGTCACGCTCGCCAGCTCGCAGCCGGTGAAGTGTCAGCTGGCAGCCCTCGCAATCGCAGCTTTCGCCGCCGCACTGCGGACACGCTATGACACCGTTTGAATCGACGATGCCGACGAAGCCAGCGAGGCAGTCGTTGCAGAGACAATCCGGGCGGAGGCTCATAGCTTCCTGCCGAAGCGCTGCTGAGCTGCTTGCTTGCTGACGCCCAGCTCGGAAGCGATCTGAGACCAACTGACTTCACCGCGCTGGCGCTGCGCATCGATCGCTTGCCGTAGCAGCTCGTCGACCTCACGAGCGAGCGAGGCCAACAAAGCCAGATCCTCTGGATCGCCACCGCCGACACGCCGACCGAGAGACTGAAGCATGCGGCCGACCATCTGCCGGTAGTCGCTGTTCTCGACCACACGACGCCGGCTTTTACCGTCAAGGCTGCCTTGACGACGAATCGAGAGGGAGAGGAAGCCCGAGGCCATGTTCATCGAGCCAACAGCCGCAGAAGACGGTCGCCGTGACTCTGAGCCATAGCCTGGGAGCGATAGGGAGGGGTTCGGCGCACTTCGCGGCCATAGGCCTCGATGACGCCATGCCAGAGCTGAGCCGTGACCTGAACAACGCGGAGCGTCATAGGGTCACCGGGATGAACATCGAAACGACGACCAGGCCAACGACGGACCGGCACACCAGATCAATCGCTTGATCAAGGCTCATGTCTCAGCCCCGTCACCGTTGCAGCGCTGACAGACCTCGAAAGCGTCGCCGTTGTCGACCAGACCATAGCCGCCGCACTTGACGCAGGGGGTGAAACCGGCCGTGAAGATCGGAGCCAGCGGCAGCGGATCAGTCAACGGATCAACCAAATGGCTGACATCGAACAGTTGCAACGTCATGACCCGCCCCAGGCAATGCTAGCTAACAGCTAGATTGAGGACGACCCTAGCAGACTGCTACCTACCATAGCAAGTTGCTAGGGTATGCTTAGAACAGACACTGAAAACCTCGGGGACAGACGGATGAACCTAGTAGAACGAGCGGTAATTCACTTTGGAACGTTACAGGCAGTCGCCGATTTTTTGGGTGTAAGCGGTCCGTACATGTCACAGATCAAAACCGGCAAACGGAAACTGCAAGCGAAACACGCAGCGCTACTATCCGCAGAGCTGAAAGAGCCGCTGCTACCGAACATCATCGAGGCACTGGCAAACCTAGAACAACGATCGGAAGACAAGGAATTCTGGCTGGGAAAAGCTAGGCGGCTAGCGCAGACGGGAACGCTAGTCGCCGTATTCACCACCGTGTTCTATAAGACGCATTGTATATTATGTTAAATAATGGATTCGGCTAGGGACAAAGGATCCGCGTAAGTCACTCAGTTGTTCTTGGGTGGGATGTAAGTCGCATAAAAGTGAGAATCTTGCGGACGGAGCCTGGAAAGTTTGGGCAACGCTCACCCAATTTTGAAAGTCTCTCAACGCAAGGTGAAACCTCTTCTCGCACTTCCAAAGCTACCAACCCGTCTGGGATGTTAAGCAGATGCGCGAGCTGGCCGCCGAGCGGCTGGTGTCCGCTTTGGTCCATCGACCGCGGTATCGAACTAAGGTCTGCGCTGTCACCCGACGCGGGAGTTAGACCGTAGAGCGTGAGGGCTCTTCTCATTGATTCTGCGCAGAATCCGGAAAATCAACTGCAGCGGTCGACAGCAGCCTAGTCAGACAAATCTTCCGGACTGCGGCCTCGACGCACCCGAGATCACTGCTCAAACAACTGCATCGTCTTCGACATTCACCCCATGGCGGATTGCCCCGGTCCTGATGTACCTGTTGTTCGATGGGCCTCTGACCTACCTGCCGCGGAATTGCAGGCCACGGGAACAAATTTCTTCTCCTGCTTGTGTACTGCATCGAACAACGAAGCTGAATTTCGGATGGGCCGAAAGTTCAGAGGCTCCGCGGTTTCAGTCCCTTGCACTGCATCGCCTGCTCAATATCCGCGCCGATCGATGCGGAATTTACGCCGTATCGGCTCAACCTCCGCGCTCATCTACGCGCCGTTAAAGCCCGAGACGTCGACTCCTCCTCCTCGCCCGAACGAAGCGCCTGCTCGTACGTTGTCTCCGGCAACCTGTTCCTCGGTACGGGTTGTTCGGCACGCCAGCTCACTTCACCCAAGGCCAGGAATCTCTCAATCAAGCCGCTCACCACGTCCCGCGTGAGGCTCGGCGCGTCGACGACCGCATGCAGGCCGATCGCTCCCTCGAATCCCCGATCGACCGAAAACTCCTCAAAGGTCATCAATTCGCCAGAGCGGCAAATCTCGCCCTCGAGGCGCTGCGTCTCCTCGGCAAGTGTCCGGCCTTCGAAGCGTTCATAGGGTGGATCGGAGCGGGCGGCAATCGTGTAGCTCAGCGCTTTTCCGGTCGGCGACCTCTCGCACACCTCGAGTCGGATCTTGGGTCGCGCAGCGATTTCGGCGTCGGACAACATCGACCAAGCCTGATCTGATGCGATGCGTTCCGCGGTGTCCCAGAAGCACTTCTTCGCTGTCATGATCTGGGCGCGCCAGATGATGGTCTTCGGCGCCTTTCGGCTTAGGAATCGGACCTCGTCCCGTTGGTTGTAGATCGTCGGGCGTCCAGGCTCATCGCACCGAGCGGTGAGTACGCAATTGTCGACGCGTCTCAAAAGACGTCGCTATTTCGCTAACCATCTCACTGACGACCGGCGACGCCTCTAGTGAAATGATCCCGGGTTCTAAGTTGTTCAGCCAAACCTATTTCCTAGCAAGTGCCGCAGCCCGCAAATCCCGAAGCTCAGAACGCGCAGCGTCCCGCATCTTCGTTCGTTCGTACGTTGCGCTATTGTCGGAGAACATCGACTCCAGCCAAATATCACGGGTATCGAAATTCTCAACGGCGTAATCCAGCCAGCTCTCATAGCCCGATGGAGGCGGCGGTGGTTCGTCTTCGTTCGCAGTCACAGACTCCATCCAGTTCTCCCAGTCTGAAAAATGCGTGTTTGGTTAACTATTGCGAAACTACACGCGAGCTCGCTTCTGAATTCCCCGGTTCTGCCGCTTGGCCGGGCCGGATCGTCCATCGAAGGATCGGCGAAGGCCGACTAGTTCACCCTCAGCGACGATACGACTCTCACGTTCTCGTGCCAAGTCTATCTCTAGCCCCTTCATACTGGCTTGAAGGGAGGCCAGCCGCACGTCTTTGTTCGCCAGATCCTTCGCGGACGTGTCGATCGTCGCCCGAAGCAGCTTGAACTCTTTCTCCTTCTCAGCGGCCGCGCGCTTTGCCGCCGTCCTCAGTTCATCAATTTCGGCCAACCAACGGCGCTCGTTGCCTTCCCACTGCCCACGGATGCGCTCGATCTCCCGAGCCGACTGATCCTTAGAATGAGCCCATTCGGTAGACAGGGTCTGGGCCCTTAATTCGGCCTCCCGGGTGCGGGCTTTCTCGGCGTCCAGGGTGGTTTCGAGAGCCGCGATCCGGCCGGCCGAGGTCGAGTTCTGAGCTGAAACGTGGGCCAAATCGGTCCTCAGAGTTTCAATCAGGGCGGAGACGCTGGATCTCTCATGGGCCAGGTCCAGCCGTTCGGCCGCAAGCCTTTCCCGGTCACGCGCGAGGGCATCGCGATCCGGGACCAACGCCTCCTGGGCATCCCGACCTGCTTGTTGGCGGATGCCGTCGTAGAGCTTGCGGCACAGGTCCGCCAACGCCGCCGGCAAGTTCTCGGCATCTAATTTGCCGGCCATTCGCTTCGCCAGCGTTGACCACCAGGCGTCGAGGTGTCGGTTAACGGTATTCGGCGAGCCCGTTCCGAGTTCCTGGCGAACGCGTTCGATGGTGGGCCGATCGCCGCGCTCCAGAAGGAGGTCGGCCGCCTGAAAGACGTCCTGTTCCGTGATTCCGCGTGGCATTGCAGACCTCCTGATTCCGATTTAGGGTATGCCCTACTCTACCCACGATAATTGTTGGTTATCGTCGGTCAACGCAAAATTCTGTTATATTTAGTACGTCGTACATATGAATTATGTCGATATGGCCTCCGCTCGCAAAGTCGTCAAACCTCAGAAGCCGTCGGCCATCTCCCCTGCTCTGACGTCGACGCCGCTGTCGGCGACCGAACTCGGTGCGCAGGCGCGAAAGGCGGCCGAGGAAATTTTGCTGGCCGGCCAGGCCGAGAACACCCTCAAGAGCTACCGCAGTGCGCTGCGGTACTGGGCGGCCTGGATCCAGGCTCGATATGGGATGCCGCTCACCCTGCCCGTTTCAGTGCCAGTTGTGGTGCAGTTCATCGTCGATCACACCGCTCGGACCAAGGCCGGTGAAACCGTGATCGAGCTGCCACAGGAGATCGACGAGCGACTCGTCGAGGCCGGATTCAAAGGTGCTTTGGGGCCATTGAAGATGGCCACCGTGACGCATCGCCTGTACACGCTATCGAAACTTCATCAGCTCAAACACGTAGCCAACCCCTGCGACGACGCTGACGTTCGGCATCTGATCTCGCGGGCTAAGCGAGCTGCCGCGAAGCGTGGCGAAATGCCGACCAAAAAAACTGCAGCAACTCGGGAACCGCTCGAAATGATGCTCGCAACGTGCGATGGATCACTGCAAGGAATCCGTGACCGGGCTCTACTCCTCTTTGCCTGGGCCAGTGGCGGGCGCCGTCGTTCGGAGGTGGCCGAAGCTACCGTGGAGCAATTGCGAAAAGTTGCTGACGATCTCTACCTCTATCGAATGCATCGCTCGAAAACGAACCAGTCCGGCAAGGAAACCAGCGATAAACCGCTTCGCGGGAAGGCTGCCGAAGCGATGAGTGCGTGGTTGGCTGCCGCCGGGATCAAGGACGGGCCATTATTCCGACGCCTGTGGAAGGATCGCGTTGGAATCGGCATCACGCCCGCCGCGGTCGCCGATATCGTGAAGCGGCGCGCGGCGCGCGCTGGGATTGAAGGCGACTGGGCAGGACACAGCTTGAGATCTGGCTTTGTAACGGAGGCCGGTCGCAGGAAAATACCGCTTGGTGACATTATGGCGCTGACGGAGCATCGTCAGGCTGGAACGGTAATGGGGTATTACCGGTCGGGGGAACTGTTCGAAAGTGAAGTCGCGCTCCTTGCAGAGCGTCCGGTCGTAAGCAAATAGAGGATCTCGGGATGAGTAGTTTTTTTTACCTGGAGGCGGAAGAAACCGCGCGTAACCACTCCTTCTTAAAAGAATTAGAAGCGTATTGCAATTCAAAAAAGAAGCAGGCTTATGTCGTGAGCCGCCCTTTGGGTGATACAAGATATAACTACGCTCAACGCGACTCTATTGTCGTATTGATGCCACAGCAGAAAATTAGCTTTATCGATTTCGCAGGTGAATCTTCGATCTTCGACGAGTTTGTAGATGATTTCCTCGAAGATCTGGGGTCGCTTTCCGATAAATACAAGTACAAAGACGTCATCGGCCGCCCCAGAAGTTGGAGAGATGATCTCATTGCAAAGTATGCCACCTCTGTTTCCGTCGGAGACCTCATAGCCGAGACTGGAATAGTTGACTCTCGACGTCAGAGAGTGTGTGAACTGCTAATTTCTCTACTTACCGGAAGCATCAACGATGTGGAAAAGGTAAAAGCCGATATCCCTGACACATTGCTTGATAGAGTCAAGCAGAAGATCCTTCTATTTGACGGAGATCAAACGCGCTTCATTTATCAACGGCCAGAGCACTCCCCTATCCGTATCCAAGGACTGTCTGGTACAGGAAAGACCGAACTTCTCCTTCACAAGCTTAAAGATCTGTATGTAGGCACCACGGCCTCTCGTATTGCATTTACCTGTCATAACAGAATTCTCGCCGACAGCATGCGACGGAGAATTCCCGATTTTTTCAACTTTATGAAGGTTGAACAACAGATTGCATGGGAGGAAAACTTATGGTGCATGCATGCGTGGGGCGGCTTCTCCAATATACACTCGGGAACATACCGTTATATTTGCCACTTTTATGGAATCCAATTTTTTCCTTTTGGAGCAGTTGGTAGCTTCGACGCCGCATGCAAAGCGGCTTTAGAAGCCATTAGCTTTAAATCCAGCGACGAATACGCTTTCGATTTCATGCTGATAGACGAAAGCCAGGATTTCCCAGAATCATTTTTTGATCTGTGTTGCAAAGTAACTCACGACACTGTTTACATCGCGGGAGATATTTTTCAGAGCATATTCGACGACGCGCCGAGAACTGTAGACTCGGACTATCTTCTGAGCAAATGCTATAGAACTGATCCAAAAACTCTGATGTTTGCTCACGCGCTTGGCATGGGCTTGTTTGAACCTCGCAAGCTCCGCTGGCTGGACGATGATCAATGGAAAGCCTGCGGGTACATCGTTGAGAAAGTCAATAGCGGAGGTACCTACCGACTTAAGCGAGAGCCATTAAGAAGATTTGAGGACATCGATAGGGAGAACGTCTCCAGTGTCGAGCTTGTAAAGGTTCCAACGCCGTTCTACACCGAGGCGACCGCCGAAATCGTTCGACTCATCAGGCAGATTCGTGAAAATAATCCGACGGTATTCCCGGACGATATCGGTGTGATATTTCTCGATTCCGGGCAGGCTGTCTATCGGGTGGCGGACGAACTTGAACAGGTCGTTCCACGCGAGTTCGGTTTTGACGTCAATAAGGCTTATGAATCGAAGCGCCGCGAAAAAGGTACGCTATTCATCAGCAACCGGAACAATGTGAAAGGACTTGAGTTCCCTTTTGTAATTTGTGTCTGTGCACGAATACAGTTCTCACCTTCGTATCGTAACGCCCTGTACATGACCCTCACTCGATCATTTGTACAGACATATCTTGTGCTTTCCGGAGACTCCAACGCATCGCTATTTCCGTTTATCGAGCCGGGACTTCAGACAATTAACGGACGTGGTTATATCGAAGTAGCTGTTCCCAGTGAAAATGAGCGAGCACAAATCAAGACCGGCATCAAATACGCGACCGCGGCTGAATCATTCTTTGACTTTCTTAACGGAATATTCAACGAGATAAATGTCCTTCCCGTCCACAGGGAGGCAATGACAGATCTGGTAAAGAAGCTCGTGGGCGAGGATTTCGATAGAGAAAACGTGAGTGAAATTGTCGCATTTAATTACAAAAAGCTACTGGAGCGAGAGAAGTGAAGCTATTTCGCTTCCCATACGACACAGTACAGGCGGAATGGATATTTTCACCCGTCCGCCGTCGCGGCGACGTGATTACTCTTTTAATGAACGCGATAAAACTGATGATCGTGAATCGGCCTCCTCCAGATGATTTTGTAGCAGGCGAGCTAGTGCTCTCTGTGTCAAAAATGAGCAGGCTATTTTTTTCGTGCGAAAGCAAGATTATCTCGCTAGCCTTTCCATTTTTTACGGAAACGAATGAAGAAGGCGTCTTCTTTCGTAGCCAATTGTATGGAGATATTGATAGTCGCGTGACTTCTATTCTATTAGCTTTGGTTACTTCAAATACTGTACTAACTTGCACAAGTGCACTTGATTTAGCCGGTATCTTTGAGGAAGAGGTCGCCGGGGATACAGCACTGTGGCCTCTATTTTTCGATCTCCTTACGTACGACGATGGGTATTTACGATACGAGTGTGATGGTGAGCGCCAGAACGGGCATCTACATCCGTTGCACCATCTCGATATCTTTTATTCAGGTCGGGCAACTTTTAAGCTTGGACTGCGACGAGGAATCGATGTCGATGGCATGCGTGACGTCATGGATCTTCTAACGGACTGCTCCTACCTTGCCTCTGCTTAGATTATTGGTGGCAGCGCCTTCATGATTTTGAGCTGCCCTCTGAATTTCGTCTTCCAACGGAGCGCTCTTATGCTGCCTTTGGTTGCTGATTCTGCTGACTGATCCAGTCATGCAAGAACTGAGTCGGCGAGCAGTAGTTCAGCGTGGAGTGGCGGCGTCTCCGGTTGTAGAAGACAGCAATGTATTCGAATAGATCGGCAGCGGCAGCTTCGCGCGTTGCGTACCGAGTGCTGTAAACGCGTTCGTTCTTGAGGCTGTTGAAGAAGCTTTCGGTGGGCGCGTTGCCCCAGCAATTGCCCTTGCGGCTCATCGACGCGGTCATACCGTAATCGGCCAGTTTGGCTTGCATGACGTGGCTGGCGTACTGACTTCCGCGGTCGCTGTGGAAGATCACGCCCGGCTCCGGTTTACGCCGGAACCAGGCCATCGCCAGCGCATCGGTGACGATGTCGGCGGTCATGCGCGGCTTGATCGACCAGCCGATCACTTCGCGATTGAACAGATCGAGCACCACCGCCAAGTACAGCCAGCCTTCGTCGGTCGCGATGTACGTGATATCGCCGGTCCACACACGATCCGGCGCCGCCGGCGAGAACTGGCGGTCCAGCAGATTGGCCGCCACGGGCAGGGCATGCTTGGAATCCGTCGTGGCCTTGTAGCGCCGCTTGTGGCGCGCCCGAACCCCGTTGTCGCGCATCAGCCGCTCGACGCGGCTCAGCCCCACGGGATGGCCCCGACCCTGCAGCTCGCGATGCATGCGCCGCGAGCCGTAGGCGCCGCGGACTTCGGCATGGATCGTCTTGATCACCACGACCGCCTGCACGTCGCTCAGACGCACCGAGCCCGGCGTGCCGCCCCCGAGCCAGGCGCGGTAGCCGCTGACGCTCACATCGAGCACGCTGCACATCTCGGGCAGCGGAAACTGCCGGCGCTCCAGCTCCATCCAGGCGTACTTCACAGCGCATCCTTGGCGAAGTACGCCGTCGCTTTTTTTAAGATCTCCACGTGCATCTTCAGCCGGACGTTCTCCGCACGCAGCCGCGACAATTCCATCTGCTCGGGTGTCACCGGCTTGCCGCTGCCGGCGCCCGCCAACGTGCCCGTCTGCGACGCCTTGGACCAGTTTCGCAGCGTCTGCTCCAACAACCCCAGCTCTCGCGAAGCAGGCGCTACGCCCACTTCCCGAGCCCGCTTCACGGCCTGCTCCTTGAACTCCGCCGTGTACTCTCGCTTCGGTATCTTCTTCATTTCGTCTCGTCTCAGTCATCGATACTACGCATCGATCCTTGGAAGACGAAATTCGAGGGGCAGCTCATTTGTCGTCAGCAGATCAGACTCCGAAGCTCGCAGAGCGGGCTACCCACGATAAGGGCAAATTGTTGTGCCCTTCAGTACCGTAAGCGGCAGCTGTGTACTGCGGATGCGGCCGATCGACGCAAAGGTTTACTAGTAGCGCTGAGCGGTGTTTCGAAGCCAGGGGAATTTCGTGTCCGTCCGTTCGAGTATGTGCATGAGCCCGAAAGGCTGGAAATCGCCTAGCAGTGCCTCGAACGACAGCGAAGCATGCTTGATAAAGCACAGATAAGGTCGAAGTCCCTAACACCTGATTCGAAAACCGGGTCCACTCCATATGTCAATGTAAGCGAATTGCATGGCTAAGCATATTCTACTGCCCGCCTTAGGGCATCATGGCTCGGGAAGTATCATAGTCGGCGGGCGCAAGGTTCGCCCTTAGGTTTCGCGAAAAGGATAGTCATGGTAGACACAACGAATCGGATAGATCGTGAACTTTTCGACAGAAAGTTCGTCGTCGCCGCGAGCGCAATTGGTCTGCTGTACGCTCTCATCGTCGCCGCGCTTGGAGCACTAGTGGGCAAGGAGGTCGCGGGCGTCGCCGGTGTCGCGCTGACGGCTCTCGCTACGGGGATATTCCGGCAGTTTGAAACGCTGCGCTTTCGCCGCATTGCCCAGGAGAATCCAGGTTACGCGGTATCATTTCCGAGATTCTCGTTTGCGAGGATGACGCTCTTCATCTTCACCTTTCTCGGTGCACAACTGCTGTATGCCTTCGTGCTCAATGCTGTCGTGCAGCTCTTGGGCATCACGCCCCCGTATCGTCCCGATGGTATGGTGCTGGTGGGTATCGACTGGTACACGATTGCGATCAATCTCATTCCACTTGTACTGGGCTGGATTACCGCAGCAGGTCTGCTGCGCCGCTGCATAGACAGCTTCTCATATGGTGAGCTCGCCATTGGCGCCCTGTTGGCCATTTCGATCCCCGACCTTATCTCGCTGTTAGTGGTGGCCATTAAGGACTGGTCGATGCTGAAGTTGGCATTCGGCGCCAAGGCCTTTGCATTTTTTCCGGCGTTTTGGCTTGCCGGTATAGTGCTGGCAGTGATCAGTGCTCGTATTGCTCGGCCAACTACGTTTGTATCAAATGACACTGTGCCGCCGCCATTTCCGGAAGCCTATGGCGGCTGATCCTGATCGCTCGCCGGCGCGTAGCACCAGTACGTCATCCATTTCTCGGCGAGTCCAAATCGTTGCCTCCATGTGGCGGCCGAGCCGAAGCAGCGCTTCAGTATTGCAACTCCGGTGCGCTGACCAGCACCACGCGGCGGTCCGCCTGCAGAATCGCGAAGGTCTGAGCGTCGATGTGCTCGATGCGATAGGCCCAGCCCTGAACACTAGGCATTTCGCCGGTCGCAACTGGCAGATAGGTGTCGAGGTCGAACGATACGAGCGAGTTGCCGCAGTAAGCCTGGACGGCGTAAGCCTCGCACACGGCAGCATAGGCCCGGCGCCGGTCCGGTTCGATCGATAGGCTGGCCAGCGCGAAGGAATTGTCTAGCGGGTTGGAGATGCCGGAAAGACGGGCGAGCGGCAGCGTTCCCGGCCATCCACCCGTTGCCGGATCAAACACGGCGCCGGTATCGGCGTAGAGCAGCCCGCCACCTACGGCGAAGGTGATGTCGAATGGATACCCGGCGTTCACCGGAAAGGCGTAGTCGAACGGCGATCCCAGTTGTGTCACTGCGCTCGACGAATTGAATGGCCAGCGCCACAAAGTCATACCCGTGCTTTGGGCATTGAAGCCATACAGCGCGCCGCCGTCCTCGCTCCAGCGCGACCAGGATGCGCTATCGCCGGCACCGGACAGCAGTGCCATGTCACGCATCAGGAACACTCCGTCGATCGCAACCGTGGCGGGGTCGCCTGGCCGCGCGGCCAGGCTTTTCGGAGCTGATCCAGCCACTGGCGGCGTCGAATCGTTGCCTGGTAGATCGGCTGTGGCCTCCAGCGCCAGGGAAGGCAACCGGAAACGCTGCAGCTTGCGGGACGTGGCGACATACAAATATTGCCCGCCGTCCGAAACCGCCAACGCGCCGGGCTCGGGCTCGGTGGGCACATGGGAAACTACTGCGGCGGTGCTTGGGTCGATCACCGCGATCGTACTTGGGTATTCAGGCGCCTCCATGGAGATCGAAGCCAGCAGCAGCCCATGCGTCTTGTCCCAGACGATGTCGTTCGCCACCACCGCCGTCGGCGTCATCGTGGGGGTATACCGTACAACGTGGGCCTGGCAGCAGGCGTCGGTGGGAATGCTGGCGATCGGTGCCGTGCGTCCTCCTGGCGCGACGAAAGGACCCCGCAGCGTCGTGAGCCGCCCGGATGCGCCGACCAGGGCAAGACCGTCGTCACCGAAGCGCACCATCCGCCGGACCAGGCCGGGCACGATGGATATCTGGTTTTCAATGTCCTCGCGCTGCACGTCAATGGTCTCGCGCGGTGCCAGCGTGTCGAGGTCGTAGGCGGTGATCACGGCGTTCCCGCTGTCGCCCAGGCTCACGACAAAGAACTGCCGGTTCGCTCGATCGACGGTGACAGTTCCGCTGGTCGGCAGCGTAGCAATGCGCTCCAGCGTGGTGGCATCGAAAACTCCGCCCAGGGAATCGTAGACGCGGCTACCGTCGTAGGCGGTCCAGTAGACGGTGTCGGCCGAGATGGTTCCGCTCGGCTGGCTCGCAGCGCTGACTTGAGCGTACGGAGTGGTCAGCGCCAGACGGTTGACCGCGCCCCCGAAGACCGAAGTGAACAGTGTTCCAGAATCGTCGCTCCAGGCAACGTTGTAGCTATCAAAAGTGTAGTACGGGCTGCTGGTGAGTGTTCGAGGGGACGCCCCGTCGAAAACGCGCAATTGCGTCGTCGGAGGTAGAGTCCGGTAGCTGATCGTCGCAACCCCCAGCGTCAGCGGAGCTCCGGGCGCCGCTGACATCTGCAGCGCAAAGGCCGGCTTACCGTCGTGACTGCTGCGCAATTGCGAATTCACGGGATATGTGGCCTCGAGCAGCAGCCCCGGCAGGCGGTAGCGCTTTACGACATCGCTGCCGCTAAAGCCCACGTATAGGTATTGTCCGTCGTCCGAAATCGCGACCGAACTGGGCTCGCTGCCCGCCCAAATGTCGGCCGTGATTGCGCCGCTCACCGGATCGAAGGCCAGGATCGAATTGGGACCCACCGGCGCATCGGAGCCCACCGCCAGATAAAGCACCTGCGCGCGAGAGTCCCAAGCCGCATCGTTGACCGCGTTGTCGGAAACCTCAAAGGCGTAACGGTCCGACACCGCAACTACTGCCACGGCGACCGACGTGCTGCTGCTACCCGACGCGGCATTGCTGCAGGTGATCGTATAGGTGCCCGTCGCGGTCAAGGGTCCGACCGTCCGCTCGCCGCTAGTCTCCAGGGCGCCAGACCATGCGCCGCTGGCCGTACAAAGTTCGGCATTCTGGGAGGTCCAGACTAGGTGAACCGACTGTCCACTGGTGATGCGCGCCGCGGACGAAGTCAGCGCCACTGTCACCGGAGGCAGCGGGGGCGTTACCGGCGCCGCATCGGTATCGGTCGACTGGCCACCGCCACAGGCGGCGAGACCTGTGGCGAGCACGCAGGCGCCAACTCTTCGAAGTTTCAGGAGCAGGAATCGAATCAGCATGGCGATGGAGGCTGTAGAAAAACCCGAGGTACTTGCGCTGCAGTCTAACGGCACAAGCCCCCCTTCCCCACCCCCGATAAGCAGGCATTGTCGCCATACCTCGCAAGCGCCCGAAGCAGCACTGTGACAACCGGCACTTGTCGGCCCAGCTAAGATCATAGGAACATCACCGATGGCTAAAGAGCGCTAGCAGTATCGAAACCCCGATGTTCACAACGATCACCACCGAGGTGTAAATCGCCGCGCGCGCGGCCGGCAACGCCAAAAGCCCCTTAAGCATGTAAAAGGTAAGGCCGGCGAAGATCGCGGCATTCGCAAACTGACCCCAGAGGCCGGCGTCCAACACATAGGCGATGCCGCCCACGACCAGCGAGGCGAGCAGCGGTGCGATGACGATGCCTGACACATCCATGAAGTCGAGGTTGCGCTCGCGCTCGAAGATGCGCACCAGAATCATGAGAATCCCGCACGTGATGAATGCCGCAATCATGTTCTCTCCTGGATGGGAAACAAAAACTCGGCTCGGATACGGACCGGGCGCTTGATTTCGCGCTCATTCTAAAGACGCCTTCGATGTAAACACGTCGCGCATCGCACCTGATGTCGCAGACGATTTCACGAGATGGATCAAGGTGTCACTGTCAGCGAGCGGGTCACACCGACAACGGACAGACAGGCGAAAACATTATTGATGACGTGCAGCGCCATCGGCGCCAGTAGTCCGCCGCTTTGGCGAGCCAGCCACGCCGCGATCAGAGCGAGCGCGGTCAGGAACAGATAGGCTCCGGGCTGGTCGTGCAGCACCACGAATACGGCGGCCTGCATCAATGCCGCGGTCCGCCAGCCGAAGTAGCGCGTTCCGGCCTGCAGGAAGACGCCGCGGAAAATGACTTCCTCGATCAGCGGCGTGAGGAACGCCGTCGCTATCAGCATCGGCCCCCAACCGTAGTACGCATATATCCCTTGGGTCGCTCGAATCGTGTCGCTGCCCAAGGCCAATCCAGGCGCCGCAATTGTCGAGGCCGCACGCTGGATGACGTTGGCCAGCACCAGAAGTGCGAACCCGAGAGCGGCGCCGGTGAAAATTGATTGCGGGACACTCCACCTGCCCGTCCAGAACTGGCGCCATCGCGCACGGCCGAAGAGAGGTACCAGCGCGATCAACCCCAGCACGTTCGCCAGCAGGAATGCCTGGGCGAGCGTCTCTTCACTCGCGGTGGAAACCTCGATGGACGGTCGAGCGTTGCTGAACGCGCCAAGCGCCTGCTCGAACTGTCCGTAGCACAGCAGGTAAAACGGGATGCTGCTGCTGAGCAAGAAGGCAGTAAGTCCGTACCACAGGTGCCCTAAACCCCAACTCGGTTGAACCGGCGGCACCCACCCACGAGCGCGCCGAATCAGAATCACATAGTGCAACGGGAGCACGATCAGCGCAGGGGACAGGATGATGGTCAACATCACCAATCCCAAAGCGGCGAGGCCGCGGATATCAGACCACTGCCACGACACGGCGGGGTAACGGACCGCCAGCCGCAAGCGGAAATAGCCCCAAGGATCGCCTCTTCGGTTTTGCCCTTGCAGCTTTCGGTAGGCCGCCTCGGCCTCCTCGAGGCTACCCTGGCTCAGTTGAAGCAGGAACAACTCCCGGGCCACGCTAGGGTTGGCATTCGAGGAGACAACGGGCTCAGCCCGGAGCGCGTTGAGCAGAGCGGAGCCGTCCTCTGCATATCCGCTGCCAATCAACGCCCGAGCCAGTCGCATCCGCGTCCCGTCATCGAGCTTCAGGGCATCTTTGCTCCGAGCCAGATCCAAGGCCGCTTTAGGTTCATTGAGGTCGAGCAGCGTCGATACTGCGCCGCGCAGGGTCCAGACGTTCAGTTGCTCCGGCGGAATCTGCCGTACCAACGTGCTGGCCTGAGCCGGGGCCCCGATCTGGATAAGATATCTGGCGGCGGACAACCGAAGTGAGGACGCTGAACTCAATTGCACCGCTCGCAAGGCGTGCTCCCCGGACTTGAGCGGATCCGTCCGGGCGTAACGCTGCGATAGCCACTCATGGAGTCTGGCCTGTTGATCGACTGGCCAGGACGTGGCCTCCCTGAGAAGCAGTTCAGCGCGCGGAATCGCATCCTCATCCCACGACCCCTCGAGCAGGAAGAGCTTCACCGCCGAATTACCCGCGAGCCGGCCTACACTCAAGCTCTCGCGGCAGCGCTCGGCATCCGCCGGCGCCGATTCAATGGTCAGGTCTTCCACCTGAGCGAATCGGTCGATGAAGCGACATCGCTCGACCGCGGCTATTCCGTCGTCTGGATGCGCCCGCAGGTACGCGTCGTAGACCGCCACGATTCGCTGATACGCGGCCGCTTGCGCCGTATCGACCTGCTGCTCGAAGTGCTCGCGTCCTTCCGCCCCGAATGGCCAGACATCCGCGGTCGCCGCCGCCTTTCCGCTGACCGTCGCCAGGAGGATGACAAGCCAAGTGGCAGCGCCTGCCATACCGGATCGGGGCGATGCGGTCGCGACGTGTTTCTTGCGGTCAGTCTGATGCACCGTGCTGTCTCAGAAGCGCCGCAAACGACGCAGCATGAGCAGGTAGAGTCCAATTCCGAGGTACACGCCGATGCTCAGCTGAAGCTGGCGAGGAAGCCCGCGCAGATAGTCCAGATCGAAACTCCGATCCTGCAGATTCATCTCGGTCGGATATAGCTGGGCGAAGGCATGGCACTGCAGTGCCAGGACGACGAGGAGCAGGAGCAGCGCGCCAATCGACTTGCGGTAAACGCCGTAGGCCGCTCCGAAGCTGCACAAGGCTTGAGCCAACGCGGAGAGCGCTGCGCCGGATGCCCACATCAACGGCATGCGATCGATCAGAACCGCCCACCACACCCCGCACCATGTCCACAGGCCCGCGATCAATAGGTACACGGTGACGGCCCCGACGTACCACGGTCCCCACCATCCTTTCTTTTGTGCCATCAATTATTCCTCGCGCCTATGCGAAGGCGCAGCCACGGCGGCCCGGAGACGGTAAACATTAGGGATGCGCGAGGTGAGCCGAAGGCCGACGCCGCTTGGAATTCAGAGTTGAGGTTCGACCTTCGCGTCGCGACGCACTGGAAACATCGGCTCCCAGGGGCTTGCCGTGTTGAAGAGCAGGTAGAGGCCGATCAGCGTGCCCAGGGGAAAAGCGCACAGCAGCAAGATCGAGATCAGGATCGAACCGACTCGCGCGCCCGGCGTTCGTTCCCTAGCCCCTCGGGCGATCGCGTGATGGGCGAAGCCGATCAATACCAGAACGCCAACGAAGCCCCAGAGGGCGGCCGGTACCGGCTTCCCGGTCGGGATGAACATCACGATCACCAGACCGATGACCAGAACCCCGTAAAACCAGGACAGCGCCCGGTGCGCACGCGCAACCTTGATGTGACGTTCCATAGTGTTCCCCCCTACGCATAAAGCTGATGCGAGAACGGCGACAGCCCTACTCTTTCCAGCAGAACTGTTCGTCTACATGCCGCTCCAGCCGTCCCTGGTGCAAAGCCTCAAGATTTTTCGGGTCGGCCAGATATTGCGCATCCTTCTCCGCCCGACTCTTGATGCCCTCAATCGATTTTTTCAGATTCCCCGCTCGGTCACCGGGCAGGGCCGGGACCTGCTCCATAAACATCACCTCATACGGGTGCAGTTCGACCCACTCTATGGATCTGCGGCTCGCCTCTCCCTGCTTTTCCAAATCGCAGAACGCGTAGCTATTGATGAATGGTCCTGAGTCAGCGTTAGTTGATCGGCACCACCAGAATCCGCTGATCTCCGGCAACGAACACCGTTTTGTCATCCAAAGATGACGCCATTTTGATCGTATAAGTATTAAACGAGACGCTAGCCTGATCTGCCAACGCGATGCGCTTGAGCAGCGGGTAAACCGCACCCGGCGTCAACGTACCATTGAGATCATAGACTTCGATGGCTGCATTGCCTTTATCGTCCTGGACATAAACAAAAGCGCGTGCCCCGTTGTTCGACGCCAGAGCCACACCCCCGCCTGGCACATGTCCCAGCAGACTCAAGGAGCCGCTGTAAACATCGGCGTTCTGGAGAACTACTTTCGACGCGGTCCCGCTCACACTTACCCCAGATAGATTGGCACTGGCCGAGCCGGTGCTGATGCTGTTATTAAGGGCATTCATGAAGAACACTGATTGTGCGGGGCTCACTCCATTGCTGCCGGCATAGACGCGGCTGCCATCACGGCTAGCAGCCGCCAGGCCGTTATACAGATAGCCATCGAAGTAGGTGTTGCTGACCAGCGTGCCGTCCACATCGTCGTACAAATAGGACGGCGTAAAACCACTGCAGTCCGCCAGGTCGAAGACGATGAAGAACTTGCCGTCGTTGAGAGCGGCCAGCTGATTAAAGTACCCGCCGCAGAAGGGATCGGGGTTGCTGAGCTTTTCTTGGGCGATCAGCACATCTGCCGTGAGATCGGCAGTCTGGATCGCATTGCGAGTGGTCATGACCAGACGCTTGCCATCGGGCGCCACCGCAGCGTCGGTCAACCCCGCCAGAATGAATTCCGGCAAAGTCGTCCATCCCCCGCCTTGATACTGGTAGCGCTCCAAGCCGCTGTCAGGCTGATTCACTGCCCATAACATCTGGCGCTCGGCATCGTAGATCAGCCGCGAGCGTATACCTGCCACTGGAATCGATGCGTACGCATAGGCCGGCTCGGCAACGGTGACCAGTTCGGCTTGACCACGCTGAAGCCCGGATGCGCTGTTCACCGTCACCGGATAGCGCCCCGCCGCAAGGGCCGGATAGCTGGAACGCAATTGCGTATCGCTGTCGGGCGCAATCGGAGCCGTCGACGAAGCTCCAATTATCAACGTTAGCGGGCCGCCTTGATCAGCAAAATGCTGACCCCGCACGTACAACGATCCGGCTTTTCCCGCCAGAGCAAGATACGGACCCACATAATTGACGCTCGGCAAGCGAAGATCCAGGCTGACGGGCAGTACCACGGTCTGAGCGCTTGCATCGTCGTTGTCATAACGCACGGTCACTGCGGCTTGATAAGCACCGTTCGGCAATGTCGCCACGACCTCTGGCACCAGACTGAGGCTGACCGACGTCGCCGGCGCACTGCCGCCGCTGGTCGGCGTGGCCTTGAGCCAAGCCGCGTCGACAGACGTGATCTGCCAGTTCACCGACTCACTGGTCTGCGTGCCACCGAGTTCATCGGAGAAGTTCGCAGCCTGGGTCATCGCCTGGCTGGTGGTTTTCGAATCGACCGAAAAGGCAAAGTTCTGTGGCGATACGACCAGTTTGGCAGCGCGCACATCCAGGCTGACATCGAAGACGCGGCTCGCTCCCGAGGTGGTATCCGTCACCGTCACAGTGGCCTGGTTTGCCCCCACCGCAACGTCGCTGGTATTCGCCTTCACGCTGACGGCCGCCGCACCCCGGCCGGACGTCGGTGACACGCTGAGCCACGGCTGCGAGGCAGAGACCGTCCAACTGGCTTCTGATCCCTGAATACTGATCGAATAACCGCTACTGGGGCTTGGCACCTCAGCACTCTTGCGCACCGCCCCAAAGGACATCGCCGGCGCCGTCGCATCAAAGGGCACCACCACCTGCAGGGTCACTGGCATGTCAACCGTTTTAAGGTTGCTGCCATCTTCATGGCCGGTAACGAAGCGCACCGTGGTGGAATAAGTCCCGGCCACGCCGACGTCGGCGACGGAGAAAGCAAAGCTTACTGCGGAGGCAGACGCATCTCCCTGCTGCTGAATCATCAGCCACGCCGGAATGGCTGTTCCTGGCGGATAACCCACAATCACGCCGTCGCCCGAAAAGTGCACCGCCACGATCTGCGGTGCTGGTGCCGCTTGGCCTACTGCTGCATTGAACGTGAGCGACTTCGGCGAAATGCTGATGGACGTGCCGCTGGACCCGCCGCCCCCACACGCCGGGAGACCAAGCAACAAACAGGCGAGCAGACACAAGCGTAAGGCCGCGTTGATCACGGCAATCCCCTAGAAGTTATCCCCGTCACGACACTACTTGAGATCAAACCGGATTGGCAATGGCTGCGCCCGCTTCGCAGCAATCGCCGTGACGCTCCCGCGGAACGAGACCTGAAAGTACGTCGGCCCTCTTGAAAATCGCGCTCTGAGAGCAATCGCAGGCAACAAGTACAGGCTTAAGCACATCTCAAACCGCTGACTTTCAGCGAACTAAACATCTTGCATGCAAAGGGCAGCGACTCGAAGCCTGGCAACCCCACGGACACGAAGGCTTATCGATACCCAGCATCGAACCATCACTTCGAACTGATCAGCTCTCAGCGGGTAGCGGCAGCCGGGCTGGCCTTTGAGCTGCTTCTGATCATTCGTGCCAGACGATCGACTCCATCAAGGTTCGTAGACCTTAGGACTTAGGACGCAGTCGACGCTGCAATCGTGAACCAGCGCACGCACTCGCGCGCTGGCGATGCGCTTGTGCGCTTAAGCTTATCGCGAG
>NZ_JAQGNT010000107.1 GCF_028291725.1 Hydrocarboniphaga sp. | reverse complement strand
GAGCGGTCCTTGACCGCGATTGAGGCCCTCAGCCGCACAATCGCGGTCAAGGACCGCTCCTACAGTTCCAGAAATCGGCTGGTTTGTGTTTATATAACTGCTGGCATGTCTATAATCAATTTAATATCACGAACCCCATGATCACGATCAAAACTCGCCTGAGCTGGTTGCCGCTCGCCCTGATGACGCTCGTCGGTACCGCGTCCGCTGCAGCCGCCGGTGATCGCGTGATGAGCCTGGACGTGGTGCAGGCGGCGGCGCCGTTCTCTGTGATGCGTGGCAAGGATTCGGTGCCGCCCGCCCGTGTTGTGCCGCTGGCCAGTGGCGACCAGTTGCGGACCGGCATCAACGGGCGTGGTTCGCTGCGTTTCGGCGTCACGATGATGACGCTGGGGCCGGACGCCGCGCTGAAAGTCGGCAGCATCCAGCAGCCCGCAGGGGGGCTCAACGGGCGAGTCGATCTGGACCTCGGCGAGGGCGCGTTCCGGGTCGATGGGACCGAGGAGCACCGCCTGCCGCAGGACGTGCGGCTGACGATGCTCGATCTGCGGCTGCGCATTTTCGGCGCGGATGTCTGGGCTAGTGCCGGCGCGACGCGGCGCGAGGTCTGCCTGTTGTCCGGTGCGGTCGAGATCGTTGGCGTATCCGGCTCCGAGCGTCTCGACGTGCCCGGCGACTGCCTGAGTTCGGACGCGAGCGGCCTGCATCGGCAGAAAGCCGACGACGCCTCGATGAAGCAGCGGCTGGCGCTGACCGACTATGCGTCCCTGAAGGCGGCGGCCGCTGCGGCTGCGATTGCCGCGGCACCGCGCCAGGAGCCGGCCAAGATCGCGCCGGTCACAGCCGCCACCGCCAGCGGCTGGACTCTGGTGGCGGCTGCGCTGGCCGACAGCGAGTCGGCCGAGGCCGAGGCCCAGGGCATGGTCGAAATGGGCTTGCCCGGCGTCGTGCGCATCCACGATCTGCCCGACGGCCAGCGCGTCTACCGGGTGACGATCGGCAGCTTCGCGACCAAGGAGCAGGCCGTCCAGTTCGGCGCCGAGGTCAAGAAGCGCTTCGGCATGACCCAGATCTGGGCCGCACCGTACTGAGTCTGTAGGTTGGGGTGAGCGCAGCGAACCCCAACATTTCGTCCGCGCTGATGTTGGGGTTCGCTGCGCTCACCCCAACCTACGAGATCTACGAAATCCGCGGGACTTCGCCGCGCAGGCTGATCACGCTCCAGCCGCGGCGCTCGGCTTCGGCGCGCAGCACCTCGTCCGGGTCCACCGCGACCGCGGTGTCGGCGCGCTCCAGCAGCGGCAGGTCGTTGCGCGAGTCGCTGTAACAGGTCATGTGTTCGAACATCTGGGGCTGCGCCGCCAGCCAGCGTTCCAGTCGCAGCACTTTGCCGGCCTGGAAGTTCGGAAGACCGGCCAGCCTGCCGGTGTAGCGGCCATTGACGAATTCGGGATCGGTCGCGATCAGCGCATCGACGCCGAGCAGTTCGGCGATCGGCTCGGTGACGAAGCGGTTGGTCGCGGTGGTGATCAGCAGGGTGTCGCCCTGCAGGCGGTGACGCGCGATCAGCGCCGGAGCCAGCGGCGCAATCACCGGCTCGATCTTGTCGCGCACGAACTGCGCACGCCAGGCCAGCAGCGTCTCGAAGCTCTGCGCGGCCAGCGGCGCGAAACTGAAGTGGCAGAACGCCTCGATATCCAGCGTGCCGGCCTTGTATTCGTCGTAAAACCGCTGGTTTTCGCGCTCGTAGACCAGGCGGTCGACCTGGCCCTGTTCGATCAGGAACTGGCCCCAGAGGTAGTCGCTGTCGCCGGCGAGCAGGGTGTGATCGAGATCGAAAATCGCCAGGCGCATGAGGGATCGCAGGTTGGGGAGCAAGGAGAATAAGCACTCAGTTTGCCGCTGCTTGCCGGCATGTGGAAGAATCGATTCCGGCCACTTTCCCACGTGCTTGATCCAAGTGATTGATTCGGACGGATATCGTCCCAATGTCGGGATCATCCTGACGAATGCCGCCGGCCAGGTTCTGTGGGCCAGGCGGATCGGACAGGAGGCCTGGCAGTTCCCGCAGGGCGGGATCCAGCGCGGCGAAGCACCGCGCGACGCCCTGCTGCGCGAACTCCACGAGGAACTTGGCCTGCTCAGCGACGACGTCGAGATCGTCGCAGTGACCCAGGGCTGGCTGCGCTACAAGCTGCCGAAACGCTATGTGCGCCAGGGGCGCGGCCGCGTCTGCATCGGCCAGAAGCAGAAGTGGTTCCTGCTCAGGCTGATTGCACCGGAAGAACGCGTGCATTTCGATGCTTCGCCGACACCGGAATTCGACCGCTGGCGCTGGATCGACTGGTGGACCCCGGCCGACGAGGTAATCGAGTTCAAGCGCGAGGTCTATCGGCGTGCTCTGGAGGAGCTGGCCGCGGCAGCCGGAATCGCCGCTCGCCCGGCAATGCCAGCACCGATCGGTCCGCCCTCTTAGACGCGAACGATTACTATTTGATTCTGCTTGGCCGTTCGGGTAGCGTATCGCAATCGTTCTCATTCAGGCTGCCGCGTCCCAAGCCATGTACGTCTGTGTCTGCAAGGCTGTCTCCGACACCCGCATCAAGCGCCTGGTCAGCGAAGGTGCCTGCACGCTGCGTGACCTGTCGCGCGAAACCGCGCTCGGCACCTGCTGCGGCATCTGCGTGCCGGCCGCCCGCCAAGTACTGTCCGAGGCGTTGTCGGCGCAGCCGATCCGGCTCTCCGATCTGGGTGCGCGCGCGCCGATGACCGCCGCCGCCGCCTGAAGGGGTACTGCGAATCACACGCATAACCGCTTAAAAGTTCTTGCTGAACAGCTACTTACACTGGACTCAGGCTTGCCGACTGGCTACACTGGGTGCTGATTCCCAGGGAAGGCAGCCATGCGCGGCGATACCAAGGTTCTCGAGTACCTCAATCTCGCACTGAAGAACGAACTCACCGCGATCAACCAGTACTTCCTGCATTCGCGGATGCTCGGCAACTGGGGCCTCAAGAAACTCGAGAAGCTCGAGTACGAGGAATCGATCGACGAGATGAAGCATGCGGACAAGCTGATCAAGCGCATCCTGTTCCTCGACGGCCTGCCCAACCTGCAGGACCTGGGCAAGCTCTACATCGGCGAGAACGTCAAGGAAGTGCTGGAGTGCGACCTCAAACTCGAGTACGAGGCGCACCCGATGTACAAGGAGGCGATCGCCCACGCCGAAAGCGTGCGCGACTACGTCACGCGCGAGGTTCTGGTCAGCATCCAGGAGAGCGAGGAAGAGCACATCGACTTCCTCGAGGAGCAGCTCAAGCTGATCGAGCAGATGGGTCTGCAGAACTACCTGCAGACCGCGGCGGGCGAGCTCGAAGGCGCCTGAGCAGCCGTAGGTTGGGGTGAGCAAAGCGAACCCCAACGTCGGCGCGAACGACTGTTGGGGTTCGCTGCGCTCACCCCAACCTACGGTGTCCGCTAGAACGGCTTCACCACCACCAGAATCACGATCGCGATCAGAAACAGCGCCGGCACTTCGTTCATGAAGCGCCAGTAGCGCGCGCTCCTGGTGTTGGTCTTGTTGGCGAACTTGCGCAGGTTCATCTTCAGAAATCCCTGGTAGCCGGTCAGCAGGATCACCAGTGTCAGCTTGGCGTGCAGCCAGCCCAGGTGCAGATAGCCCGGCACCATCACGATCATCGCGATGCCGGCGACCCAGGTGCCGATCATCGCGATCGTCATGATCCCGTAGAGCTTGCGCTCCATCAGCACAAAGCGCTGATGGCCGGCGCCGTCCTTGGTATCGCTGTGGTAGACGAACAGCCGCGGCAGGTACAACAGGCCGGCGAACCAGGCGACGACAAACATGATGTGTACTGCTTTGACCCAAAGCATGCTGGCTCCAGTGGCTGGCGTGGCGCGCGCTTCAATGCGAAGCGGCAAAAGCCTATCATCCCGGTCCTTTTGCATCTTCGGTAGCTTCAAGAGAACGTCATGATCAAGGTCGGGATCGTCGGAGGCACGGGTTACACCGGGGCCGAACTGCTGCGGCTTTTTGCCGCCCATCCGCAGGTACGCGTCACCACGCTGACCTCGCGCAAGGAAGCCGGCCTGCGCGCCGACCAGCTGTTCCCGAGCCTGCGCGGCCATAGCGACGCGGTGTTCTCGGCACCGGACGAAGCCGCGCTCGCGGCCTGCGACGCGGTGTTCTTCGCCACCCCGCACGGCACCGCGATGCAGATGGCGCCAGCGCTGGTCGAGCAGGGCGTCAAGGTCATCGACCTGTCGGCCGACTTCCGGATCAAGGACGCCGCCGAGTTCAAGCGCTGGTACCAGCTCGACCACACCGCGCCGGCCCTGCTCAAAGAGGCGGTCTACGGCCTGCCGGAAGTGAATCGCCACGCGATCCGCAGCGCGCGCGTGATCGGCAACCCCGGCTGCTATCCGACCGCGGTGCAGCTCGGCTTTCTGCCGCTGCTGGAGGCCGGCGTGATCGACGCGACCAATCTGATCGCCGACTGCAAGTCCGGCGTCTCCGGCGCCGGCCGCGAAGCGCGCGTGACCTCGCTGTTTGGCGAAACCTCGGACAACTTTCGCGCGTATTCGGTGCCCGGCCACCGGCATCTGCCGGAGATCGAGCAGGGCCTGCGCCAGGCTTCGGAGACCCCGGTCTCGCTGACTTTCGTGCCGCACCTGACGCCGATGATCCGCGGCATCCACGCGACGCTGTACGCGCGGCTGACCCGGCCCGCCCTCGATCTGCAGGCGCTGTTCGAGTCGCGCTACCGCGGCGAGCCCTTCGTCGACGTGATGCCGGCCGGCGAGCACCCGGAGACGCGCAGCGTGCGCGGCGGCAACCAGTGCCGCATCGCCGTGCATCTGGCGCCGGACGGCAGGACCGTGGTCGTGCTGTCGGTGATCGACAACCTGGTCAAGGGCGCGGCCGGGCAGGCCGTGCAATGCTTCAACCTGATGTTCGATCAGCCGGAATCCACCGGCCTGGATGCGCCCGGCCTGACGCCGTAACGCGGCGCCCATGCAGCACCGCATCGTCGTCAAGCGCCACCGGCCCTGGTTCAGGGCCGGTTTGATCGCCGGTGCGGCGGCCGTGATCGCGATTGCCGGCTTCGGGCTTTACGCCTGGGTGCGCACGCACACGATCAGCGAATTCCGCCAGACCAGGACCGAGCTCGAACAGCTTCGCGACGAGCGCCGCGACCTGGCTCGCGAGCTGCGCACAGCGCGTAGCGAAAACACCGACCTGCGCCAGCAGATCGTCTACGCCCAGCGTTCCACCGAGATCGACGGCGCCGCCTGCACCGAGGTCAAGGCCTCGCTGTCCGACCTGCAGGCCGAGGCGGCCGACCTGCGCGAGCAGGTCGCGTTCTACCGCGGCATCGTGTCGCCGGACGAAACCCGCGCCGGTGTGCGCGTGCTGGATCTGAAAATGACCCAGCAGCCGGATCGCCAACACTGGCGCTACGACTTGGTGCTGATCCAGTCGGTACGCCACGACAAGCGCGTCGCCGGCAGCGCGCAGCTGCGGCTGATCGGCAGCCGTGACGGCGAGCAGGTCACCCAGGACCTGGCGCCGCTGCTCAGCGGCGACGCCAGGCTGCCGCAGTTCGCATTCAAGTATTTTCAGGAATTCACCGGCGAATTCCGCTTGCCGCCGAACTTCCGTCCGATCCGCGCGTCGGTCACGCTGGATATCGACGGTGAGCAGGCGGCGGTCGAGAACGAGTTCGACTGGAGTAAGATCAGGGTCGAGCTGCCTCCCTAGATGCGCAAGACCTGAGCTTTCCGGAACATGATGTTCAACAGCAAGAACACCAGCAGCAGCCCGCCGCCGCCGCGCAACACCGGCACCGTCGAAACCCTGGTCGGCCGTCAGACCGAGATCAAGGGCGACGTGTTTTTTACCGGGGGGCTGCATCTGGATGGCCGCATTCTGGGCAATGTCGCTTCAACCGCCGACAAGTCCGCCCATCTGTCGATCAGCGAGAACGGCGCCATTGAAGGCGAGATCCGCGTCCCCATGATCGTCTTGAACGGCGCCGTGGTCGGCGATGTCTACGCAAGCGAGAAGCTGACGCTGGGCGCCAAGGCTAGAGTCACCGGAAACGTGTTCTACAAGCTGATCGAGATGCAGCCGGGTGCGCAGGTCAACGGCCAACTCGTCCACGAATCGATGGCGGCGGCGCTCAAAGCTCGTCAGCCGGTAGCGGTACAGGACTACAGTAGTGATAGCCGGATCATCGACGTGCAGGATGCTGGAATCCAGCATCAGCAGCACGTCGATGCAATCCCGGATTGAGGAAGCAGACATGAGCACGACCGAACCCAGCGTTTATAAGCCGTCCGCGGCACCGCCGCCGCCGGCGACCGATGTGGTCTTCACCGAAGCCGCGGCGCGCAAGGTGCGCGAACTTCTGGACGAAGAGGAGAATCCCAGCCAGATGCTGCGCGTATTCGTCTCCGGCGGCGGCTGCTCGGGCTTCCAGTACGGTTTCAAGTTCGACGAGGCCGCCGAGGAAGACGACACCAGCGTCGAAACCCTGGGTGTCACCCTGGTCGTCGATCCGATGAGCCTGCAGTACCTGGTCGGAGCCGAGATCGACTACAAGGAAACCGTCGAAGGCGCGCAGTTCGTGATCCGCAACCCGAACGCGACGACGACCTGCGGCTGCGGGTCTTCGTTCTCGGTTTGATTCGCCAATAATTCCCTCCCCCGCGAGCGGGGGAGGGCTAGGGTGGGGGCGTTCGTCGCGGAGCAACTCTTTGCCGCACGCCCCCATCCCGACCTTCCCCCGCACGCGGGGGAAGGAGACCCGAACAAGCTAGCTCGGCGTCGCCAGCAGCATCGCGTAATACCAGCAGTCCACCTTCGGCGAGTAGTGCCGGCCCAGCCCGCAATCGGTGAAAGCCGCGGTCAGCAGATTGTCGCGGTGGCCCTGGCTGAGCCACCACTGTTCGTAGGCCAGTGCTGGCTCGGCCCGCGTTCGCGCCAGTATGTTTTCTCCGACTCGCTGCCACCGGTAGCCTGCCGCAGTCGCGCGATCGCCAGGCGTCGATTCGCCCGATCCGCCGTGCGACAGGAAGCCGCCCGCGGCCAGAAACTCGGCGTGCAGCTGAGCTGCGCGGCCCAGGCGCGAATCGTTGCGCAGCGGATTCATTCCGGCCGCCGCCCGCGAGGCATTGGTCAGCTGCAGGATCTCGATCAGCTGCGCGTCACCGTTCAAGATGCACTCAAGGCGAGGACGGCGATTCGGCCGCGCCGGCCGTGTAGTGCCACATGAACGCGAGCTTGTCGGATTCTTCCTCGATCACTTTCGACACCGGCTTGCCGCCGCCGTGGCCGGCGCGCGTGTCGATGCGGATCAGGACCGGCGCGACGCCGGCCTGCGCGGCCTGCAGCGTCGCCGCGTACTTGAACGAATGCGCCGGGTGCACGCGGTCGTCGTGGTCGCCGGTGGTGATCAGCGTCGGCGGATAGTGCGTGCCGGGCGTGACGGTATGCAGCGGCGAATACTTCGAAAGGTAGTCGAAGCCCTCGGCGTCGTCGGACGAACCGTAGTCGCCGACCCAGGCGTAGCCGACGGTGAATTTGTGGAAGCGCAGCATGTCCATCACGCCGACGGTGGCCACCGCCGCGCCCCACAGCTGCGGATGCTGATTGACGCTGGCGCCGATCAGCAGGCCGCCGTTGGAGCGGCCCCAGATCGCGATGCGCGGGTAGGCGGTGTAGTCGTGCTTCACCAGATACCCGGCGGCGGCGACGAAGTCGTCGAACACGTTCTGCTTGCGCTCGCGCGTGCCGGCCAGGTGCCAGTCTTCGCCGTACTCGCCGCCGCCGCGCAGGTTCGCCACCGCGTAGATGCCGCCGCGCTCCATCCAGGCGAGCGCGGAGACGTCGAAGGCCGGCGTCTTGGGGATATTGAACCCGCCATAACCATGCAGCCAGGCGCGCGCGCGTCCGTTGCGCTTCAGGCCTTTTTTGTAGCTGATGAACATCGGAATCCGGGTGCCGTCCCTGGACGGATAGAACACCTGCTCGGTGCGGTATTGCCGGGGATCGAAGGCGAGGCGCAGCCTGCGAAAGGCTTCGACGCGGTTGCTCTTCAGGTCCGCGCGATACGGCGTCTGCGGCTGATTGAAGCTGCTGTAGCCGAACAGCAGTTCGCTGTCGTCCGCGCTGGCCTGCAGTTTTTCCGGCACCGCGCCGAGGCCCGGCAGCTTCAGCTCGCCGGCGGGTTTGCCCTCGAGCGTATAGGTGCTCAGCCGGCTCGCGGCATCGTGCAGGCTGAGCACGACCAGCTTGCCGCCGGCGAGCTTCACCGCGGCGATGGTGTCGGCCGATTGTGCGATGACCGGCTTCCATTCCGGTGCCTGGGGCTTGGACAGATCGATCGAGACCACGCGCCGGCGCGGCGCTTCGCGGTCGGTCGTGAAGTAGGCGATGCTGCCCTTGCTGCCGATAAAGTCGTAGGCGTCGTCGAAGTTGTCGACCAGTTTGACGATGTCCGCGGGCTGCTGCTCGGAAGCCAGATCGCGCACATAAATACGGCTCTTGTCGCCCGAGCCTTCGCGCATCGTGATGATCAGATAGCGGCTGTCGTGGCTGACTTCGCCTTCGACGAACCACTTCGGATGAGCCGTTTCCTCGAACACCAGCCGGTCTTCGCTCTGCTGGGCGCCGACGCGGTGGTAGTACAGCTTCTGGTCGGCCAGGCCGTCGAACACCGCGCGATTGCTGGACTTGTCGCCGAGCGCCGCGGGCGGATCGGGATAGCGCGAGTAGTAGAAACCGGCACTGTCCGCGGTCCACGAGGCATCGGAGAACTTGATCCGCTGCAGGCTCTCGGGTGAATCCCTGCCGCTGGCGACGTCGCGCACGCGGAACTCGTTCCAGTCCGAGCCGGCGGCGGCGGTGGCGTACATCAGCCAGCGGCCGTCGGGCGAGGGCTCGAACTCAGCCAGCGCGATCGTGCCGTCCTTCGACAGGCGATTCGGATCGAGCAGTTCGCGCGGCGCGTCACTGCCTTTCTGTACATACAGCACCGCCTGGTTCTGCAGGCCGTCGTTGCGTGTGTAGAAATACTGGCCGCCGGCTTTGGCCGGCACGTCGAAGCGCTCGTAATTCCATAGCGACGTGAGCCGCTTCGACAGCGCTTCGCGCTCGGGCAGCGCGGCCAGGAACGGCAGGCTGAGCGCGTTCTGCGCCTGCACCCAGGCCGTGGTTTGCGCGGAGTCCAGATCTTCCAGCCAGCGGTAGGGGTCGGCGATCTTGGTGCCGTGGTACAGGTCGATGACGTCGCCTCGCGGCGTGGCCGGGTAGTCGAGAGCGGCGGCGGCCAGCGGCGCGGCCAGCGCAGCGGCGAGCAGAGCAAAACGCATGGAGGGTTCCTTGAGGACAGGTTGCTAGCTTGCCGGAAAACGGCCACGCGGGCGCCACACACGTAGGGCGGCAATCCTTTGCCGACGTGTACGCCCGATGCGCAGTCGGGATTTCACGTCGGCAAAGGATTGCCGCCCTACGGTTTGGTGCCGGGCACGATCGTGCCGGCCTCAGATCGGGCAGGCACGCAGCCTGGCCTCCAGCGCCGGCAGCTGCTGCATCGCGAACTCGTAGCCGCGCTGCGCGACCTCGTCGAGCTTCTTCCAGTCGAACAGCGCGACCCCCGAAACCGGCAGGCGCAGATAGGCATCGGCGCGCGCTGCGCGCGCCGCGACGCCGGATTCGCTGGTCAGCGTCGCGGTGCGGAACAGGATCGAGATCAGGCTCGGCCGGCGCCCCTCACCCGGCTGCAGCGGCGCCCAGCGCAGGATCGCATCGACGTCCGGGCCTTCGACGCCGGGCAGGGTCAGCGCGCCCTCGGTCGACACGTCGGAGGCGATGATCGGGCCGCGCTCGAGGCTCTGCATCACGTCGGTCGGCAGGCTGTTGACGACGCCGCCGTCGACCAGCAGATCGCCCTGCCAGACCACCGGCGGCGCGACGCCGGGGATCGCCATGCTGGTCGCGACCCACAGCGCCAGCGGGCCGCGGTCGTGGACCACCGGCTTGCCGCGCGTCAGATTGGTGCTGACGCAGAAATACGGCGTGCGCAGCTCCTCGATGCGCCGTTCGCCGAAGATCGTCTGCAGGCGGCGGTAGAACTTGCGGCCGCGGATCAGCGCGACTCTGGGCAGCAGGTAGTCATTCAGCAGATGCCGTTCGACGAAGGTTTCACGGGTGATTTGCAGCACCTGCTTCCAGTCGTAGCCGCAGGCCGCCAGCGCCGACACGAACGCGCCCATGCTGGTGCCGCCGAGCACGTCCAGCGGCAGTTTCAGCTCTTCGAGCGCGCGCAGCAGGCCGATATGCGCAAAGCCGCGCGCGCCGCCGCCGCCCAGCACCAGGCCGAGCGCACGGCCGCTGATGCTGCGCGCCAGCGCCTCGGAATCACGCGGATGCTCCGGCCGCAGCAGGTAATGGGTGCGCGCGCCGCTGAGTTCGCGCCAGGGCAGCACGCTGTCGGCGCTGCAATCGTCCGGGCATAGCAGGATCAGCTCGACCGGCACGCGCAGGCGCAGATCGCGCAGCTCCTCGAGCATCGGTGTCAGGGTCGGCGGCGTGCGCGCGTCGGCGACCACCATCACGCGGTCGCACTGGCGCAGGCAGCGGTCGGTCCAGCTGCTCGGCACCCGGTCGCAGAGGTAGATCAGATGCCGGTGCGCGCCCTCGGCCGCATGCAGATGCCGCACCAGGATGTCTTCGGCCGCCATGCCCGGCGTCATCTGCGAGATGCCCTTGCCGAGCGCCGCATCGACGCTGCGGCCGTCGACGATGCGCACTTCGCCGCATTCGGTGAGCGTGCCGTGCATGCGCTGGGCGATCGCGTTCAGATCGACGTGCGGCGAGGCCGGCACCAGCGCGATGCAGCGCGGCCGGCTGGACGCCGCGATGCTCGACGGCGTCGCTGCCATCTGCAGGCGCGCGATCACGACCCGGGTCAGGCGCAGCAGCACATCGGGATGGGCCTGCAGGAACTCCAGCAGATCGTCGCGGCCGATGCGCAGCAGATAGCTGTCGCGCACTGCGTAGACCTCGGCGCTGCGTGCATGGCCGGACAGAATCGCGACTTCGCCGACGCACTCGAGCAGGCCGACTTCGCCGCGCAGACTGCCGTCGGCATTCTCGACCCGCAGCCGGCCGGTGGCGACGATGTAGACGCAGTCCGCCGGCGCGCCGATCGCGAATACCGCCTGGCCGCTGCGGAAGTCGCAGACCGTGGTCCGCTCGGCGAGCTGGTCGAGCGCGACGGAGTCGATACCGGCAAACAGCCGGCTTTGGGCGAGCAGCGCGCGGTGGTCCATGGCGCGCGAGTTTAGCCCCAAGCACCGTCACCGGCGTTATGCTTTCGGCCGATGACCCCCGACGAATTGACTGCCTTCCTGCGTCACAGCATCCCGGTGCTGAACGCAATCGACATCCAGGTACGCGAATGCTCGCCGCAGCGCGTGGTGATCGCCGCGCCGCTGGCGGCCAACCACAACCACCACCAGACCGCGTTCGGCGGCAGCCTGGCGCTGATGAGCATCCTGTCCGGCTGGTCGCTGATGCACGTGGCCTTAAGCGCCGAACAGCTCGACGCGCGGCTGGTCGTGCAGCGCAGCGAATGCCAGTTCGACCGGCCGGTGAACGGCGATCTGGTGTCGGAGGCGCAGCGTCCCGACGCCGAAATCTGGAGTCGTTTCATCGACACGCTGCGCAGCCGCGGAAAGGCGCGCATCGACCTGCAGACGCGCGTGATCACGGCTGCCGGCGACGCGGTCCTGCACCGCGGTACATTCGCCGCGTCCCTGTCAAAAGCCTGAGCCTAGCCCGACCATGAGCTTCCGATTCTGCCCGCAGTGTGCCCGCCCGCTGATCGTCGCGCGCTTCGGCGACCGTGACCGCCTCGGCTGTGACGATCCGAGTTGTGGTTTCGTGCATTGGGACAATCCGGTGCCGGTGGTCGCCGCGATCGTCGAGCACGAAGGCAAGATCATCCTGGCCCGCAACGCCGCGTGGCCACCGCATTCCTACGCGCTGATCACCGGCTTCCTGGAGCGCAGCGAGACGCCGGAGATCGGCGTGCAGCGCGAAGTCGAAGAGGAGCTGGGGCTGGTGCCGCAGGGCGTCAACTTCGTCGGCCTCTACGAATTCCACCGCATGAACCAGCTGCTGATCGCCTACCACGTACCGGCCACCGGCACGGTCAGGCTCAACGAAGAGCTGGTCGACTGGAAGCACGTGCCGTTCGACCAGGCGCGCTACTGGCCCGCCGGCACCGGCTTCGCGCTGCGCGACTGGCTGCAGAATGTGCACGGCATCGAAGCGCAGCCGGCGGAGTGGGCGAAACCCTAGCCAGGCTATGTCGCCGGCATCGCCGTGCCGCGCGCGCGGCGCTCCGCCTGGATGCGGTTCATGTTGAGGAAGATGCGCGCGGCGAGTTTCGGGTAGCGCTTGCAGATGCGCTCCTGGTCGGCGTCGTCGAAGCGCAGCAGGCGCACCTTGCTCAGGGTTTCGACATTGGCCATGCGCCTTTGGCCGAAATAGCCGCCTTCGCCGACCACGCCGCCGCGCTTCAGCGAATTCAGCAGTACGCGTTCGCCGTTGACGTAGCTCCACACCGCGAGCTTGCCGTCGATGACGACGAAGACGTCGCCGCCCGGGTCGCCTTCGCGGATGATCAGCACGCCGGCCGGCACGATCTCGACGCGCGACATCAGCGCAAAAATGCGCGCCTGGCGCGTCGACAGGCCGGCGAACAGCGGAATCGTGCCCTGCACGTTCTGGCCCAGGTTCAGGCTCAGCGAATCCCACAAGGTCACCACGCGCACGCCGCTGATGAAGGCCGGTGTTACGAATACGTCGACCAGCCAGGCCGCGGCCAGCGTGAACGCGGCCAGCCAGCCGAACATCACCTGGTTCTGCAGCTCGCCGGTGACCAGCACCAGGAAGCCGGCGGCGAGGATCGCCTTGGTCAGCGTGATCGGCCGCAGCACCGCCTGCAGCGCGGATACCGCCGCGGTGGTCTCCGACGCGGTGCGCCGCGCGGCGACGTTGAAGCGCGCCAGGTAGTGGATGGTGTCGTCGACCGCCAGGCCCAGTACCAGGCATTCGACCAGGCTGGTGGTCGCGTTGAGCTTGACGCCGAACAGGCCCAGCGCGCCGAAGTACAGCGCGGTCTGCAGCAGCGTCGGCAGCGAGGCGAGCAGGCCGACCCATAGCGACGCGAACTGGATCGCCAGGCACAGGTAGATCACGCCCAGCGCCAGCGCAATGCTCTGCAGCTGGCCGGACGTCACCGCCTCGACCGACTGCGTCATCAGCACCGCCTGGCCGCTGGTCTGCGCGTGCATGCTCTTGGGCAGCTCCAGCAGCCGCGCGTCGACGCGCTTCAGCAGATCGGAGATGTCGGCGGTGTCGTCGACGGTCAGGCGCAGGTTGATCAGGGTCGACTGGCGTTCGCTGTCGACGAACTGCGACAGCGTGTCGGTATCGCCGAAGAACAGCAGCTGGCTGACCATCTCGCGCGAGTCCGGCAGATGCGCCTCGGCCGAGCCGGTGAGCACGCGGTTCAGCGAGCGCAGATGGTCGCTGATGCCGATCACCGAGCCGATCTCGGGCTGGTCGCGCAGCCATTGCTCGAGTTCGTCGAGCTGCTGCAGGCTGCTCGGCTCGAGGAAGAATTCCGGCACCGCGCCATCGACCAGGATCGACAGCGGCGTGACGCCGTCGAGCGCGGTGTTGACGCGCTCGTAGTCCTGGCGCACCGGCGAGTTTTTCGAGAACGCGCCGACGAAGCGATCGCCGACATCGACGCGCAGGCTCAGCAGGATCGCGCCGATGCCGACCGCGCTGGCGACCCACAGAATGCGCCGGCGCTGCACGATGTCGAAGCGCCCGATCATCGCGCTACCGTTCTTGAAGATGTGATCACCCGGCAACGGCCGCCTCGGCAGACGGCGCGTGGTGATGCCGAGGATCGCCGGCACGAAGCTCAGCACCAGCAGCACCGTGTAGACCACGCCCAGGCAGGCCAGCAGCGCGAATTCGCGGATCGCCGGCAGGTCGTTGGTGACCAGCGCCAGCAGGCCGACGCCGGTGGTGAAGCCGGTCAGCACAACCGGCCCGGCGATGTCGTGCAGCAGGTGTTCGATGCGCTTGATCCGATCACGGATGCGCGGCTCACGCAGCAGCGCTTCGAACTCGGTCAGCACATGTGCGCAGTAGGCCAGGCCCATCGTCGCCAGCAGCGGCGGCACCAGGCTGGTGATCAGATTGAGCGGCCGGCCGGTCGCGGACAAGGTCGCCATCGTCCACAGCAGCGACAGCGAGATCGTCAGCAGCGGCAGCCAGACGCCGCGCATCGAGCGGAACGCCAGCGCCAGCAGCACCGCCAGCAGCAGGATGATGGCCGGCACCGTCCACGCCATCTGCCTGAGCACGGTGCGGCTGGTCGCGTCGCGCACGATCGGCATGCCGGTGATCGAGATCTGGAAGCCGTTGCCGCTGGCCGCGTGCGCGGTTCGGGTGATCGCCTCGGCGACGCCGCTGTCCAGGGTTTCGCGATCCGAGGTCGTGGTCAGCGACACGCGGATCGCGGCGGAGTGGCCGTCCAGCGATACCAGCTGGCCGCGCAGCAGCGGGTCGGCGTCGATGCTGGCGTGCAGTTGGGCGATCAGCGCGGCGTTGCCGAACTCTTCGGGGCGCAGGTGGCGCAGGCTCAGCTGGCCTTCCGCGGTGCCGGCGCGCGGCAACGCGACGCTGGTCAGCGACTGCACCTCGGCCACATCCGGCGTCGCCGCCAGCGCCTGGGTCAGCGCATCCAGGCGGCGCAGCGATTCCGCGGAGTAGACGTCCGCGGTCTGCAGCAGCACCAGTACCGCGTCGTCGGGAGCGCCGAAGCGCGCGCGCACTGCGTCATCGACCGGCTGCGCCGGCAGATCGGGCGCGATCAGCGGGTCGAGCGAGGCATCGACGCTGAGCCGGATGCGGTGATTCTGGAAGTCGACGAGCTGCAGCAGCGCCGCGATCGAGATCGCGACGACGATCGCGACGATCAGGCCCGGGCGCTGCGCCAGCCATGCGGCCACGCTCACCCGGCGCACACCCTCGGCGGGGGCCGCCGTCGCCATTCGCGCAGGTCCCCCCCGAAACCGGTGTGCTACTCGTTCTTCAAGTAGAACGTGTCGGGCGCGAAGTTCTTCTCGGACATCTGCTCGAGCAGGTACACGTCGGACAGTTCGACCGCGGTCTGGCTGTTACGCACCAGGTCTTTCATCGTGTACGCGGTAACGAACCAGTACGGCTCGAGCTCGCTCAGGGTCGAGGCATCGGCCTCGAGCTGCTTGACGGTCTTGCCGGACTTGTCGAGGAAATCCGAGCGCAGCGGCACGCAGCTCTTCTGGTCGACGTAGGAGCGCATCTTCGAGTACTGCGGCGTGCCGTCGGCGAGCTGGGTTTCGAGCACGTAGCTCGGCAGGCCGGCAACGAGCTGGTCGGCGATGCGCGTGGTCGGGCCGGTCGCGGCCAGACCCTGCAGCTGCTTGAGGTCGGAGTAGGACAGATCGGTGCCCCACAGCGGGCGGTTCAGGTCTTCGCCGCTGACCTGCTGCACCTTGTTCGCGGCCGGCAGATAGAAATACAGCTGCTCGGCGCCTTCCTTCTGGATCAGCAGGTAGCTGGCGCCGGCCAGATCCTTGGGCTCGACCACGCGCACATTGAGACGGCCTTCGCCGGTGCCCTTGGCCGGTTTCCAGAACAGCTTCAGCTTCAGCGTGCGCTCCTTGCCGTCGCGACCCTTGGACATGAGCGTGACATCGCGCAGTGAGCCGCGGTCGGCCAGGTTGCCGCGGCTGCAGGTGTTGATTTCGTTGACCGTGGCGGTGGTCACGTTCAGCGCCGGAGGTGTCGCGGCGGTTTCCGGCTCCGGGGCAGCGGGCTTCTTGCCCGCGGCCCCGGCGGTGCCGGCGAGTAGCATGACGGCGAGACCGGAGGCGCAGGCGAAAGCGGACTTCATGTGCGGATTCCTGGCGCCAGTGCGCCATCGATGGTGGTTTCGGTCCCGAAGTCTAGCTCACCGGCGGCCGGGCGCCTGAGCGATTTCCCTGGAATGCTTTTCTCCTTCCCCCGCTTGCGGGGGAAGGCTGGGATGGGGGCGTAACGGTAAAGAGCAGCGCCGCGACTTCCGCCCCCACCCTGGCCCTCCCCCGCAGGCGGGGGAGGGAACGATCAGCTACTTACTTCGCGGCCTGCTCGTCGATCCAGGCATCCACGCGCTGCTCCAGGATCTGCAGCGGCACCGCGCCGCTGGCCAGCACCGTGTCGTGGAAGGCGCGGACGTCGAACTTGTCGCCGAGGCGGCTTTCTGCGCGCGCGCGCAGCTCCTTGATCTTCAGCTCGCCGATCTTGTACGCCAGCGCCTGGCCCGGCATCGCCATGTAGCGGTCGATCTCGTTGGCGATGTCGAGCGGAGTCTTGGCCGCGTTGTCGGCGAAATAGTCGATCGCCTGCTGGCGTGTCCAGCCCTTGGCATGGATGCCGGTGTCGACCACCAGGCGCACCGCGCGCCACATCTCGTAGGTCAGCTGACCGAACTTCGAATAGGGATCTTTGTACAGCCCGAGCTCGCCGCCGAGCGACTCCGAATACAGGCCCCAGCCCTCGACGTAGGCGGTGAAGCCCTCGCCGGATTTGCGGAACGCCGGCATCTCGCCGAGCTCCTGCTGCAGCGCCAGCTGCAGGTGATGGCCGGGCACGGACTCGTGCGCGCTCAGCGCCTCCATCTCCCATTTCGGCCGGGTTTCGGGTTTGTACAGGTTCACGTAGTAATAGCCGGCGCGGCTGCCGTCGGCGGCCGGCGGCTGGTAGTAGGCGGTGGTGGTATCCGGCGCGGAGATGTCCGGAATCGGCCGCACGCCATAGGGCGTGCGCGGTAGCTTGCCGAACAGCCGCACCAGTTCCGGGTCGATGCGCTTGACGATCAGCGTATAGCCGTCGAACAGCTGCTGCGGCGTCTTGTAGAAGAAGCGCGGATCGGTGCGCAGGAACGTGAAGAAGGCATGCAGGTCGCCCTTGAAACCGACTTCGGCTTTGATCTTCTCCATCCCGGCGCGGATGCGCGCGACTTCCTTCAGCCCGATGTCGTGGATCTGGTCCGGCGTGAGCGTGGTGGTGGTGTGATGGCGCGCCAGATAGGCGTAGTACTCGGCGCCGCGCGGCTGCGCCGACAGGCCTGGCGCCTCGGCGCAGGCCGGCAGATATTCCTGCTCGAAGAACGCCTGGAAGCGCCGGTATGCCGGCAACACCTGCTCGCGGATCGCGCTCTCGCCCACGCTGCGCAGCGCCTCGGCTCCGGCCATGTCGGCCGGGATTTTGCTGAAGGGTGCATAGAACGGACTGAGCTTCGGGTCCGCCACGATCTGCCGCGCGATCTGGCCGGTCACGCGCTGCATGATCACGCGCGGATAGGTGCGGCCCTGCGCCATGCCCAGGCGCATCAGCGCGATGGTCTGGTCGGTATAGGCGCCGAAGCTCTGCAGGCGCTTGATCCAGTTCTGATAGTCGGCCGGCTTGTCGAAGCGCAGCATCTCCAGCACTTCGCTGGCGGTCTGCAGGCCGCCGCGCTGGTTCACCGGCAGCAGCTGGCCACCGTAGGAATAGCTCTCCAGGCCGTCTTCGGTCTGCAGTTTGAACAGCTCGTAGTTCAGCTGCATGGCCGCCGGCAAGGCGGCCCGGTCGATGGTCTTCAGCCGATCCAGCAGCGCCTGCGCGGCCTGCTGACGGCGCGTGAACGCCTCGGGTGTCAGATCGTCCCAGCGGTCGTTGTAGCGCGGGTCGCCGAGATAGGTCGCGGTCAGCGGCGAATCCGCAAGCATCCGCTGCCATTCTTCGTCGAACAGTTTCTGCAGCGCTGCCGAGGGCTCGTCGGTTTTCGCCGCGACGGCGGCCCGGTCGGCCTGCGGTGCAGCAGCTGGTTTGCATCCGGCCAGCATCAGCAGCAGGGAGCCGGCCGCGAAGGCGAGGGCGAGCTTTTTCATGTCGGTCGTGCTGTCGGTCATGAGGGGGCGGGCGTCAGTCGATCTGGAATTTTTTCAGCTTGTAGCGCAGCTGGCGAAAGCTCATGCCGAGCAGCTCGGCCGCACGCGTCTTGTTGTAGCGCGATTTCTCCAGCGCCTCGCGGATCGCGCGTTTTTCGATCTCTTCGATGCGCGCGTCCAGCGGCGCAGCGGCATCGCCGGTATTCGCGAAGGCCGCAGCCGCAGTTGCTGGTGCGCCGGTTTCCCGCGCCGCCGCGCGCAGCTGCAGATCCGCAGCGCCGATGCGCAGGCCGTCGGACAAGGTGATCGCCCGCTCGAGCACGTTTTCGAGTTCGCGCACATTGCCGGGGAAATCGTAAGCCGCGAGCATCGACAGCGCGTCCGCGTCGAGTTGCGGACGCTGCCCGCTGTCGGCCGACAGGCGCTCGAGGATGCTGGCCGCCAGCAGCGGGATGTCGCCGCGCCGCTCGCGCAGCGGCGGCGTGCGCACGTCGATCACGTTGAGCCGGTAGTACAGATCCTGGCGGAACTGCCCGCTGGCAACCAGCGCCGCCAGATCACGATGCGTGGCCGAGATGATCCGCACATTGACCGGCATTTCACTCTCGCTGCCGACCTGCCGCACGCGCCGCTCCTGCAGCGCGCGCAGCAGCTTTACCTGCATGTGCAGCGGCAGATCGGCGACCTCGTCCAGGAACAGGGTGCCGCCTTCCGCGGCCTGGAACAGCCCCGACTTGTCGCGCAGCGCGCCGGTGAAGCTGCCTTTCAGATGGCCGAAGAACTCGCTCTCCATCAGCTCGCCGGGGATCGCGCCGCAGTTCACCGGCACGAAAGCCGCCGCGGCGCGCGGACCACGCTGATGGATCAGCCGCGCCACCAGCTCCTTGCCGGTGCCGGATTCGCCGCAGATATGCACCGGCGCCTGGCTGCGCGCGAGCCGCTCGATCAGGCCGCGCAGATGTTCGATCGAAGGATCGCGGCCGAGCAGACCGCCGGAGTCGTCCGCGGTGGTGGGCGCGCCGCCCAGGGCCGCGCTGGCGTCGCCGGCCTTGAGCCGCAGCCCGGCCTCGACCAGCTTGCGCAGGATCGCCAGGTCGACCGGCTTGGAGACGAAGTCGAAGGCGCCGGCTTTCAGGCTCTCGACCGCGGCCTGCGCGTTGCCGTGCGCGGTGATCACCGCGATCGGCATGCCCGGGCAGGTTTTCTGCACCTCGTGTACCAGCTCGATGCCGCTGCCGTCGGGCAGGCGCATGTCGGTGAAGCAGAAATCGAAGTGGTGCTCGGCGAGCAGCGCGCGCGCCTGCGCCAGGTCGGCGGCGGCCTCGGTCCTCACGCCCATGCGCAGCAGCGTGATCTCGATCAGCTCGCGGATGTCCGCTTCGTCGTCGACGATCAGCGCAGTGGAAATGGACGGCGGTTTGCCGGCGGCTCGGGTCATTCGGCTAGGGTCAGGCAGCAGGGGTATGGGCGAACGTCAGCCGGAAGCAGGCGCCGCGGCCGGGGCTCGGCCGGTAGGCGATGCGCGCCTGATTGTATTCACAAAGCTCGCGGGTCAAGAAAAGCCCGAGCCCGGTGCCTTGATGAGCGGTGGTGAAGAACGGCTCGAACATGTGCTCGCGCAGATCTTCGGCGATGCCGGGGCCGTTGTCGCTGACTTCCAGCCAGACGTGCTGCTGCTCATCGATGCCGGCGTCGAGCAGCACCAGCACCTCGCCGCCCCCGCCGTGCAGGAAGGCGTTGTCCCACAGGTTGAACAGGATCTGCTGCAGATGGTTCGGGTCGAAGCGTACGTGCAGGCCGGCCGGAATCTCCAGAATCTCGATCGGCCTCGGCCGAGCCGAAAATCCTTCCTGGTAAAGGCCGGCGGTCCGCACCAGCCAGTCTTTCAGCGCGATCGTGACCGGCTGCGGCGGCTCGCGCCGCGACATCGCCAGCACGTCCTGGACGATCTTGTCGATGCGCTGGCCGTGGCGCTGGATCATCGCCAGCAGCCGCCGGTTCTGTGCCTGGCCGGGGTCGGTGAACAAGTCGGCTTCGGCCAGCAGCTGGCTGGCCTGGTGGATCGCCGACAGCGGATTGCGGATCTCGTGGGCGATGTTGGCCGACAGCCGGCCCAGCGCGGCGAGCTTCATCTGCTGTGCCTGCTCGCGCAGCAGCGCCGCGTCCTCGAGCAGGACCAGGATCGGCGAGTACCTGTCGCTGCCGAGCCGCGAGAAGCGCGGTACCACTTCTGCGGCGCCGGGCCGCGATGCGATCGGTGCGCCCGATGCCAGGCCGTCGGTGCTCCATAGCCTCAGCCGCGCTGCCAGAGCCGGCGCTTCGGCCTCGACCAGCCGGTTGTCGGCATCGTCCGAGAGCTGCATCAGGCGCCGCGCTGCCGCGTTCATGCGGCGGATGCGCAGCTCGCTGTCGACGACCAGTACGCCGGTCTGCATGCCGGAGACGATGCTTTCGTTGAGTTCGGACAGATCGGCAAACTCGCTGCCGACCCATTCGGCCAGGGCCTCGCTGTTGCGGGCACGCTGCGCGACCGCATTGGCGGCGATGCTGGCGCCGAACAGCATCAGGCCGAGTACCCCCGCGGCGGTGAAATCACCGGCGTCGAAATGCTGGTCGTAGCGGCGCGCGATCTCGACGCCGAACATCGCGATCGTCGCCAGCGCGGCCTGCAGCATCGCCATGCGCGGCGACAGCACCAGGGCGCCGCCGACCACCGGCGTGATCACCAGCGCGCCCAGGCCGCTCGGTACGCCGCCGCAGGCATACAGCAGCAGGCTCAGGCTGATCAGGTCGCCGAGCAGATGCAGGTGGGCCTGGGTTTCGAGTACCGGACGGCGCCTTTGCACCAGCGCCATCAATAGCAGCGCGACCACGCCGTAGACCAGGCAGGCCAGGCGCAGGCGGTTATCGGCAACACTCTCGAAAATTTTTGGGGCGAAGCCGCTCTTGATCGCCGCGATCAGCAGCATCACCAGCATCAGCCGGTACAGCGACAGCAGGTGCAGCACCCGCCATTCTTCCGGCGCGGCGGCGTCGGGCAGGCTGGACCTGCCGTCGCCGCCCGGCCGGTCGCGCTTCAGTCCGAGCATCGGCCGCAGCGCCCGCTGCGTGACAGCGCGGTGCTCGGCAGGTAGGTGCCGCACTGGGCACAGCGCTGCATCAGCTCAAAGGGTTCGGCACCGGGTTTTTGCTGGGCCGAAGGCGGCGGCTGCGGCCCGCGCAGGTCGCCCCTGCGCTGCTGCCACTGTTGCCAGAACCGCCAGGCCACCCAGGCAAGCGCGACCAAAACCAGCAGACGGAGGTTCATCATCGAATCCAGGGTTAAAAGGGAGCAGTGCCGGCGGCCGCCGCGGCGTTAAGAATACGGCTTCCGCCTGGGGCGCGGCTGCCATTGACATCGCCAGCGCGGATGTTTTGCGAAGACTTACTATTTAGTGGAAAATCGCCGCGCTCACACTGCGAGAAATCAATGAATCTCCACGAATACCAGGCGAAGGCCCTCTTCGCCCGTTACGGCATTCCGGTTCCGGAAGGCCACCTGGCCGAAAGCCCGGAGGCTGCCCGTGCAGTCGCCAAGCAACTCGGCACCGAAAAAGTCGTCGTCAAGGCCCAGGTTCACGCCGGCGCGCGCGGCAAGGCCGGCGGCGTCAAGCTGGTCACCGGTCCGGATGCCGCCGAAGAGGCGGCCAAGGGCATGCTCGGCAAGCACCTGGTCACGATCCAGACCGATGCCAAGGGCCTGCCGGTGAACTCGGTCTACGTCGAGAAGCCCTCGAACATCGCCCGCGAGCTGTACCTGTCGGCGCTGATCGACCGCACCCAGGAAAAGATCGTGTTCATGGCCTCCGCCGACGGCGGCATGGACATCGAGGAAGTCGCACACAACACGCCGGAACGTATCAAGCACGTGTTCGTGTCGCCGGCCGCCGGCCTGCAGCCCTATCAGGCGCGCGAGCTGGCGTTCTTTATGGACCTGAACAAGGACCAGGCCGACCAGTTCACCAAGGTGCTGAACGGGCTGTACAAGATTTTCATGGAATGCGACTGCTCGCTGGTCGAAATCAATCCGCTGATCGTCACCAAGGAGGGCAACATCATGGCCCTCGACGGCAAGCTCAATTTCGACGACAACGCGCTGTTCCGGCAGAAAGAGATCGCCAGCCAGCGTGACCCGAGCCAGGAAGACGAAGTCGAGCGTGCCGCGGCCAAGTACGACCTCAACTACGTGACGCTGGAAGGCAACATCGGCTGCATGGTCAACGGCGCGGGCCTGGCGATGGCGACGATGGACATCGTCAAGCTGCACGGCGGCCAGCCCGCCAACTTCCTCGACGTCGGTGGCGGCACCACGGCCGAGAAGGTCACCGAGGCGTTCAAGCTGATCACCAGCAGCCCAACGGTGAAGGCGATCTTCATCAACATCTTCGGCGGCATCGTCCGCTGCGACCTGATCGCCGAAGGCATCATCGCCGCGGTCAAGCAGACCGGCCTGAAGATCCCGGTCGTCGCCCGTCTGCAGGGCACCAACATGGAGAAGGGCCAGGCCCTGCTGCGCGAATCCGGCCTGGCCGTAACGCCGGTCTCCGATCTCACCGAAGCGGCGCAGACGGTCGTTCGTCTGGCCCAGGGGAAGTAAGCGCATGTCCATCCTGATCGACAAGAACACCCGCGTTATCTGCCAGGGCTTCACCGGCAAGCAGGGTACTTTCCACTCCGAGCAAGCGATTGCCTACGGCACCAAGATGGTCGGTGGCGTATCGCCGGGCAAGGGCGGCGGTAGCCACCTGAGCCTGCCGGTGTTCAACACCGCGCATGACGCGGTGAAGCAGACCGGCGCCGAAGCGACGATGATCTACGTGCCGGCACCGGGCGCCGCCGACGCGATCCTCGAGGCCGCGGATGCCGGCATCAAGGTCATCATCTGCATCACCGAAGGCATCCCGGTGATCGACATGGTCAAGGTCAAGGCGGCGCTGCGTGCCAACTACCCAGGCAGCGTGCTGATCGGCCCGAACTGCCCCGGCGTGATCACGCCGGGCGAATGCAAGATCGGCATCATGCCGGGCCATATCCACAAGCCGGGCCGCATCGGCGTGGTCAGCCGCTCGGGCACGCTGACCTACGAAACCGTGCACCAGACCACGCAGAACGGCCTCGGCCAGAGCACCTGCGTCGGCATCGGCGGCGACCCGGTGCGCGGCCTCGGCTTCATCGACGTGATCTCGCTGTTCGAGAAGGACCCGGCGACCGAAGGCATCATCATGGTCGGCGAAATCGGCGGCTCCAGCGAAGAGGAAGCGGCCGAGTACATCAAGGCGCACGTCAAGAAGCCGGTGGTTGCGTATATCGCCGGCGTCACCGCCCCGGCAGGCAAGCGCATGGGCCACGCCGGCGCGATCATCGCGGGCGGCAAGGGCACCGCGGACGAGAAGTTCGCGGCGCTGGAAGCCGCGGGCGTCAAGACGGTGCGCTCTCCGGCCGATCTGGGCGCGGCGATGCTGTCGCTGCTGAAGTAAGCGTTCGTGTTGATGTGAGGAAGGCCCGCGAAAGCGGGCCTTCTGCTTTGTGTAGGTCGGCAATCCCTTGCCGACGTGAGGCAGCGATTGCGCATCGACGGTACACGTCGGCAAAGGATTGCCGACCTACAGCGACAGCAGATGCTCCGGCGTCGCGCCCGGGATCGCCGCCAGCGGCACGGCGCGATCGAATGTGACTAGCCGGCCGCCGCGGCGCACGGCCAGCGCGAGTAGATAGGCGTCGGTGAGCAAGTTGCCGCTCAGCAACCGGTCCCAGCGTGCCGTTCCGACATCCAGCAGGCTGATTTCGTCCGGCCAGAACTGGTGCGAAGCGTGCCGCGACGCTTCACCCAGCCGCGCTGCCGCTTCGGCCAGCGGCACGGCGTTGGGGTAACGCGGTTGCGACAGGATGCGCAGGCAGCCGTTCTGCGTCAGCGGGCACGAGGCCCAGCCGTGGGCGACATTGGCGGCCAGCCACTCGCCTGCAGCGCGATGATGCACATGCGCCGCGTCTAGCAGCGCAATCAGCACGTTGACGTCGAGCAGCGCGCGCACGTTCAGATGCCCTCGTCTTCGCGCAGCCGGTTGACGAGGTCGTTGGTCACCGGGGTGCCGCTGGCCGGCAGCGGCCTGAAACCGTAGACCGCGGCAGGCTCGGCGCTCGCCACCGGCTCGGCCGCGCGGCGTGTCAGCGCCGCCCGCGACAGACGGGAAATCACCGCGCCGGCCGTGCTCTGCTCGCGCCTTGCGATCTCTTTCGCGGCGCCGAGTACGTCGTCGTCGATATCCAGTGTCGTTCTCACGCTGCGCTCGCACTTGATGTAATTGCATCAGATGCTACGCTTCGCTCCGCGAGCGGGCAACCGGCGTACATCGGAGAATCGCGTGGTGATCGTTTATGGCATCAAGAATTGCGACACCGTACAGCGCGCGCTGAAGGCGCTGGACGCGGCCGGAATAGCGCACCGCTTTCAAGATTTCAAGACGGCGGGCCTGAGCGTCGTAACCGCTCAGGGCTGGATAGCCGCGCTCGGTGTGGACGTTGTAGTCAACCGCAAAGGCACGACCTGGCGCAGGCTCGACGAAACCACACGCGAAAGCCTGACCGCGAGCAACGCCGCGGCCTTGCTCGCGCGCGAACCCTCGCTGGTCAAACGGCCAGTGTTCGCTTATCCGGGCGGCCTGGCGGTGGGTTTCGCCAAGGCCGATGAGGCTGCCGTGCTCGGGCGCCTCGCTTCCTCAGTCAGGTCGCCGGCACGCCCATCGTGATGGTCGCGGTGTAGCCGCTGCTGGTATTGCCCGACAGCGTCAGCAGTTCGTCGTCGTAGCCGTCGCTGAACACGTTGTCGCTGGCGTTGCTGGTCTCGGTCGTCGCCTCGCTGTCCGAGTACTCGGTGGTCGCGTAAACGGTGTCGTTGACGGTTTCGTCGAATGCGAACTGGGACGTCTTGAGCAGGGTCGTCAACGAGCTGCTGCTGTAGACCTCGACGTGGATGTGCGTCGCACGGCCGGCGTAACGGCCCGGATAGATTGTCGTGAACGTGACCTGGCCGCTGCTGTCGCTGAGCTGCGCGCCGCGCAGGAAGGTCTGACCGCTATGGTTGCCGTTGCTGCCGCTCGAGTACACCGAGTATTCACCGTCGGCGTTGCAGTGCCAGATGTAGACCGCGGCGCCTTCGAGCGCCGCGCAGCTGTTGCCGACGTTGAGCACATTGATGGTCAGAGTCAGCGGAATGCCGGCCTGGGTGTCGGTGCCATCGAAATCGCTGACGATGTTGCTGCGGATCACCCGCGAGTCGGCCAGCACGTTGGTGACGCCCGACTGGCTGCCATCGGCCGGGAACGGGCCATTGGTCTCCTCGGGGATCTCGCTGCAGCTGGTACTGCCGCCGGTCGTGGTGCCGCTGTCCGTGGTGGTACCGCTGTCGGTGCTCGTGTCGCCGGTGCTGCCCCCGCCGCAGGCGGCCAGCACCAGTGCGCTGGCGGTGCCGCCGAGTACCCGCAAGGCATGGCGGCGGCTCAGCATGCTGAAATCGGGAATGGGCTGCTGGGGCATGGCGAAGGCTCTGCTTGATGAAGGTCCGGCGAGTCTAGGAACGCGCCCCGCAAGGCCTGCGCGTTTTTACAAAGCGCTGACAATTGGCCGGGCCAATCCTCGCGGCGCGAGGCCATGCGCCCGATTTCTGGAATAATTGACCGATGCCGCAGACACTCACCTTCGCGCTGGCGCAGCTCAATCTCTGGGTCGGTGATATCGACGGCAACGTCGACAAGATCATCCAGGCCGCGGTCCGCGCCCGTGACGACTTGAGCGCCGATCTGGTGGCCTGTCCCGAGTTGTCGCTGATCGGCTATCCACCCGACGACCTGCTGCTGCGCACGGCGCTGCCGGCGGCGATCGGCGCCGGCGTCGAGCGCCTGCTGCGCGAAGTCCGCGGCATCACGCTGATCGTCGGCCTGCCGGAATATGCCGACGGCCTGCTGTACAACGCGGCCTTCGTGATCCGCGACGGCGCGATCGTCGCGCGCTGCCGCAAGCAGCTGCTGCCGAACTACGGCGTGTTCGACGAGAAGCGCCATTTCACCGCGGGCCGCGAGACGCCGGTGTTCGAGCTCAAGGGCTACCGGATTGGCCTGTGTGTGTGCGAAGACGTCTGGGGGCCTGGCCCGGCCGCACAGGCGAAAGCCGCCGACGCCGACGTGCTGATCAACATCAATGCCTCGCCGTTCGAGCAGAACAAGGCGCGCGAGCGGCTCGAAGTCCTGCGTGCACGCACCGCGGAGACCGGCCTGCCGATCCTGTACGTGAACATGGTCGGCGGTCAGGACGACCTGGTTTTCGACGGCGGATCGATCGCCGTCAATGGCGACGGCAGCGTGGGCTTCAGCGCGCCGGATTTCGTTGAAGACCTGTATCCGGTCCGGTTTGAAAACGGCTTGCTGAAAGGCGAGTGCGCGCCGCCGGCGAGCGACGAGGCGCGCGTCTACGCGGCGTTGGTGCGGGCCACGCGCGACTACGTCGATCGCAACGGTTTCCCTGGTGCGCTGCTGGGGCTCTCGGGCGGCATCGATTCCGCGCTGGTTGCAGCCATCGCCGCCGACGCGCTCGGGCCGGAGCGGGTCTGGGCCGTGTCGATGCCCTCGCGCTACACCGCCGACATGTCCAATGACGATGCACGGATCGAGGCCGAGGCGCTGGGTATCCGCTATTCGACGATTGCGATCGAGGCCGCCTACGAGGCTTTTGAAGGCCTGCTGGCGCCCAGCTTCAAAGGCCGCAAGCCGGATCTGACCGAGGAGAATCTGCAGTCGCGCAGCCGCGGCATGCTGCTGATGGCGCTGTCGAACAAGTTCGGCAACGTGGTGCTGACCACTGGCAACAAGAGCGAAATGGCCGTGGGCTACGCGACGCTGTACGGCGATATGTGCGGCGGCTTCGCGCCGATCAAGGATGTCTACAAGACCCTGGTCTACCAGCTCGCGATCTACCGCAACAGCCTGGCGCCGCCGGACCGGCCGGTGATTCCGCATCGCGTGATCACGCGCGAGCCCTCGGCCGAGTTGCGGTACGAGCAGAAGGATTCGGATTCACTGCCACCCTACGAAGTGCTGGACCCGATTCTGCAGGCCTATGTCGAGGACAGCCGCTCGATTCCGGAGATCGTCGCGATGGGCTTCAATGAGGCCGCGGTACGCAAGGTCGCCGGTCTGGTCCGCCGCTCCGAATACAAGCGCCGCCAGGCGCCGCCGGGGCCCAAGGTCACGCATCGCGCGTTCGGCCGCGAGCGCCGTTACCCGCTGACCGCGCAGTACGGCGACCTGTAGCGGCTTACGCGTAGGTCGGCAATCCTTTGCCGACATGAGGCCGCGATTGCGCAACAGTCGATACAGGTCGGCAAGGGATTGCCGACCTGTGAGTGTCAGGGCGTCGGAGCCGGCGCGGGTTCGGCAGCAGCAGCCGGAGCGGCGGTGTCGCTTGCGGCCGGTGGCGGAGCGGGCGCATCGGCGGTGCCGGCGTCACGCTTCAGCAGGCGATCCATCCAGGACGGACCTGCCGGCGGCACCGATTCCCGCTCCAGCGCGGCCTCGCTCGGCTGCGCTGCGAGAATCCGCGCAGCGTCGTCGGCCTGCTGGGCCAGGCCGGCGCGGCGATAGCTCTTCTCCATCAGGTCCAGCGCGCGATAGCTCGCCGGTGCGCCCGGGTATTGCGCGACGATCTGCTCGGCGCGCTTGGCCGCGGCCAGGTAGGCGCCGCGGCTGCCGTAGTAGAACTCGACCACGCCCAGTTCGTGCTCGGCGATGAGGTTGCGCAGGTAGATCATGCGCTGGCGCGCGTCGCCGACATAGCGGCTGGTCGGGTACTTCTGGATCAGCAGCGCGAAGTCGTCGAAAGAGCGGCGGTAGTTGGTGATATCGCCCTTGGCGCCGCTGACGCCGAGCATGCTGCTGAACGAAGCTTCGCGATTGAAGTTGGTCAGACCCTTCAGGTACTGAACGTAGTCGATCGACGGGTTGCGCGGATGTTCGCGCATGAACTTGTCGGCTGCGGCGAGCGCCTTGTCGGCGTCATAGCCGCGATACAGCGCGTAGGTTTTCTCGATCTCGCCCTGGGTCGCGTAGTCGGTGAACGGGTAGCGCTTGGACAGCAGCTCGTAGCGTTCGGCGGCGTCCGAGAAATCGCTCTGGTCGAGGCTCTTGCGTGCCAGCCGGTACAATGCGGCCGCTTCGGCACGAAGCTCTCGCTCGCTTTTCTCGGGGCCGGTGAAGGCGTCGTCCTTTTTCTTTCCGTTGGAGCAGGCGGCGCCCGTGAGAACGAGCGCGGCGGCAAGTGCCGCGGCCAGAAGACGCTGGAAATTCATCATGCTCGGAAGGAAGAGGAAAATGCGAGAAAGGAAGCCGCCATGCGGTCGGAGCTATCGGAGCTATTTTGGGCAATCAAGCTTGCGGATCGCAGCGGTAGCGGAGTATAGCCGATGAACGCCGAAGCGCCGGACGAGTCAGAAGACCTCGAATCGGGCGGCACAGTTCCGTCCACCGTCGAGATGGTCGAGGTGGTGCCCGCCGAGCTGGCCGGCCAGCGCCTGGACGCGGTCGCGGCCAAGCTGTTCCCGGACCACTCGCGCTCGCGGCTCAAGACCTGGATCGACGAGGGCAGCCTGTGGGTCAACGGCGCGCCGGCCGTGCGCGGCCGCGACCCGGTCAAACAGGGCGACCGTCTGGACCTGCGCGCCGAGGTGCCCGAGGTCAACTACGACATCCTGCCGCAGAACCTGCCGCTGGAGGTGGTCTACGCCGACGAGTCCCTGGCGATCATCCGCAAGCCGGCCGGCCTGACCGTGCACCCGGGCGCCGGCCAGCGCGACAACACGCTGCAGAACGCGCTGCTGTACCACTTCCCGCAGACCGCCCTGGTGCCGCGCGCCGGCATCGTCCACCGGCTCGACAAGGACACCTCCGGCCTGCTCGTCGTGGCGCTGACCGTGACCGCGCATACCTATCTGGCCGACCTGATCGCCAGGCGCGACGTCAGCCGCGAGTACGACGCGCTGATCACCGGCACCATCGTCGCCGGCAGCACCATCGACCTGCCGATCGGCCGCCACCCGCGCGACCGTCTGCGCATGGCGGTCAGCACCGGCGGTCGCAAGGCGGTCACGCACTACCGCGTGCAGGAGCGCTTCAAGCACCACACGCTGCTGCGGGTGAAGCTGGAGACTGGCCGTACCCACCAGATCCGCGTACATCTGTCGCATCTGAAGTGGCCGATCGTCGGCGACCAGCTGTATGGCGGCCGCGTCGCCCGCGGTGTCGGCATGAGCCTGAAACTGCGCGAAGCGCTGCTGGCGTTCCCGCGCCAGGCACTGCATGCGCGTGCGCTGGAGCTGGAGCACCCGGTGACCGGCGAACTGCTGAGTTTTGCCAACGAGCCGCCGGAGGATTTCCAGGCGCTGCTGCAGCTGCTGCGGGACGAGCAGAAGGCGGGCTGATCCGCGGGTCGATGTTGGGGTTCGCTGCGCTCACCCCAACCTACGAGTGACTGGTAGGTTGGGGTGAGCGCAGCGAACCCCAACAGTCACAATGGCAGCAAGGAGCCCAGCCCATCCGCCGCATCGAACTCGCTAATGTCCCGCGCTGGCCGCGTCGAGTCCGGCCTGCGCATCGCGACGATGTGCCCGACGCCGTAGTCGCGTGCCGCGCGCAGCACCGGCAGGCTGTCGTCGGCAAACAGCGCGCGCTCGCGCGTAAACGGATGTTGCTGCTGCAACGCCTGCCAGAATCGCGGGTCTTCCTTGGGCGCGCCGTAGTCGTGCGAGGACACGATCGCGTCGAACATCGGCGCCAGGCCGAGCTGCTCGAGCTTCACTTCCCAGCTGTCGCGATGGGCGTTGGTGACCAGCCACAGCGGCCGGCCCGATGCTTTCACCGCCTGCAAAAACTCCAGGCTGCCGCCGATGAAGGCGACGCGTTCGCGGATCTCCTCCTTGAGCCGGCGCAGGTTCAGGCCGGTGATGCGGCTCCAGTGATCGGTGCAGTACCAGGGCAGCGTGTGTTCGATCGCGCGGAACTGCGGCGTCAGCTCCGCCAGGGCGTCTTCGATGCTCAGCCCGCGTGCCAGCGCATAGCGCTGTGGTACCAGCTCACCCCAGAAGAAATTATCGAATGCGAGATCGAGAACCGTGCCGTCCATGTCCAGTAGCACATGGTCGATCCGGTTCCAGTCGGGGCGGAAGTGGCTCATGCCCGTATGATAAAGCCAGCCAAACGCAAGGTCTGATATGAAGCCGGTCGATCTGTTGCAAGCGGTGCAGGGCATTGCCGAGGAAGCCGGCCGCCGGATCATGCAGGTGCGTGATTCCGCCGACTTCGGCATTACCGAAAAAGCCGATCGCTCGCCGCTGACGCGGGCCGACATGGCCGCGCACCGGCACATCGCCAAGGCCCTCAAGGCGCTGACGCCTTCGATCCCGCTGCTGTCGGAGGAGGATGCCGATATCGCGTTCGAAATCCGACGCAGCTGGTCACGATACTGGCTGGTCGACCCGCTCGACGGCACCAAGGAATTCATCGCGCGCAACGCCGATTTCACGGTGAACATCGCGCTGATCGAAGACGGCTACCCGGTGCTCGGCGTGGTCGTCGCGCCGGCGCTCGATGTCGGTTATTACGCGGCCCAGGGCGCCGGTGCTTTCCAGATCCAGCGCGGCCTGCACTCAGAGTTGCACACGCGCCGGGTGCCATCGACGCCGGTATTCGTCGTCAGCCGCTCGCACAAGAATCCCGAGCTTGAAGCTTTTCTGGCCGCGGCGCCCGAGCATGAGGCGCGCAGCCGCGGCTCCTCGCTGAAGTTCTGCCAGATCGCGGCCGGCGAAGCCGATCTGTACCCGCGCACCGGCCCGACATCGGAATGGGATACCGGAGCCGGCCAGTGTGTCGCCGAGCAGGCGGGCGCGCGCGTGCTGCGGCTGCCGGATCTGTCGCGGCTGCGCTACAACCAGAAAGACTCGCTGCTGAATCCGCTGTTCGCGGTGATCGGCGACAGCAGCTTCGACTGGAAACCGCTGCTGGCGACGATTCCGACCTGAGTCTGGCTGTGCGTCCCTCGGTCGATCAGCTGTTGCAGGAACTTGGCATCGAGCGCGCCGCGCTGCGTCGCCGCGGCCTGCACCGTTATCGCGAGGCGAGTCGGCTGGTGCCGGTCGGCCTCGGCACCGATGGCCGCGACAAGCTGCTGACGCCGCAGGCTGCGCAGGCCTGGCTGTCGATGCGCGATGCTGCGGCGCGCAGCGGCGTGAGCTTGCTGCTGGTCTCGGCATTTCGCAGCGCCGAGTACCAGGCCTCGCTGCTGCGCGCACGCCTCGCCAAGGGCGAGACCATCGAGGTGGCACTCACCATCAACGCGCCGCCCGGTTACAGCGAACATCACACCGGCCGAGCAATCGACATCGGAACGCCGGGTTGCGGCGGGCTTGATGAGGCTTTCGAGAACACCGCGGCCTATGCCTGGCTGGAGCGTGAAGCCAGCAGCTTTGGCTTCACGATGAGCTATCCGCGCGATAACCCGCAGGGCTACCGGTACGAACCCTGGCACTGGTGCCATTCGTAGGTCGGCAATCCCTTGCCGACGTGTACCGTCGATGCGCAATCGAGGCCTCACGTCGGCAAGGGATTGCCGACCTACGAATGGCTCATCAATCCGTCAGCCGGACTTCCGAAAAATCCCGCGCCTGCGGATGCGCCGGCGACGGCTTGGCGATGGCGTCGCGGATCAGCTGGCAGGTGTGCATGCCGGCGGCGCGCGCGGCGTCGAGTTCCTCGCCGATGTCCGACAGGAACAGCACCTCGCTGCCGGGCAGGCCGATGCGGTCCAGGATCGCGCGATACGAAGCCGCTTCGCGCTTGCCGCCGATCTGGGTGTCGAAATGACCCGAGAACAGCGGCGTCAGATCGCCGGCATCGGAGTGGCCGAAGATCAGCTTCTGCGCTTCCGTCGAGCCCGAGGAATACACGTACAGCTGCAGGCCCTGCTCATGCCAGCGGCGCAGATATTCCGGCGTATCGGCGTAGACATGGCCTTTGAGTTCGCCGGCCTGGTATCCGACTTTCCAGATCATGCCCTGCAGGGTTTTCAGCGGCGTCGCCTTGCGGTCTTCGGCCATCCACTGTTCGAGCACGCCGGCGGCCTCGTCGATCGACAGGTCCCAGCCGATGGCGGCTTCGACGTCGCCGATCAGGCCCTGCACCAGCGGGTCACCGGCGTGTTCGCGCAGGAAGCTGCGCAGATGCGCGCGTGCATACGGGAACAGGCTCTGGTGCACGAACTCGATCGAGGAGGTGGTGCCTTCGATGTCGGTGACGATCGCCTTGATCACTTCAGCCCGCCGTGTAGTGCGGCGCTTCCAGGCGCGGGAAGCGGTCGGCGATGTTGTCGCCGGTGAAGTTCGCGACCCAGCCTTCCGGCGTCGTGAACAGGCGTATCGCCTTCAGGTTCGGATTCGGGCCCATGTCGAACCAGTGCGTGGTGTTTGCCGGCACGCTGATCAGATCGCCTTGGGCGCAGCGCATCGCGTAGACGTGGCCGTCCTTGCGAATGTTGAACAGGCCTTCGCCTTCGACGAAAAAGCGCACTTCGAAATCGTCGTGCGTATGCTCGTGCAGGAACTTGTCGCGCATCGCCTCTTTCTGCGGATGGCTGGCGTACAGGCTGATCACGTCGACGCTCTTGAAGCCGTAGGCCTTCATCAGGCGATCGATCGCATCGCGATAGGCTTCGATCACTTCGTCCTGGCTGGCTTCGGTATCGAGCTGCTTGCTCGCCTCCCAGCGCTCGAAGCCGACGCCGATCTTGTCGAGCGCGCGGCGGATGTCCTCGTAACCGGTGTAGGCGGCCTCGGCCCGGGCCGCGGAAGCTTCCTGATAGATACGCAGTTCACTCATGACTTTCTCTCCAATTCCTGCTCCTCAACTCGCACTCGAACATGAACTCCAGGGCTTCCACCCGGTGGCGTGCCTGCGCCACCGAACTGCCCCAGGCGTAGAGACCGTGGCCTTTGATCAGGTACGCGGCCACGGCTTGCTTCTTCATATGGGCATCGATGGTGGATGCCAGCCTGGCGATGTCCTGATCGTTTTCGAAAACCGGGATTTCCACGAGCGCGTCGTGCGTGCTGATGCCCGGCAACAACTTCAGCAATTCGTAGCCGGCGAACCGCACGCTCTGCTGGTGCATCGACAGCAAGGTGTTCGATACCGAATGGGTGTGCAGCGCGGCGCCGATCCCGGCGTCCAGGTTGTACAGCTGGCAGTGCAGCAGGGTTTCGTACGAAGCCTTGCGGCTCGGGTCTTCCGGGCGGCCCTGCAGATCGGCGGCCAGGAAGGCATCCGGCGTCAGCTCGCCCTTGTGCCAGCCCGAGGCCGTGATCAACATGCGATCAGACGACAGCCGCGCCGAAAAGTTTCCGCCGGTGGCCGGCACCCAGCCGCGCTGATGGAACAGCGCGCCGGCCGCGATCATGTCGCGGGCTAAGCGATCGACGTCGGCATTCATGGCGAGTGGCTCTCCGCCTGGGGCTGGCAAGGGGGCGCGACTGTAAGGGATAGCTCGGGGCTGATCAATGTAGTGACGCGCGCTGTTCAAGCGGGTGATCTTGCGCGCCGCGGATGAAGTTGTCGCGTCAGCGTCAATACAGATTCAGTCCGGCCTTATGCCGGGCCGATCGCGCTCAGACCAGGAAGATCGAGGCCAGGCCCAGGAAGATGAAGAAGCCCATGCTGTCGGTAATCGCGGTCAGGATCACCGACGAGCCCATCACCGGGTCGCGGCCGAAGCGCTGCAGCAGCAGCGGGATGAAGACACCGGCTAGAGCCGCGACCACCAGTTCGAGCATCGTCGCGGCGGCGATCACCAGCGTCAGCGGCAGCCTCTGGTACAGCAGCAGCGTGAACAGGCCGAGCGCCGTTCCCCAGACTGCGCCATTGAGCGCGGCGATCGACAGCTCCTTGGTCAGCATCTTGCGCAGCTGCGCCGAGCCGAGCTGGCCCATCGCCAGGCCGCGGATCACCAGCGCCATGGTCTGGTTACCGGTGTTGCCGCCGATGCTGGCGACGATCGGCATCAGCACCGCCAATGCCACCAGCTGCGCGATCACCGCCTCGAACTCGCCGATCACGCGCGAGGCGACGAACGCGGTCAGTACGTTCAGGCCCAGCCAGGGCCAGCGGTTGCGCGCGCTCTGCGTGACCGGTGCGAACAGGTCTTCCTCTTCGGACAGGCCGACCTGGCGCAGGCTTTCGGTGCTGGCGCGCTGCTTGATCTCGTCGACGACTGCGTCGACGGTGATACGGCCGACCACCTGGTTGTGCAGGTTCACCACCGGTGCGGAAACCAGGTCGTATTTTTCGAACGCGGTGACCGCTTCGCGCATCAGATCGTCGGTGTAGAAATAGATCGTATCGCGGGTCATCTCGGCGGCGACTTCGGCCTCGGGATCACCCAGCAGCAAGCGCTGAAGCGACAGCAGGCCGCGCAGATGATTGCTGCGATCGACTACAAAAATCTGGTTGGTGTGCGGCGGCAGCAGCTTGCGCCGGCGCAGCAGGCGCAGCACCGCCTCCAGCGACGCGTCTTCGCGGGTCGATACGAAATCCAGGTCCATCAGCGAGCCGACCGAGCCCTCGGGGAAGGACAGCATCGAGCGGACTTCGGCTTGGTCGGCGTTGTCCAGGCGCTGCAGCACTTGCTGGCCGATGTCGTCGGGCAGGCTGCCGACCAGGTCGGCGATGTCCTCGGAGTCCAGCGGCGCGACCACGGCGGCGATGTCGTCCGGCGCCATGTGGGCGACCAGCATGCGGCGCACCGAATCCGAAGCCTCCAGCAGTACCGCGCCGCGCCGGCTCGGCTTGACCAGGGCCCAGGCCAGATCGCGTGCGTCCGGGTCCAGGCTTTCGAGCACGAACGCGATATCGGCCGGGTGAAAGCTGGCGAGACGGGTTTCGAGTGCGGCCTGATGCTGGCGCGCGACCAACTGCGCGACCACGTCCTGGCGACGATTCTCCGACGAGGACCGCTGCAGCAGTTCGCGCTCCACTGCCTGGCGCGACAGCAGCTCGATGACCTGCGAACGTGCCAGCTCGAGGTGCCGGTAATGCTGGCGCTGCGAGCTGGAGTCGTCGACGTCGTTCATCGCGCGATCTTACGCCGGGCAATGCTGCAGCAATAAAAAGAACCTACGCGGTTTATCCCTGGTTCAGCGCGCCGGAAACGACAGCGCCACCCCGGAGGGTGGCGCGATGCCGCTGCAGATATTCCGCACGCCGCAGCGTGCCGAAACTCTCGTTACTTGATTCGTTACTTGATCTTGGCTTCCTTGAACACGACGTGCTTGCGCACGATCGGGTCATACTTCTTGAACTCGAATTTGTCCGGGGTGTTCTTCTTGTTCTTCGTCGTCGTGTAGAAGAACCCGGTATCGGCGGTCGAGATCAGCTTGATCTTTTCGCGTTCTTTTTTCTTGGCCATGACTTGCTCCTTAGACCTTCACGCCATTCTTGCGAATGTCGGCGAGCACGACGTCGATGCCCTTCTTGTCGATGATGCGCAGGCCGTGATTCGACACGCGCAGCGAGATGAACTTCTTTTCCGCCTCGACCCAGAAACGATGGGTATGCAGGTTCGGTTCAAAACGGCGACGGCGGCGATTGTTCGCGTGGGAAACCGTATTGCCGACCAGCGGCTTCTTGCCGGTGACCTGACAGACTTTGGACATGACACAACCTCGAGGCGATTAGGGCACGAATCAGACCCCGGAAATGCGTGGGGCCCGAAAAGGGTCGCGAAAGATACCAGCGAAGTCCGGCAGCGGCAACTGTTTCGGCCGCCTCAGTCGGCCTGGCTGTGTATAAAACGGACAAAATCCTCGAGTCGCCGGCCGCTCTGGTCGGGATAGTGGCGCCCGGTGGCTTCCAGCGAGCCGATGCGGTCGATCCGGAACTGGCGAAAATTCTCGCGCAGCTCGCACCAGCCGGCCAGCGTCCAGGCTGCGCCCCAGAAGTACAGACCCAGCGGCCAGACCGCGCGCTCGCTGACTGCCTGTTGCTGGTCACGGTAGCCGCCGATCTGCATCACCTCACGCTGCGCGATCGCCTGATGCAGCCGGTCGAAGATACCGCCGGGTACCGAGGTGGCGAAAGGCGAGGCGTATAGGCGGGTGCGTTCGAGATCGATGCGCGCGTCCTCGGGCAGCACGGCGGCGATCTTGGCCATCGCCGAAGCGGCCGCGCGCGCGGTTTCTGGCCCGGACCAGGCCTCGACGATGCGTGCGCCGGCGGCCAGCGCCTGCAGTTCCGCGCGGTCGAACATCAGCGGCGGCAGGTCATAGCCGGCACCGAGCCGGTAGCCGATACCGGCCTCGCCCTCGATCGGCACGCCGGACAGGCTCAGGTCGCGCACATCGCGGTAGATCGTGCGCATCGACACCTCCAGCCAGCCTGACAGCTGCGCGGCTGTGGTCAGCCGGCGGCCTCGCAGGTACTGGACGATGCGGAACAGGCGGTCGGCGCGGCGCATGCCGATAGCTTAAATGGCTCGCCGGTGCGGCATCCGGTTCAGGCTTCGGCACGGCGTTTCAGCGCCGCCAGCACCTCGGCAAAATCCTCGGTGACGGCCTCGCCCAGATCCGCCGCGACCGGCCCGCTGACTTCAGTGCGGAACACGATGCGCGTGCTGCCGCCGTCCAGCGGTGCGATCAGGTGATGTACCAGTACCCGCGTGCCATGCAGGATGGTCTCGTCGGTGAAACCCTGGTTCTCGCGCACGTCGAGCAGGGTGCTCGCGAACGGGTCTTCGCCCGGCGGCTGCATCGTCAAGCGGGTGCCAGTCTCGAACGGCCCGTGCAGTTCGATGCGCTCGATGCCGGCGTTCCATTGCGGCCAGTCCGCGACGTTCGAGAACAGGCTCCAGATCTGCGCCGGCATCGCCTGCACCTCGATGCTGCGTTCGTCACTCCAGACCATCATCAGCGCAGGCTCGCGCGATCGAACAGCGGGTTCTGGATCAGGCTCAGCCGGTTGCCGAACGGGTCGAGCACCGAGCCGACGCGGACGCCGTCGCCAACCTCGCGGACCGGGTCGAGATCCTGGGCGCCGAGGCCGAGCAGGCGCGCGTATTCGGCGTCGGCGTCGTCGACGCCCCAGTACGCCTGAGTGCCGTCGGCGCCGGGTGTCGCGTCCGGGATCAGGCCGAGTTCGAAACCGCCGATCGCAAAACCGACGTAGTAGGGCTGGTCGTAATAGGGTTCGACGCCGAACACCCGCGCGTACCAGGCCTTGGCGGCGGCGAGGTCGGGAGCGGGGTAGATGGCGGTACGCAGGCCGAGGATCATGGGGTGTCGCTCCGTCGTGAGGTGCGCCGCAGTATCGGCCGGGGCTGCTGACAAGCTGCTGTCAGCAGGCTACGGAGGTCGGCGCGAATTTGCACCGCAATCGCGGACTTTGGTCCGCTCCTACAGTCGCGGATCGAGGGTACGCAAAGCTCCTGTAGGAGCGGACCATGTCCGCGATTCATGCTCGCCGATCAGATCCACCCGCGCTCCGCAAACGACACCGGCGACGCATCGCCGACCACGAAATGATCCAGCACGCGCACGTCGATCAGCCGCAGCGCCGCCTGCAGCCGCTCGGTCAGCAGCCGATCCGCGGCCGAGGGTTCCGCGACGCCGGACGGATGGTTATGCGCAAAAATCACCGCCGCCGCCGAACATTTCAGCGCCGCCTTGACCACCTCGCGCGGGTACACCGAGGCCCCGTCGAGTGTGCCGACCGACAGCTCCTCATAAGCCAGCAGCCGGTGCTGCGTATCGAGGAAAAGCGCCGCGAACACCTCGCGGTCGCGGTCCCGCAGCCGCGCCTGCAGGAAGCGCCGCACGGTCGCCGGGTCGTTCAGCGCCTCGCGCTGGCGGATTGCTTCGCCTAGGTGGCGCCGGCCCATCTCGAGCACCGCCTGCAGCTGTGCGAACTTGGCGTCGCCCAGGCCCTTGGCGGAGCAGAACGCCGTGCGATCCGCGCCGAGCAGGCCGCGCAGGCCGTCGAAGCGACTCAGCAGGTCGCGCGCCAGATCCACCGCGCTTTTGCCGGCCAGGCCGGTGCGCAGGAAGATCGCCAGCAGTTCGGCGTCGCTGAGCGCGCCCGCGCCGCGCTCCAGCAGTTTTTCACGCGGCCGTTCGCCGGCCGGCCAATCGCGAATGCTCATGTTGATCCCCGGTGATCGCCCTATGCTATTCAGACGCGCGGCCTGCGACTGAGACGCCGTTGGACAATTGCCGCGACCACCAACAAGGAACAGGCCTCATGCTCGACCATATCGGAATCAGCGTTTCGGACCTGGAGCGCAGCCGGCGCTTCTTCGAGGCCGCGCTGCACCCGCTCGAAATCGGCCTGGTGATGGAGGTGACGGCCGAGCAGACCGGCGCCGGTGGGCACGTCGGTTTCGGATCGCAGCAGCGGCCGTATTTCTGGATCGGCGACGGCGGGGCCGCGGCCGGCGCCGGTGTGCATGTCGCGTTCGCCGCCGCGTCCCGCGCGGTGGTCGATGCGTATTACGCCGCCGCGATCGGCGCGGGCGGGCGGGACAACGGCGCCCCCGGCCTGCGCCCGCATTACCACCCGAACTACTACGGCGCGTTCGTGCTCGACCCGGACGGCCACAACATCGAGGCGGTCTGCCATCGGCCAGAGTAGGCGCCGGGCCGGCGGACAAGCGAATCCGTGCGCCGCAAAACAGTAGAATCCGCGTCATGTCACAAAGCGCGCTCATTCCCTCGCTGCACGGCCGCCGCATCCTGCTCGGCGTGACCGGCGGCATCGCGGCCTACAAGGCGGCGGATCTGACGCGGCGGCTGATCGAAGCCGGCGCCGAGGTGCAGGTGGTGATGACCGACTCGGCGCTGCATTTTGTTGGCGACCCGACTTTCCAGGCGCTGTCCGGCAAGCCGGTGCGGCATTCGCTGTGGGACGAGGCGGCCGAGGCGGCGATGGGCCATATCGAGCTGGCGCGCTGGCCGGATCTGATCCTGGTGGCGCCGGCGACGGCCAATTTCATCGCCAAGCTTGCGCACGGCGCGGCCGACGATCTGCTGTCGACGCTGTGTCTGGCCACCGACAAGCCGATCGCCGTGGCGCCGGCGATGAACCGCCTGATGTGGGCCAACGCGGCAACCCAGTCCAATGTCGCGACGCTGACCGCGCGCAGCATTGCGGTGCTCGGCCCTGGCGCCGGCTACCAAGCCTGCGGCGAAATCGGCGAAGGCCGCATGCGCGAGCCGCTCGATCTTCGCGCCAATGTCGCCGAGCTGCTGTCGTCCGGCCCGCTGAAGGGCGTGCACGCGGTGGTCACCGCCGGGCCCACGCGTGAGCCGCTGGACCCGGTGCGGTTCCTGAGCAATCGCAGCTCCGGCAAACAGGGTTATGCGGTTGCGGCGGCGCTGCGCGACCAGGGTGCCAGCGTGACGCTGATTTCGGGGCCGACGAACTTGTCGACGCCGGCCGGCGTGACGCGCATCGACATCGAGTCCGCCGCCGACATGCTCAAGGCCGCGCTCGCCGCAAGCCGCGATGCTCAGATCTTCGTCGCTGCCGCCGCGGTCGCCGACTACCGCGCGGCCAGCATCGCCGGCCAGAAGATCAAGAAGAACGACGCTGAACTGACGCTGCCGCTGGCGCGCACCGACGACGTGCTGGCGACGGTTCGCAAGGCCTATCCGCAGCTGTTCGTGGTCGGCTTCGCCGCCGAGACCGAGAAGTTGGAAGAACACGCGCGCGGCAAGCTGCAGCGCAAGAACCTCGACATGATCGCCGCCAACTGGGTCGGCGCCGGCCGCGCCTTCGACCAGGACGACAACAGCCTGCAGGTGTTCTGGCCGGACGGCGGCGAAGCGCTGGCGCCGGCAACCAAGGCCGAAGTCGCGCGCGGCCTGGTGGCGCTGATCATCCGGCAGCGTGCCGCGAAAAAATAAACAATAACTTCAGAAAACAACAAAATGTCACAAAAGATCCAGCTCAAGATTCTCGATCCGCGCCTCGGCCGCGATTACCCGCTGCCGGGTTATGCCACCGACGGCGCGGCCGGGCTGGATCTGCGCGCGATGCTGGACCAGCCTCTGGAAATCGAGCCGGGCCAGACCACGCTGATCAAGACCGGCATGGCGATCTACGTCGCCGACCCGGGCCTGGCCGCGATCATCCTGCCGCGTTCGGGCCTGGGCCATAAGCACGGCATCGTGCTCGGCAACCTGGTGGGCCTGATCGATTCCGACTACCAGGGCGAGCTGATGGTCAGCTGCTGGAACCGCGGCAGCGCCCCCTTCAGCATGACGCCCGGCGAGCGCATCGCGCAGCTGGTGCTGGTGCCGGTGGTGCGCGCGGATTTCGAGCTGGTCAGCGAATTCCAGGCGAGCCAGCGCGGCGCCGGCGGTTTCGGCCATACCGGCCGTCACTGAAGCGCCATCGTTCCGTAATCAAGGGAGCATCGCCCTGTCACAGACTCGCTGCGTCAACTTGACCACGAGTCCGACATGGGCGCCCCCGAAATCCTCACTCCGCTTTATCCGCACAACGTCCGCATCCAGATGCCGATCGACCTGACCAACGCCCAGACCATCGCCCGCGTGCTGACCGAGGCGCTGCCGTATATCCGCCGCTTTTCCGGCAAGACGCTGGTGGTGAAATACGGCGGCAACGCGATGAAGGACGACAGCATGATCGCCTCGTTCGCACGCGACATCGTGCTGATGAAGCACGTCGGCATGCACCCGATCGTGGTCCATGGCGGCGGCCCGCAGATCGGCGCGCACCTGGAAAAGCTCGGCAAGACCTCGCGCTTCGTCGATGGCATGCGCGTCACCGACGACGAGACCATGGACGTGGTCGAGATGATGCTCGGCGGCCTGGTCAACAAGGCGATCGTCAGTGCGATCAATCAGCAGGGCGGGCAGGCGGTCGGTTTGTCCGGCAAGGACGGCGGCCTGATCCGCGCCCGCAAGCTGGTGGTCGCCGGTGGTGAGGATCTGGGCCAGGTCGGCGAAGTCGACGCGATCGATCCGCGTGTGGTCAAACACCTGGAAGCCGGCGGCTTCATCCCGGTAATCGCGCCGATCGGTGTCGGTGCCCAGGGCGAGGCGTTCAATATCAATGCCGACCTGGTGGCCGGCAAGCTGGCCTCGGTGCTGCAGGCCGAGAAGCTGATCCTGCTGACCAACATCCCCGGCGTGATGGACAAGGGCGGCAACGTGCTGACCGGCCTGACGGTGAGCCAGGTGCAGGGGCTGATTGCCGACGGCACGATTTACGGTGGCATGCTGCCGAAGATCCAGTGCGCACTCGATGCGGTCGCCAGCGGTGTCAGGAGTGCGGTGATCATGGACGGCCGCACTGATCACTCGGTGCTGCTGGAGCTGTTCACCAATGAAGGGATTGGCACGCTGATCCGGGGTTGATCGGCGGTGTTGGGGTTCGCTGCGCTCACCCCAACCTACGATGCGATGGGTAGGTTGGGGTGAGCGCAGCGAACCCCAACATTGTCACGTCAATCCTTGACCCCGTACTGCGCCTGATATGCGTTGATCGCATCGATCGTCGCCGCATCACCACCGCTCTGCGTCAGATGCGCCAGCAGATCGCGCACCGTCACCAGTGGCAGCACCGCAATGCCGGCCTCGCTCGCCAACTCCTGCACCGCCGAGCGGCCATTGGGCCCCACTTCCTGGCGATCCAGCGCGGTCATCGCCGCGACCGTGGTCGCGCCGGCGTCGCGCAGCAGCGCGTGCGACTGGCGCAGCGCAGTGCCGGCGGTCAGCACGTCGTCGACGATCACCACGCGCGCGCCCACAACCGGTGCGCCGACCAGTACGCCGCCTTCGCCGTGATCCTTGGCCTCCTTGCGGTTGTACGCGAACGGCAGATCGCGGCCGCGCTCGGCCAGTGCATAGGCGATCGCCGCGACCAGCGGAATGCCCTTGTAGGCCGGGCCGAACAGCAGGTCGAACTCGACGCCGGAGCCGAGCAGCGCATCGGCGTAGGCGCCGGCCAGCCGGCGCAAACCGGCACCACTGGCAATCTTGCCCAGATTGAAGAAATAGGGGCTGATACGGCCCGATTTCAGCGTGAACCGGCCGAACTTCAGCACCTCGTGTTCGAGCGCGAGTTCGAGGAAGGCGGTCTGGTGCGGTTTCATATTGTTTTTTCGCGTTGCGGGCTTCCATTGTCTCCCAGCGCGGCGGCCGCGGCCACGGTCAAGAACCCGCGGGCATTGCCGATACCGATGATGTGACTTGTCCATAGACCACCCGGTTTCATTTCCGGATAGTCGCCTGCTCCACCGTGAGGATTGAACCATGACCCGTACTGGTCGGCAGCGCTGGCCGCGGTTGACGGGCGTGGCTTGCCTGGCAGCGGTTGCGTGCCCGGTCTACGCCCAGGCCTTGCCGGCGTCTGCCGATCTGGCTCAGTTACCGATCGAGCAGCTGATGGATCTGGAAGTATCCAGTGCGTCGCGCTTCGAGCAGAAGATCAGCGAAGCGCCGTCCGCGGTCGCGGTGCTGACGGCAGGTGACTTCGAAGCCTTCGGCTGGCGCACGCTCGGCGAGGCGCTGGCCTCGCTGCCGGGCTTGTACGTGAACTACGACCGCAATTACGCCTATCTTGGCGCGCGCGGGTTCCAGCGACCCGGCGACTACGACAGCCGCTTCCTGCTGCTGATCGACGGCGTCCCGAGCAACGACGCGGTCTACGGACAAGCCGCGATCGGCACCGATTTTCCAATCGATGTCGAGATGATCCAGCGCATCGAATACGTGCCCGGGCCGGGCTCGGCGATCTATGGTTCCAACGCGTTCTTCGGCGTCGTCAACGTGATCACCAAACGCGCCGCCGAGGCGCCGGGGACGCAGCTCGGTGTCACCGGCGGCAGCTACGGTTATCGCGGCGGCCGCGCCAGCTATGGCTGGAGCGGCGGACAGCAGGCCGATCTGCTGCTGTCGGCAAGCCGCTTCGCAACCGACGGCCCCGACCTGTATTTCCCCGAGTTCGACACGCCCGAAACCCACAACGGCGCCGCCACCCATCTCGATGACGACCGCGCCACACGCCTGCTGGCCAAGGCGCGCTACGGTGAATTCGATCTGCAACTGGCCTGGGCCGATCGCGTCAAGGGTATCCCGACGGCGAGCTACGGGCAGAGCTTTGGCGTCGATGGCGAGCAGGCGCGGGACCAGCACAGCTGGGCGAGCCTGGTCCATCGCCACCGCTACAGCGACGATTTCGAGCTGGTGACACGCGGCTTTGTCAGCCAGTACCAATACGATGGCGTCTACGTCTACCTGCCGACGGTGAATTACGATGGCGCCGATGCCCGCTCGTACGGGTTCAGCGTCCAGGGCACGCTGCAGGCCTTCACCGATCACCATCTGGTAATCGGCAGCGATATGCGCTACGACGGGCATCGCGATCAACACAATTTTTCGGTGGACCCGGACCTGCAATATCTCGACGACCACCGCAGCGGTGGCACCTGGGGCCTGTATCTCGAGGACGAATATCGTTGGTCGTCGCAGCTGCTGTTCAACCTCGGTGCGCGGCTCGACCACGACTCGACCAGCGGCAGCAGGCTGAGCCCGCGCGCCGCGATCATCTATTCACCGGGGCCGCGAACCACGATCAAGGGGCTCTGCGGCAGCGCATATCGCTCACCCAACGCCTTCGAGCAGTTCTACACGGTAGCCGGCGACGGCGCGCAGGCCGGCAATCCGGATCTCGACTCCGAGCAGATCCGCACTGCCGAGCTGGTCCTACAGCAGAGCCTGCCGGACAACGCGATGCTGACCGCCTCGCTCTACACCTACCGCGTGCACGACCTGATTTCGCTGATGGAAGGCCAGGACGGCATGCCGACATACATCAACCAGGGCCGCGTCGAAACGCGCGGAGCGGAGCTGAGCTACACCCGGCGCTGGAGCGACACCGCGCAGCTGCGAGCGAGCTACAGCTGGCAGCTGGCCCAGGACCAGAGCAGCCACCAGCAGCTGGAAAACTCGCCGCGGCACCTGGCGCATCTGAACCTGTCGACCGGCATTGCCAATACCGGTGTGATCCTCGGCGCCGAACTCAGCGCCGTCGCAGCGCAGCGGGGTCAGCAAAGCGAGATCGGCGCGTATTGGCTGGGCAACCTGAGCCTGAGCCGCGCGCTCGGCCGCCGCCTGCAGGGCTCGATCACCGTCTACAACCTGTTCGACCGGGACTACGCGCAGCCTGCCGGCCCCGAACTGCTGCAGAGCGGCGTGGACCAGGACGGACGATCCGTGCTGGCGCGGCTGACGCTCGGATTCTGAGCGGCTCCCATGCGCCGAACGCTCGCTCCCCTTTGCAGGCCGATCTGCAGGCCTCTTTGGAGGCCGATCTGCAGGGCCCTGATCCGCTTCGGCCTGCTGCTGCCGATGCCGATCGGCGCACAGGAGCCGGTACCCGAAGCCGAGCTGAAGGCGGCCTTCATCTACAACTTCGCCCTGTTCACGCAATGGCCGCAGCCGGCCGCGGCTTCGGGGCTGAGCTTCTGCATCGCTGACAGCAGCGCGCTCAAGGCAGCGGTGCTGCGTCTGGCCGGCAAGCCGGTCAACGACGGCCTGGTCACGGTCAAAGTGATGGCCGCGGGCGATCCGGCGCCGGAGGACTGCGGCGTGTGGATCGTCGAGCCGGCGTCGCCGATGCCGCCGGTCGAGCGTCGCGGCACGCTGATGGTGTCCGACGGCGGATCGCTCGACGGCCATGTGATGATCGTGCTCGCCCTCGACCATTCGCACGTACGCTTCGACATCGACACCATCGCTGCACAAAGGGCCGGGCTCAAGTTCAGCTCCAAGCTGCTGCGCCTGGCGCGGGCCACGCAGTGACCATGGCTGCCGCCCCTGCGCTGCGGCAATCGGTGGCCGCATCCAACCTGCTCGCCGCGGCGGCCGCGCTGCTGTTCGCGAGTCTGGCGCTGATCGCCTATCAGTTCGTGTCGATGGAGCGCGGGCTACTGGAGTCGCTGCGAGTGCAGGCACAGATCATCGGGTCCAACACGCTCGCGGCGCTGCTGTTCAACGACGAGCGCGCCGGCAGCGAAACCCTGTCGGCGCTCGAGGCGGTGCCGACCATCGAAGCGGCCGCCGTGTTCACGGCGGATGGCCGCATGCTCGCGTCTTACACCCGCTCAGGACACCCGCCGCCGGCGGCTGCGTCGGTGGCGCTGCTGGAGCAGGGTCACCAGATCGCGATCGACGATGTGCTGGTGGCGCATCGGATCGTCTACCAGGACCGGACGGTCGGCATCGTCGTCATCGAAGCTGGCCTGAACTCGGTGTACTGGTCGCTGCTCGGCTACGCCGCGCTGATGTGCATGGTGGCGGCCGCGTCCCTGGGTCTGACGCTGCCCCTGGTCACGCGCATGCGCCATCGCGTGGAGGCGGCGGAGACCGATCTGTACCGGCTCGCGCATGTCGATCCGGTCACCGATCTGCCCAACCGCCACGCGTTCAACGACCACCTGCGCCGCGGCGTGGCCGACGGCGGCCAGCTGGCGCTGGCGCTGCTCGACCTCGACAATTTCAAGATCGTCAACGACACGCTGGGACATGCGCACGGCGATCTGCTGCTCAAGGCGATCGGGCAGAGGCTGCTGACGCTGGTGCGCAGCACCGACATCGTGTGCCGTCTGGGCGGTGACGAATTCACCTTGATCCTGCGTCCGCTGCAGACTCGGGCCCAGGCCCGTCTGCTCGCCGAAAAACTGCTGGCGCAGCTCGAACAGCCGCTGACCGTCGACGGCCGCGACTACCACGTCACCGCCAGCATCGGCCTCAGCTGCTCCCCGGCCGACGGCAGCGACGTCGATACGCTGATGCGCAACGCCGACACCGCGATGTATCACGCCAAGCATCTTGGCAAGAACGGCTGCGCGCTGTTCGAGCCCGAGATGAACCGCCGCGCGGCGCACCGGCTGGCGCTCGAGGCCGATCTGCATCGGGCGATCGACAACCACGACTTCCAGCTTCAGTACCAACCGCAGATCGGGCTGGCCGACGGCCGCATCGTCGGCATCGAGGCGCTGCTGCGCTGGCCGCACGCCACGCGCGGCATGGTGCCGCCCTACGATTTCGTACAGGGCGCGGAGGAATGCGGGCTGATCGTGCCGATCGGCCGCTGGGCGCTGCGCACCGCCTGCCAGCAGTCCGCCGACTGGGGCGCGGCGGGCCTGCACGTGCCGCCGCTGTCGGTCAACGTGTCGGTGCGCCAGCTGCGCGACCCGCACTTTTGCGACGACATCGATGCGGCCCTGAAGGATTCCGGGCTCGCCGCGCACAAGCTCGGGCTGGAGATCACCGAGAGCCTGCTGATGGATTCGGACGAGGCCAGCATCGGCCTGCTGAGCCGTCTGCGCGCCAAGGGCATCCGGCTGTCGATCGACGACTTCGGCACCGGGCACTCCTCGCTGTCGTATCTGCCGCGTCTGCCGGTGCATGCGATCAAGATCGACCGCAGTTTCATCGAGCGCATTCCGGGCGACGGCGCCAGCATTACCATCGCGATCCTGGCGATGGCCAAGAGCTTCGGGCTGTCGGTGGTGGCCGAGGGCGCCGAGCAGGAGGAGCAGGTGCAGTTCCTGCGCCAGCACGGCTGTACCTCGATCCAGGGCTGGTACTTTGCGCCGGCAATGACTGCCGACGAGCTGGCGCCGCTGCTGGCCCGCAACAGTGCGCCGTTCGAGCGCCCGCGGCTGCGCGCCATATCCGGCTGAACGCCACCGCTTGCCGATTTGCGGCAAACTTCCGTCAATGAAAAGAATCATCAGCCTCAACTGCAACGGCATCCGCTCCGCGGCCAACAAGGGCATGTTCGACTGGCTCGCCGGGCAAAAGGCCGACGTGCTCTGCCTGCAGGAGATCAAGGCGCAGCCGGCGGATCTGGAAGGCCTCGACACGTTTGCGCCCAAGGGCTGGCACGTGCATTTCAACAGCGCTTTGCGCAAGGGCTACAGCGGCACCGCGATCTATTCGCGCGCCAAGCCCAACGCGGTGCTGACGACGCTGGGCGCGACCGAGTTCGACGACGAGGGCCGCTATATCGAGGCGCGCTTCGGCGAGCTGTCGGTGGTGTCGCTGTACCTGCCGTCGGGCTCGGCCGGGCCGGAGCGGCAGGAGTCCAAGGACCGTTTCCTCAAATTCTTCGAGCCCAAGCTGCGCGAGATGATGGGCGAGGGCCGCCAGTACGTGCTGTGCGGCGACTGGAACATCGCGCATACGCAGAAAGACCTGAAGAACTGGCGCTCCAACCAGAAGAACTCCGGCTTCCTGCCGCACGAGCGCGCGTGGATGACGGACGTGTTCGAGAACATCGGCTGGGTCGACGCCTATCGCGCGCTGCATCCGGACGCCGAGGGCGAGGGCTACACCTGGTGGTCAAACCGTGGCAATGCGTTCGCCAACAACGTCGGTTGGCGCATCGACTACCAGCTGGCGACGCCGGACCTGCGCGACAAGCTCCGCGCCGCCCAGGTCCACACGAGCACGCGCTTCTCGGATCACGCGCCGCTGATCATGGACTTCGATCTGTAGCCTCGGAATCGTGCGACAGGCTTTCGTCGATCAGGCCGGTGCGGCTCATCCAGACGTAGAGCGCCAGGCCCGGCAGCGCGACCAGCGTCGTCAGCAGATAGAAGTTCACGTAGCCCATAGCCTCGATCAGCCGGCCCGCGGTGGTGCCGGTCAGAAACTTGCCGACGATCGACGCGGCCGCCGACAGCAGAGCGAATTGCGTCGCGGTGAACGACAGATTGCACAGCGCCGACAGGTAGGCAACGATCGTGACGCCGCCGATCCCGCTGGACACATTCTCGAAGCCGATCGTGAACGCGAGCAGGCTGCTGCTGTGCCCGATCGCTGCCAGCAATGCGAAAGACAGATTCGAGACCGCCATCAGAAACAGGCTGATCGTCACCGAGCGCTTCAGGCCAAGGCGCTCGTACAGGATGCCGCCGATGAAGATGCCGACCAGATAGGCGATGAAGCCGAAGCCGACGTCGTAGGTCGCGATCTCGTCGTTGGTGAAATGCAGATCGTCGAGCAGCAGGCGCACGGTCAGGTTGGCCAGCGTGTCACCGATCTTGTGCAGCAGCACGAAGGCCAGCACCAGGAACGCGCCGCGGCGCCGGAAGAATTCGCTCAAGGGCCCGACGACGGCGCCGACCGCCTGTTTGAAATTGCGCACCGGCGCGGGCTCGTGATGACGCGCGGGTTCGCCGAGCCACCAGCCGGTCAAGGCCGCGGGCAGCACGAACAGCGCGCACAGGCCGTAGGCGAGCCCCCAGCCGGCGCGGCTGGCGACGACCAGCGCGAGCGCCGCCGCGCAAACCGATCCGATGCGCCAGCCATATTGCGACATGCCGGAGCCGACGCCGAGTTGCCGCGGCTGCAGCGTTTCAATCCGATAGGCGTCGATGACGATGTCGAACGTCGCGCCGGCGAAGCCCAGCGCAATCGCGGCGAAAGCCACATTCATCAGGCCGGCTTTCGGGTCCAGCGAACCGAGCCAGATCACGCTGGCCGCGACCAGCAGCGACGACAGCCACAGCCAGGACACGCGCTGTCCGTAGCGGTTCAGTCCCGGCAGCCGCGCACGATCGACGATCGGTGCCCACAGGAACTTGAAGCTGTAGACCAGAAACGCCAGCGAAAACGCGGTCACGCTTTTCTTGCTGATGCCGTCCTGCGCCAGCCGCGTGGTCAGCGTCGCGCCGATCATCGCGTACGGAAAACCGGACGACATGCCGAGAAACAGCGCCGCCAGCGCTTCGCGTTCGAGATACGGCGCCAGCATTGCCCGCCATCCGGTCGCGGGCGCCATTTGGGAAGTCGTCATGGCCGCATGCTACCCGGCCGCAGCGGTTCACGGCAGCCCCGATTGAAACGGCGTGTCGGCAATCCCTTGCCGACGTACGACGGCTTATTTGGCTGCCGATAATTTCTGCACCGCCACCAATGCCTGCTCGACATTCGCCGCCGGCGCCATGCCGCCGACCACGCTCGCGATCCGGCCGTCGGGCTTGATGATGAAGGTGGTGCGCTCGGCGAAGCCGTGGCCGATTTCGGCGCCGCGCGAGTCCTTCTGCCCGAGCTTGCCGTCAGCGACGCTCAAGTCGAAGGACTTCGCGATCTTGCCGTCGGCATCCGATGCGACCGGGAACTTGCCGGCGCAGTACGCCGGATCGGCCGAGAAATCATTGAGCCTTTGAATGCTGTCGAGCGACACGCCGATGATCGTCGCGCCGGCGGCAGCGAACTTGTCGCTGTTGACCGCGAACGTATGCGCCTGGACGTTGCAGCCGCCGGTGAACGCCGACGGATAGAAGTACACGACCACCGGGCCCTTCTTCAGTGAATCCTTTAGCGAAAAATCGAAAGCCTTGCCGGCCAGCGAAGCCTGCGTCTTGAAATCGACCACGGCGTCGCCTTCCTTCAGGGCAGCGACGGCGGGCAGGGCGATCGCGTTTGACAGCAGAACGGCCAGCATCAAGCGTTTCATCGTGGAATTCCTGGGTTGATATGGTAGCGGTTCGTGGGTAATCAGGCCGCGGGAGGGCGGCCGAGCTTGAGCATGATTTCGGAAAACCGCCGGCCGATGCTGGTGGTATCCGGCACATCGCGAGCGCGATGATAGACCGGTAGCGACCAGCGCTCGATGTTCTCCGCGCGGCCTTCGAATGTACCGCCCAGCGCCTTGATCTGCCCGATGAAGCGCTGGTTGTCACGCAGCATGTCGTAATAGAAGCGGCGAATGCTGGCGCGATGCGCGGTCAGATGCAGGCAGGCGTGCAGCAGCATGCCGGCGCCGCGGCCCTGATATTCCTCGAGCACGGTGATCGCGACATCCGCCGATCGGCGATCACCATTGATGCGCTGGTAACGCGCCACGCCCACGCCAGGCTCCCTGGGCCGCTCGCGATTCATGCAGCCCCAGGCCGCGCGATCGATCGGGTCGAGGCGGGTGAATTCGGCGATCTGGTTGTCGGTGAGATCCTTGACGTCGGCGAGGAAGCGTCGGCGCCGTGCGAGCTGTGACATCTGCTCGAAACCGGCGCGTAGCCGCTGCGCATCTTCGGGCTGCAGCGGCCGCACCTGTACCGGTGTGCCGTCGTCCAGGCGGAACTTGAACTCTGGCCGCAGACGCGGCGTGCGGAAGGTTTCCAACCACCGCGACGGCCCAGGCATCATGGCTTCCTTTATCCGCGGCGGCGGAGTTTTTGGGGCGCTGTCGCGAATCGCTACCGCGAATCGATGTACAGCCGTTTGAAGGCGTCGTCGTCGCCGGCGGTGGCGATCCCGTCGATCACGCGATCTTCGGTATCCAGATCCAGCGCGCCGGAGTAGTCCTCGGGCGCGGCGCAAGGCACTGCCTCCAGTTCGATCCACGCGTCGAACTCGACTTCCTCGAGCGCGCCGTCGAAGTGCTGTACCAGCACGATCTCGCTGGCCACATCCACGCCCACGATTTCGAAAGTGTTGCCGGCCGACTCGTACCAGTCACCGGGGTTCATTTCCTGCAGCCATTGCGCCATCGCCGGTCTCCCGTGCAGCTCATGTTTTGCCTAAGGAGCCTCTGACGAAGTTCCGTGTGCCCTACTTCTACGCCGCTGCGGCGTATGCTTCAAGCCGGAGCGATGTCCGGCGGTAGCGGGTTCTGAGACGCCGCCGCGTCGATGGCCTGCGCGCGCCGCGCCAGCAGGCTTTGCAAGGCCGGCATCAGGATCGCCTCCATCGCGGTTTCGATCTGATCGCCCGGCACGACCAGGGTCTGGGCATTGGATCGGAATGCGCCCGGAATCTGGAATTCATAGCGATCCAGGTCGGCCGACAGCCGCGTGTGCTCGTTGAAATGGATCACGACCAGGCTCTCCTCGTTGCCCGGAATCTCGCGCACGACGAAGGGGTTGGAGGTATCCACCAGCGGCACGCGCTGAAAGTTCACGTCGGTGCGCGAGAACTGGGGTGCGATGTGATTCACGTAGTCCGGCATGCGCCGCAGGATCGTGCTGGTGATCTCCGAGGGCGTGCTGCCGCGTTCGTCGTTGTCGCGGCGGATTTTCTGGATCCATTCCAGGTTGACGATCGGTACCACGCCGACCAGCAGGTCCATATGCTCGGCGATATTCGCGTCTTCACCGACGTAGCCGCCGTGCAGGCCTTCGTAGAACAGCAGGTCGGTGTCCGGCGTGATCGGCATCCACGGCGTGAACGTGCCGACGCTCTGGCGCACCGCCTGGGCTTCGGCCTCGGTGTGCAGATAGCGCCGGCTGATGCCGGTGCCGCTGTGGCCGTATTCGCGCAGCAGCGTCTCGAGCCGCATCAGCAGGTTGCCGGCCGGGCCCAGCAGCGAGAAATGTTCGCCGCGAATGCGCGCCCGCGCGATCGCGCGGCGGTTGCCCTCGCGGTCGTAGGCGTGGAAGGCGTCGCCCTCGACGATCGCCGGCCGGATACCGAGCGTCGCGCACATCCGGTCGAAGGCCCGCACCGCGGTGCTGGTGCCGGCACCGCTGGACCCGGTGACGCCGATGATGGGATGCCTGGCTGTCATTCGACCTGAGATGAAAAATAAAACATGGCTTCGCAGTCGGCGCGAAAGTCACAGCTTCAGAGCGGCCTACGCGCTTTACATATCACGCCCGCCGGCGAGCGGTCGATGCGGTACGGAACCCGGCTTTTAGCGCCGGCGCAGCAACAGGTCGTAAACCTCGTGGCCGAGGCGCTCGCCGCGCGCCTCGAAGCGCGTTTTCGGCCGCGTTTCCGCGCGCGGCGCGTAGCCGCCGTTGGGTGCCAGGTTTTCCAGCTCCGGCACGCCGCGAACCACGTCGAGCATGTGCCGGGCATACGGCGCCCAGTCGGTCGCCATGCGCAGCAGGCCGCCGCCGGCGAGGGCGCGCGTGATCAGCGGCATGAAGTGCGGCTGCACCAGGCGGCGCTTGTTGTGGCGGCTCTTGTGCCAGGGATCGGGGAAATAGATCACCACCTCGGCCAGCGCGCCGGCGGGTATCCAGTCGCGCAGCACTTCGACGGCATCGAAGCTTGCGACGCGCAGATTGCTAAGGCCGAGTTTCGAGGCCTGCATCATCACGCGGCCGCAGCCGGGGCGATGCACTTCCACGCCGATGAAATCGTGCTGCGGCTCGGCCGCCGCGCGCGACAGCAGGTGGTCGCCATTGCCGAAGCCGATCTCGAAAACCCGCGGCGCCATCCGGCCGAAAATCGCGGCCAGATCCAGCGGCGCCTGTGGTACGTCGATGCCGTAACGCGGCCAAAGTTCGTCGAGTGCGCTGCGCTGGCCGTCGGTCATGCGGCCTTCGCGGCGCACGTAGGAGCGGATGCGGCGCGGCGGCGCGGCGGTGTCGCCGGTTTCAGATTCGGGTGGCCGCCGCGGCTCAGACATGAAGGTTCTTCTGCATCATCCATTGGGCGACGCCGGCGGCATCGCTGAGCGGGCCGGTCTGGGCGGCGAGCAGGCCACCGATGACGCTGCGCCTATCGTCCGCGGTCTTGTTCTGGCTCATCTTGAACTTGGCATCGCAGGCCGCGATCGGCATCCGGAACGCGACGATGCCGGGCAGCAGCCGATCGATCGTGATCTCGCTCGCGCGCCAGTCCGGATCGAAAGCCCGGGTCAGTTGCAGCAGGCTGTTCTTCGAATCCGCCTCGCCGAGCAGGGCCGGCCGGCCGCTGACGTGAACCGTGGCGTAGTTCCAGGTCGGAACGCTGTGCGCGGGTTCGGCGTACCAGCGCGGCGACACGTAGGCATGCGGGCCGTGAAACACCGCGATCGTCGATCCCCGGCCGAAACTCTGCCAGTGCGGATTCGCCCGGGCGAGATGGCCAATCAGCACATCGCCTTCGAGCAGCAGAGGCAGATGCGAAACCTGCGGCTCGGCGCCATCCACCGCGGTGATCAGCGTCGCGAACGGGTGCGCCGCGATCAGCGCAACCGCGGCCGCGCGATCCGCTTCCGCGAACGGCGCGGGCGCGTAGAGACTCATGCGCAGCTCATGCCCGCTTCACGCCTGCGACAGGCCATCGAGCGGCGACGAGGCCGATGCGTACCGGCGGCGCGGCATGCGGCCGGCCAGATACGCTTCGCGCCCGGCGACGATCCCGTGACGCATCGCGCTGGCCATCAGCACCGGGTTGCGCGCTTCGGCGATCGCGGTATTCATCAGCACGCCGTGGCAGCCCAGCTCCATCGCGATTGCCGCGTCGGATGCGGTGCCGACGCCGGCGTCGACGATGATCGGCACCTTGGCGTTCTCGACGATGCTGAGGATGTTGTAGCGGTTCTGGATGCCCAGTCCCGAGCCGATCGGCGCCGCCAGCGGCATCACTGCAACGCAGCCGATTTCTTCCAGGCGCTTGCAGATGATCGGATCGTCGCTGGTGTAGACCATCACGTCGAAGCCGTCGCGGACCAGGATCTTCGCCGCCTCGAGCGTCGCCGGCACGTCCGGGTACAAGGTCTTGGCGTCGCCGAGCACCTCGAGCTTGACCAGCTTGTGGCCATCGAGCAGCTCGCGTGCAAGGCGGCAGGTGCGCACCGCGTCGTCGGCGGTATAGCAGCCGGCGGTATTCGGCAGCAGCGTGTAGCGTGACGGCGAAATCACGTCGAGCAGGTTGGGTTCGTTCGGGTTCTGGCCACCAGATGTTTGAAAAAATGGCGTGCGCCGCACCGCGAGCGTGACGATCTGCGCACCGCTGGCCTCGATCGCCGCGCCGGTCTGCTGCATGTCCTGATATTTGCCGGTGCCGACCAGCAGCCGCGAGGAATACTGGCGGCCGGCGATGGTCAGCGCGTCGGGAATGATGGATGCGTTCATTGCGTGTGCGGCCGCTCAGCCGCCTCCGATGGCCTGCACGACTTCGACGTGATCGCCGGCATGCAGCAAGGCGCTCGCGAACTGTGAGCGCGGGACAATCTCGCCGTTGACTTCGACCGCGAGCCGCTTGCCGGCCAGGTGCAGCTGCTGCTCGATCAGCTGCAGCACGCTGCACCCGCCGGGCACTTCGCGAGGCTGGCCGTTGAGCTGGATGATCATGGTCGGAAAACGAAAAAGCGCGCTGGAAAGACACCGTGAGGCGTTGGAGCGGGTGACGGGAATCGAACCCGCGTAAGTAGCTTGGGAAGCTACGACTCTACCATTGAGCTACACCCGCATCGCGCCATTGTAGCGGGGGGCGGCCGGCTCGTTAAGTCTTGGGGGCACGCCAGAAAACGCACATGGAAAGCCCCGTGTTCCTTGCGGACCTGCCGACGGACCCTGAACCCCTGCGTAGGCTGGGATGGAGCGAAGCGCAATCCCAGCACGGCGGCCTGAATCCAGCGCTGGGTTTCCGCTGCGCTGCAACCCAGCCTACGGGTGGGTCGGGCTCTCGGTTCATGGAAAACGCACACGGCAAAAGGCCCGCGTGCTGCGGGCCTTTGCGTTCTGCCTCTGCTGCGGGCTTTCAGATCAATTCGCGGGCCCGGCGTGGGCCGACGCGGCGCTCGTCCGGGGTCGGCGGCCCCAGGTCCTCGCGGCGGCGATCCAGGCGTTCAAAGTCGCGTCGGTCCAGCCGGGAGAACTGGCGCTTGGGCCGCACCTCATTGCGTGCGATCAAGCCGTACAGGAAGGCGACGACGCAGAGTGCGCCGACCGCCATCGTTGCAACGTCGATCAACCAGTTCAGCATCGCCCTCTCCGTCTGTCACTCGCGCCGATCGGCTAGCGCGAGGCAGACCGACGACCGACTTACCGCAGCTGCAGGTTGTTACCGTCAACGCGAACCGCGGTGCCGACCTGGATGCCGGCCGCGCTGTCGACCTTCACCGTCTGATAGCTGCCATTGTCCATGCGCACACCGACTTCGTAATACGTCGTCGAACGAGCGCTTCTTTCCACCTGATGACCGGCGACACCGCCCAAAACCGCACCGCCGGCCGTGGCGACGTCCTTGCCTTTGCCGCCGCCGAACTGGTGGCCGATGACGCCGCCGAGTACCGCGCCGGCAACCGCGCCCAGACCCGTGCCTTCACCCTTGGCGCGGACCTCGTTGATCGAGGCCACCGTGCCGCAGTCGCTGCAGACCGCGACCGGCGGCGGCGCCGACTGCTGATCTTCGGCACGCTCCTGGCGCGCAGCGCGTTCGGCACGAGCCGCTCGCGCCTTGGCTGCATCGAGTTCGGCCTGCTTCTTGGTTGCCGCGTCCTGGGCCGCAGCCAGATCGGCCTGGGCCTTTTCGAGTTCCTGAGCTTGGGTAGCGGCCTGATCGGCCGCTTCTTGAGCTTCCTTGTCGGCCGGCGGGGCGCAGGCAGTCGTCAACAGGGTGAGAGCGGCCAGCGCGGCGCAGAGCGTTTTGTTGTTCATGGATGTCTCTTGGACGTGAAACAGGTGGGAAGGCTGAAGAACGGCCGGGTTTTGAACCCGTCCGTTTAACGTTGTGTAACAGCGCCTCTATCTTTACCGGGCAGGCTGAACGACGCCTGAGTATGACGTCGCAAAATGCTTGTTATCAATATTTAGTTATAGGTGAATTGTACTATATAAAATCACTACATCTGCCAGCGGCGCCGCAACGGCGAAGCCAGCGGCAGCCAGGCGCGCACCTTCGCCGGGCCGGCGCGCGCTGAACAGGGTCGCCACGCTTGATCCCCGCGGCAGCGCGGCGAGATCGGTGCTGGCAGCGTGTTCCGCGGATCGGTGACACTCGGCGGACGCCCACTACAACGGCAAACCCCATGCCTCGCGCCGAATCGACCTTCAGCCTGCCACGCGGGATTGCCGCGCCGGATTTCGTGCTGCCCGACACCGTCAGCGGCGCGTTGCTGGATCTGCACGTTTGGCGGGCCCAGCGCGTGACTGTGCTGATGTTCATCTGCAATCACTGCCCTTACGTGCTGCACATCCTCGAGGCATTGCTGCAGCGCGCCCGCGAATACCAGGCACGCGGCGTGGCGTTCGCCGCGATCAGCAGCAACGATGTCAGCCGCTATCCGCAGGATGCGCCGGACGCGATGCAGGCGCTCGCCGCGACGCGTGGCTTCGGCTTTCCGTATTTGTACGACGAGAGCCAGAGCGTGGCGCGCGCTTATCAGGCTGCCTGCACTCCGGATTTTTATGTGCTCGCCGCTGACGGCAGGCTGGCCTGGTCCGGCCGCTTCGACGAATCCACACCCGGCAACGGCAAGCCGGTTACCGGTGCCGACCTGGCCGCCGCGCTGGACACAGTGCTGGCCGGCCTCGAATGCGATCCGCAGGCCCGGCCGAGCATCGGCTGCAGCATCAAGTGGAAAGCCTGAGCGGCTCGTAGGTCGGCAATCCCTTGCCGACGCGGGTCTTCGATGCGCAATCGGGGCCTCATGTCGGCAAAGGCCTGCCGACCTGCGGGATCAATGCTCCATACCACCCGGTCACATCTGCTCTATAATGGGAATAATTCTCATTCTTTAAGAGCTCGCGCTCGATGCGCTTGTCCGAACTGTCCCGGGATGTGCCGGCCGTGATACTTGCAGTGGACGATGTTGCCCAGCCCGATCCGATCGCCGGCCGCCTGCGCGATCTGGGCTTCGTTGCGGGCGAGGCGGTGCGCGTGGTGGCCAACGGCCCGTTCGGTGGTGATCCGATGCTGATCCAGATCGGCTTCACCCAGTTCGCGCTGCGCCGTGCCGAGGCCGCGCGAGTCCAGGTCGAGCGCAGCGTCTGATGGACACACTGCGCATCGCACTGGTCGGCAACCCGAACTGCGGCAAGACCGCGCTGTTCAACCAGCTGACCGGCAGCCGCCAGAAAGTTGCGAACTACGCCGGCGTCACCGTCGAGCGCAAAGAGGGCCGCTATACCTCGGCTTCGGGCCGGCTGGTGCAGGTGCTGGATCTGCCGGGTGCCTACAGCCTGGCCGCGACCAGCCCGGACGAGGCGGTGACGCGCGATGTCTGCCTGGGCCGTTTTGCCGGCGAGCAGCGGCCGGACCTGCTGGTCTGCGTCGTCGACGCGACCAACCTGCGCCTGCACCTGCGTTTCGTGCTCGAGTTGCAGCAGCTCGGCCTGCCGATGGTGGTGAGCCTGAACATGGCCGATGCCGCCGCGCGCCGCGGTATCGTCATCGACCGCGAAAAGTTGCAGCAGATGCTAGGCGTGCCGATCGTCGAAACCGTCGCGGTGAAGCGCGGCGGCGCACACCGCCTGCTGGCCCAGCTCGACGCAGCGCTGCCGGCGCTGCCGGTGCCGAGCGTGCAGGGCACTGATGCTCACGCCAAGGTCGTGCGCCTGCTCGCCGCCTGCGTGACGATGCCGCGGCGCATCGCCGAGTTCGATGCCGCCGCCGATCGCGTGCTGCTGCACCCGGTGTTCGGCCTGGCGATTCTCAGCGTGCTGATGTTCCTGATGTTTCAGGCGGTGTTCTCCTGGGCTGCGCCGCTGATGGACGGCATCGGGGCGGTGATGTCGGCGCTCGGCGGCTGGGTCGGCGACGCCATGCCCGAGGGTCCGCTGCGCAGCCTGATCGTCGATGGTGTCATCGCCGGCGCCGGCGAGGTGCTGGTGTTCCTGCCGCAGATCCTGATCCTGTTCCTGTTCATCCTCGCGCTCGAGGAGTCCGGCTACCTGCCGCGCGCTGCCTTTCTGCTCGACCGCCTGATGGTCGGCGCCGGCCTGACCGGCCGCTCGTTCATCCCGCTGCTGTCGAGTTTTGCCTGCGCGATCCCCGGCATCATGGCCACGCGCAGCATCCAGGACCCGCGCGAGCGTCTGGCCACGATCATGGTCGCGCCGCTGATGACCTGCTCGGCACGCCTGCCGGTGTACGCGCTGCTGATCGGCGCCTTCATTCCGCGGCGCGACGTGTTCACGGTGTTCAATCTGCAGGGTCTGGTGATGTTTGGCCTGTACTTCCTTGGCATCGTCTCGGCCGCCGCCGTCGCCTACGTGATGAAGGCGTTCAAGCGCGATGTCGCCGAGCAATCACTGCTGATGGAGCTGCCCTCGTACCGGCTGCCGCACTTGCGCGATCTCGCGATCGGCCTGTGGGAGCGCGGCTCGATCTTCGTCAAGCGCGTCGGCACCATCATCCTGTCGCTGACCATCCTGCTGTGGTTCCTGTCGAGCTTCCCGGCGCCGCCGGCCGGGCATGTCGGCGATGCGATCGACTTCAGTTTCGCCGGCCGCATCGGCCATTGGCTGCAGTTCGTGTTCGCGCCGATCGGCTTCAACTGGCAGATCTGTGTCGCGCTGATTCCGGGGCTCGCCGCGCGCGAAGTCGCAGTCGCGTCCCTGGCCACGGTGTACGCGCTGTCGGCCACCGGCGACGCCGCCGGAGCCGCGCTGTCGCCGATCATCGCCGCGCAATGGTCGCTGCCGACCGCGCTGTCGCTGCTGGCCTGGTACGTGTACGCGCCGCAGTGCATGTCGACGCTGGCCGTGATCCGCCGCGAAACCAATTCCTGGAAGAGTGTCGGCATTGCCGCCGGCTATCTTTTCGGGCTTGCGTATCTGGCGTCGTTCATCACCTACCAGCTGGCGAGGGCGCTGGGCGCATGACGACTTCGGTGCTGCTGCAGAGCTTGATCGTCGGCGTCTGCGTCGTGGTCGCCGGGCTCTACATGCTCGGCCGGTATGCGCCGAAACTGGTGTCGGTGCCGCGCCAGTGGCTCGCGCGGCGGCTGGAACAGCGCGGCCATGCGCGCGTCGCGTCGCTGGTGCAGCCTTCGGCAACATCCGGCGGCGGCTGTCATGGCGGCGGCGACGACGCCTGCAGCAGCTGCGGCAGCTGCGCCACGACCGCGAGCAAGGAGCAGCCGCTGGTGTTTCATCGCCGGCGCTGATATCCCGCCGATGTAGGTCGGCAATCCCTTGCCGACGTGCAAAATCGATTTGAAATCGGGGGCACGCGTCGGCAAAGGATTGCCGACCTACATTTCGTATCGACGCTGCAGTCTTCGTTTCACATCGATACACATCAGGGCGCCTTGTAGCCATCGCTCAGCGTGCCGAGGAATGCGATCAGATCGTCGATCTCGGATTCGCTCAGCGCGGGCTTGCCGCCGGGTTTTCCGCCGAAGGGCGGGTCCATGTTGACGTTGCCGCGGTAGGCTTCGGGCAGATCGTCGAACTGGCTCGGCTTGCCGTCGCGGTCGCGCGGATAGAAGTGCTGCGGCTGCACGTCGCGCCTGGCGTAGAAATCCACGGCTTCGCGCAGCGTGGCGTAAGCGCCGTTGTGGAAGTAGGTTTTGCGCAGCGCGACGTTGCGCAGGCTCGGCGTGCGGAAGCGGCCGCAGTATTCGGCGCGATCCGCCAGATCCTTGCGCAGCGGCCCGCACAAGCCGAGATCGTGAAAGCCGGCATCGCCATTCGCCGGGATGCCGGCATTGCGCGGCACGCCGAGCGCGACATAGCCGAAGTCGGTGAACGTCGGAAGTGCGCCGCTACGAATGCGGTTCGGGTGGCAGCTCGCGCAGTTGCCCTTGTCTTGCGCCTCGAACAGCTTCAGCCCGCGCAGCTCCTGCGCGCTCAGTTCGACCTGATGCCGCAGAAAGCCGTCGTACTTGCTGTCGTAGGGATAAAAGTCCGCCGGGCTTTGCTGGAACACCTCCAGCGCCAGCAGCGCGGCACGCCAGGCGCGATCGCCGTCGTCGAAAACATCGTCGCCGAAGGTATCGCGGAACTGCGCGGCATACGGCGCCGCGCGCAGCTTGGCGACGACCGCCGCTGCGTCTGCGTTGGCCATCTCCTGCGCCGACAGCAGCGGCAGCATCGCCTGCTCGTGCGCCGAGTGCGCGCGGCCGTCCCAGGTGCGGCCGCCGGCCGCGCCCTGGTCCAGGCTGTCGTCGTCGTCTTCCTCGTAGTAGTGCTCGGTAAACGGTGGCACGCTTTGCAGATAACGCAACGACGGCGCCGCGCGAAAACCGGTCTGTAATTGATCGGCGCCGCCGAACCGGACCGGCTGCGAATCCGGCGGCCCGTAGGCCTGCGCCGGATCGTGGCAGCTGGCGCAGGCGAGCTTGCCCGAGGCGGACAGCGAGTCATCAAAAAACATCTCGCGGCCGAGTGCGGTCATCGCCGGAACTTCGGGCTTCTTCGAGAATTTCTGCGCATAGAAAGCCTGGTCGGTGGCGCTTGCCTTGGCTTGTTCTGCGACCGGTGGTTTGTCGGGAGTGCAGGCGGCCAGAACCAGCAGCGTGGCGATCACGTATCGTTTCATCAATGCATCCGTAGCAGGCCTTTATTACGCTGCCATGTCGACATCATTTAGACGAGGCACGGTCTGAAAAGGGCTTGAAACAAGCCGAAACATAGCCACGCAAAAATTACACGCAACCGTCATCAAGGGCGGAAAAAATGACGGACTGTCGCCACCGATCGCCACGCAGGGAAGCCCCCAACATGCAAAAGCTCTACCCCCGGATGCGCCAGCTGGCGCCGCTGGCCTTGTTCGTCGCTATCGGCGCGGCCACCACGATCGTTGCCTGCAACGGCAGCAACAACAACGACGGTGCGCCCGACGAGGCGGCGGTGACCAGCGCACTGCAGGCGCAGGTCAAGAACATCGTCGTCATCTACGCGGAGAACCGCAGCTTCGACAATCTCTACGGCACTTTCCCCGGTGCCAACGGCATCCCCGGCGTCAACAGTACCGCGACCGGCAGCTACGTGGTGCAGACCGATCGCGATGCCGCGTCGACGGTGCTGGCCAGCTTGCCGGCGGTGTGGGGCGGGCTGACCGCGGCGGGCCAGTATCCGGTGGTCACGCAGGCCGACACCACCAACAAGGTCAGCAACAAGCCGTTCATGATCGACCAGACGTATCCGGTCGACGAGTCGGTGGTCACGCGTGACCTGTACCACCGTTTTTACGAAAACCAGATGCAGATCGGCAGCACCGGCGCGCGCGACAACAGCAAGTTCGTCGCCTACGCCGACGCCGGTGGTCTGGTGATGGGCTACTACGACGGCAGCCGCATGTCGCTATGGAGCCTGGCCCAGGACTACGTGCTGGCCGACAACTTTTTCCAGGGTGCTTTCGGTGGCTCGTTCCTGAATCACCAGTATCTGATCTGCGCCTGCGCGCCGCAGTATCCGAACGCGGACACCGCGCCGGCCAAGCCGACGATCACCGTGCTCGACACCGACGCCAGCGGCGCCTATCTGCCGACGCTGACGATCAATGCGACGACCTCGCCCGCCTCGGCGCTCGACGGTCCGCCGACTTTCGTCACCAGCGGCAACATCGCGCCCAAGGATTACTTCGGCAGCGGTGACGGTTTCCGCGCGGTCAACACGATGCAGCCGCCGTATCAGCCGAGCAGCAACGCGCCGGCGAGCGACGACACCACCAAGCTCTATGCCGACACCAGCAAGCCGAACACGCTGCCGCCGCAGACCCAGACCAACATCGGCGATCTGCTGACGGCCAAGAGCGTGAGCTGGGCCTGGTACGCCGGGTCCTGGGATGCCACGCTGGCCACCGCGACCACCGACCGCGCCGCGATCAGCGCCAATCCGCCGAACTTCCAGTTCCATCACCAGCCGTTCAACTACTACGCCGAATTCGACCCGGCGACGCACGCGGCCGATCGCGACGCGCACCTGAAGGACTACAAGGATCTGGTCACCGATGCCGCCGCGGGCACGCTGCCCTCGGTCACGTTCTACAAGCCGCAGGGCAACCAGAACCAGCACCCCGGCTACGCCAACGTCGCCGACGGCGACGCGCATATCGCCGATCTGGTGCAACGCCTGCAGGCCAGCCCGCAATGGGCCAACATGGTGATCGTCATCACCTACGACGAGAACGGCGGCTTCTGGGATCACGTGCCGGTGCCCAAGGGCGATCTGCTCGGCCCAGGCACGCGCATCCCGGCGCTGATCATCTCGCCGCTGGCGAAGAAGGGCACGGTCGATCACACGCAGTACGACACCGCGTCGATCCTGCGCCTGATCACCCGCCGCTTCGCGCTCGACGCGCTGCCGGGCCTGGCCGCACGCGACGCCGCGCTGGTTGCCGGTGGCGGCAAGGCGATGGGTGATCTGACGCCGGCGCTGGATCTGAAGTAGTCCCTCTCCCGGCCCTTTGGGCCACCCTCTCCCCGGAGAGGGGACGACGAACGCTTTTGCTTTTCCCTCTCCTGGGAGAGGGTGTCGCGTGGCGACGGGAGAGGGTGTCGGGCGTAGAATCCAGGCTTCTTTTTCCGTTGTGGCTCAAACCCCTTGAACGCAGCCGTCCGCTTCACCGTGGTCCTCGCCGATCCGCGCGCACATCGTTTCGACATCCGCTGCCAGGTCGATGGCCTGCAAGGGCCCGCAACGTTCCGCTTGCCGGGCTGGATCCGCGGCAGCTATCTGGTCCGCGACTTCGCCAAACACATCCTCGATCTGCGCGCGACCCGCGGCGGCATCGTCCAGCGCATCGAGCGCATCGACAAGAACCGTTTCCGCATCGACGGTGCCGGCATCGTCGAGCTGCGCTACGGCGTCTATGCCTTCGACGAATCGGTGCGCAAGGCCTACCTCGACACGCGCCGCGGCTTCTTCAACGGAAGCTCCTTGTTCTACTGCGCCCAGGGCTGCGAGAAGTCGCGCTTCGAAGTCCGCATCGAGCGGCCGGCCGACGCGGTCTGCGCCGGCTGGAAGCTCGCTACCACGTTGACGGCCGAGGACGTGGATGCCGACGGTTACGGCCTGTATTCGGCGCCCGACTTTGAGACCCTGATCGACCACCCGGTCGAGATCGCGCCGTATCAGCGCTACGACTTCGATGTCGACGGCGTGCCGCATGCGCTGGTGCTGTCGGGCCGCGCCGAGCTCGATGCCGCGCGCGTGACCGCGGACCTTTTGAGGATCTGCCATGTCGAACGCGAGATGTTCGGCCAGCAGCCGGCGCGTGGGCCGGGCTTGGAGCAGTATTTGTTTTTGACCAATGTCGTGGCCGCCGGTTACGGCGGACTGGAGCATCGCAGCTGCACCGCGCTGATCTGCTCGCGCGGCGATTTTCCGCGCGCCGGCAAAGCGGAAATGAGCCGCGAATACCGCACGTTTCTGGGCCTGTGCTCGCACGAATACTTTCACCTGTGGAACGTCAAGCGCATCACCGCCGCGGCGTTCGCCGAATCCGATCTCGCGCGCGAGGCCTATACGCGCGATCTCTGGCACTACGAAGGCACCACTTCGTACTACGACGATCTGTTCCTGCTGCGCGCCGGCGTGATCGACGCGCCGACCTATCTGGATCTGCTGGCCGAGGCGGCGACGCGGCTGCAGCGCTCGCCGGCGAGGCTGGCGCACACGCTGGAAGACGCCAGCTTCGAAACCTGGATCAAGTACTACCAGCCCGACGAGAACTCGCTCAACGCCAGCACCAATTACTACGTCAAGGGCGCGCTGGTGTCGCTGTGCCTGGACCTGACGCTGCGCCTGAAATCCGCTGTGAATCTGGACGAGGTGATGCGCGCGCTCTGGGATCGCTACGGCAGCCGCGACATCGGCGTGCCCGAGCAGGGCCTGGCGACGCTCGCGCAGCAAGTCAGCGGCCTGGACTTGAGCGCGTTCTTCGAGATGGCGTTGCGCAGCACGGCCGAGCTGCCGCTGGCCGAGCTGCTCGCCGAATTCGGCGTCAGCGCGATGCTGCGCGCGTCGACTTCGGCGATCGACGAAGGCGGCCGCACCGCGAGCCGCAGCCAGGGCCTGTGGAGCGGCCTGCGGCTGCGTCCGGGCGAAGTGAGCGTCGCCGCGGTGCTGTCCGACAGCCCGGCGCTGCGTGCCGGTTTGTCGGCCGGTGACCAGCTGGTCGCGATCGACGGCCTGCGCGTAACTGCGCAGAACTGGACACGCCGGCTGGATGCCTGCGATGCCGGCCGCGAGGTCCGTGTCGACTATTTCCGCGGCGAGGAACTGCTGTCGACAACACTGGCGCCGCTCGCCGCACCGCTGGATACCTGGACGCTGACGCTGGAAGAAGTCGAAGGCGAGAAGCTGGAACGTCGCCGCCAATGGTTAGCCGTGTAGGTTGGGGTGAGCAAAGCGAACCCCAACATCGGCGCGGAACTCATGTTGGGGTTCGCTACGCTCACCCCAACCTACGTTGCGATCGTAATGCCCCGATGTTCGAAGCCCTGACCAAATTCCTGCTCGCCTACGCCATCGGCAACCTGATGGGCGGACAGATCGTCGGCTGGCTGCGCGGCGGCATCGACTTGCGCCGTCTCGGCAGCGGCAATGTCGGCGCGACCAATGCGCTGCGCACCCAGGGCGCCGGCTTCGCGCTGTCGGTGCTGCTGATCGACGTGCTCAAGGGTGTGATCGCCGCGCGCCTGGTGCCGATGATTCCATGGCCCTTGGGCGTGGGCGCCGGCCTGCCGCGCGAATGGCTGGGCTACCTCTGCGGCGTCGGCGTCGCGCTCGGCCACTGCTATCCGGTCACGCTGGGTTTTCGCGGCGGCAAGGGCGTGGCGACACTGGCCGGCGTATTCGGCGCGCTGATGATCGCGGCGCTGCCGTGGATGCTGCTGGTGTTCGCGCTCGTGGTGATGATCAGCGGCTACGTCAGCGCAGCGACCATCGGCGCCGCGATCACCGTGCTGTTCTATGCAATCGTGATCGATGCTCACCCGCTGCACACGGCGCCGGTGATCTTCACCATCGCGATGTCGCTGCTGGTGCTGTTCAAGCATCGTCAGAACATCCGCCGGTTGTGGTGCGGCGACGAGCATCGCTTCGAGAAGGCACGTGTGCTGGGCCGCCTGATCGACCGGCGCAGCGACTTATGAACGAAAGCCTGCTAGCCACGCTGGCCGACGGTGTCTGGCATAGCGGCGAGGCCTTGGCCGTGATCGCCGGCATCACTCGCGCCGGTTTGGCCAAGCGCGTCGACAAGCTGCGCGAGCTTGGCCTCGACGTCGAAGCGCGCCAGGGCCTGGGTTATCGCCTGGCGCAGCCGCTCGAGCGTCTCGACGCAGCCTCTCTGCAAGACGCCGCGCCATCCGGCTTGCGCGTCGCCGTGGTCGACAGCACCGACTCGACCAACCGCCAGCTGCTCGACGCGCCGGCCGCAGAAGACCCGCAGGCGCTGTTCGCCGAATACCAGACCGCCGGCCGCGGCCGCCGCGGCCGCGTCTGGCGCTCGCCTTATGGCGCCAACGTCTACCTGTCGCTGGCCTGGTCGTTCGCGGCCTGGCCGCCGCAGCTGACCGCGCTGCCGCTCAGCGTCGGCGTGGCCTGTGCGCGCGCGCTGCGCGACGCCGGCCTGGCGCGCGCGCAGATCAAATGGCCGAACGATCTGTGGGTCGACCGGCGCAAGCTAGGCGGCATCCTGATCGAGCATCGCGGCGAAGCCGGCGGCGCCTGCCGCGTCGTCGTCGGCATCGGCATCAATGTCGCGATGTCCGGCGCGCAGGCCGACGGCATCGACCAGGCCTGGATCAGCCTGGATGAGGCGCTAGCCGCCAAGGCCTCGCGCAACGCGCTCGCCGCCGCGCTGCTGCAGCGCCTGCACGCGGTGCTGAGCCGCTTCGAACACGAGGGCTTCGCGCCGTTCGCCGCCGAGTGGAATGCGCTGGATCTGACGCGCGATCAGCCGGTGCGGATCAGCGGCACCGCGCCGATCGACGGCATTGCCCGCGGTGTCGATGAGATCGGCGCGCTGATCATCGACGGCGCCGATGGCGAGCGCCGCGCCGTGCATTCCGGCGACGTCAGCCTGAGGCTGGCCTGATGTCCGGCCTGCTGCTGCTCGACATCGGCAACAGCCGCATCAAGGCCGCTGTGGCGAGCGACGATGGTGCGCTGCAAGTGCTGCCCGCGCTGGCCCATCAGGCCGATGCCGCTTCGGCGCTGGCCCGCATCGCCACCGATGCGCCGACCCAGCTGTGGATTTCGCAGGTGCTCGGCGCCGCCGCCGAAGCGTCGCTGATCGCCGCTGTGCAGGCGCGCTGGAATCGGGCGCCGCATTTTGCCCGCGCGACCAGCGAATTCGCCGGCCTGCGAAGTGGTTACGGCGAACCCGCGCGCCTCGGCGTCGATCGCTGGCTGGCGATGCTCGCTGCGCGCTCGGAGTCCTTGGGCGCAGTGTTGGTGGTCGATGCCGGCACCGCGCTGACTGCCGACCTGGTCGATGCCAGCGGCCAGCACCGTGGCGGCTTCATCGCCGGCGGCCTGCTGACCGCGCAGCGCGGCGTGCTGGGCGCCACCCGCTTTGCGACGCGCGACACCGGAGCCGGTTACGACGGCGGCCTGGGTCTCGACACCGAGGCCTGCGTACGCCAGGGCGCGATGCTCGGCTGCCTCGGCGCGATCGACCGCGCCGCCGATCTCGCCGAAGGCCTCAGCCGCCGCATGATCACCGGCGGCGACGCCGAGATATTGCTGCCGCATCTGAAGGGCGCCTGGCAGCACCGGCCTAATCTGGTGCTCGAGGGCCTGCTGATCATGGCCCGGCACACAGGCTGAAAGCGGCTGCGGATCGGAGCCGTTACGGGCTTTGCACGGAGCGATGTTTGCTTGGTTTTCCCGACCACGGATTGGGGGATCTCATGCGCTATCGGACGCTCGCAGTGTTTTTTTGCACGCTCGTCGCCTGCCTGCCATTGCCGCCGGCGGCAATGGCCGCGCCGCCCCCGAACGACACGATACAAAACGCCGCCGTCGTGCCCGCGGTGCCGTATTCGGCGGCGGTGAATCTGCCGGAGGCGACCACCAGCCCCAGTGATCCGGTCAACTGCATGGACGCGTCGCTGCAGAATTCGACGGTCTGGTATCGGTATACGCCCGATGCCGCCGGTTCGGTCGACGCGTCGATTGTTCCCGACGCCAGCCTGACGCCCTACATCGGCGTCTATACCGGGACGCCCGGTGCGCTGGAGCCGGTCAAATGCCAGGACTTCTATACCGAGCCCTACAACACCACGCGCTTCCCGGTATCGGCGGGCGTCGGCTACTACATCGAGGTCGGCTCGGTGTTTCAGCTGGCGCCCTATGAAACCGGAACCTTCCAGCTGGTCGCGTCGCCGCCGCCGATCGCGGGCTCGCTGACGGTCGCGCCACAGGCGACCACCTACAACCAGCTCAAGTTCGATCCAGAGGGTGGCTTCTTCGTCGTCCACCACGTCGTGATCAATCTGCAGCTCAGCTGTGCGGCACCGATCAGCTCGATCCAGATCAACGCGACGGTCAACCAGGACGATCGTTCAGTCAGCGGCAGCGGGTCCACGTCCTGCGCCAGCGGCAGCGCCGCGATGCAGCTCGATCTGGCGCCGGTCGGCCCCTACGGCGGCGACAGTTTCAACCCCGGCGCCGCCACGGCAAGCGTCACCGCCTACAACTTCGACCAGAACTACAGCCAGACCGTCACCGACGCGCCTATCGTGATTTCGATCAGGCGCAAGAGTTAACTTCCGGCCACAGCCCGCAATGCCCGGCGAACCGCACAACCGCGGACAATGAGAAACCGGGCGCCCACAGGCGGCTGGCAGCGACCCCGCACACCGTTTAGACTGCGCCCCGCTCGGGGCTCAGTCCGAGTAGGGCGCCGGGTTAGCACAGTGGTAGTGCAGCGGTTTTGTAAACCGAAGGTCGGGGGTTCAAATCCCTCACTCGGCACCATATCGATCGGAAATGGCTCTCCGATCGCCTGGCTGCTTGCTTATGCGTCCTTGACGCCGCTGACTTTCTTGGCCTGTCCCAGCAATTTCTGACAGCCCTTCTCGTCGCCCTTGTCGGCCTGTTCCACCGCCAGTGTGATCTGTTTCTGCGCCTGTTCCTTTTTCGCGGCGTTGGTCACGGCGGAAACCTGGGGTTCGATCTGCTTGACCTGGGTGACGCAGTCGGCCAGCGCCGGCTGGACGGTGGTGGCGAGCAGGGATGCCGCAACCAGCAACGGAAAGCGAATTTTCATGATGAAGCTCCTGTCTCAACGATGGCCCAGCCTGGGAGCACATCTTCCCTGCTTGTTTTTTAACCTACGCTGACCGAAGCGCTGGCCGCGCGATGCGCATTTCTGAGGGCTGGACAATGGATGGGCGAATTTCCAAGCGCATGGCGATGGCGGGCCTGGGTCTGCTGACGCTGCAGGCCTGCACCACGATCCAGGACGTCTCTGAATCCCGCGACGGCGAGCGCTATGCAGCCGGTACCAGCGCCAGCGCGCGCGTCGGCGAGGTGATGCTGGACCGCTACCGCTATTCCGCCGCGCCCACCGCCGCTCCGGTCACCACGATTCCGGCCGGCGACGGCCGCTTTGAAGTGCGCTCCGGCTATCGGCTGACTGCGCGCCGCATCGACGGCGAACTGGCGTACTGCACGGCTATCGACACCAACTTCGCCTGCTTCTACGACAACGACAACGACGGCAGCTTCGACCACGAGCTGGTCACCAACCTCGGCATCGCCAGCAGCAAGCGGCCGCTGTTTCCGGCCGTGGCCTATACCAAGGGCGAGGGCAGCCTCGCCAAGGGCTTCAAGTCCGAGCTGGTGTATCTGGGGCGCAGCGACGACGTGATCAACCTGCGTTACCTCGACTACACCGACGACCTGACACAGCCGAGCTACTCGCAGGAGCTGAAGTACACGCTCGACCCGAAGGCGCCCACCGAGATCAGCTTCCGCGATGCGCGGCTGAAGGTGCTGTCGGCGGATAACCTGGGCATCCGCTACGAGATCCAGAGCAACTTCAGCAACTGATAACGATCCCCGCGTAGGTCGGCAATCCTTTGCCGACGTGTGCTCTTCAATGCGTAATCAAGGCCTCACGTCGGCAAGGGATTGCCGACCTACGATGCTAGCGCTGATCCTTGTCGAACATCTTGCCGATCGCGGCCAGGAAGCTCGATCCCAGGAACACCACGCCGCAGGTCGCCAGGCTCTTCCACATGAATTCGTTGCTGTGGCTGAGCCAGATCATCGACAGCGCCAGGCCGATGGCGACGATCACGCAGATCAGGCAGATGCCGAAACAAACCTTGTTCAGAAAGCTCATTGCGAGTGCTTATAAGCAGGGGCTCGGGCGCAGTCTATAGGCTGACCGGCTAGACTGGCCGCCCTTTGCCGCCGTTGCCGTGCCTCATGTTGCTGACTCTGCGCGACGTTTCCCTGAATCTGGGCAGTACCGTTTTGCTGGATCACGCCGGTTTTTCGCTCGACAAGGGCGAGCGCGTGGCCATCATCGGCCGCAATGGCGCCGGCAAGTCCACGCTGATGAAAGTCATCGACGGCGAGGTCGCGATCGACAGCGGCGAAATCGTCCGCGCGCAGAGCCTGCGCATCGCGCGGCTGGTGCAGGAGGTGCCGGCCGGCACCGACGGCAAGGTGTACTCGGTGGTCGCGCAGGGCCTGGGCGTCGCCGGCGCGCTGATCACCCAGTATCACGAGCTGCTGGAGGCCGAGCGCTTTGATGAGCTTGGCGACGTGCAGTCGAAGATCGAAGCCGTTGACGGCTGGACCCTGGACCAGCGCGTGTCGGAGACCATCTCAAGGCTCGATCTGCCGGGCGAGGCGATCTTCTCCAGCCTGTCCGGCGGCCTCAAGCGCCGCGTGCTGCTCGGCCAGGCGCTGGTGCAGCAGCCCGACCTGCTGCTGCTGGACGAGCCGACCAACCATCTCGACGTCGAATCGATCGCCTGGCTGGAAGAATTCCTGGTCGGCTATCCGGGCGCGATTCTGTTCGTCACCCATGACCGCGCCTTTTTGCAGCGGCTGGCGACGCGCATCCTCGAACTCGACCGCGGCATGCTGACCAGCTGGCCCGGCGACTACGAAAACTATCTGCGCCGCAAGGAAGAACGCCTGCACGCCGAGAGCCAGGAGCGCGCGCTGTTCGACAAGCGCCTGGCGCAGGAAGAAGTGTGGATTCGCAAGGGAATCCAGGCGCGGCGGGTGCGCGACCAGGGCCGTGTCGAACGCTTGATGGAACTGCGCAGACAGTTCAGCGCGCGGCGCAATGCGCCCGGCCAGGCGAAGATGCTGATCCAGGAAGCCGACCGCAGCGGCAAGCTCGTCGCCGAGGCCGAAGACGTTGCGTATTCGTACGGCGAGCGGCCTATCGTGCGCGGCCTGACGACGACCATCATCCGCGGCGACAAGCTCGGCATCATCGGCCCCAACGGCGCCGGCAAGACCACGATGATCAACCTGCTGCTGGGGCGGCTGCAGCCGCAGAGCGGCCACATGAAGCACGGCGCCAACCTGCAGATCGCCTACTTCGACCAGCTGCGCGGCGGCCTCAACGAGAACGCCTCGGTGGTCGACAACCTCGGCGACGGCAAGGATTACGTCGAGATCGGCGGCGCGCGCAAGCATGTGATGGGCTATCTGCAGGACTTTCTGTTCACGCCCGACCGCGCGCGTTCGCCGGTGCGTGCGCTCAGCGGCGGCGAGCGCAACCGCCTGCTGCTGGCCAAACTGTTCGCAGTGCCGTCCAACCTGCTGGTGCTCGACGAGCCGACCAACGATCTCGACATGGAGACGCTGGAGCTGCTCGAAGAACTGCTGATGGACTACGAAGGCACCGTGCTGCTGGTGTCGCATGACCGCGCGTTTCTGGACAACGTGGTCACGCGCTGCCTGGTGTTCGAGGGCGGCGGCCGCGTCAACGAATACATCGGCGGTTACCAGGACTGGGTGCGGCAGCGGCCGGCGACGTTCGGGCGCGCGGCTTCATCCAGCAACAAGTCGGCGCCCACGGCCGCCGCGCCGGTCGTCGCCAAGCTGACGATTGCGCGCTCGCTGAACAACAAAGAGAAGCGCGAGCTGGACGAGCTGCCGCAGAAGCTGGAAAAACTCGAGGCCGAGCAGACCAAGCTGGCCGACGAGCTCAGCGCGCCGGGCTTCTACGAGCGGCCCAAGGATCAGGTGCTGAAAGTGCAGAAGCGGCTGGATGAGCTGGCGAAAACGCTGGCGGTGGCCTATGCGCGCTGGGAAGAGCTGGAAGCGCTGAGGTAAGCCGTAGGTTGGGGTGAGCGCAGCGAACCCCAACATTCGTCCGCGCCCCTGTTGGGGTTCGCTGCGCTCACCCCAACCTACTGCCCGGTCTTGTTGCTGTCCCGCCACGCGCGCTCGAACGGCAGCCGCCAGGCATGCGGCGCGATCAGCTGGTGGACCGCTTTCGGTCCCCAGGAACCCGGCTCGTAGAAGCGCACCGGCGGCGGTGATTCCAGCAGCGGCGCCGACACTTCCCACAGGCGCTCGATGCCGTCGGCGGTCGTGAACAGCGTGTGGTCGCCGCGCATCGCGTCGAGTATCAGGCGCTCGTAGGCCTCCAGCACGTCGCCGATCAGGCCGGTGTCGTGCATCGCGAACTGCAGGCTGAGCTTGTCCAGCCGCATGCCCGGGCCCGGGCGCTTGCCGTAGAACGACAGCGACATCTTCGATGCGTCCGCGAGGTCGAAGGTCAGGTGATCCGGCCCCTGTGCGCCGACGCCGGAGCCGCTGGGGAACATGCTCTTGGGCGGCTCGCGGAACGCAATCGAGATGATGCGCTGGCCTTCGGCGAGCTTCTTGCCGGTGCGCAGGTAGAACGGCACGCCGGCCCAGCGCCAGTTGTCGATCAGGCATTTCAGCGCGATGAAGGTTTCGGTGTCCGAGGTCGGGTCGACCCCTTCCTCGCTCCGATAGCCCGCGTACTGGCCGCGCACCACATGCGCCGGATCGATCGGCAGCATGCTGCGGAACACCTTGTTCTTCTCCTCGGAGATCGGCGCCGGCGCCAGCGCGGTCGGCGGCTCCATCGCCATGAACGCCAGGATCTGCATCAGGTGCGTGACCACCATGTCGCGGTAGGCGCCGGTCTGTTCGTAGAAACCCGAGCGTTTGCCCAGGCCCAGGGTTTCGGGCACGTCGATCTGCACGTGGTCGATGAAGTTGCGGTTCCAGATCGGCTCGAACAGGCCGTTGGCGAAGCGGAACGCGAGGATGTTCTGCGCCGGCTCCTTGCCCAGGAAATGATCGATGCGGAAGATTTGCTGCTCGTCGAAGACCTCGTGCAGCTTGGCGTTCAGGATCACCGCGCTGGCCAGGTCGGTGCCGAAGGGCTTTTCCATGATGATGCGCGAGCCCGCCACCAGCCCGGCTTCGCCGAGCATCCGTACCGCCGACAGCGCCGCACTGGGCGGCACGCTCATGTAGTGCAGCCGGCGGGTCTGGCCGCTGAAAGACTGCTCGGCTTTCTCCACCGCGGCCTTGAGCGCGTCGGCACCGGCGGAGATCGGCACGTAGTCCAGGCTGTCGGCGAAGGCATGCCAGTCGGCCGGCGTCAGCTTGCGCTTGGAAAACTCCTCCAGCGCCTTGCGGGCGATCTGGCGGAAGCCGTCGGCATCGATATCGTCCAGCGACAGGCCGATGATCCGGCAGCCCGGGATGAACCCGGCGCTGGCCAGGTGGAACAGGCCCGGCAACAGTTTTCGCCGCGACAGGTCGCCGGTGGCGCCGACCAGCACCACGATCTGCGGATGCTGCGGCCCCACTCCGGGAGGAATCTTGGCCATCGTTGTTGTCCTTTGTGTGAGTGAAGCGTTCCTCTTGGAAGCTCGCAGCAAAACGGACGCCAATTGCCGGGTTGAGTAGGTTGGGGTGAGTAGGTTGGGGTGAGCGCAGCGAACCCCAACATTTGTCCGCGCCGATGTTGGGGATCGCTGCGCTCACCCCAACCTACACACTACACACAGTTCAGGCCGCGATGCAGCAGCGGTTCCGGCCGCCGCGCTTGGCCTGATACAGCGCCTGGTCCGCGCGCTCGAACAGCGACTCCGGGGTGTCGTTCTCGCGGAATCCGGTGACGCCGCAGGATACCGTGATCGACACCGGCAGCTGGCGGAAATGAAAGCCGATCTTCTCGATGGTTTGCCGCAGCTTGTCGGTGACCGCCAGTGCCCGCGTCGGCGTCACGTCGTCCAGCAGCAGCACGAACTCCTCGCCGCCGTAGCGCGCCAGGAAATCGTGATCGCGCAGTCGATGCCCCAGCTGTTTCGCCAGCACCTGCAGCACCTTGTCGCCGGCGGTGTGGCCGTACTGATCGTTGATCAGTTTGAAATGGTCGACGTCGAAGGCGGCGATGCTGCGCGGCCGCTGGTCGCGCTTCCAGGCGGAGATCTCGGCGGCGATTCTTTCGTCGTAGGCGGCGCGGTTCGGAACGCCGGTCAGGCCGTCGTGGCTGGCCTTGCGTTCGAGCTTGCGCACCGAGTGGTTCAGCGTCTGCGTCTGGTTTTCCAAGTCCTCGATGCGCAGGCGCAGCGCCTCGGTGCGCTCGCGATGGGTCTGCACACGCGCGTCGTCGCGAGCCCGGTGGTCGCGCACGCGCTGGTCGATCGCGGTCAGCCGCCGGTACACCTGGGTCTGCAGGCTCACCAGATCGCTGGCGTCGCGGGTATGCGTGTACAGCGCCTCGGTTTCGGACAGCAGTTGCTGGCCAAAGGCCTGGCCGTCGGCCTGGGCGCTGGCGCGTTCCTCGGTTTCGCCGCGCAGATGGTCGGCGATGTCTTCCAGGCGCGCGTTGAGGGTTTGCAGCAGGCGGTCGGCATCGGCCTTGTCCCGGCGCAGCGATTGCGCCTGCGCGTCGGCCAGATCGGCGACCTGCACGGCGACGATCGCCAGCGTGTCGTGGCCGCTCAGCTCGGGCAGCTTGGCCAGCAGTTCGCGTGCGCGCGCTGCCGCTTCCGGCAGATCGCTGAGCCGGTCGAGCAGGCGTTGCAGGGTCTGGGTCAGGGCCAGCGGCGCGGAGTAGGGCTCGATGTTGGCCGGCTGCGCGGCGACGGGATGCGCGACCGCCGCGATCGGTGCCGCGGCAGACGGGCGCTGATCGAGCAACGTCACCGCCTGAGTCAGCTGGCTCAGCAGTGATTCCAGCGGCCCGCTCTCGGCCGGCCGCCGCAGCGTGCCGAGCAGCTGGGTCAGGGCATCATCGAGCGTCTCGTGCTGGCCGCGCGCGGCGATGCACAGCCGGCTGGCGATGCGCCGCAGCAACTCCTCGGTATCGCGCCATTGCCGTTCGCGCTTGTCGAGTTCCTCGACCGTCTCGCGGTATTGACGCTGCCAGCGGTCAGGCTCCATGAGGGCGCGATAGGGGGAGTAGGGGTAAGCCCTTATCGACCGGCGCCGCTGTTACTTGAGGGCCTCAATCGCGGACAAGGTCCGCTCCTACAGACGCGTCACCAAGGGTCCGCCGCATTCCTGTAGGAGCGGTCCTTGACCGCGATTGAGGCCCCGCCGCCGCCTCAAACGTCCGAAGCCGCGACCCAAAGCGCGGCCAGATGTTCCAGCCCGGCGCGATCATCCGCATCGAATCGCGCCCGCTTCGGGCTGTCCAGATCCAGCACGCCGATCAGCCGCTCGCCGGCCACCAGCGGCACCACGATCTCGCTGTTGGAGGCGGCATCGCAGGCGATGTGTCCCGGGAACTCGTGCACGTCTATCACCAGCTGCGTGCTGCGCGTCGCCGCGGCGGTACCGCAGACGCCGCGGCCGAGCGCGATGCGGATGCAGGCCGGCTTGCCCTGGAACGGGCCGAGCACCAGTTCACCATTCTTGTACAGATAGAAGCCGGCCCAGTTCAGCTCGGGCAGGCCGTGATAGATCAGCGCGGCGAGGTTGGCGGCGTTGGCGATCGCGTCGCGTTCGCCGGCGAACAGACCGCCGGCTTGAGCGATCAGGCTGGCGTAGCGCTCGGGCTTGGGCAGATCCGTGGTGTCTTCGATCTCGAACATGCGCTACAGCTTAAGGCCGAAGACGCAGAACTCAATCGGAGCACTATCGCGAGAACGCCACGCCGACGCCGATGCGCGTGATCGAGCGATCGTAATCGAGCAGGCTTTCGCCATAGCCCTGCCACAGATACACCTGGTAGAACACCGAGCCATCGCGCGACGGGATCGTGTAGTTCACGTTCAGCGCGCCGTGGCCGGTCTCGGGGTTCATCCTCACCATCGTGTGGATCACCTGGCGCTTGCCGATCTGCTGCTGGTAGTGGATCTCGCCGTAGCCGTAGTGATCCTCGATGTCGGGGTTGTCGTCGCCCTTGGGATCGTCCGGGGTCTTCTTCTTGTCCTCCGGTATCCGGTACCAGGCTTTCAGGTACCACAGCGACTTGCCCTCGGCGCGGAACGGCGCGATGTAGAGCCGGTTCCAGGAGCGCGAATCCGGCACGTCCTGGCCGTTGGATTCGTGCTCGGCACCGATGTCCGCGCCCCAGTAGTGCCACTTTTTCGGGTCGGGCGTCCAGCGGTAGAACAGCTCCGGGTTGTAGTCGGTTTCGCGGAACGGCCGCGAGCGGTCGGAATCGTAGACCTGCCAGAACGAGCGCTGGCTGTAGCCGAAGTAGAACGGTGTGCCGAACAGCTGCACCTTGGCGCTGATCGCGAAGATCACCTCGGTCTGCGCGCCGGTGTAGTCGGGGCTGTAGGTCGCCGGCAGGATGTACATCGGCTTGTGCGTCGACAGACCCTTGGACACCGACACGATCGAGTAGGCGTTGGGATCGTCGCCGCGCATGCGCGAGAACAGATCGCGCGATGTGTCGGCGGGCGCCGGAGTATCGGACGGCAGCGCCGCGGTTGCGGCGTCCTTGGCTTTCTCGCCCAGCGTCGGGCTGACCGCCTGCGGCTGCACTTCGGCGGCCGGCGGGTCGGCGACGAGCTGCGGCGGCTCCGGGCTCGCCGCTTGCGGATCCGGATCGGCTGCCGAAGCGGGCGCAGGTGTCGGCGCCTCGGCCGCCATCGCCGATGAAGCCGCGCAGAAGTTTGCCGCGCACAGCAGCAGCCAGACCCGGTATTTCATCTGCGTCCCTTCAAAAGTCGAAGCTGGGCGACGCGAGTGCATCCACGTAGGGCTTCATCACGCGTTCCACCCGGCACAGCTTGGCGTAGTGCCAGAGCTTTTCCATGTTGACTTTGTGCGCGGCGAAGCCGGCGCGCAGTGCGTCGACCGCAATATGCGGGCCGATCTTGTTGCGGAACTTGAACAGGTCGGCCAGCGTCTTTTCCAGGCAGTAGATGCTGACGACGACGCTTTCGATCTCGTGGTGCTCGACACCCTCGGTGAACGCGGGGCCGCCGAGGCGCGCCACCTTCACTTCCGGATAATCGAGCCGCGGCCGCGCCGCGCGCCGTTCGATCGCGATATAGACTTCGTCGGTGAGCGGTTCGGCGAGCCCGTGAAAGGCCAGCGCCGAGCGCAGGCAGATCACGCCGTTGGGGACCGCGCGGCCGGCGACGGCGAGCGCGAGATGCGGCGTGACCTGCTTGTCGGCGAGCACGTAGCTGCCGCGGCCCACCTTTTTGATCAAGCCCTTGTCGCAAACGCGACGCAGGTACTCGGCCTGGATGCCCTCGGCTGCTAAATCCTTCGGACGCAATACACCGAGCTTGCCCGCAAGCTCGACGATGCGATCGGATTTGCTCGGTTCATCCATCAGGCGGGCTAGCGTGTGCGCAAGCGTAAATAGTTTTTAAAATCTGTATATATTTGAGAACAAGTTTGAAAGTATTGCAAGAGATCGTTTCAAGCTATTAATTGTAAACAATATTGTGACAAAGTCTTGAGTGATTTCCGCCGAATGGCAGCAATCGCCAAGCAATCGCCTGGTCTGGGCGACCTAGGGAAAGGACGCTGCCGATGCTGCTGGATATCGCCTTGTTTCTCGCCGCCGCCGTGCTCTTCGTGCCGCTGTTCAAGCGGCTCGGCCTGGGCGCGGTGCTCGGTTATCTCGCCGCCGGCGTCTGCATCGGGCCCTGGGGCCTGGGCCTGATTTCGGATGTCGAATCGATCCTGCACTTCTCCGAATTCGGCGTGGTGCTGCTGCTGTTCATCATCGGCCTGGAATTGCAGCCGACCCGGTTGTGGCGTCTGCGCTCGGCGGTGTTCGGCAGCGGCGGACTGCAGGTGCTGCTGACGACGATCGCGCTCGCCGGCATCGCGCTCGCGGCCGGCCTGTCGCCGAGCACCGCGCTGATCGCCGGCTTCGGTCTGGCGATGTCGTCCACCGCCTTCGTGTTGCAGATGCTGGCCGAGCGCGGCGAACTCACCACGCGCCATGGCCGCGGCGCGTTCGCGATCCTGCTGTTTCAGGATCTATCGATCATCCCGTTCCTGGCGCTGGTGCCGGTGCTGGCGATCGGCGAGGGTGCGCATGCGGCGTCGGGCCAGTCGACCACGCTTAGCGTCGCGATGGCCGTCGCCGCGGTGGTGCTGACCGTGCTCGGTGGCCGCTATGCGCTGCGCCCGTTGCTGCGTGCGCTGGCCAAGATCCAGGTCGCGGAAATCTTCACCGCGGCGGCGCTGTTGGTGGTGATCGCCACGGCGCTGGCGATGGACGCGGTCGGGCTGTCGATGTCGCTCGGCGCCTTCCTCGCCGGCGTGCTGCTGGCCGATTCCGAATATCGCCACGAGCTGCAGGCCGACATCGAACCGTTCAAGGGCCTGCTGCTGGGCCTGTTCTTCATCGCGGTGGGCATGTCGGCCAATGTCGGCCTATTCGCCGAGCATCCGCTGCAGGTGCTGGCGGTGGTGGCCGGGCTGATCGTGGTCAAGGCCGCGGTGATCTTCGTCGTCGGCCGGCTGTTCGGCATGCCCGCTGATTCCTCGCGCTCACTGGCGCTGGCGCTGGCGCAGGGCGGCGAGTTCGCGTTCGTGCTGTTCGGCGTCGCGGTCGGCGCGGGCCTGCTCGACCCGGCGCTGCAGGATCTGCTGGTGCTGTCGGTGACGCTGTCGATGATGCTGGCGCCGCTCATCTATATGGTGCATGCGCGGATGCGGCCCGAGATTGCGCCGCCGCCGTTCGACGAGATCGACATCGAGGCGGCACCGGTGGTGATCGCCGGCTTCGGGCCTTTCGGCCAGATCGTCGGCCGTATCCTGCGCATGCGCCGCATCCGCTACTCGGTGCTCGACAAGAATGCCGACAACGTCGCGTTCCTGCGCCGTCTCGGCATCCCGGTTTTCTACAGCGACGCCTCGCGTTTCGAAGTGTTGCGCGCCGCGCACACCGGCGACGCCCGGCTGCTGGTGGTCGCGATCTCCGATCCGGCCGAATCCAGGCGCGTGGTGGAGACCGCGCGCCATCACTATCCGACGCTGACTATCATCGCCATCGCCCGCACCCGTCAGCACGCGCTGGATCTGCTCGACATGGGCGTCAAGAGCGTGGTCCGGCGCAGCTATTTCTCGTCGCTGGAGGCAACGCGCAAGGTGCTGCTGGCGCTGGGCGAAAGCGAGACCCTGGTCGAGCGCACGATCAGCACCTTCCGCCGCCACGACGAGAAAACCCTGCTGCGCCAGCTGGCCGGATCGCGCGACGAGCAGTCGCTGCTGCAGGCCGCGCGCGAGGCGAATCGCGAGCTCGAAGAGCTGTTCGATTCGGACGCCGAGGCCGCGCCGATGGTCGACGAGCTGGCGAAGAAGCGCGTGGCCTGAATCGCGCCGAATGTAGGTCGGCAGTCCCTTGCCGACATGCACCTTCAATGCGTAACCGGGGGGCTCACGTCGGCAAGGGATTGCCGACCTACGCTAGGCTGATGCCGCTAGGGGAGAACGCTTGGGCAACATCACGCCGCAGGTGCTGGTATCGCTGGTTGCGCTCGGCATGGCGCTGGCGTTCCTGTCGGCCGACCGCAAGAGCAGCACTTCGCGGGCGCTGGCCAGCGCGCTGGCCGCAACCGGCCTGGCGATCTTCCTGAACCAGGGCCTGATCCCGGATGCGCGGCATGCGCCGAGCTGGTCGGGCTGGCTGGCGCTGCCGGAATCGCTGGCGATCGTCATGATGCTCGAGTGGCTGCTGCGCGCGCGCCGCACGGTGCCGGTGCCGGCGGATTTCGACACGCGTTTCGGCGACCGCGTGCTGCGCTTCGGCCAGCTCAGCGGCGTGGCCTATTCGGTGTTCGCGTTGCTGTGGCCGCAGATTCGCCTCGACGACTTTCTGCGCTCGGCCGACGGCCGCGGCGCTTTCGGCCGCGCCGGATTCTGGCTGTTCGCGACGCCGGTGCTGCTCGCGGTTTTCGCCGGCATGACCTCGCTGGTGCTGCTGCTGAACCGGCGCCCGGATCGCAGCGAACGCCTGCGCCTGCTGGCCTTCGCCGGCTGCATCCCGTTCATGGTGTCGGGCTTCGTGCTGCCGCCGCAGCTGGCATCGGTCGCGATCGTGATCGGCGAGATGATCCTGCTGATCGGATCGGTGCACTACCACGTGATGCAGGGCCAGCGCGGCCTGTTCATGGCGCGCTTCCTGTCGCCGGAGGTGGCGCGACTGGTGTCCGAGCGCGGGCTGCGCCAGGCGATGCAGGACAGCCAGCTGACGATCACCGCAGTGGCCTGCGATCTGCGCGGTTTCTCGAGTTTTGCGCGCGCGGTGCCATCGCAACTGGTGATCCAGGTGCTGCGCGAGTATTACGACACGGCGGGCAAGGTCGTGGCTCAGTACGGCGGCACGATCAAGGACTACGCTGGCGACGGCATCCTGGTGCTGGTCGGCGCGCCGATCGCGCTGCCGGACCACGCCGGGCGCGCGATCGAGCTGTCGCTGCGGCTGCGCAGTGTCTGCCAGGAGCTGATCGAGCAGTGGAGCGAGCTCGGCCCGCGGCTCGGCATCGGTGTCGGTGTCGCCAGCGGCCCGGTCACGGTCGGCGTGATCGGCGGCATCGCTCGCCTGGAATACACCGCGGTCGGTTCGGCGGTGAACCTGGCCTGCCGGCTGTGCGAGCAGGCCCACGACGGCGAGATCCTGATCGACGACACGACGCAACTCGGCGCCGGCAGCCTCACGGCAAGCTCGCGCGAGCCGCTGATCCTGAAAGGCTTCGGCGAGCCGGTCGCGCATTTCAGTATCTGATCGACGCCGGCTGCCGGTGTAGCCGGTGTAGGTTGGGGTGAGCATCGCGAACCCCAACATTCGTTCCGCGCCGATGTTGGGGTTCGCGATGCTCACCCCAACCTACGATCCACGATCGAATGAGATTTTGAGCGCCGCTGTTATAGTCAGAACATGGATCTCCCGGTCATCAATCGTCTGAGCACGGCGCTGCACAAGCGCAGCGTGGTGCGCGAGTTCGGTATCGAGTCGCTGGTCAAGGTACTCGACGAGTACCTGCCGGAAGACCAGATCGCCGACGTGCGCCGCGCCTACGAGTTCGGCGCCAAGCATCACGCCGGGCAGAACCGCAGCTCCGGCGAGCCCTACATCTATCACCCGCTGGCGGTCGCGCGCATCCTCGCCGAAATGCGCATGGACGCGACCACGCTGATGGCCGCGATCCTGCACGACGTCATCGAGGACACCGAGGTCTCCAAGGACCGCGTCGCGATGGTGTTCGGCAAGGACGTCGCCGACCTGGTCGAGGGCGTCACCAAGATCGGCAAGGTCGAGGGCCTGTCGCGCGCCGAGCTGCAGGCCGAGAGCTTCCGCAAGCTGCTGCTGGCGATGACTCACGACCTGCGCGTGATCCTGGTCAAGCTCGCCGACCGCCTGCACAACATGCGCACGCTCGGCGCCACCGAGCCCGAGAAGCGCATCCGCGTCGCCAAGGAGACGCTGCAGATCTACGCGCCGATCGCGCAGCGCCTCGGCATCCACACGATCCGCACCCAGCTCGAGGATCTGGCGTTCGCCAACATGCATCCCGAGCGCCATCGCGTGCTCGAGCGCGCGATCGACGACCAGATCGGCGATTCCAAGAACCTGATCAAGGGCGTCGAGAGCAAGATCGCCAAGGCGCTGCGCGAAGAAGGCATCGGCGCGACCGTGGTCGGCCGCGAAAAGAACATTTACAGCATCTACCAGAAGATGCGGCGCAAGAAGATGCGCCTGCTGCAGGTGATGGATCTGCTGGGCTTCCGCATCATCGTCGCCAAGGTCGACGACTGCTATCGCGCGCTCGGCGTGGTGCATCACGTCTACAAGCCGGTGCCGGGCGGCTTCGACGACTACATCGCCAACTCCAAGGCCAACGGCTACCAGAGCCTGCACACCACCTGCATCGGGCCGGAAGGCCACAAGATCGAAGTCCAGATCCGCACGCGCGAGATGCACCACATCGCCGACTCCGGCATCGCCGCGCACTGGCAGTACAAGATGGGCAGCAAGGACGGCGTGTCGTCGGCGCCGCAGGTGCGCGCCAACGAATGGCTGCGCGGGCTGTTCGACGAACTGGGTACGGCTGGATCGCTGGAGTTCATCGAGGGCGTCAAGGTCGACCTGTTCCCGGACGAGGTCTACGTGTTCACGCCCAAGGGCCTGATCCGGCGCATGCCCAAGGGCGCGACCTCGGTGGACTTCGCCTACTCGGTGCACTCGGAGCTGGGTGATCGCTGTGTCGCTGCGCGCATCGACGGCAGCCTGGAGCCGCTGAATACGCCTTTGAGAAGTGGGCAAACCGTCGAGATCATCACCGCCCGGCATGCGCGGCCGAACGCGGCCTGGCTGAACTTCGTCAAGACCGCGAAAGCGCGCAGCCACATCCGCAACTTCCTGCGCAACCAGCGCGAGGACGAGGCGGTGCGCCTGGGCCGTCGCCTGATCGAGATCGCGATGCGCGATCTCGGCGTGCCGCTGGGCAAACTGCGCGAAGAAGCGGCCGAGCCGGTGCTGAAGGCCTACGGCCTGAAGGACATGGAGGAGTTGTACGCGGCCATCGGCACCGGCGAGCGCCTGGCGCCGCTGGTCGCGCGGCACTTCCTGCCGGACCAGAACTCGAGCAAATCGGATACCTCGACGGCCGCGCCGCTGGCGATCGAGGGCACCGAGGGCCTGGTCGTCGATTACGCGCGCTGCTGCCGGCCGATCCCGGGCGACGATATCCGCGGCAACGTCAGCGTCGGCCGCGGCATCGTCATCCACCGCATCGACTGCAAGCACGCCAAGGCCAGGCCGCAGGACTGGGTACCGCTGATCTGGGCCGACCAGGTGCTGGGCGACTACCTGTCCGAAATCCGCGTGCATGCGCTGAACCAGCGCGGCCTGCTGGCGCGGGTCACCGCCGAAATCACCAGCTCCGAATCCAGCATCGAGAACGTGCAGATGCCGGACCGCGCCGGCGGCGAGACCATCGAGATCCGCTTCATCATCACGGTGAAATCGCGGGTGCATCTGGCGCACGTGATGCGGCGTCTGCATCGGCTCGACGGCGTGGAGAAAGTCGTCCGCACGTAGGTCGGCAATCCCTTGCCGACGTGCTGAGTAGGTTGGGGTGAGCGCAGCGAACCCCAACATTCGTTCCGCGCCGATGTTGGGGTTCGCTGTGCTCACCCCAACCTACACGCTACTTCGGACGCCCCAGAATCCGGTTCTCGCGCAGCGGGCTGCGCAGCAGCTTCATCGGCTCGCGCGCCGCGTGCGTTTCGTCGAACGACGCGGCCCGGCTCGCCGTCACTGCACAGCTGCCGTTACTGCGATAACTCAGCGCCGTCGCCAGCAGCGCCTCGTTCGGATCGCCGAGCGCATGGCCCAAATCGTCGTCCACAGCGCAGTTCGGAGCGAAACCGTCGGCGTAGTCGCCGAAGCCCAGGGCATTGACGCCGGCGAACTCGATCGCGAAGTACGACAGCCCGCAGTTGTCAGTCGGGAAAAAACCATACGGCTTGCCGCAGGTGGTGTCGCCGATCAGCACCACATCGACATTGACGCCGCGCAGGCCGTTGATCACCGCCTCGCTCGCCGAACACGTGCCTGGTCCTGCCAGCACGAACAGCCGCTGCAGGCTCAGGCTCGGCAGGCTGCTGCCGCTGCTGACCGACGGGTCGAAGCCAACTGCGGCGGCATGAAAGGGCGTGGCGATGCCGTCGACCTGCGCCAATGGGTTTTTGTCGTTGAAGCTGAGCTTCTCGAAGACCTTGCCGCTGGTGCGCGCGCTGCCCGCGATCATGTAGCCCAGCTCACTGGCGATGTCGAGGTAGCCGCCGCCGTTGTAGCGCATGTCGAGCACCAGGTCGCTTATGCCTGCGTTGCCCAAAGCGGTGACGGCATTGATCAGCATGCCCTCAGCGGTGGCGATGTGGTCGTTGAACAGCATGTAGCCGACGCGGCCGCTGGGGGTGTCCAAGGTATGTACGTTCTGCACCGGCGTCGAGGTTACTTGCTGCGCGGTCAGGGTGACGTTGCGGTTGCTGCTGGCGCCGTAGTCGTGCAGCGTGAAGCTGTGCTGCTCGCCCTCAGCGCTGGGATACAGGCCGGCGTTGAGCGTGTAGTCGCCGGTGCTGCTGTCGTAGTCGAGCACCACGTCGCCGCCGTCGACTGCCAGAATTTCGGCGCCGCGGCCGATGCTCGCGGCCGTGGCCGGCGTGTTCGGATCGGAGTAGGCAATAACGGCCTTGCCCGGTGACTCGACGTAGAGCAGACCGATCTGCATGCCGTAGCCCACGGTGATGCCGCCCTGCGACAATGCGTCCCACTGGTCGGTCGGGTAGGTGAAGCTGAACTGGTCCTTGGACTTGCCGGAGGTCGTTGTTTGCCGTGTCTTCAAGGCCTGGAAGTAGCTATCGAGCGCATACATCACGCTGCCCTGGTAGTTAGCGGTGGTATAGGGCGCCGCGTTCACGTTCGGAATCTCGCGATACCAGAGATAGATATCGCCCATGAAGGCTTTCACCCAGCTCTTCTCGTTGTCGATGTTGCCCTGGCGATCGGGGTAGGGCTGGTTGCCGTTGTAGGGATCGTTGCCGCTGCGCGGTGCCGCACAGATCGCGGCCTTGCTATTGGCGCTGGCGGTGCGCTGCACGAAGGGATCATCGCTGCCGCTGTCGTCGCCTCCACCACCGCCGCCGCAGCCGAGCAACAGGCCGGTCAAGGTCAGGCTTGCCAGAGCGGTCAGCATCGATGAGCGGTGTGGTCCAGGCACGGCGGCGTCCCTTTGGATCTGCGATGGCTAGAGTCTAGCCGCCTGCCGCTGCGGCGATCTGGGCAAAAACCCCTGCTGGCGGCGGCTTCTCTACAATGGGCCTCCATGCCGCGCCCCAACCGCTTGCCGCCCGCCGAACCCGCAGCCGACGCCAGAGCCGAGGCGCCCGACTGGCGCATGCTGCCGGCGCTGCTGCCGCACCTGCGGGATTTCCCGGGCCGCATCGCGCTGGCGATGTCCTGCCTGGTGATCGCCAAGCTGTCCGGCGTGGCCTTGCCGCTGGTGCTCAAGCACATGGTCGACAGCCTCGACACGCGCCATCACGCGATCGCCCTCGTGCCCTTGTCCTTGCTGCTCGCCTACGGCGCGCTGCGCTTCGTCAATGTGCTGATGGGCGAGCTGCGCGACGTGGTGTTCGGCCGCGTCGCCGAGCGCGCGGTGCGCCGCGGCGCGCTGCAGGTGTTCCGCCACCTGCATGGCCTGGATCTGGACTTTCACCTGGGCCGCCGCACCGGCGGGCTGTCGCGTGATATCGAGCGCGGCGTCGCCGGCATCAGCTTCCTGCTGCGCTTCATGCTGTTCAACATCCTGCCGACGATCTTCGAGCTGGTGCTGGTCGCCGGCATCCTGCTGTGGGCGTATGGCCCTGTGTTCGCGATCATCACCGCGGTGTCGGTGACGGTGTATATCGCGTTCTCGGTGGTCGTCACCGAGTGGCGCACGCGCTTCATCCGCATCGCCAACCAGCTCGATTCGCGTGCCAACACGCGCGCGGTGGATTCGCTGCTGAACTACGAGACCGTCAAATACTTCGGCAACGAGAAGCACGAGGCCGATGAATACGACCGCTTCCTGGCCGAATGGGAAACCGCGCAGCAGCAGAACCGCCTGTCGCTGGGCCTGCTCAACGTCGGCCAGTCGCTGATCGTCGCCGGCAGCCTGAGCCTGATGATGGTGCTGGCGGCGCAGCGCGTCGCGGCCGGCGGCATGAGCCTGGGCGACTTCGTCGCGATCAACGCCTACGTCATTCAATTGTTCATTCCGCTGAACTTCCTCGGTTTCGTCTACCGCGAAATCCGCCGCGCGCTGACCGACATGAACCGCATGTTCGCGCTGCTGGACGTGACGCCGAAAGTGCAGGACGCCGCCGATGCCAAGGCGCTGGTGGTCGGCTCGCCGAGCCTGCGCTTCGAGGATGTGCGCTTCGGCTACAACGCCGATCGCACGATTCTGAAAGGCGTCAGTTTCGATATCCCGGCCGGCAAGACCGTTGCCGTGGTCGGCGCCAGCGGTGCCGGCAAGAGCACGCTGGCGCGGCTGCTGTTCCGTTTCTACGATCCGGACGGCGGCCGCATCAGCATCGACGGCCACGACCTGCGCGAATTCAGCCAGGCCAGCCTGCGCGCCGCGATCGCGGTGGTGCCGCAGGACACGGTGCTGTTCAACGACAGCCTGTTCTACAACCTGCAGTACGGCCGCCCCGGCGCGAGCCGTGAAGACGTCGAGCAGGCAGTGCGGTTGGCGCATCTGGAACGCTTCATCGCCCAGCTGCCGCAGGGCTACGACACGCCGGTCGGCGAGCGCGGCCTGAAGCTGTCCGGCGGCGAGAAGCAGCGCGTCGCGATTGCGCGCGCACTGCTGAAAAACCCGGCGATCCTGATCTTCGACGAAGCGACCTCGTCGCTGGACTCGATATCCGAGCGCGCGATCATCACTGCGATCGAAGAAGTCGCCGCACGCCGCACGACCCTGGTGATTGCGCATCGCCTGTCGACGATCGTGCACGCCGACCAGATCGTCGTGCTCGACCAGGGCCGCGTGATCGAGCAGGGCCGCCACGACCAGCTGCTGGCCGCCGGCGGCGCTTACGCCGGCCTCTGGCGCATGCAGCAGCGCGAAAGGGTTCCGGCGGAAGCCGCGTAGGTCGGCAATCCCTTGCCGACGTGAGGCCGCGATTGCGCTTCGGGCGTACCCGTCGGCAAGGGATTGCCGACCTACGTTTGTAGTCCGTTTACGACTTCCCGCAGCCGGCAATATGACTTAAGTTCGGCAGGCGTCGGAGGAGACGCAAAAAAGCCGACCATGAATCTGCGCGAATCGCTGAAGTCGCTGTCACCCGACGCCCTCAAAGAAGCCCTGATGAGCCGGGTGGTCACGCCCGAAATCGATGCCTGGATGGCGCGCATGCCCAAGCCGGTCGGCAGCTTCGGCTACGACCCCTGGGGTTACAACGAGAGCCAGGCCAAGGTCGGGCTCGGCCTCGCCAAGCTGCTTTACGATCATTACTTCCGTGTCACCTCCACCGGCCTGGAACATGTTCCCGCCACGGGGCGCGTGCTGCTGGTCGCCAACCATTCCGGCCAGCTGCCGATGGACGGCATGATGATCTCGGTGGCGGTGGCGACCAACGACAACGGGCCGCGCGTGCCGCGCTCGATGATCGAACGGTTTTTCCCGACCGTGCCCTGGCTCGGCAACATCTTCAGCGCCTGGGGCTCGGTGATCGGCGATCCGCTGAACGCGACCAAGATGCTCGAGGCCGAGGAACTGCTGGTCGTGTTCCCGGAGGGCGTGCGCGGCTCCGGCAAGCCGTATGCAAAACGCTACGAGCTGCAGCGTTTCGGCCACGGCTTCATGCACATGGCGGTTACCCAGAACGTGCCGATTATCCCGATCGGCGTGGTCGGTTGCGAAGAGACGATGCCCTCACTGCTGAACTTCTGGCCGCTGGCGAAGCTGCTCGGCATCCCGTATTTCCCGGTCGGGCCGCTGCTGCCGCTGCCGGCGCGGGTGTTTCTGAACTTCGGCGAGCCCATGCACTTCGGCGGCTGCGTGACCCGCGAAGACGAGGTGCAGAAGCGGGTCGACCAGGTGAAGGACGCGATCCGCGGTCTGATCGATGTCGGCCTGAAGCAACGCACCAAGATCTTTTAAGGAATATCCGGACCGATGGCCGCCCGCAAAAAACCCGCCGCGACTGCGAAGACCGTGCTGGTCACTGGCGCAGCGGGCTCGCTGGCCAAGCGCGTGATCGCCCGGCTGTATCCGCAATACAACGTGATCGCGGTCGACTTCCGTCACAAGGTCGACATCGATGGCGGCATCCCCACGTACAAGGTCGAGATTCACAAACGCGATTTCGAGGACGTGTTCCGCAACCACAAGGTCGATGCGATCATCCATATCGGCCGGATCTTCGCGCACGAGTCCGATCGGCACCGGCGCTACAACTCCAACGTGCTGGGCATGAGAAAGCTGCTGGAACTGGCCAAGCGCTACGGCGTCGGCCAGGTGATCGTGTATTCGACTTTCCTGGTTTACGGCGCGTCGGCCTACAACCCGGCGCTGCTGGACGAAGACCAGCCGCTGAAAGCCGCCGAAGTCACCCAGGAGCTGGTCGATTCGGTGGAGCTGGAATCACTCGCCAACATCTATCTGTGGAAGCACCCGGAGCTCAACATCACGATCCTGCGCCCGTGCTCGGTGCTCGGCCCGGGCGTGCGCAATACGATGTCGATCCTGCTGGCGCGCAGCGTCGCGCCGGTGCTGATCGGCTTCTCGCCGATGATGCAGTTTGTGCACGTCGACGATATGGCCGACGCGATCAAGCTCGCGTTCGAGCAGAACCGCCCCGGCATCTACAACGTCGCGCCGGAAGACTGGATCGCCTACCAGGACGCAGTCGCGCAATGCGGCTGCAAGCGGCTGCCGATTCCGTCGGTGCCGCCGGCGGTGCCCAGGCTGATCAGCAATGTTCTGAACTGGAATGCATTCTTCCCGGGCTACATGATCGATTTCTTCAAGTATCCGGTGGTCATCGACGGCCGGCTGTTCCGCGAGACTTTCGGCTGGCAGCCGCGCCGCAAGCTGAACGATATCTTCAGCTACTACCGCCGGCAGAAGCTGCCCGCCGGCGGCGCCTGATAGCGACAGCCAATCAAGCGCTTGTAAAAGTTTCACTTCGTAAATCGCCAACCCTTGCGTAAGCTGGCGCATGAACAAAACCAAGGAGATCGAGATGAGCAAGAAGGACCGCGCCCCGTCCAAGGCACCCAAGGTCGACATCGGTATTCCCAAGGACAATCGCCAGGCGATCGCCGAAGGTCTGTCGCGTCTGCTGGCCGACGAATACACGCTCTATCTGAAGACCCATAACTATCACTGGAACGTCACCGGCCCGATGTTCAACACGCTGCACCTGATGTTCGAGGGCCAGTACACCGAGGCCTCGCTGGCAGTGGATCTGGTGGCCGAACGCATCCGCGCGCTGGGCTTCAACGCACCGGGCTCGTACAGCGAATACGCCGAACTGGCGGCAGTGAAAGAAGACCGCACGCATCCGGAGGCGATGACGATGGTGCGCAACCTGGTCGCCGATCACGAGACCGTGACGCGTACCGCGCGCAGCCTGTTCCCGGCTGCCGAAGAAGTCAGCGATGAACCCACTGCCGACCTGCTGACGCAGCGCATGCAGTTGCACGAGAAGACCGCGTGGATGTTGCGCAGCCTGCTCGAATAGGCCGTGAGCAGCGGCGCGGCACTTCTCGGGGTTTTGCGCGGTCCTATCAGGGTTGCTGCAACCAGCAGGTGAACATCATGAATAGCCATCGAATCTCCGCAGCTGCCGTACTGCTATACCTGATCAGCTTTGGGGCGCCGGCGGCGCAGCCCGCCGCCACTGCCGGTAGCTCCGCCGACATCTCGGCGCAAAGCCCGTCGCCGAGCCAGTCCGATGGCGAGAAGCCGCGGCCGTGCATGCAGACCGGATCGCGGCTGCCGACCAAGGGCCATTGTGTGAATGCGGCCGGCCAGGTGGTCACCCGCGAGGAACTGGACGCGAGCGGTGCGATGACGGTTGGCGACGCTTTGCGCCGGACGGTGCCGTCCGCAACCATCCGCTAAAGCGCGTAGGTTGGGGTGAGCGCAGCGAACCCCAACGGGTGTCCGCGCCGATGTTGGGGTTCGCTGCGCTCACCCCAACCTACGCAGCTGAACGCGGATTCATCGAGTTTTTGAGGTAGCGACCGCCAGCGCCGCGGCGCCGCTGGCCTTAAAATGGCGGCGTGAACGATAGTCCTCCGCTGCTCGCCGTCCGCCGGCTCAAAATCCATTACCCGTTGCGGAGCCGGCTGCCGTGGCGGCGTGGCGGCGTGGCACGCGCGGTCGACGGGGTCGATTTCAACCTGTATCCCGGCGAGACCCTCGGCATCGTCGGTGAGTCGGGCAGCGGTAAGTCGAGCATCGCGCGGGCGCTGGTCGGGCTGCAGCCGGTGACCTCGGGTGCGATCGAATACACCGCTGCCGACGGCCGCACCGTCGACCTGGCGCGGCTCGACAAAAAGGCCTGGCGGCCGCTGCGCCGCGATATCCAGCTGGTATTTCAGGACCCGCAATCGAGCCTGAATCCGCGCCACCGCATCGGCCGGATCATCGAGGAGCCGCTGAAGACGCTGTTCCCGGATCTGACCCGGACCGAGCGCACCGCGCGCATGCTGGCGATGCTCGAGAAAGTCGGCCTGGGTACCGAACATGCGGAGCGTTTTCCGCACGAGCTGTCCGGCGGCCAGTGCCAGCGTGTCGGCATCGCGCGGGCGCTGATCGTGCAGCCGCGCGTGCTGATCTGCGACGAGCCGGTGTCGGCGCTCGACGTATCGGTGCAGGCGCAGATCATCAACCTGCTGGCCGAGCTGCAGGCCGAATACGGCCTGGCGATGATCTTCATCGCGCATGATCTGGCGGTGGTGCGCCACCTGTCGCAGCGCGTGCTGGTGATGTACTTCGGCCGGATCATGGAGCAGGCGCAGCGCGACGCGCTGTTCCAGCAGGCGGTGCATCCGTATACGCGCGCGCTGCTGGCGGCGATGCCGCCGGACGAGCTGACGATGCCGCAGCACGAATATGCACGGCCGGCGCTGCAGGGCGAGGTGCCCAATCCGCTGAGCCCGCCGCCGGGCTGCGTGTTCGCCACGCGCTGCCCGATGGCCGACCAGAGCTGCAACCGCGCGATGCCGAGCTTGCGCCGCGTCGCGCACGGCGGCTATGCCGCCTGCCATTTCGTCGGTACACCGTAGGTCGGCAATCCCTTGCCGACATGTGCACGCGGTGCGAAACCGACGATTCGCAACCGGGGCCTCACGTCGGCAAGGGATTGCCGACCTACGGCAAGCGCGGTGCTGGTCTTACCGGCTGCAGCTGGGCCGCATACCGCTAGCCCGGGCCTGCTGATACAGCACCTGGTCCTGCGGCAGGCGCGCGCTCAGGTCGTGGATGCGGGTCGAGTTCGACGGATGCGTCGACAGCATCTGCGGCTGCGCCTGGCCGTTGCTGGCCGCGGCCATGTTCTTCCACAGTGCGATGGACTGGCTGGGATCGAAGCCGGCCTTGGACATCAGGTCCATGCCGAGCAGGTCGGCCTCGCTCTCGTGGGCGCGCGAGTAGGGCAGCAGGAACAGGGTCTTGGTCGCGACGCTGAGCGTGCTGGCGTCGATGCCGGTAAAGGCCGAGGCGACCACGGTGCCGACCTCGCCGACCGCGTCCGAAGACACGCGCTCGGCCGAATGGCCGGCGAGCACATGCGACACTTCGTGGCCGATCACCGCCGCGAGCTGATCCTGCGTGGTCGCCACGCCCAGCAGGCCGGTATAGACGCCGATCTTGCCGCCCGGCAACGCAAACGCATTGACGTCCTTGCTCTCGAAAGTCACCACTTCCCAGCTTGCCGGGATCGTCACGTCCCACTGCATCTGCGGAATCACGCGCGTGATCGCGCCGGCCACGCACTGCACGTAGGCCGCTTCCCGGCTGTCCTTGGTCGCCGGTGTTTTCTGCTTCAGCTCGGTAAACGAGTTGATGCCCATCTGGCTGACTTCGGAATCCGACACCAGTTTGAGCTGTCTGCGGCCCAGCGGCGAGGTTGCGCAGGCGACCACAAGCACGACGCTCAGCAATGAAAAGACGATGCGCGGCATCGACATGGTTGAGACTCCCAGCGATTGAGTGTTGATGCGCGACGACGCTAAGGTTCGAGGCGCTCGATACGCCAGCCGGCGGCGTCGCGCAGGTACAGCAGGCGATCGTGCATGCGGCCGCGGCGGCCCTGCCAGAACTCCACGGCCTGCGGCCTCAGCACGTAGCCGCCCCAGGAATCGGGCAACGGAATCTCGCTGCCGGCGAAGGCCTGCTCGTTGGCCTCCATGCGCGCGTCCAGCTCTTCGCGCGTGGCGACCACCGCGGACTGGCGCGAGCTGTAGGCACCGAGCTGGGATTCGCGCGGGCGCTTGCGGAAATACTCCAGCGACTGCTCGCGGCTGACGCGCTCGACCGGGCCTTCGAGCCGGACCTGACGCTCGAGCTTGTCCCACCAGAACACCAGCGAGGCCTGCGGACGCGCGGCCAGTTCGCGTCCCTTGCGGCTCTCGTAGTTGGTGAAGAAGCAGACACCGCCATCATGGAAGCCCTTGCACAGCACGATGCGCGCGGAGGGCCGGCCGTCGTCGCCGACCGTGGCCAGCGTCATTGCCCCGGGCTCGGTCATGCCGGCTTCGCTGGCGGCTGCGATCCAGTTCTGCAGCTGGTCGACCGGCTCGGGCAGCAGCTCGGATTCGTCGAGCGGTGGGTTCAGGGTGTATTGCCTGGCGAGTGTGGACATGGGCGGCAGATCGCGAAGACGCGGGTCGGCGGTGGGCAGGCAGTGTACTGAACTGATCCCGTTCCGTGGCCGGTGCCAGTGGCTGCCTGTGGCAGAATTTCCGCGGGCATGCGATTACAGATAAAGACCAGGAGATGAAATGAGCAGCAGTCCGAGCCGTTTCAAGGCGTTGCGGGTACACGCCGTGGACAAGCGCACCGAAGCGCGCTTCGACAGCTTGAGCATCGACGATCTGACGCCGGGCGAGGTGGTGATCCGCGTCGCCTACTCCTGTCTGAATTACAAGGACGCGCTGGCGGTGACCGGCACGAGCCGGATCATGCGCGCGCTGCCGCGTGTCGCCGGCATCGACTGTTCCGGCATCGTCGAGTCCAGTGTCGATGCGGCGTTCAAGCCCGGCGACAAGGTGCTGGTGACGGGCTGCAACATGGGCGAACTGCTCGATGGCGGACTCGCCGAGTACGTGCGCATGCCGGCCTCGGCGGTGGTGCCGCTGCCGGACGGGCTGAGCCTGTTCGAGGCGATGGCGCTGGGCACGGCCGGCTTCACCGCCGCCATCGCGCTGCGCCGGATGCTCGAGAACCATCAGCGTCCGGAGAACGGCACGATCGCGATCACCGGGCCCACCGGCGGCGTCGGTGCGGTCGCGATCACGCTGTTCAAGCGCGCCGGCTTCACGGTCGCCGCGATCACCGGCAAGAAGGCCGGCGCCGAGGACTATCTGAAGCAGCTCGGCGCCGACGAGGTGATCAGCCGCCAGGAACTCAAGCTCGGCAGCAGACCGCTGGAGTCGGTGCTCTGGGGCGGGGCGGTCGACAACCTCGGCGGCGAGATGCTGTCCTGGCTGATCCGCAGCACCCGGCCCTGGGGCAATGTCGGCAGCGTTGGCCTGGCGGCGAGCGCGGACCTGCAGGCGACGGTGATGCCCTTCATTCTGCGCGGCGTGTCGCTGCTCGGCATCCACTCGGTGGAGATGCCGCGACAATGGCGGCTGGACCTGTGGAGCAAGCTGGCCGGCGACTGGAAGCCGGCGCAGCTCGACGGCCTGATCGCGACCCGAACCGTCGAGCTGGAAGACGTACCCGAGGTGTGCGCGACGATGATCGCGGCCCAGACCCGCGGCCGCACCGTGGTCAAGCTCGCCGGCGGCTGATTTCCCCTCTCCAAAGGAGAGGGAAGTTAGGCCGCTTCCGCCAGTTGAGTAGGTTGGGGTGAGCATAGCGAACCCCAACATCGGCGCGGACACACGTTGGGGTTCGCTACGCTCACCCCAACCTACACGCGAGCGGGATGATGTGTAGATACCCATACTCCAAAGGAGAGGGAAGTCAGGCCGCGTCCTCCGCCAGCACCGGCAGCGTGAACCACAGCGTCGCGCCGACACCATCCTCGTTGGGCTGCGCCCAGATGCCGCCGCGATGGCGCTCGATGATGCGCTTGCATACCGACAGGCCGATGCCGCTGCCCGGATAACGATCCGCCGCGTGCAGGCGTTTGAAGACCTCGAAGATGCGTTCGCTGTCTTCCACGCGCAGGCCAATGCCGTTGTCGCGCACGCTGATCAGCCATTCCTTGTCGACGAGTTTGCACTCCACGTGCACATGTGGCGGTGCGTCCGCATGGAACTTGATCGCATTGCTGATCAGGTTCTGCAGCAGCTGCAGCAGCTGCGAAGGATCGCCCATGACGCTGGGCAGGCGCTCGCATTCGATACGCGCTTCGAGTTCGTCGATCGAGGCATGCAGGTTGGCCAGTGCGAGGTTCAGCACCTCGTTCATGTCGCAGACCTCGAAAGGCCGCGGGCTGGCGTCGATGCGCGAGTAGTCGAGCAGGTTGTTGATCATGCCGCGCATGCGGCCGGCGGCGTCGCGAACGAAGTCCAGATACTCGTCGGCGGTCGCGTCGAGCCGGCCCTTGTAGCGCCGTACCAGCAGGTCGGAGAAGCCGGAGATCGCGCGCAGCGGCTCCTGCAGATCATGCGAAGCCGCATAGGCGAAGCGTTGCAACTCGGAGTTGCTGCGGGTCAGCTCACTGATGCTCCGCTCCAGCGCCTCGTGCTGGCGCGCCAATTCGCGCTCCACCACCTGCCGCGCCAGCAGGTTGCTGATCATCTCGCCGAACACCGTCAGCAGGAACACCAGCTCGGGTGGCCACACGCGCTCGTTGTGGATCCACTCGAAGCCGACCAGCCCGGGCACGCTGGGCCGCGGCCGCAGCGGCACCATCACCACCGAGCGCACCGCGGACAGCGTCCAGGCGGCGCGCTCCTTGGCCGCTTCCGGCGGCAGGTCGGTGGTGCGCGCGACATTGACGATCTCGCCGCGCTGCAAAAACGACTGCGACCACGGGAAATCGGCCGGCGCCGCCGCGCTGCCGTGTTCGCGCAGCGACAGCACGCCGGGCACGCTCCACTCATGGGAGCAGGCCAGCAGCCGGTCGCTGTCGTCGTAGGTGAACACGTAGCAGCGATCGGCCTGCATCAGCCGGCCGATTTCGGCCAGGGCGCGGTTGATGCCCTCGTCGATCTGCAGCGAGTTGTAGGTGATCATCTCGGTCGACAGCTTCGAGATCAGGGCTTCGAACGCGAGGCGATCGGCGAGCGCACGCTCCGACTTCAGGCGCTCGCTGATGCCGATCAGGGTGCCGCCGATCAAGGTTCGGCCGGGCAGCGAGGGCAGCTTGGCGGCGCGCACTTCGCAGGGCAGCCGCTCGCCGCTGCTGGTCAGCAGCGTGCAGCCGGCGACCACGCGCTCGCCGGCCAGCGCGTGCTCGATCAGCCATTGCAGAAAATCGGTCGATGGCGTGCCGTCGGCCTGCGGCCGCAGGCCGAACATGCGCGGCGTGACGCCGATGATCTGCTCGCGCGGAAGCCCGCACAGATCGACGAAGCTCTGGTTGACGTCGGACAGGCAAGCGGATTCCACGTGCAGCACCCACATCGCGTCGGGTGCGTGCTCGGCGATCGCGCGCTGCTGTTCGAAGCGCGTCTGCAGCTCGCTCATGCGCCGCTGCACACCGTCGAGCGAGCGCGCGATCACCGTGACCGTGTCGTCGGTGCGTGCCAGGCCCACGGCTTGAGCGCTGGACGGCGCGGCGAGCGCATGCGCGGTCTGCGACAGATCCGAAAGGCGCCGGTCCAGCGCATCCAGGAACCAGGCTGCCGAGACGCCGATCAGGAACAGCGGGATCGACACCGTCGCCAGAGTCGAGGCGTTGCCCTCGACCCAGCCGAGTATCACCGCCGCCACCAGGGCGCTGGTCGCGATCACCGCGGCGGCGAAGTAGTACTTGAGCTTCACGGGAGCATCACCAGGGGTTTTGTCGGCGCGGCGCGAGTGACCGGAGTGGTTCCTCCGGCCAGCCGCTGCTCAAGCGGTGGCCAATCTTAGCCGGGGCGCGCTTGTACCGAAGCCTTTGCAGGCACCACCATGCGCGACCTTTTCGCGAACGGCTGGATCCGAGAGTTTCCATGGACATTCCCTTGCACATTGGACGTGGTGCCACCCTGCAAGCGCTGGACCCGCGCTACGCCAATCGCCACGGCCTCATCGCCGGGGCGACCGGCACCGGAAAAACCCTGAGCTTACAAGTGCTTGCCGAAGGCTTCTCGGCGCTCGGCGTGCCTGTGCTGGCGGTCGACATCAAGGGCGACCTGTCGGGAATCGCGCGCGCGGGTATCGCCAGCGACAAAATTCAGGCGCGAGCGGCCCGCGCCGGCATGGAGTCCTGGACGCCGCTGGCCTGCCCGGCCGTGTTCTGGGACGTGTTCGGCCGCCGCGGCCATCCGTTGCGCGCGACGGTGTCCGATCTCGGGCCCCTGCTGCTGGCGCGGCTGCTGGAGCTGTCCGAGGTGCAGGCCTCGGTGCTGACGCTGGCGTTCCGCTATGCCGACGATCAGGGGTTGCTGCTGCTCGATCTGAAGGACCTGCGTGCGCTGCTGACCGAGGTTGCGGCCAAGGCCAAAACCCAATCCCAATCCCTGGGCGCCGACTACGGCCTGGTCAGCGCCGCCTCGGTCGCCGCGATCCAGCGCTCGCTGCTGAGCCTGGACAGCGACAAGGCCGAGCACTTTTTCGGCGAGCCGGCGCTGGACCTGCACGATCTGCTGCGCGTCGACGCCCAGGGCCGCGGACTGGTGCATCTGCTCGCCGCGGACCAACTGTTTCTGCAGCCGCGGCTGTATGCCGCGGTGATGCTGTGGCTGCTCAGCGAGTTGTACGAGCATCTGCCGGAAGCCGGCGACGCGCCGCAACCCAAGCTGGCCGTGTTCATCGACGAGGCGCATCTGCTGTTCAAGGACTCGAGCCCGGCGCTGGTCGACAAGGTCGAGCAGGTGATCCGGCTGATCCGCTCCAAGGGCGTCGGCATCTACTTCGTCACGCAGAACCCGCTGGATCTGCCGGACAGCGTGCTCGGGCAGTTGGGCAACCGGGTGCAGCACGCGTTGCGGGCGTTCACGCCGCGCGATCAGAAAGCGGTGCGTGCGGCGGCCGAAACCTTTCGCGCCAACCCGGCCTTCGATGTCGCCGAGGCGATCACGCAACTCGGTGTCGGCGAGGCGCTGGTGTCGACGCTGGGCGAGGGCGGCGTGCCGGGCATGGTCGACCGCACGATGATCCGCCCGCCGCGTTCCGGCATCGGCGCGCTCGACGATGCGGCGCGTGCCGCGCTGATCGCGGCGAGCCCGCTGCGTGGACGCTACGAGCAGGCGGTGGATCGCGAGTCGGCTTATGAGCGGCTGAGCCAGCGCGCCGAGGCGTCGAAGCCGGAAACCGGCTCGGACTGGAAGCGCGACGTCGAGGATGCCTGGGGCAAATCGGCGCCGAAACCACGCACCAGCACACGCCGTGGCGACAGCGTCGCTGACGCCGCAATCAAGAGCGCCGTGCGGGGCTTGTCCGGCACGCTGGGTCGCGAGATCGGCCGCACGCTGCTGCGCGGCCTGCTGGGCTCGCTGAAGCGCTAGCGGTGTAGGTTGGGGTGAGCGCAGCGAACCCCAACGTGTGCACGTGCCGATGTTGGGGTTCGCTGCGCACACCCCAACCTACGCGGAACTGTAGGAGCGGTCCTTGACCGCGATTGCGGCCATCAACAGCACATTCGCGGTCAAGGACCGCTCCTACAGTTCCGCGGAGCGGACGCGGTGCGGGTGTCCGGCCGGTGTCCGGCGATCGTGATCGGACAGTTCGATCGAAACCTTTGCGGCCGTGTGCGCAAGCAGATTCCGAGCAGCGCCAAGCACTTGCCATCGCCGCTCCGGATTTGCACGCGCCTTGCCACATAAGCGGCATGAACGCTCCGCTCTCCGGCATCATCCGCGACACTTCCGGCCAGGACACCGCGGTCGAAAAGCAGCGCCGGCGCTGGCTGCCGATCGCCGGCGGCGTGCTGGTGGCGCTCGTCGCCGTGGTCTGGGCCTGGAATTTTTTCTTCAGTGGCGCGCATCGCTCGATCGCTGGTGATCGCCTGCGCATCGCCAAGGTCGCGCTGGCGCCGTTCGTGTCCGATCTGTCCGCGCAGGGCCGCGTCGTTGCCGCGGTCAGCCCGACGCTGTACGCGCCGGCGCTCGGCACCGTCACGCTGAAAGTCGCGGCCGGCCAGAGCGTCAATCAGGGCCAGCTGCTGGCGACGCTGGATAGCCCCGAAGTCACCAACGAATACGCGCGCGAGGATTCCAATCTGCAGGGCTTGCGGGCGACGCTGGCGCAGGAGGGCATCGACGTCGAGACCTCGCGTCTGCAGAACCGGCAGACCGTCGAGCTGGCCAAGGTCGGCGTCGAAGGCGCCGAGCGCGAACTCAAGCGCGCGCAGGACGCGCATCAGCTCGGCGTACTGCCGGTGATGGAGGTCGACCGTCGCGCCGACGAGTTGCGTGTGGCGCAGGTCAAGTACGCGCACTCCGTCGAGGAGAACAAGCTGAAGAACCAGAGCCTGGATTTTCAGCTGCAGTCGCGCCGGCTCGAAGTCGAGCGGCAGAAACTCAATGTCGACAATCTGCATCGCCGCGTCGACGAGCTCAACGTGATCGCGCCGGTCAGCGGTGTGATCGGCACGCTCAACATCGCGCAGCGCGCCGCGGTCGCCGCCAATGCGCCGCTGATGACGGTGGTCGATCTGTCGCGGCTGGAAGTCGACATCCAGGTGCCGGAAACCTATGCCGACAGCCTCGGCATCGGCATGCCGGCCGAAGTGCTTGTCGGCTCCAAACTCGTACGCGGTCACCTGACCGCGATCTCGCCCGAGGTCAACAACAACATCGTCACCGGCCGCGTCGCCTTCGACGACACGGCACCGCCGGAGCTGCGCCAGAACCAGCGCATCTCGGTGCGCATCGTGCTCGACCAGCGCGACGCCGTGCTGCAACTGCCGCGCGGCTCGTTCATCGACGCCGGCGGCGGACGCTACGCCTACGTGGTGCGCGACGGCCTGGCGACGCGCACCGCGATCACCGTGGGTGCGGTCGCAATCGACCGCGTCGAAATCACCGCGGGCCTGCAAGCCGGCGATGAAGTCGTGGTGTCCGGCGACGATGCTTTTGAAAGTGCCCCCAGTGTATTGATCCGGTGATGAATCGCGGAACTGTAGGAGCGGCTCTTAGCCGCGATTGCGTCCGTGATTGCCAATCGCGGCTAAGAGCCGCTCCTACAGCTGCAGCGATCAGCAGCAATCAATTGACGATTTCAGGAGCAACACCATGCTGAAGATGGAAGGCGTGCAGAAGATCTACCGGACCGACCTGGTGCAGACGCACGCGCTGCGCTCCCTGAGCCTGGAAGTCGAAGAGGGCGAATTCGTCGCAGTGACCGGCCCCAGCGGCTCCGGCAAGACCACGTTCCTGAACATCGCCGGCCTGCTCGAGACTTTCGACGGCGGCCGCTACACGCTCGACGGCAAGGACGTGTCCGGCCTGTCGGATCGCGAGCGCTCCAAGATCCGTAACGTCAAGATCGGCTTCATCTTCCAGTCGTTCAACCTGATCCCCGATCTGAACGTCTACGACAACGTCGATGTTCCGCTGCGCTATCGCGGCCTCGGCGGCGGCGACCGCGACAAGCGCATCAAGGACGCGCTGGAGCGCGTCGGCCTGGCCTCGCGTCTGAAGCATCTGCCCTCGCAGCTGTCCGGCGGCCAGCAGCAGCGCGTCGCGATTGCCCGCGCACTCGCTGGCTCGCCGCGCATCCTGTTCGCGGACGAACCCACCGGCAACCTCGACTCGCTGATGGCGCGCGAAGTGATGAACATGCTGGAGGAAATCAACGTGCAGGGCACGACCATCGTTATGGTCACGCACGATCCGGAACTCGCGCGCCGCATGCATCGCAACATCCACATCATGGACGGCCAGGCCAGCGACTTCGATCATGGTTCGGATTCGCGCTCCGACGCTCCAGTCGATCGCATCGCGCCGCGCATTGTGGCGTCGGTCTGAGGCCGCGCCATGTTCGGCTACTACCTTCGTCTGGGCCTGCGCCAGCTGCGGCGTTCGCCAGTGCTGACCTCGCTAGTGATCCTGACGCTCGCGGTCGGCGTCGCCGCGAGCATGTCGACGCTGACCGTGCTGTACATGATGTCGGCCGACCCGATCCCGCAGAAGAGCGATCGGCTGCTGACGGTGACGCTAGACAATGCGCCGGCGGACTCAGACAGCAAGCCGGAGGATATTCCGCGCGGTTTGTCCTGGCTCGACGTGAAAGCCCTGCGTGAAGGCGGCAAGGGCCTGCGCCGCAGCGGCATGTACGGCACCGGCGGCATCGTCGAACCGCAGAAGTCCGGCGTGAAGAACTTTGTCGCGCAGGGCATCGCGGTCGATCGCGACTTCTTCGCGATGATGGATGTTGACTTCAAGTTCGGCAGCGCCTGGCGCAAAGAGGACGATCGCGACGAAGCGCGCGTGGTCGTTATCAGCCGCGCGATGTCGCAAAAACTCTACGGCGACGAATCGCCGCTCGGCCGCACGATCAAGTTCAATAACGGTGAGTTCCGCATCGTCGGCGTGCTCGGCCAGTGGCACATGCTGCCGCGCTTCTACCTGATGGAGAACGGTCGTCGCAGCGGCGGTTCGACGATGTCGGACGAAGAGGAAATCTTTCTGCCGCTGTCCACCGCGATCGCGACCGAGCAGGACATCAATGGCAATGTCAATTGCCAGAGCGATGCGGCGCCCGGTTACAAAGGCCTGGTCGTGTCCGAGTGTACCTTTATGCATTACTGGGTCGAGCTCGCGTCGGCCTCGGATCGCTCGGATTATCGCGAGTATCTGCATGCCTACGTCGGCCAGCAGAAAGCGCGCGGCCGGCTGCCGCGCCCGGATCAGACCGGGCTATACAACGTCCGCGATTGGTTGTCGTTCATCGGCGTGGTCGACGACGATACGCGGCTGCAGACCTGGCTCGCGTTCGGTTTCCTGAGCGTTTGCCTGGTCAATACGATCGGCCTGCTGCTGGCCAAATTCACCTCGCGCTCCGGTGAGATCGGCGTGCGCCGCGCACTCGGCGCCAGCCGTGCTCAAATCTTCGCGCAGTATCTGCTGGAGGCGGCCGTGCTCGGTCTCGTCGGCAGCGTGCTCGGTGTGGTGCTCGCTTACGGAATGCTGCACATCATGGCGACGCAGTCGCCCGATCTCGCGGCGCTGGCGAAGATGGATAGTTTGATGTTGCTGACGACGGTGCTGCTTTCGGTCGCCGCCGCTGTGCTGGCCGGCCTGTTGCCGACCTGGCGCGCGACGCAGGTCGTGCCCGCGCTGCAGCTAAAGTCGCAATAAGGGGAACAGAATATGGAAATCCGTCCCATCCTCTCGGCGCTGTCGCGCAACAAGACCGGCGCGTTTCTGATCGCCGCGCAGATCGCGCTGACCTTTGCGATCACGATCAATGCGGCTTATGTGATCCGCGACCGCCTGGCGACCGCGGCGCGTCCATCCGGCGTCGACGACGAGGATCGCGTCGTTGCGGTGCGCTTCGCGATGACGTCCTCGCAGAACATCGACGCGCTGCAGCAGCGCGATGTGGCAACGCTGCGTGGCGTGCCCGGTGTCGAATCGGTGGCCATCACCAATCAGATTCCTTTCGGCGGCGGCGGCTGGAGCGGCGGCTTCGCGGTTGGCAACACGCGCGAGTCGCCCAACGTCAACGCCGGCATGGTGTTCGACAACGGCGATGTACTGAAGACGCTCGGCGTCAAAGTCATAGAGGGCCGCTACTTCACGCCCGACGAAATCATGGTGATCGATCCCGACACTTCGCGTGACACGCCGCCGGTGGTTCTGGTGACCCGCGAGCTGGCGAAGGCCATGTTCCCAAGCGGCGAGTCGGTGCTCGGCAAGACGATCTATCTCGGCAATACGCCCGATGCTCCGGCCGTGCGCATCATCGGCGTGATCGGCCTGATGGAAACGCCGTGGGCCAGCGTCAGCGCCAAGCATCTGTACAGTGTGGTGTTCCCGCAGCGACTGCTGCAGACGGAAAATCAGTACCTGCTGCGGCTGAAGCCTGGCGCGCTCGAACAGACCAAGCAGGCCGTGCTCGCCGCGTTGGCCAAGAACGATCCGGATCGCGTCGCCGGTCGTGATGGCCTGGCTTCCATAGCGAAGATGCGCGCCAAGCGCTATCGCGGCGAGCACGCGGTCGCCGGCCTGCTGATCGCGGTGACGGTGTTCCTGCTGATCGTCACCGCCAGCGGCATCGTCGGCATGGCCAGCCTGTGGGTGAACCTGCGCCGCAAGCAGATCGGCGTGCGCCGCGCGCTCGGCGCGACGCGCGGCGACATCGTGCGTTACTTCGTCACCGAGAACCTGCTGATCACCGGCACCGGCGTGGTCGCCGGTGTGATCGCCGCGCAGTTGCTGAACGCGGCCCTGGTGCGGCAAATGACGCTGCCGCAGCTGCCCTGGCCGGGCCTGGCGTTCGGCGTGGTCGCGCTGATCGTGCTCGGCGTCGGCTCGGTGCTGGGGCCGGCGGTGCGGGCCTCGAGGCTGTCGCCGGCGCTGGCGACGCGCAGCGTCTGAGCTAGTAGCGTGGTTGGGGGTAGGTTGGGGTGAGCGCAGCGAACCCCAACGATCACCGCCGGATCAGGGTCTGCGCCGCGATGATGTTGGGGTTCGCTACGCTCACCCCAACCTACTCAACTGAGACATTTCCCGGGTCGCGCCGGCCGCGCGTGATCCCGTAATGTCGTCATGAGCTTGCACTCCCCAAGTGGAAAACCGCTGACCCCATGGCCACGATCCTGATCGTCGACGACAACCGCGCCGTCTGCACCGCGCTGGAAGTGCTGTTCGCGCTGCATGGCCTGAAGACCCGCGCCTGCGAATCGCCGGCCGCGGCGCTGCAGCTGCTGGAGACCGAGGACATCGACCTGGTGATCCAGGACATGAACTTCCGTTCCGACACCACTTCGGGCGAGGACGGCATCAAGCTGTTCCGCAGCATCCGCGAGGTCGAGCCGGAAATGCCGGTGATCCTGCTGACCGGCTGGACCCACCTGGAACACGCGGTCGACCTGATGCGCGCCGGTGCCGCCGACTATCTGGGCAAGCCCTGGGACGACGCCAAGCTGATCACCACGGTGCACAACCTGCTGAAGCTGCGCCAGGCGACGCGCGAGAATCACCGGCTGCGCTCGGCGCGGTGCGCGGTGCGCACGCGCGTCGCCGGAGCCTTCGATCTCTGCGGCCTGGTCTACGAGAGCGATGCGATGCACGAGACCGTGACGCTGGCGACGCGCGTCGCCCACGCCGACGTGCCGGTGCTGATCACCGGCCCGAACGGCGCCGGCAAGGAGAAGATCGCCGAGATCGTGCAGGCCAACAGTTCGGTGTCGGACGGCCCGTTCATCCGGGTGAATGTCGGCGCGCTGCCGGCCGAGCTGATGAGTGCGGAACTGTTCGGTGCCGAAGCCGGCGCCTTCACCGGCGCGCAGAAATCGCGCGCCGGCCGCTTCGAGGCGGCCGACGGCGGCACGCTGTTCTTAGATGAGATCGGCACGCTGTCGCTGGAGGGCCAGGTCAAGCTGCTGCGCGTGCTGCAGACCGGGCAGTTCGAGCGGCTCGGCAGCACGCAGACGCGCAGCGCCCGCGTGCGCGTGATCAGTGCGACCAATACCGATGTGCGCGCCGGCATTTCGGCCGGCACGTTCCGCGAAGATCTCTATTACCGGCTCAACGTGATCGAGCTGCGCGTGCCGGCGCTGCGCGATCGCGCCGACGACATCCTGGTCACCGCCCAGGCCTTTCTCGACAACGCGCATCGCTTCAGCCTCGAGGCCGAGCGCGCGCTGCTCGCCTATCCCTGGCCGGGCAATGTGCGCGAACTGCAGAACTGCGTGAAGCGCGCCTGCCTGCTGGCCGCCGGCGAAATCATCCAGCCGCGTGAGCTGGGCCTGCCCGCGGTCAGCGAGCGCATGGCCGAGAGCGCGCCCAGCTTCGTGCTGCCAGAACCGGACCGCGAAACCGTGCAGGCGGTGCTGTCGCGCAGCGGCGGCGTGATCGCCAGCGCGGCGCGCGAGCTGGGCCTGTCGCGCCAGGCGCTGTACCGGCGCATGGAGAAGTTCGGGCTGCACAAGCTGGAGTGACGCGCCGATGATGTTGGGGTTCGCTGCGCTCACCCCAACCTACACATGCTCCGTAGATTAACGTGAAAGAGACCTGATTTAGGGCGCAGAGGTCCCTGGCCTTTTGAGGCCATGGGAAGCGGGGTGGAGATCAGGGTGCTGCGGGGATCAGGCCGTACTGAGTGAGGGCCTTGATCCAG
>NZ_JAQGNT010000105.1 GCF_028291725.1 Hydrocarboniphaga sp. | reverse complement strand
ACGCCTATGAACAAACCCGGAAACAGCGACAGCTCCAAGCCCTGCAACGCAAAGCGACTCGATACGGATTCCGACTCGTCCAGGAGCCCAATTCAAACGCCGCGTAATTCTTGTTTGATGGAAGCGGGTCATACCCGCGACTGAGGCCCCACCGGCACAGTCGCGGGTATGACCCGCTCCTACAACCGGCGGGACACTCACCATCACGCCAACTGGCTCGCACGCTGAATGTCGCGCGTCTCCAGCACCGCGCTGGGCGCGTTGTCGCGCACCAGCGCCAGCATCGCCAGGCCGATCGCTTCGGTCGTCGTGATCATGTCGGGCCACAATAGGCGCAGCGTCGACAGCACGGGCTTGAGCAGCGTGTAGATCACGCGATATGCGGTGGTTTTGGAACGCGCGCCGTGCAGCGGCTGGATCACGCCGGGGCGGAACATGTACGCGGCCTTGAACGGCAGTTGCATCAGCGCGTTTTCGAGCTTGCCCTTCACCCGCGCCCACATCACGCGGCCGCGCTCGCTGCTGTCGGTTCCGGCGCCGGAAACATAGGCGAAGCTCATTTGCGGATTCAGCCGCGCTAGGGTTTTCGCTGCGGCTATCGTCAGATCGTAAGTCATGTGGTGATACTCCGTCTCGATCATGCCGGCCGATGACACGCCCAGGCAGAAGAAGCAGGCGTCGAAGCCCTGCAGTTGTGATTCGTTATCGCGGTAGTCGTACAGATCTTTTTTCAGCAGCTCGCGAAGCTTGGGGTGCTGCACACCGGTGGCACTGCGGCCGACCGCCAGCACCTGCGTGACGTCGCTCGCCAACAAGCACTCGCGCAACACGCCCTGCCCGACCATGCCGGTAGCGCCGAATATCAGGATCTTCATCGAGCGCCCTCAGATTTTGGCGAACGAGCGATTCGCCGCCGGGTTGAAATCCACCGACTTGCTCACCGCCTTCCAGGCTTCGGCCGAAGCAGCACGCGCCGCGTCCACCTGGCCGCAGTAATGCACGGCGTCGCTGCCGAGCAGCAGATGCACCGGCGGCTGATCGTGATGGGCGATCTGCAGCACCACGTCGGCGACTTTCACCGGGTCGCTGTTTTCCTTGCCGGCGTAATCGGCGTGCATGCCGACGATGGCGCCGACCGAAGGCTGATAGTCCGGCAGCAGATCCGGCACGCCGCCCGTCGCGCGCGGGCCCCAGTTGGTCTTCATGCCGCCGGGCTCGAGCACGCAGACTTTGACGCCGAACGCGGCGGCCTCCATCGCGAGCACCTCGCTGAAACCACCCACCGCCCACTTCGCCGCCTGATACGCGCTGAGCCCGGGCGTGCCCATGCGGCCGCCGACCGACGAGATCTGGATGATGTGCCCCGAGCGCTGCTGGCGCATCGTCGGCATCACCGCGCGGCTCAGGTTCACGACACCGTAGAAATTGGTATCGATCTGCGCGCGGAAATCGCCCTCGCTGGTCTGCTCGAAAGGCGAGAACGCGCCGTAGCCGGCGTTGTTGACGAGCACGTCGATGCGGCCGAACGCGGCCAGCGTTGCGGCCACCGCCGCTTTCGCCGCTGCGGCGTCGGTGACATCGAGCGCGACCACGCGCATCTGCCCGCCGTAGCGCGCCTGCAGATCGTCGAGCTGCGAGGTGTTGCGCGCGGTGGCGACCAGACGATCGCCCGAAGCCAGCACCGCCTCGGAAATATGCCGGCCGAGGCCGCTGGCACTACCGGTAACCAACCAGACTTTCGACATGATCAAACTCCTTTCAGAAACAACATCGGTAAATAGTTGAGCGAGTAATCACTCATAAAGTAAGCAAATAAAAATCTCAGTCCTTCGTGATCGCATTCCAGAACGCACTGAAGCCCGCGGCGGCGTAACGCTCGGCGTCGGCCGGCTCGCGGGTCATGAAGTCGATCGTGACTTCGGCCAGCGTGGTCATCACCGCGCCGACGAAGTTCGACGGCAGCTCGCGCAGGCTGCTGTTGGCCATGCTCTCGTTGAGCAGCACCTGCACGTCGGCGAACGCCTTGCTGCCGGATGCCTTGCTCGGCTCATTGACCCGCCCGGACATCGTCAGCTGCGCCATCACCTTGCGCTTGTGCGGGTTGGCGACGCCCCAGGCGACGTACTTGCCCCAGACGTGCTCGGCGCGCGTGCGCACACTCGCCTTCTTCGGGTACGTGGACAGCATCACCTCGCCCATGTCCGCCTTGATCGCCAGGTAAAGCTGGTTGAGCAACTCGTCCTTGCTGCTGAAGTAGGTGAACAGCGTGCCCTCGGCGACGCCCGCCAGCTTGGCGATCTTGGCCGTCGGCGCGCTCTCGCCCTGCTCGGCCATCACCTGGACGGCGGCGGCGAGAATGGCGCTGCGCTTGTCTTCGCTGCGGGGGCGAGCCATGAGGGTTTCGGGTCGGATGCTTTATTGAGTGTGTACTCAATCATAAATACCCCGGAACGGTAAAGCAAGCGGCAGGCGCTTGCGGCCCGCGGCGGTTTTCTTGTCTGATCGCCGGCATCCCCACCACTACACAGGAAGCACCCATGCTGCCCCACGTCATCGGCTCGTCCATCCATTACATCGTCGTCTTCCTGCTGGTCGGCACCGTCACCGCCGAGATGTACCTGCTCAAGCTGACGCCGAGCGTCGAGAACGTGCGCGTGATCGCCCGCGCCGACATGATGTACGGCATCGCCGCGGCACTGGTGCTGCTCAGCGGCATCAGCGGCGTGCTCCACAGCGGCAAGGGCGCGCCCTACTACCTGCACAACGGCGCCTTCCACGCCGCCATCACCTTCTTCATCCTCGCCGGCCTGCTGTCGATCGCGCCGACGATGCGCTACCTGCGCTGGAACAAGGCCGCGAAGACCAGCGGCGCCCTGCCCACCGCCGCGCAATGGAAGGCGCAGCGCAAATGGGTGCACATGCAGCTCGGCCTGTTCGCCGCCATCGCGGTGTGCATGTCGATGATGGCCCGCGGCGTCGGGTAAAACTGAATCGTCCTTCCCCTCTCCCGCACGCGGGAGAGGGTGTCGCGCAGCGACGGGTGAGGGCTCTCGCCAGCAGCAAGCCCCTCACCCGACCCTCCGGGCCACCCTCTCCCACAAGTGGGAGAGGGTGACAGGCGCCCCACCCAATCTATCCACACCCACCCTGCAAACCCTGTAGATAAGCTGTGCCCCAAGTGTGAGTAAACACTATATTTAGTGTTGCCCGGCCCAGTCCCGCACAAGCACTAGTGTTTTCAGGGGTTTTTCTTCTTGACGATACCGCCCCCTGGGAGCAACCTAGCTCCTTACAGCCAGTGCCCCGCGCACCCTGCCAAAAACCATAAGGCGAGCCTGCCACGAGCTGGCCCGCCAACAGAGTCCAAGCCACCGTCTGCACCAGGCCCTAAACCTTTTGCCGGCGCGGCTTTCAAACGACAAGGAAAGAACATGCTTGAATGGGACGATGCACCGCAGACCGCCGCCAAGCCCGCCGACCTCAGCCTCAAAGCTGCCGTCGCATTTGCCACCACCGCCGTCGCCGCAACCCCGGGCCCGGTCCTGATGGCCGCGCCCCACGCCCCGAAGGACGCCGGCTTCACCGGCCTGGAAGACCTGACCATGGGTGCCAGGCGCATCCAGGTGGATGACAAGAAGATCATCAACTGCCGCGCCGACCTCAACCAGCTGGTGCCCTTCAAATACAAGTGGGCCTGGGAAAAGTACTTGGCCGCCTGCAACAACCACTGGATGCCGCAGGAAGTCGGCATGAGCGCCGACATCGCGCTGTGGCAGGACCCGAACGGCCTGACCGAAGACGAGCGCCTGATCATCAAGCGCAGCCTCGGCTTCTTCAGCACCGCCGACAGCCTGGTCGCCAACAACCTGGTGCTCGCGGTCTACAAGCACATCACCAACCCCGAGTGCCGCCAGTACATCCTGCGCCAGGCGTTCGAAGAGGCGATCCACACCCACGCCTACCAGTACATCATCGAGAGCCTCGGCCTGGACGAAGCCGAAATCTTCAACATGTACCGCGAAGTGCCGAGCATCCACGACAAGGCCGCGTGGAGCCTGCCGTACACGCAGAGCCTGGCGGACGAAAGCTTCCACACCGGCACGCCGGAGATGGACCAGCGCCTGCTGCGCGACATGATCGCGTTCTACGTGGTGTTCGAAGGCATTTTCTTCTACGTGGGCTTTGTGCAGCTGCTGAGCTTCGGCCGCCGCAACAAGATGGTCGGCGCCAGCGAGCAGATCCAGTACATCATGCGTGACGAAGCCATGCACATGAACTTCGGCATCGACGTGATCAACCAGATCAAGATCGAAAACCCGCACCTGTGGACCGCCGCGTTCCAGGAAGAAGCCCGCAAAATGATCATCGAGGCCACGGAACTGGAAATCCGCTACGCCCACGACACCATGCCCCGCGGCGTACTCGGCCTCAACGCCAGCATGTTCAACGAATACATGCAGTACATCGCCAACCGCCGCTGCAACCAGATCGGCCTGAAGGAAATCTACCCGGGCGCCGAGAACCCGTTCCCGTGGATGAGCGAGGTGATCGATTTGAAGAAGGAGAAGAACTTCTTTGAGACCAGAGTCACCGAGTATCAAACCGGTGGCGCACTGAACTGGGATTGATCTAGATGCCTTCTCGACGGCCGTGCCTACTAGAAAATCGGCTAGGCGAGGTTAGCCATCATCACTGTCGCTTCAGGATGAAGTGGAACCAGAAAGGCACCCAATGGGACTGAGATAGATTCTCACTCAGTAACGAAGCCGCCCTCGGGGCGGCTTTTTTTCGTAGCGAGTCGGTAAACCTAACGCGATGGATAGCCGTCTGCTGGAGATAGCCGCAGTGGCATGCACATCACGATGACGATCTGCTCCATGGTGTCTTCCAACGCCTGTTCGAAGCTTTCTCCGAACACTTTTCCGTCCGCATCGTGGTGGCGCGCCAGGACGTTGAGGAACATGAAGCTGGCGCTGATCAGCCTACGTTGGGCGACATGAGGGGGCACATAGCTGACCCGCTCGCGCACGAGTTGCAACGCTCGCGAAAGATTGGGTGGCTCAAAGCCACCGAAATCACCGAATTCGGGGGATTTGCTCTGCAGGAGGTATTGACTAAGAAAACGCGCATATGAGCGGTTGCCATCGGCTCCTTCCAGGTCGAGCTGCGGCAGGAAAATGATCTCCAGGATCGTACGGGCATCATTGAGCCGGCATTGCGCCTCGGCGCGCTGCAGCATCGCGCCCCGCGCTTGTTCCATCTGTTCCATGCGGAAATCGAAGATTGCCCTGACGAGTCCTTCGCGCGAGCCGAAGTGATATTGCACGGCAGCATGATTGCCCTGGCGTGCGCGAATGGCGATTTCGCGCATGGACACGCCGTTGATGCCACCCGTCGCGAACATCTGCTCGCCGGCAAGAATCAGCTGCGTCTTCGCGTCTCCACTTTCAAGGTCGAGGACGACGCTTTTGGCGCGAGGACCTTCACGCACGTCCTTCATGTTAAAACACTTGTCATATAAATATCTCGATTTTCGAATTTATAACGGCTGCAAAAGCCGCGCATCGCCTCTTCCTCGCCTAACCATCAGCCTAGACTGTTTACAGTTGACTTACATATTTTGATCAAATTACAATCTAATTGTCGTTAGATTTTCCTCGCGCCCAACCAAGTTTTGGGCAGCGTGCCCGATCGAATTATTGTCTGAGGAGACAAACGCATGGCAATGGAAACCGGCCTCATCTTTCACCCGTATATGCGCCCAGGCCGAACGGCTCGTCAGACTTTCGAATGGGGGATCCAGAATTCAGTCGCCTGCGATAAAGCAGGCTTTACTTCCATGATGATCTCCGAGCACGCCTCCCAGATCTGGGAAAACATTCCGAATCCCGAACTCATCATCGCGGCGGCTGCGCTTCAGACCAGCCAGATCCGTTTCGCGCCGATGGCACACATTCTTCCGCATAGTCATCCCACCAAGCTCGCGGTCATGGTCGGCTGGCTTTCCCAGATTTTGGAGGGCCGCTATTTCCTCGGCATTGGTGCGGGTGCGTATCCGCAGGCTTCCTACATGCACGGCATCAAGGATGCAGAGCCGCAGATGCTGAACGATATGGTTCGCGAGTCTTTGTCAATCATGGAAAAGATCTGGAAGCGCGAGCCTTTCTACTTCGAAGGCAAGTACTGGGATGCCGGCTTTCCGGAAGAGGCCCCGGCCGAGACGGAAGAAGACGAGCAGCATCTGTTGGCCAACTTCGGGCCCTGGAAAGGCGCGTTTCCTGAAATTGCCGTGACCGGGTTCAGCAAGAACTCCCCGTCCATGAAACTCGCGGGGGAACGCAACTTCAAGCCTGTCTCGATCTTCTCGGGTCTCGACGCCCTCAAGCAGCATTGGGCGCTTTATTCGGAGGCCAACATCAAGGCAGGCTTCACTCCCGATCGGCAGCGCCATGCGGTTTCGCAGACGGTGTTCTGTGCGGACACCGATGCCGAGGCAAAACGCCTGGTCATGAAAGGCCCGATCGGCTACTGCTTCGAGCGCTATCTCATCCCGATCTGGCATCGCTTCGGCATGATGGATGGCTTCGCAAAAGACGCGGGCATCGACCCCAAGGATGCCGATCTCGAGTTCCTCGTCGACAATGTCTTCGTCGTGGGATCGCCGGATACGGTCGTCGACAAGCTCAACACGCTGTTCGAAGCCTGCGGCGGCTGGGGCACTCTCCAGGTCGAGTCGCATGACTACTACGATGATCCGGCGGCCTGGTACTACTCGCTTGAGTTGATCTCCAAGGAAGTCGCTCCCCGCGTGAAGCTGCCGAGCCAACGTTAGCTTCCTTCAACGAGGCAGCGCCCATCCGGGCGCTGCCTGGGTGAAAGATGAGCGAGAGCATGCCTCGCTCACTTCTACTTAAGGCTGTTTTCCTGCAAAGCCGTGCAGCAGCAAGTCGGCTGCCTGCTCTGCAATCTGCGGCGGGCCCAGTTTTCCTGGTCTGTACCAGGACGAGCAGGAATCCAGCATGGCGATGAGAAATTTGCGTACGACCGTGGCGTCGAACTTGTCGGAGGCACTTCCGTCGGCTTGAGCCGCGACGATGAGATCGCGCCAGTAATTGTCGAAGCTGGAATAAGCGGCCAACACACGCTTTCGCATCTCGTCGGGTATGTCACCGAAGATTCTCGCGACGGCTGACGAGTAATCGTCTCCGGTCAACAGAAAGTCGACATGAGCGACGATGGCCGCCCGAAGTCGCACCAACGGTGCTGCGTTTGGCCCCAGGACTTCGACGCGAGCCATGATGTGCCGGTTGTTGCGGTAGATGCCCTCCATCATCACTTCCTCGACCATGTGGTCCTTGGACGGAAAATGATGATAGATGCTGGGAGCCAACATCCCGGCGCCCATTCCGATCTCGCTCAACTTCGCCCCTGCCAAGCCCTTTTGCCGCAATACAGCGGCCGCAGAATCCAGAATGCGCGTTCGGCTGATGTCACCTTGTCCCATTCAATCCTCTTGCCCCTTATGCGCTCAAAGAACCGGCGCAACCATCATACGTCCCTAACCAGTGAAAGGCACCGTGGGAAGGCCGGGCGCCGGCGGATCAAGAATTTCGAATAGCCCGCCCGCAAGGGGCTGCTCGGCGAATGCCTCGGCGGTATAGCCCTGCGAGCCGGTGATGAGGAACAGCCGGCTGTAGTTCGCTCCCCCGAAAGCAGGACGCAAGCCGCGCCGCACCGGTAGCTCGCGCTCTTCTAGCAAGCTGGCATCCGGGGCGAACCGTCGCAGTCTCCAGCTTTCGTAGAAGGCGATCCAGATGCAGCCTTCCACGTCCACCGCCATGCCGTCGGGATAGCCGTCCTCGGGCTTGAACCGGAGAAAGTCACGGCGATTGGACAGGGTGCCGTCGTCTGCGAGGTCGTAGGCCCAACTCACCAATGGCATCGAGTCGTTCACATAGGCGGTGCGGCCATCCGGACTGAAGGCAGGACCATTGGCGGTGACGATGTTGCGTTCCTGGGTGCTGACGGACCCGTCGGCATCGAGCCGATAGAGCTCGCCGGTGCTGCGAACGTCGAAGTTTCCCAAGGTGCTCACCTTGTCTTCCGCCGTCGTGCTGTCGTCCCATTGGCTGGAATCGCACGAGCCGGACCAGTAGCGCCCTTTTCGATCGGTCACGCCGTCATTGAGGCGTGCAATCTTCGGATTGGGGATGGGCTGGATGACCGGCAGGTAGATCTGGCGCTTTGGGTCCACGTGAACGAAGCCATCGGCGGTGGAGGCGATGAAGCCACCCGACGCGCGCGGGGCAATGGCGCTGACCCAGGTCGGAGTCGTCCAACTGCCTTTCGCACCGGTCTCAAGATGAAACCAGTTGATGCTGGGCGCCTCGATATCGACCCAATAAATGCAACCGTCTCGATCGTCCCAGACCGTGCTCTCACCCAGTACAGCCTTCGCGTCCCAAAGACAGCGCCACTTTTCACCATGAATCATCGCGGAATCCTCATCCCAGACTGGTTCAGATCTTCACGAAAGAGTCGCCAAACGGCTCGTCTCGCATCCGGACAGCGGCTTTCAGGCCATCGGTCCGCACCACCTCGTTGAAGCGGGCGCGACTCGCGGCGAGATGGCCACGAGCATCCATTTCAGCTGCCATTCGCTGCAGCGTCCGCGCGCCCATCAGTTCGAGGCCGATATTGACGATGCGCTTGTTGGCGCTCAGCAGGTCGGCATCGATCAGGGCCAGGCGGCTCGCCAGCGCGGCAACTTCCGCTTCGAGTTCAGAAGCAGGGACCGCCCTGAGGGCCAGGCCCAATCGCGCGGCGTCGTCTCCCCGAATGGAATCACCGGTGAGCAACAGGCGCTTCGCCCATTGCGGGCCGACCAGGTATAGCCACATGTGGCTGGGAAGCGATCCCTGGTTGCGGGCAGGAGGAAAGCCGAACACGGCATCGTCCGCGCAGATCACCATGTCACACAACAGCGCCAGATCAGTCCCACCGGCGAGGCAGCGACCGTGCACCTGAGCGATGACGGGCTTGTGCATGTCGAACAAGGTCATCCTCAGCCGCTGTGCTTTCTCCTGATGCCAGCTGTCATCGTCGAATTTTGCCCGGCCGCGCTGAGTGCCAACCTGGTTTGCCACTGGCTGGTCGTACCGCTGCAGGTCGTAGCCCGAGCAGAAATCAGGCCCTGCAGCTTTCAGGACCACGCCATGGACCCGATTGTCCTCGTCGGCAGCCCAAAGCGATGCGCTCAGTTGCTCCTGCAGCTCTTCGCTGAGTGCGTTGCGCTTCTCGGGCCGGTTGAGCGTGATCCAGGCAGTGCCGTCCCGAATCTCGTAGCAAAGAAGTTTCTCTTCGTCTGCCATGTCATTCCTCCTGCTTTATCCCGTCTTGATCAGGCACTAAATGGCCAGCGCCCCAGACACATTGATGTCCTTCAGATGGGGAAGGATCTTGCGCGCGAACAACTCATAATTCGCGCGGCCGACTTCGAATGGCATGTCGCCAAACTGCGTGTAAATAATGAAGCTGCCCACGTCGAAACGAGCAACCATCTGCTTGAGCTTCTCGACCACTTCCTCCGGTCGCCCATAGACCTGCAGGTCGGCGAGAAAGTCGTTGAACTTCTCGATGCCATGCTTCTCGACGCTTGCCGCGAGCGCGCCGTAGTACTCGTAGCCGTCGATCGAGGCGAATCCCTTGTTGGAGAACTGATAGAACTCCGACGTCGAGCGCGCGTATTCCACGAGATACTTGTCGCGCATTTCACGCGCCTTGGCGGCGTCCTCGTTTACGGCCACGAAGGCGACCATGACCGGCTTGGGAGCCGGTCGGCTTTGCATCTCGAAGAAGCGCTTGCGATAAGCGACGATGTCCTCTTCGACCCGGTCCCATGGCTTCTGCGCAATGATCATGAGGCCGACGTCGAGATTGGCCATGAGCTGCACCGATTCCGGTGACACCGCCGAGGCAAACACCCGTCCGCGATAGCTTGCGTAGGGGCGCGGCCGCAGTTCGACCCGCGGCTGCTTCAGGTAGGTGCCTTCATACTCCATGACGCCCGTCTCGAGCGCATTCAGCAACGCCTCGGCATATTCCCGGAAGCGCTTGCGGGATTCGCCCATCGGAACGCCAAAGCCATCGAATTCTCCTTTGCCGAGTCCCCGTCCGATTCCGAGGATGGCGCGCCCCTCGGAAAGCTGGTCGAGAAGCAGAAAGCTCTCGGCGATCCGGACCGGATTCTGCCAGGGCAGCACGGTCACGGTGGTGCCCAGCTTGATGCGCTTGGTCTGCCCGGCAACCCACGACAGGAATTGCGGAACATTGGGCGTCATCATGTAGCCCGTGAAATGGTGCTCTGGCGTCCATACCGAATCGAATCCCTGGTCTTCCGCGCGCGCGGCGAGCGCCAGTTCATGCCGGAACACCTCGATGTCGGTGACCGTGTCTTTCAAGTTCTGGAAGGTCAAGCCCAAGCCCACGTCCATGCCGCTTCTCCAAGCTGTGATGTCTGATGACAGACTAATTTAAATTAGGTAAATTTGGCAAGACCCAAAACATAAATAACTTGAGATGGATGACTGCCAGGCAAGTCCAGGGAAGCCGAGTCTTGGCGCGGTACGTGTTTATATTGATGTATTTAAAATATTTTTTCTCGTAAATTATGCCACCGCCGGCACCAAGTTCCTCTCACTGCCTTCCCGCGCTTGGATTCTGCCTCTTGACGTTTATTTCCGGAAGATTCATTTTAATGGTAATTAGGTAATAGGGGTCTTACATGAGTCGAACGATCACCGAGCGGCGTCAGGCTATCGCTGACCGTCATCCCGCCTGGGACGAGATGTCGCTGGCCGACTATCTCGATCGCACAGTTGCGGACTACGGCGACCGCCCGCTGGTTATCACCGATGCGAAAACGCTTACCTACGCGGGCGTTTGCGAACAGTCGAAGTCGATCGCTGCCGGCCTGGCCGGTCTGGGGGTGCGCCCCGGGGATCGCGTTGGCTTGTTGATGGCCAACTATCCCCTGACCGTATCGCTCCTGTTCGGCATCTGGCGGGCAGGGGCCGTGGCAGTTGCGATCAACACGCTGTACGGATCGGCAGAGCTTGAATATGTGCTGCGCGAATCCGGCTGCTCGGTCCTCATCAGCATGGCGCGCTTCGGTTCCCGTCGGTTCGACCGCGATCTCGACAGCAGGCTGCCGGGCTGGCGGACGGGTGACTGCAAGCAGCTCCCGGAGTTGAAGGCTGGCTTCATCTACGATGCCGACGCCCCCGGCGATTTTCTGGATTCGTTTTCGATCCATGGAGAACCGACACCCGCTCTCTCGCCTCGCGATCCGGCAGTCATCATGTTCACCTCCGGGACCACCGGATCCCCCAAGGGGGTGCTGCAGACTCACGACAATCTCTTGCGGGCCGCTTATGCCGGGGCTTATCACCAGGCATTCCAGGATGGCCGTCGCGCCGTGTTCTCCTTGCCTCTGTATCACGGCTTCGGACTGGTGGTTGGCCTGCTCTCTGGAATGATCGTTGGCGGCTCGATCGTGCCGCTCCTGCGATTCGAGCCCGATACTTTGCTGTCGGCTGTCGAGCGGCATCGCGCGACCTACCTCATGGGTGTTCCGACCATGACGATCGCGCTGATGGAGCAGGCGAAACTCAAATCCTACGAACTGTCATCGCTCAATGCGGTGCATAGCGCTGCGGCTCCGACACCGAGCTGGGTGTGGCGAGAGATCAAGAAGATCCTCGGTTGCGATGAGATCTTCACCAGCTACGGTCAGACCGAGGTCACGGCGACGATCGTTTGTACCAGGCCGGGTGATTCGATTGAAGTCGTGGCCGAGACGCAAGGCTGCATCGTGGAGGCCGGCATTGCCGGGCTCGCCGATCACGGCGGCAGGATTTGCGAATTCAAGACCATCGACCCGGTGACGGGCGCCGACTTGCCGGCGGGCACTTCCGGTGAGCTTTGTACACGCGGGCCGATGAACAGCCTCGGTTACTTCCGTCGCCCCGAGGAAACGGCGAAGCTGTTTTTGCCAGGCGGTTGGGTGCGTACCGGCGACCTGGGACAATTTCGCCCTGATGGCAATCTATTCCTGACGGGGCGCTCGAAGGAGCTATACAAGAGCCGTGGCGAACTGGTGTCGCCCAAAGAACTCGAGCAGTTGGTGACGACGCATCCTGCCGTAGCGCAGGCGTTTTTCATCGGCATGCCCGATGATCGCTGGGGAGAAATCGGTTGTGCTTGGATCGTGCGTAGTGACGGCCAGGAGATCGACGACAACGAGCTGCGCGCGTGGCTCGCGACCCGCGTTGCGGGGTACAAGATGCCCCGTGACATCTGGTTCGTCCTGGAATCCGATCTTCCCAAAACGGGCACGGGGAAAGTGCAAAAAAATGCACTCAAAGAAATGGCACTGTCGCAACGGCTGGCAGCGAGGAACCCCGGCTGACGCAAAGGCGCAGCGACAGCCCCGAAAGCGTGGCCGTTCAAATTCGGGGGCAAGGGGGCAGATGTTGTCGTCCCATCCAGTCAGCACCACCCGCTCATTCCAGAAGCATGAATCAGCACAATAGGATCGGTCGTCAGCCGCCACGCCAGACGGGAGCCCGCCGTCCCCGCCACGCGGCCGTTGCCTCGGCGGCGTCTGCAGTCGACTGATACGCATCGATGGAAGGATAGCGCTGCGAAAGCGCCGTCGGGAGGCTCACGCCGAGGCCGGCTGTCGCCGCGGCCTTGGCAGCCTGCGCGACCAGCGGCGAACACTGCAGCAGCTTCGAAATCCATCTGTCGATCGCGTCCGGCAGGCCGCCCACGTCCACGCATTCGTTGACGAGGCCGAAGCGGGCGGCGCTCGCTGCATCGAGCGTTTCGCCGGCGATGATCAGGGCCAACGCGATATGGTGTGGAAGCTGTCGGATGGCTCGATGGACCACGCCACAGTGGCCGATCACCCCGTTCCGGGTCTCGGGAAGAGAGAAGCGCGCATCGCTCGAGGCCAGCAGGATATCGGCGCACAGCGCTATCTCGAATCCGAGGCCGAGTGCGTATCCGTTTACTGCGCAGACCAACGGTTTTCTTAGTGGGCGGAAACGACCGCCGATTCCGGTGATGCCACCGCCCAAAGAAAGACCGGCATGGCCCTGCGGCGGCTCTCGCATGTCCCCGCCTGCGCAGAACGCCTTGGTGCCTTGCGAGCGCAGCACGGCGACCCAGATGCCCGGGTCGCCATCGATCTGCTCCCATGCCGCAGCCAGCAGCGCCTCCATTTCATCGTTGATCGCATTGAGCGCCGCCGGCCGATTCAGAACAACCTCGCCGACATGCTTGCGACAAGTGAACTCGACCAGTGCCATATGCGGTTCCAGATGGCCTAGTGAGCCAGCATCCCGGCATCGACCAGGTGTTCAGACCCGGTGATGTAGGAGGATTCGTCGGACGCAAGGAAAAGCACAAGGTTGGAGACTTCGGAAGGATCCGCGATGCGGCCCAGGGGAATCTGGGCCAGCGCTTCACCACCGACTTCGTCGGTCGCCTCCACCATCATCGGTGTCTGGATGAAGCCAGGGTGCACCGAATTGACCCGAATATTGTGCTTTCCGTACTCCATCGCCGTGGCTTTCGTCATGCCGCGCACCGCGAACTTGCTCGCGACATAGGCGAGGCTGGGAAAGCCGTAGTTGGCCGCCATGCCGGCGATCGAAGAGATGTTGACGATGGAGCCTCGGCCGGCCTTGACCATCGTCGGCAGCACTGCCTTCATTCCGTGAAACACCGAATGCTGGTTGACGGCACAGACGAACTGGTAATCGGCGTCCGTGAGCTGTTCGGTCGACGCCATCGGCCCCAGCACGCCAGCGTTGTTGACCAGAATATCGATCGTCCCGAACGCATCGACGGCCTGTTTGATGACCTTCTGCCAGTCGGCGGGGCTCGTGACGTCTTGCTTGAGAAAGACTGCCGACGGTCCGATTTCCGCGGCAAGCGCCGCACCCGCCTCCACGTTGAGATCGGTAAGAACGACCTTTGCGCCCTCGCGCGCGAAGACGCGGGCGTGCGACGCGCCCATGCCGCGTGCTGCGCCGGTGATGACGGCGACCTTGTCTTTAAGCCGGTCCATAAAACTCTCCTATCTCAATAATTTTGGTAGTAGCCTAACGTCGGTTATTAAATTACGCATGCCCTATAAAGTCAAGTTGCGCCACGTCGACATCCGCCATCCGGTTGAGGCCCTGTCGGACAAATGCTTAAAAACACGTGTTTTACTGAACATTTTCCAAGACGCGACTCATGGTTGGCCGCCTGCGGCGGGGCCAAGTGGTGACCTCTTGCAATTCCAATCTAATCACGATTAGACTGACAAAACCGGCGACACAACAAACGTAGCGGCACCGGACAGTGTGCCGCCTAACCCTGCGAGGACGGTCATGAGCAAGAAAGATCCCGGCACTTTCCGCCAGATATTGGGGCACTATCCGACCGGTGTTTGTGCCATCACCGGTACCCAGCCAGACGGCAAGGCTGCAGTGATGATCGTCGGGTCGTTTACCTCGGTGTCGCTCGATCCCCCGCTCGTCGCTTTTTTTCCCGACAAGGGTTCATCCAGTTGGCCGAAGGTCGAGGCCTGCGAGAGTTTTTGCGTCAACGTTCTGGCAGATCACCAAGAATCGCTATGCCGGATTCTCGCGTCGAAAGATCCCAATAAGTTTGAGGGAGTGCCGCATCGCCTGTCGACGCGAGGGGCGCCCATCCTGGACGGAGCGCTGGCATGGATCGACTGCTCGCTCCACGCCGTCCACGAGGCTGGTGATCACTACATCGCGATCGGCCAAGTGCACGATCTCGATATTCACCACTTGGGATCGCCGCTTCTTTTCCACAAGGGGGCCTATGGAAAGATTCAGCCTCCGCTTGAGATCAAATAGCACGATCCAATGAAAGAGGCGTCCTGACGCCCCATCTGTACTTCGAAACCTTGCAACGGTCCGACGAAGCAGTCGTGCCAAAGCTCAAGGAAATGTAGGTGCCTATGTCTTGTCTATCGCAAAACCCAGAAATCGACATGAGCACCGAGATCGTGCTCGCGGTCATCACCCACGGTGAACATATCTGCCTGATGCGGCGCAGCGCGCAGGTGCGCGGCGACAACGGAAAATGGCATTGCATCACGGGCTTTCTCGACGAGAACCAGACACCGCTGTCGCAGGCTTATGCTGAAATTCGTGAAGAGGCGGGCCTCGGCAGTGACACCATAGAGCTGAAGAACACGCTTGTTCTCGAACATCTGGACGGCAATGGCTGTTCCTGGCGAATCCATGCATTCCATTTCGAATCGGACACCCGCGACATCTGCCTCAATTGGGAAAACGATGCATCGCTCTGGGCGTGCTCACAACACTTCAGTACCTTGCCGACCGTGTCATGGCTTCGGAACGTACTCGGGGCGTTGTCTGACACTCTGCCCGAGTATGCAGGGCCGGAGACCAGCTACGACAAGGAGAAGGTCTTTGCGTCCGCTCCGGCTATCACCTCCCTAAGTGATTTCGCCTACGCACCGCCGAACGCCCCAACGGCGAACAAGGCCCACCTGCGAAGAAGGGAAGAACGGCGGCGCTGTCCGGCGTAGCGATCAAATCAGGCACGCGCGCGAAAGCGGCCACATCAAAAGCGAATAAGCCAAGCCACTCGCAGTTAGGTTCCAAACGAACCTCGATGGCGCGACTTGGTGAAGACGTGAGGGAGCGTCGGCGTGATGCCTGAAAGCACACACCGACGTACTAAAAAGTGCAAAGAATGGAGAATGCAATGAAACAAACGCGGAGCCGTGCTCATCGCGTGGGCATCAGGAAGTTGGCCGCAGTGGCTGTCGTACCGTTACTGGGGCCGGGAATCGCCCACGCCTACAAGTTCAATACCGGGCCGGACTGGACGATCAACCTCGATACTTCGGTGCAGTACACGATCGGTATGCGCATGGATGGGCGCAATGCCGACATCGGCAACAATCCTGGGAACGACGAAGGGGATTACAAGTTCGACAAGGGTGACCTGGTCACCAATCGGCTGCAGGGCATCCTGGAATTTGGAAGCACCTATCAGGACCGCATGGGTTTCCGCGCTTCCGGCACGGGCTGGAAGGACTTCGCCTACGACGATGACGTGAAGAACAATCCGAACGATCCCGCCTACGCGGCGGGATCCACGTATCCCAGCGGCGAATACAGCGGCCGCACCAAAAAATACCATATTGCCGGCGGCCAGTTGCTGGACTCGTTTGTCTGGTCGAACTTCAAGATTGGCGACACACCGGCGTATATCAAGGTAGGGCGCCTGAGTCAGCAGTGGGGAAATGGCCTGTTCTTTGGCTTCGCCGCAATCTCCTACTCACAGCAGCCGACCGATTTCATCAAGGGATTCTCCCAGCCCGGCTCCGAGGTCAAAGAATTGTTCCTGCCGCGTACGCAGGTCAATGCCACTGCCGAGCTTTCACCGGAGTTGTCGGTGAGCGCGCAGTATTTCCTTGAATATGCATCCAACCGCTACCCGGAAGGTGGCACCTACCTGGCCCCTTCGGATTTGCTGTACGAAGGCCCACCGTCAGCAGGAATCGGCGGTCTTACGGCGGGCAAGGCTTACGATCCGAAGAACGTCAACAACAACTTCGGCGTGAAGGCCGAATGGTCGCCCACATGGGCCGGCGGTGATCTCGGTTTCTATTTCCGCAAGCTCGACGAAGTTCAGCCCTGGACACTGGGCGAGATCAACGACGCGGCATTCGGGTCTGGCGATGTCCACCTTTCGTATGCCACCAACGTGAACCTCTACGGCATTTCGTATGAGCGCACATTCGGCCCTGCCAGCGTTGGCACCGAAGTGAACATGCGAACCGACACCGCACTCAACAGTGCGTTTTTCAACGGTAAGGTAGGGCCCTATCGTGAAGGCGCGCGCGGCGACATCGTGAACGTGCTGGTCAATGCGTTTCTGCAGCTCGGATCGAACGCCATCTGGGACACGGGCGTCGTGCTCGGCGAAGTGGTCTACACGCATTTGGACAAGGTGACGGAGAACGCCGACGTGTTCAACGGCAAGGGCTACGCGTCCTGCGTCAACGCTGCGACCGGAGGAGCCGGCGGAATCAATGACGGCTGCGCCACGAAAAACTCCTTCGCGCTTTCCGTTCTGTTCAATCCACAGTGGCTGCAAGTGCTTCCGTCCTGGGATTTTGCTGCGCCGATTTCGGGAACTTTCGGCATCGCGGGAAACCCCGCTTATGCGGCGGGCGCTTTCTACGCACAGGATTCGATCGTCTGGTCCGCAGGCGTCAACGCAACCTATCGGCAGAAGTACTCGTTCACCTTGCAGTACCAGGACTACTACTGGAATCCGGGTGAAGTGACTTCGACAGCTTCCCCGCTGCCCGCGTATTCGGGTGGCAATGGCCCGTTCGGCCTGAACGACAAGGGCTGGCTCTCGCTTAGCTTCAAGACTTCTTTCTGATCATTACAATAAGGAGATACAGAAAATGTTCAAATCATCAGCAGTGACGGCCGCGCTGCTCGCGGCCGCACTGTGCATGGCGGCCTCGGGCCCGCTACGCGCGGCAGTATCGGAAGCTGAGGCGCAGGATCTCGGCGGCAAGCTCACGGCATTTGGCGCTGAAAAAGCTGGCAACGCCGACGGCTCCATTCCCGAATACACGGGCGGCCTCAAGTCCGTTCCCGGCTATGACCCCAAGGCAGACCGCTACATCGATCCGTTCAAGGACGAGAAGCCGGTCTACACGGTGGATGCCGGGAACATGTCGAAGTACGAAGCATCGCTGACAGAAGGCGACAAGGCGATGCTCAAGAAGTATCCGGACTACAAGATCATGGTTTACCCAAGCCATCGTACGGTCTGGTATCCGGATTGGGTGACCGACAACATCAAGAAAAACGCCACCACGGCCAAGCTGGTGGGTTCTGTCGAGGGTGACGGCGTCGGCGGCGCTGCGCCCGACGGGTTTCCATGGCAGGGCACGCCGTTCCCGATCCCCAAGAACGGCTTCGAAGTGATGTGGAATCACAAGATCGCCCCTGGCGCTGCCGTCAGCCACCATCTGAATAAGGCCTTCATGGTCGATACCAGCGGCGGCGTGACCGACCTTCCTGTCGCGAACGAATACTTCGTGCGTTCCTGGTACGACCAGAGCGGCGCATTGCGCAAGCAGACCTACGACGCGACGATGGGAGTCTCGTCGCGCCTGCAGGATCCGCCATCTTCCGCTGGCATCGTGTTCCTGAATTACTACACGCCGAGCACCGACGATGGCGGGCAGAAGGTCTGGTTCTACACACCCGGCCAGCGACGTGTGCGTAAAGCACCGGAATTCGCGTACGACACGCCGATTGCGTCTTACGGCGGCGTGCTGCAGTGGGACGAGCTCTGGGGCTTCATCGGCCGCATGGATCGCTTCGACATGCAGCTGGTGGGGAAGAAAGAAATGATCGTGCCCTATAACGTCTTTGGCGTGACCAACAACTTGCCGGCACGTGGCACCCTGGGCAAGAGCTTCATCCAGCCCGAGGCGGTTCGCTACGAGAAACACCGGGTATGGGTCGTTGAAGCCAAGCGCAAGGACAATGCCCGTCACGCCTACAAGCTGCGTCGTTTCTATGTCGATGAAGACTGCTGGTGCATCGTGTCGTCGGAGTCCTACGACGATTCCGGCAAGCTCTGGAAGGTGGGCAAGATTTACAGCTTCCCGTCCTACAACACGGGCGGCGTCGACAATGCAACCTGGAATTTCAACGACGTGATCAAGGGCAATTACTTCATCATCAACATTGGAGCGGGTGATCCGGGCTTTTTCAACCGCAACTACACCAGCGCCGAGGGCTTGAATATTCCTCTCACGCCGGCGTCGGTTGCGGCAGGCAGCAGTCGCTAGTCGCGTACCGATCCAATCGGTTGTTCGTGATGCGGCGCACGGCGCGCCGCATCACGCTATCTGTTATCGGGTGACGTAATGACATATCGAAAAGTGCCGCCGTGTATGAAATACAGCATTGGAGCTGCCCTCATCGCGGTATTGGCCAGTACCTCGTCGCTTGCGGCCGAACCATTCCACGATCCTCTCGATACCCCGGCCAAAAGGCAGACACAGGTCGAGTCGAGACCGATGCTGGACGTGGCAGTCGCGGGAGACCGATGGGTGGCCGTAGGGATGCGCGGGCTGATCGAAACTTCCGACGATCAGGGCCAGCATTGGGTCCAGTCCGATTCACCGGTGCAAAGCGATCTTCTTGCCGTGTGCTTTCCGAGCGCCTCCAAAGGTTGGGTGGTGGGACACGACGGCGTCATTCTACATAGCGAGGACGGTGGCAAGACCTGGGTGCGTCAGCTCGACGGTCGCGTCGCCGGCCCTGCATTCAAGGAGTATTACCGTGCAGCGGCCGCTTCCGGCGATGCTCAAGCGGTTGCGGCGACCGAACTGCTCGAGCTGAACTACAAGGCCGGCCCTTCACTGCCGTATCTCGACGTCTGGTTCGACGACGATCGCAGCGGCTATGCGGTGGGTTCCTACGGAATCCTGGCCGGTACGCAGGATGGCGGCAAGACCTGGCAGCCGCTGCTGGACCGTATCGATAACGACGAGAAAGTGAATCTGAATGCGATTCACGCGGTTGGCAGTGAGCTCTATATCGCTGGCGAGCAGGGCCACGTCTTCAAGCTGGACCGTGAAACCGGGCGCTTCCGCGACATCAAGACCGAATACGGCGGCAGCTTCTTCGGCGTCACCGGCGACGACTCGGTCGTGCTGCTGTACGGGCTGCGCGGCACGGTGTATCGCAGCGCCGATCACGGCCAGAGCTGGCAGAAGGTGGAGGCGCCATCTCAGGCCACGCTGAACGCCGGGGCTCGGTTGCCCAACGGGCAATTCGTACTTGCCAACAGCGCCGGGCAGCTATTGATCGGTGACGTGCAGGCGACCCGCTTCGAGCTGGTGAAGCCGGACAAACCGATGACCTTCACCTCCGTGCAGCCACTGAAGGACGCAAAGAGCTTGATTGCAGCCGGCCTTGGTGGCGTTTCACTTGAAAGCCTGCCTGCTGTCACCCAATAAACAGGACGCTCAGCAATGACGGTTAACCCGGATCAGATTGACGACATGCCTGTGGTCTCGCGTGTCCAGGACTTCGATGCGCGGTCGGGCAACATTCTGGAGCGGGTGATCTTCAATCACCGCGTCGCGCTCATGGTGGTCTGCGCACTGCTCACGGTCATGCTGGGCTCGGAGGCGACCCGGCTCACGATCAATGCGAGCTTCGAGAAGATGATTCCGCAGTCGCACGAGTTCATCCAGAATTACCAGAAAGAGAAGAACTCGCTGCGCGGGCTGGGCAACTCGGTGCGCATCGTCGTCGAGAATCAGACCGGCGACATCTACGACCCCAAGTACCTGTCGACACTTCGCGAAATCAACGACAAGGTGTTTCTGATCGAAGGTGTCGACCGCTCCTTCATGAAGTCGCTGTGGATGCCGGCGGTGCGCTGGACCGAGATCACCGAGGAAGGCTATAGCGGCGGCGCGGTGATGCCGGACGGCTTCGATGGGTCGGAAAAATGGATCGACGAGCTACGCCACAACGTGCAGCGCGCGGGTATCGTCGGCTCCCTGGTATCCAACGATCAGAAGAGCAGCATGTTGTTCGTACCCCTGCTCGAGACGGACTCCAAAGGCGCTCCGCTCGATTACAAGGCGTTCCGCGACAGCGTGGAGAAAATCGCAGTGGAGTTCGAGCCGCGTGGCGTCAAGCTGCATACCATCGGCTTCGCCAAGCTCGCAGGCGATCTGATCACGGGTCTCATCGAGGTTCTGGGTTACTTCGCCGTCGCGGCGGTGATCGTCTCGCTGATCATCTTCGCTTACACGCGCTGCATCCGCAGCACCGTCATCGTCATCGTCTGCTCGCTGATCGCGGTGGTCTGGCAGCTCGGCCTGATGCAGATGCTGGGGTTCGTCATCGACCCATTCTCGGTACTGGTGCCGTTTCTGATCTTTGCCATCGGCGTGAGCCACGGCGCGCAGAAAATGAACGGCATCACCCAGGACGTCCGTCTGGGCACGCACCGCTACGTGGCCGCACGCTATACCTTTCGCCGGCTTTTCCTGGCCGGGCTCACTGCACTGCTCGCCGATGCTGTCGGCTTTGCGGTACTGGCCGTGGTCGATATTCCGGTGATCCGCGATCTGGCGATCGAAGCCAGTATCGGCGTGGCCGTGCTGATCTTTACCAACCTGATCCTGCTCCCGGTGCTGTTGTCGTATGTCGGCGTGAGTCCGGGCTCGGCTGCGCGTGGCGGTCGGAGAACCTCCGGCGAGCACCCCGTGCTTTCTGCCTTCGGGCACTTTACGGATCCGAAAGTTGCCGTGGGTGTACTCGCCGTGACCTTGCTGATCACCGTCGCCGGATTCGTGATCTCGCAGAGGCTCAAGGTCGGCGATCTCGACCCCGGAGCACCGGAACTGCGCCCGGATTCGCCCTACAACCGACAGAATGCCTACATCACCTCACACTACCAGTTGTCGAGCGATCAGTTTGCGGTGATCGTGAAGGCGCCACCCAGCGGCCTGCTCAATTTCGAAGCGTTGACCGAGATGGACCGCCTGGAGGAATTGCTACGTGACCTGCCGGGCGTGCAGACCACAGCGTCGGCCGCAAGCCAGGGCCGGGCGCTGACAGCCAGCGGCTTCGAAGGATCGCCGAAGTGGATCACCCTCAATCGAGATCCTTTCGTCATTTCCGATGCACTGGACCACGTTTACACATCAAGCCCCGAGCTGATCAACGATGACCGCTCGGTGGCGCCGATCATTGCGTTTCTAAGCGATCACAAGGCCGATACGCTTGAGCGTGTGGTGGACACCGTGCAGCGCTTCGCCTTGGAACACAGCACGCCGGCGCACCAGTTTCTGCTGGCTGCGGGTAACTCCGGCATCGACGCCGCAACCAACATCGCAGTCGAGAAAGCCAATCACAAGATGCTTTTCTACGTGTATGCCGCGGTCATCGTGCTTTGCTACATCACGTTCCGTAGCTGGCGTGCGGTTGTGGTCGCGGTCGTTCCGCTGGTGGTGACATCGATCCTTGCCGAGGCACTCATGGTGGCGCTCGGTATCGGAGTCAAAGTGGCGACACTTCCGGTGATCGCCTTGGGCGTGGGTATCGGCGTGGATTATTCGCTCTACCTGCTGACCGTGTATCTGGCCTACATGCGCCAGGGAATGTCGGTACGACAGGCCTATACGCGCTCCCTCATGTTCACAGGAAAGGTGGTCGCACTGATCGGTGTCACGTTGGCCGCGGCCGTTGCCACCTGGGCGTGGTCGCCGATCAAGTTCCAGGCGAACATGGGCGTGTTGCTGTCCTTCATGTTCTTATGGAACATGGTGGGCGCGCTCGTGATCGTTCCTGCGTTGGCAACCTTCCTACTACGGCCCAAGGCGGTTGGTGAGCACGTTAAAGCTGCGACTTTCGATACGGGTGCCAGTAGTCCGAAACTCTGACGACAGCTTCTGCATCAAGTGCCCGTAGGCACAACCGCGAAATCATAAGCGACTACGGAGCGCGTCGGCGATCGGCAAACCAGATTAAGCCAGATGACTGGATCCGGGCTCCGTTGCAGCGGGACATGTTCTTCCTACTTCAGTAACAGCGCCGAGATGAATAGCCGATATAACATCCACCAGATCTTTCATTCGCTTACTTTCCGATCAACTGTCCAGAAAATGGACGAGCATCCATAGCCCTCAAATGGTCAGAGTTGGCCTCTTACTTGAGCTCTACCGTCCAACCCGAAGTGTTTGAATCTATGCGATTACCGATGAACGACCCGATAGGATGTCCGTTCACCGTAATGTCGATCGGAACGAATCGACTGATCAAGCTGACATTGGAGCAGAAGTGCTCGGACGGCCGGCTCGTGCGAAAACTGCCGCCACCGGCCAACGCCATCGGTAGCAGAATTTGATCGGCCAGATGCTCGCCAACCACGACTCCCTGATCGATGTAAGCGCGAGCCGCGCTGCAGGCGCGTTCGGCAACCGCCTCCGACGTGACGCCACGCGCTCCAAAGCTCGTGATCACTTCGCTCACGTTCTCGGATTCGATGGTGATCATCAGCACATTGCCCGGTCCGACTGCGGGCCGGATCGACCGATGTTCGAGAGCTTCGGAACCCAGCCCCAGCCGCTGCGCAACCACAGCCAGTTCCCTGTCCGCGACGGTGCCGGGCACGGCGGAAATCAGCGCCTGCGCTTTCACCGACTTCAACGCGCCACGGTCCGCCAGCGTAATCGGCACCAAGGTGCCGGGAGCAATGTCGACCCGCAATGAGCCGCCGCCGGCCGGATAGAAGCCATAGCGCTCCAGCTTGAGTTCGACGTGTGCGCCCATCTTCCGGAGCACGGGGATGAATGCACGGGTCAGGAAGTCCACGGACGGCGCCATCGGGTTGTGCGTGCCGCCCTCAAGGTGAAGCGTCGAAGGCGAGTTTGCGCGCAGCAGCGCCGGCAACACCGTCTGCAGCACGAGCGTGGTTGATCCCGCGGTTCCGATGGGAAAGCGGTAGTCGCCAGCGCGCACAGGGCCGGGAACGAATTCCAACTGTAGAGAGCCCGGATTCGCACCACGAACCTCCGCGCCAGAGATGGCAGCAGCCGCTTCAACGGCAGTCAGATGCTGACGCATCAATCCCGGCTTCGGACGGCCGGTACGAATTCCCGTCATGCGAAACGGCGTGCCCGTGCAGATGCTCAGCGTCAGCGCCGTGCGCAGCAGCTGACCACCTCCTTCCGCCCCATTGAGTTCCAACATGAGATTTCTCGTTTTATAAAGGCGGCGTGAGGACCTCCCCACGCCGCATGGCTAACCCTTCACACAAACCACCTGCCGCAAGGTGTGGACGATCTCGACCAGATCGCTCTGCGCCTTCATCACCGCGTCGATCGACTTGTACGCGGCCGGCGATTCGTCGACCACATCGCCGTCCTTGCGACATTCCACGTGCGCGGTCGCTGCACGATGATCTTCGACCGTGATGCGCTTGCGTGCCTCGGTACGGCTCATCACGCGGCCGGCGCCGTGGCTGCAGCTGTGGAAGCTCTCCTCGTTGCCGAGGCCGCGCACGATGAAGCTCTTCGCCCCCATGCTGCCGGGGATGATGCCGAGTTCGCCCTTGCGCGCACTCACTGCGCCCTTACGGGTCACGAGGACTTCCTTGCCGTAGTGCGTCTCACGGTTCACGTAATTGTGGTGACAGTTCACCGCCTCGGCCGAGGCCTCGAACGGCTTGGCGATCACGCCGCGCGCGGCCTCGACGACGTTGCGCATCATGATCGCGCGGTTGGTCCGCGCGAAGCGCTGCGCCCAGTCGACCGCGAACACATAGTCGCCGAAGTGCTCGCTGCCTTCCGGCAGATACGCGAGGTCCTTGTCCGGCAGGTTGATCATCCAACGCCGCATGTCTTCCTTGGCCAGCTCGATGAAGGTAGAGCCGATCGCATTGCCGACGCCACGCGAACCCGAGTGCAGCATGAACCACACGCGATCCTCTTCATCGAGGCAGACCTCGACGAAGTGATTGCCGGTACCCAGCGTGCCGAGATGGTTCAAGTTGTTGGTCTTGGCCAGCTTCGGATACTTGTCGGTGATCAGCTTGAAGTCGTCGACCAGTTGCGACCAGCCGGACTCGGCAGCCTCGGGCGGCGTATTCCAGGCGCCCTTGTCGCGGCCGCTGCGGGTCGAGCTGCGGCCATGCGGCACCGCCTTCTCGATCGCTGAACGCAGGCCGGCCAGGTTGTCGGGCAGATCGCTCGCGACCAGCGTCGTCCGCGCCGCGATCATGCCGCAGCCGATGTCCACGCCCACCGCAGCCGGCACGATCGCGCCGATGGTCGGGATCACTGAGCCCACGGTCGCGCCCTTGCCGAGATGCACGTCCGGCATCACCGAAATCCAGCCGTGCACGAACGGCAGCTTGGACATGTTGACGAGCTGCTCGCGCGCCTGGTCTTCCAACGGCACGCCATTGGTCCAGAGCTTGATCGGCACGCCGCCCGGCTCGTTGATGACGTTGTAGTTCGGCTTGCTCATTTGAGTCTCTCCGGCCGGCCCTGATGCCAGCTCTCTGCATGAAAAAGATGCGGCGACAATCGGTGATGAAACGTCCTGCTCTATCCGCTGAGCTACGGTCCCCCAGTATTGGGACCGGCGGGACTCGAACCCGCGACCTGGAAGTTAAGAACTTGTAGTTCCATCGGCATTCGCCGCGTACAACGTGAAGTCTTGTGAATCTCCAACCAATAGGTGCGGCGACAACAGTGATGAAACCTGCCCACCATTGCTCTACCAGCTGAGCTACAGCTCCGGTGATCTGGAGCTGGCGGGGTTCGAACCCGCGACACATGTAGTTCCATCGGCATTCGCCGCGGTGAAATCGACTCTTTCCAACATCCAATAAATAGGTGCAGCGACGAAGGTGATGAAACACTTGCCACGCCGCCGAAGCGGTTTTGATCCAAGGATTTGAACCCATTCGCCCGAAGGCTTACCCATGTATTTCCATCGGCATTCGCTGCGGTACAACTCGAACTCTCTGCACCCCACTTCTAGCGGGGCTCAACAAAAAAGTGCAACGGCAAGAGTTGATGAAACACCTGCATCACCACCGAAGCGGATCTGCAGCCGGGATTCGAACCCCGTCGCCCGAAGGCTTTATCCAATGTAGTGTCATCCGCATTCGTTGCGGTACAACGTAAATCCTGAGGCAGCCCGCTCCCCGGCGGGCTCTCCCGCCGGGGACCTGCTTACTGAAGCGTCATCGCCTCGATGCGCTCAGCCCAACCTTCGCCACCGTTTTCCCCGGCGAAGTCCTGCATCACCGCAAACACCGCGTCATTGAAGCCGCCAACGTGCAGGATGTCCTGCCGCTGCAGCGTCTGGCTGCTCAGGTTCGGCTGAAGGTCGATGCACACCATCTTTGCCTTCGGGCACCGCGCCTTGATCGCCGACCACTGCCGCATCGTCTCCGTGCCACCGGCGACCCGGCTGTCGATCCAGCTCTGGTTGTCCGACACGACGACCAGCACATCGACCTTCGCCTTCTCCTGGTTCAGTAGCGCCAGCGGTGCACTCACTGTCGTGCCGCCACCCACCATCGCCGCCAGCTGCCCGGCCTGCGTCATCACCGTGTCGCGGGCATTCAAGCGAATGCTTCGCACGGCCTCGGCAAACGGAACGATCCGCGCCGACGGGTTGCTGCGCTTGAGGCAGGCAGCAATCAACGCCGCCACCTGCACACAGCTCACCACGCTCGTCGAACCACGCCGCACACCCGTTACCGGCGATGCCATCGAACCCGATACGTCCACTGCCACCACGATCTCGCCTTCCAGCTTCGGCACGTTGCGGGTGGCGATTTCCATCGCGTCCTGCAGCGCATCGGTGATCGCCTGCGGCATGCCGTCACCGGCCGCCCGGTACGCCGTCATCAACTGGTACGGGAACACCCGAGCCCGGGCGATCTCGCTTGCATCCTTCAGCCGCTTCGTCACCACACCGACCATCTCGGCATCCTCGAACACACCATGACGGCTGAACGTGTTGAGGTTCATCCGCGTGGTCTGCCACGAGGCGCGCCGCGCAATCTGCTTCCAGTGCTCACCGGTCAGGCTCAGCGCCGTCAGGTACTGGAACGGTAGTTCCGGCACCTCGGCACCCGGCGAGCGCTTAAAGGCCTCGAACGACTGCACCAGCTCCGGCAGCGACTCCTCGGCGTACGGCTTGCCAATCAGCCAGGCATACAGCGCCTCGCGCACCTTGTCCTGCGGCTTCGGGTGCACCATCCGCACGATGTCCGCAAGCGACGGCTTGTCGCCGATCGCCGCTGACAGGATCCGTTCAACACTCGCCTGCTCCAGCCATTGCTGCACCAGCCGCTTCGGACGCGAGCCCAGCGACTTCCGACCGGTCACGCCGCTGCGCACGATCTGCACGAAGTTGCGGAGCATCCGGCCGTTGTCGATCACACGGCCGAAAGCCTGCTCGCAGCGTTCGCCGTCACGGGATGCCAGCACTGCCATCAGTAGAGCCGGCATGTCCTTCATGTGGGCCTGACGACGGGCGTACAGCGCCGTCTTCATCACGAACTCCGGCGACACCTTCGCGCACAACGCCAGCACTTCGGCCAACTGCGTTTCGGTGCCGGCGTAGAACGTGCCGTTGAGGCAACCGGTGGCGGCGTACAGCGCGAACGCCGCTTCCGGCTCGCGGCTGTAGGCCGCGCCGCCGACTTCGTTGATCGCCGTTGCCGGCGGTACCAGCCGGCCGGCGATGCTCTTGAACAGTTCGATGTTGGCCATGTTGCGTTCTCCTTCAGATGGAGCTGATAGAGCAACGGCGGTGCCAAGTATCGATTTTAACATCAAGTTACTGATTTAGATATTATTTATACTTATATGGCGTCATATTCAGATACCTACTGTTCCATATATACGATATATTAGTATCGCTATTTATCTTAACGAATCGCATGAAACCCAGCGTCATCATCGGCTTCATCGGCACCCAGCTCGACGGCGGCGACGGCCCCAAGCGCTGGGAACGCTGGCGCCCGACGGTTGCCCTGGGCATGCAGGAAGGCTTCGTCGCCAACCGTCTTGAGTTACTGGTGGACCTGCGGCGCTCGAAGAAGCTTGCCGAGCTGATGGTGGCGGACCTGGCGCAGATTTCACCCGAGACCGAAGTGCGGTTGCACGACACCTATGTGCAGAACCCCTGGGACTTCGAATCGATGTACGGGGTGCTTCATGACTTCTGTGCCAAGCAGGCTTTCGATCCCGACCGTGAGGATTACTACGCCCACATCACCACCGGCACACACGTCGCCCAGATCTGCCTGTTTCTGTTGACCGAGAGCCGCCACCTGCCGGGGCGCCTGCTGCAGACCTCGCCACCGTCGAAGAAGGACCAGGGCGTGGCCGGCAGCATCGCGATCATCGATCTGGACCTGTCGAAGTATGACCGCATCGCGCAGCGTTTCGAGGCGGAGAAACAGGAGGACCGCTCGTTTCTGAAGAGCGGCATCGCGACACGCAACGCACCGTTCAACGCGATGATCGCGGAAGTCGAAACGGTGGCGATCCGATCCACGGCACCAATCCTGCTGATGGGCCCGACCGGTGCCGGCAAAAGCCAGCTCGCTCGGCGCGTATTCGAGCTCAAGAAGCAGCGTGCCGCAGTGTCCGGTCTGTTCGTGGAGGTGAACTGCGCGACGCTGCGCGGCGACGGTGCAATGAGTACGCTGTTCGGTCATCGCAAAGGCGCCTTCACCGGAGCCGTCGCTGACCGCCACGGCCTGCTGCGAACCGCAGACAAGGGTGTGCTGTTTCTTGACGAGATCGGCGAACTGGGCGCCGACGAACAGGCGATGCTGCTGCGCGCGGTGGAAGAGAAGCGCTTTCTTCCCGTCGGCAGCGATCGTGAAGTGTCGAGCGACTTTCAGCTGATCGCCGGCACCAACCGTGATCTCGGGCAGCAGATCCGGTCCGGGCATTTCCGCGACGATCTGTATGCCCGACTCAATCTGTGGACCTTCCGTTTGCCGAGCCTGGCGGAGCGTCGGGAAGACATCGAACCCAACCTCGACTACGAGCTGTCCCGGTTCGAGCAGGCTCAACATCAGCGTGTGCGGTTCAATGTCGAGGCGCGCGAGCGCTACCTGAAGTTCGCGATGTCGGCCGACGCTCTATGGAGCGGTAATTTCCGCGATCTCAGCGCGTCAATATCCCGAATGGCGACGCTGGCCTCTGCTGGTCGCATCCAGGTCGAAGGTGTCGATGCGGAAATCCGTCGGCTGCGGCAGTTGTGGTCGGCAGGAACGGGCGCCGAGGTGTCGCCTCTCTTTGAACTGTTGGGCGATCGGCTCGATGAAGTCGATATTTTCGACCGGGCTCAGCTCCTGGAAGTGGTCGCCGTCTGCCGGCGCAGCCGCAACCTGTCAGAAGCGGGACGCACCCTGTTTTCCGCTTCCCGACAGAAGCGATCGTCGACAAATGATTCGGACCGGCTCCGCAAATACTTGGCCAAATTCGAGTTGAGCTGGGACGATGTCGGCCCATAGCCGTCAAGCTGAAATACCTGCGCAGCAGTGAACGCCATGACCGACGCCACCATTGAGCCAGCCACCCTGGAAGACCTGCCCGCGACCGTCGTGTCGCGGATTCGGGAACGCCTGACTCAGCTCGAACAGACTCACCGCGTGAAAGTGCTGCACGCCATCGAATCAGGATCAAGAGCCTGGGGCTTCGCCAGCCCCGATTCGGATTACGACGGACGCTTCATCTACGTCAACGAGCCAGACTGGTACTTCTCCGTAAACGAGGCTCGCGACGTGATCGAGACGCCGATCGAAGACGAAGGCGGGGTCGTGTTCGACGTCAACGGCTGGGATCTGCGCAAGGCGCTGCGCCTGCTCGCGAAGAGCAATCCGGTCCTGATCGAATGGCTGCAGTCGCCGATCGTCTACGCCGCCATGCCGCAGTTCGCGGCAGAGATGCTGGAACTGGCAAGGCAGTTCCACTCTCCAAAGGCCGCGCACTACCACTACTTCCACATGGCCCGGAAGAACTTCCGCGAACACCTCTGCGGCGAGCGCGTGCGCCTGAAGAAGTATTTCTACGTGATCCGCCCGGTCCTGGCATGCCTATGGATAGAACGCGGAATGGGCATCCCGCCGATGACGCTGACGGCCCTGCTTGATGGTGTTCTGCCGCAGGGAGTCGTTCGCGATGACATTCTCAGACTGCGCCTGGAGAAAATCCGCACACCCGAGTTCGGCGAGGGGCCGCCTCTGCCCGCCATCCAGTCCTTTTTGAGCGCAGAAATCGAACGTCTATCCGCGATCGCCGTGCCTGGGCAGGTTCCAACGGAAATCAGCGCACTCGACCGATTCCTTCGAAAATGGGCTCGCGCCAACGGCTAGTCGGAACCTGCGATGCCGTGCTTCGTATGTCATCTGCCTGCACAGGCAGGGTCGGAATCGGCGTGCAAGACCTCGAGTTCCACGCGCTCGGGTAGATGTTCGGGCAGACGAAGATTCCACACCAGGCCGACATGCGCCAGTAGTTGCAGCGCCCACCAGCCTGAATCCCATTCGCCCTGAAAAAGCCCGAGTCGCGCCGAACCCGGGTAGGCATGATGGTTGTTGTGCCAGCACTCGCCCATGGTCAGTAGTGAAGTGAGCCGCACGTTGCGGCCCTGTACGGCTGCACCACGGATTTCGAAGTGCATGCCACCGTGATTGTGGGCAAGGTACCCAATAAGCCAGTGGCCAACGACGCCAGCGGTTACGCGGGCGCAAACGCCCCAGAACACAAAGCCCCAGCCGCCCCAGGCGAAGAACAGGATCGCCCATGGCAGTTGCTGCGCCATCCAGGTTCGTTGGAGAAAGACCAGGAACGGGTCTTGCGCGAGTCGCGGTTCGATGTGCAGCGCGGGTGGGTTTCGCAAGCGTAGCTTGCAGTGCAGCTGCCACCAGCAGTCGACCCAGAACCCGCAGCCGTGACGAAGACAGGGATGACACATCGGCAGGCGCTGCGCGTAGTCACGCAGTTCGTGCTCGCGCATAAGCCCCAGCGGGCCCGCGAGTCCGAGCAGCACGCCGCTGTAGACCATGATCCGCTCCAGCCATCGCGGACATTGGAAGCTGTCGTGGATCAGTTTTCGATGACTGCCCAGCGAGTGACCGAAGAGCAGCACCCAGGCCGTGGTCGCAAGGAACAGCGCGAACGCCGACCAGCTGAAAAACAACGCGCCGCCGACGATCGCGCCGATCGTCATCGATGACAGCCAAAGCGATTGCAGCGGCGCCCATTGCACATCGCCTTCGCAGATGCTGGAGAGATCATTCGCCTGGATGCGATGTGCAGCCTGCCATGCAGACGGCGCGGCGCTCACAGGCTTGCTCGCGTTCATGACGATGCCCCCACCGAAGCAAGACGCCGCCGACGCTGTATCCGACGCTCGCTCCAGCCACTCAGGGCCGGCGCAATGACGAGGTCGTAACTGCAATCGGCGATCGCGTGAATGAACGGCTGCGCAAGCAATTTGGCTAGACGCGGATAGATGCCCGGCAGGCAGCGCCAGATCAAGATCGCACCGTCGATGCCGCTGCAGAGCTTCCCATCGCCAGATTCAACAAACAATCGGCGCCGCAGGTCGCGCTCGGTCAAACCATAGCGCGGCAAGCCACCATATGTTTTCGCAATCGATCTGAAGCGCATTGCGCCGTGATGCCGCTTGTTCAGCTCACAGTAGCGCCCCATCTCCGAGCGGCAGACCGGGCAATCTTGGTTGACGTAGACGGCGAGTGCTTGCTCTCTGGCGGCGTGACTCGCAAACGAATGTCTCAAGGCATCTTCGATTCGCGCCCAACGGAACTCGAAGCCGCTGTCCATGGCACGCTGAGGCAGCACTCGCTGGCTGACCAGAAAGAGTTCCGCCATGTCGCCCGCGAGTCTGCGCAGCGGCCACTCCGGCATGCGCATCAGCGTCGGCCGGTGCAAGGTTTCCCCGAGCGCCAGCGTGAATTCACGCTGCGTCACGGCATGCGGGGATACCGCATTGATGGGGCCGCTCAGAGTCGGCGTCGATATCGCGTGCTCGAACAAGGCAACCAGGTCATCGATATGAATCCAGGATTGCCACTGACGGCCGGAACCCAGCACCATGCCGCCGCCCATTCGTGTCGCCAGTGCGAGTGATTTCAGCACGCCGCCGTGGGCACCCAGCACGAGGCCAATGCGCATTCGGCAGATACGCAAGCCCGGCCGGGCCGCGGTCATCGCTGCGTCTTCCCACTTCCAGCAGAGTTCGGAGAGAAAGCCTTCGCCCGCTGTGCTCTTCTCGCTCAGGACTTCGTCGCCGCGCTCACCGTACCAGCCGATTGCCGATGCGCTGACGAGCACCTTCGGCGTCGTCCGCAGACGTCCGATCAGACCCGCGATCCGGCGCGTCGTACCGACGCGGCTGTCGATGAAGCGCTGTTTGCGTTTTCGGGTCCACAGCCCTAGACCGATCAGCGGCTCGCCCGCCAAATTCACGATCGTATCGATGCAGCGATCGTCATCGATTTCGCGCAGATCGCCGGTCACTTCGACCAGCGGGCCGAAGCGGTCGCGGGCCCTGGCAACATTGCGCGTCAACACGATCACCTGATCGCCGCGCTCGACCAGCCGCCGCACCAGCGAACGGCCGATGAAGCCGGTCGCACCGGTGACCAGCACCATGCTCGGCGCGTTGGAGTCCCCCGCACGCATCGGCATCCGCTGCCACTCCGGCACCGCCAGACGTGCCACTGCGAACAGATCGCGCATGCCCCAGGCGAACACACCGATACCGAAGGCCGTCAGCAGCCAGGACCCGATTCCGTAGTCGGCAGCGGCAAAGCCGCCGGGCGCCTGCGACCAGCGCCGTAACTCCGGCGCCCAAAGCGCCAGCAAGGCGCCATAGTTCAGTGCCAGGATCGTGTGCAGCACGCGCTCGAATGCCGGCAACTTGCGGCTGCGATCTTCCTCGACGAAATCGCAGAGTGTAATCAGCATCTCTGCTGCCAGAATCGCGATCAGCACGAACGTCCAGGCGCCTTCCCATCGCCACCATGCCACGCTGATAAAGATCAGGGCATAGAGCAGTTCGCGAGCGGTATGCAGCGCGAGTTCCCGGCGCGCCGTCGGCTGATGCGGCAGATCGGCCTGGAGTTCGTGATGCCAGAGATTGTCGAAGGCACCGAGCAAGCATTGAATCGTGAACATCGTCAGCACAGCGGTCATGGCTGCACTCCTTCTGTCAGGGTTTTGGGTTGGGTTTCGCGTTCGAAAGCGCCGTTTTGATCGAACAACAGGCCGAACAGCGGGTGATGGATCGTCATGCTGAAGCGGAAGCGCCCAGCACCGAGATCCTCATGAATCACGTGCGCTGTGCCCGGGCTCAGCAGCGCTGGTAAACGAAACTCGCGCCTGCCTACTCGCCAGAAGTAGCTCAGGCTGAGGAAATGCAGCGCTCGATTAGCTTCGAAGACCGCGAGCCGCATGCCGAGCCCGAACCCAACGCACTCGAGCAAGGCGCCGTCGTCGCCAACGCGCTTGGTCGAACGCACGGTCGCTGCCGGACGATCGAGGTAGCGGTACTCACGTTCCCAGATCACGCCGCCGCTGGGTTCATGGCGCAGCGTGATCGCGACGGGAACGTCGGCAGCGCGGTAGGGCGCGAACGGCGTGCCGATCAGGCGACAGCACTGCGCCAGAACCGCGCCGATAGGTGAGCCGCCGACCTGCCGCATCACGCCGAGATAACGGATCGGCTGCCGTACCGTCGGCTTTTCGGTGAAGCGCTGCCGGATGTCGGGCGCGAGTCTCCGCCATCCCTCGGGGCCGACGAGATGCTCGAAGTCGACATCGGCGGGCGATAGGACTTGCCGGGCCGCCGAGAATGTGGATGTTGGCGGGATCAGGGGTTGAACGGGAATTCGCGAGGTGGCTTGGAGAACCATGTGTGAGCTTCTTTCGGGGGAGACAGCTCTTTGGTCTCAATTGGCGTGCCGGACCCCATATCCCTCCAATTAACTGATATTGCTTGTAATAAATTCTCATCGACTAGCTAGCATGTATCCCAAGTAGTCGATCTGCCTTGTCGGCCTGTAAACAAAGTTGATATTTTCCAGCAATGCAACCCAGCCTCGTCCACATCGCCCTCAGCTTGGCCATGGCCGAGAGCGTGGCGCTCGCCGTACTGCTGCTGCGTGTGCGGGGGGTGCCGGGTCTGGGCCTGCTGGTGACGTTTCTGTGCGGCGTCGCAGTCTGGGTACTGACCTGCGAGCTGCCGACCTGGCTGGGCGACGGCGTGAGCCGCTTAGCGTCGACGATGGTCGGCCTTTCGGCGCTGACTTCGGCCGTGTTTCTGCACTTCGTACTCGTGCTCTGTGGCAACCGGCGACCGGCTTGGCTGCTTCGCTGCATCTACGGAATCGCGGGCGCTCTGGCCTTCGCGTCCATCGCATTTCCGCCCGGTCGCTACGAGCCCTGGCAGGGTTTCGAACGCTTCTTTATCCCGGGCGTAATGGGCTGGATCGTCGGCATCGCCTGGGCTGGGCTCGCGATCGCCGGCCACTTGGTGATGGCGCGTGCCTGGTGGCGACGCATCGGCCCGCCGCGCGGGCAGCTTGTCGCCATGTGCCTGGCCAGCGGCTGGGGCGCGCTGTCCATGAGCGGTTATGCCTTTGCCCCGATGGGAATCGACCTGTATCCGTTTCCCTTGCTACTGCTGCCGCTGTACCCGCTGATCCTGGTCTACGGAATCCTGCGCTACGAGCTGATGATCGTGAACGCCTGGGCGCGCCGGGGCCTGGCCTGGGCGTTGGTCGTCGGCCTGGGCTCGGCCGCGGTCATCGGGCTCGCGGCCCTGCCGCTGCCTTTCGGCCAGCCATTGTCGGGCTGGAAGTTATGGGCGGTTGCCGTGACGACGCTGCTCGCGAGCGGCCTGCTGCTCGATCCGTTCCGAAGGCTGGCGACGCGGCTGGTGTATCCCGGATCGCATCTGCGCGAAAACGATGTGGAGCGGTGGCGCCGGACACTGGCGGTGCCGGAGAGTCAGCAGGAGCTTGCCGTGGAAGCAGCGAGCGAAATCTCGATGCAGTTGCGCATTGGCATTGACGTGATCGTCGGCGACTCAGCCGCCAGAGATACGAAGCCGACACTACGCTGCTCGGTCGAGCATGGCCGGTGGCGAACTGAACTGATCGGCTGGGACGCAGCGCCGCCTGGACCGCGCTATGTCGCACAATTGTTCGGCGCCGCGCTCGCGGATGCGGCGCAGCGATTGGAGACGGCAATGATGCTCGCACTGCGCGAGCGCGAACATCAGAAGCAGCAGCGCCTCGCTGAACTTGGCGCGCTCGCCGCGACAGTGGCCCACGACATCCGCAATCCGCTCAACATCATCGCCATGGCGGCGACCGGGGCGCCGCCTGAAGTGCGCCAGGAGATCGCCACGCAGACTGCGCGCATCTCGCAACTGGCGACCGATCTGCTGGACTACGCCAAGAGCTGGCAGATCGAAACACAGCCGCTGGCGCTGGCCGATTTCGTTCGCACCTGTGCGGCGCGCTATCCGGAAATCGCCATCGACGATCGAATCGACGCAGAATTGCAGATCGACGGCGATCCGCGTCGCCTGAGACAGGCGCTGATCAATCTCTTCGACAACGCGCGCTCGGCCACTGCTGCGGCGCAGGGCGCGATCGCAATTGATGCGCGTCGCCGCGAAGATGGCGTCATCGAGCTTGCCGTCTGCGACAACGGCAACGGGGTTGCTGCGGAAATTCGCGAAACCCTGTTCCAGCCGTTTGTCTCACGGAGCCCCGAAGGCACCGGCCTCGGCCTTGCCATCGTCGCGAAGATCATGGAGGCGCACGGCGGATCGGTGCGTCTGGCGGAGCGGTCCGGCTGGGCAACCTCATTCGTCCTCAGCTTTCCAGCGCCCGCGAGGCTTTCGCCATGAACAACCCTCCGGGCCACATCCTGCTGATCGACGATGAGCCCGCCTTTCAGCGGCTCGGCGGGGCCTGGCTGGCCGGACTCGGACACCGCGTATCGATCGCCGGCGATGCGCCCAGCGCAGCGGAGCGCTTCCGCGAGCTCAAACCCGACGTCGTCTTGCTCGACCTTGCGATACCGCCGAGCATGACGACCGATGCGGGGCTGGAACTGATACGCGGCTTTTCATCCGTCCCCGTGATCGTGATCACCGGCCACGCCGATCACGAGCTCGCGTTGAAAGCGACCGAACGCGGTGCCTGGGACTTCATCGCCAAACCCGTCGATCCCGAGCTACTTCGCATGATCGTCGGCCGTGCGATGCAGAAAGCCAAGCTGGAGCAAGAGCTGCAAGCACTCAAGACACGGGCGGGCGATGACGATCTGGGCATCGTTGGCCACTCTGCACCGATCCGGCAGTTGCGCGACCTGATCCGCCGCATCGCGCCGACGCAGCTCAGTGTCGTCATCCAGGGGCCGACCGGCACCGGCAAGGAACTCGTCGCGCGGGCGCTGCATCGCAATGGCCTGAAGCCCGCCGGGCCCATCGTCTCGGTGCACTGCGGCGCTGTGCCGGCGGACTTGCTCGAAAGCGAGCTGTTCGGACACTTGAAGGGCAGCTTCACTGGTGCGTATCGCGATCAGCCCGGACTGATCGACTCGGCCAATGGCGGAACCCTGTTTCTGGACGAGGTCGGCGAAATGCCGACGCCGATGCAGGTCAAGCTGCTGCGGTTCCTGCAGGAGGGCACGTACATGCCGGTGGGTGGTCGCGAACTGCGGCGCTCCGACGTCAGAGTGATCGCAGCTACACATCGCGATCTGCAAGCGATGGTGTCAGAAGGAAGCTTTCGCGAAGACCTGTTCTATCGCTTGAAAGGCATGGTGCTGAGAACGCCTGCGCTCGCCGAGCGGCGTGAAGATGTGCCGTTGCTTGCCGCGCTATTTCTCAAGCGCGCACTAGGCAAGCGACGCGTTCACCTGCTGCCAGAGGCAGCCGCGTGGCTAGCTGAACAACCCTGGCCCGGTAACGTGCGCGAACTGCAGTCGCTGATCGAGTGCACAGCAGCGCTCGCGCCAAGCTCTGCGGGCATAGAGACCTCTGTCGGGATTGAAGAACTCAGCTTCGCCCAGGGCACCGCGGCACCAGCCAACGGCGTTGCACTGCGCCGTGGCCTGGACGAAGCCATTGCTGCACTGGAGGTTCAGATGATTACAGCCGCGCTAGTTCAGACCGGGAACAACCGCTCCGAATCGGCGAGAATCCTGGGCATTTCCCGTGTAGGGCTGCTGAAGAAACTGGATCGCCTGGGCCTCCGACCCTGAAGATCGCTTTTATAGGCTGCATTCTCCAATCCTGTCGATGTTTACGCGTGCGATCGCCAGTCGATCGCTGCGGAAGCAGGGCTAGCTCCCAACTCGGCGCAGCCAAGCGAAGGCCCTAGACGAGGTCGATCATTTGGTCCCACCGGAACTCGCCGACGTCCTCGTTGGGATAGCCGCGCTGGTTGGTGACAACCGGAATCTCATTGACCCGTTGCGAGATCGAGTAGTGGTTGTGCCCATGGATCCAGGCACGGACGGGCGGTCGGATCAGATCGTCAAAACCATTATGAAACGCCGCGTTGCTGATCTGGCCTTCGAACATCGGGTTCATTGTGCAAAAACTCGGCGCATGGTGAGTAATGACCAGTAAGGGCTGCGTTGACGCGGTGATCTGCTTGCTCAGCCATGCCCGACTTTCATGGCAGCGCGCGACCGTGTCGCGAACACTCAGTCGTCGACCTGTTCGACGAATGGCAGAGTAGTCCGCCATGGTCACGGAGGCGTATGCAGCTGCGTCACCGGCCACGTCCGCACCCAGCAGTTGGAAGTCGGTCCACAAGGTGCATCCGAGAATCCTGTACCCGGCCAAGTCCACGAGGCCGTTCTCTAGAAAATGGACATGTGTTCCAGCGCACATGGCCCGCGCCTCGACGATCAGATCATCGAAGTCTTGGCCGTAGAACTCATGGTTGCCCAGCACGTAAACGACCGGGCGTCCCTTGATTGCCCGCTTGGCCCATTGGATCCCGGCGACTCCAGTCGCGATGTCGCCTGCCAGAACGACGAGGTCCTCGCCGACTGACGGCAAGGTCCCTGGCTTCATCTCAGTAAATTCGAGATGCAGATCACCGAAATATCGGACTCGGAGCATTTCTCAGTCTATACGTTGGGGGAACCCCGGCCGCCTTCGGCCTTAGCTTTCGACCTTGTCCCTCTTCAAGGCCACCTGCATCAAAAAGGGCTTCTCATACTTCACTGCTGAGACACCGCATACCGGAATCCCATCGAGAGGAATATCAAGTGAATACGCCGTGCCGGATGCGGCCCAGGAGTTCTTTGACCTGCGCTGTCCCCGGAATCGTCGCTCATCACGTCAATCCGGCGCCGAAAACCCAGGGCTTGCTGCTCGTTAGGGAGCCAGCGTCCGCCGCGTCTCGAGTGCCGAATATTTTCGATGCCTCCTCGACGATCTGTTTTAGCTTCTGCCTCATCGAAGGCTCAAGGCGCGGGCAACCAAGGGTTTAGCACCGATACCATCCCTTTGAAGTCACTTTCATCTCGGGTGACGACCCTCATGCCGTGATGCAGGGCCGTTGACGCAATCATGGAATCGCGCAACGGCCTGGTCTGCGGCCGACTCAAGCCGGCGTAACGGATCGCGGCAGGCAGGTCGAAATCGAGAATTCGACCCGCGAATGCCGACAGGACGAAATCGTCCATCCAGGTGCGCAGCGCAGCGAACTGGTTCGGATCGCGACCTTTGACACCCTGAATGCCGTGCTCCAGTTCCATGACGGTAACGACCGATAGGTAGAGAGCGGACGACGGCACCGACCGAGCCCAGGCCGCGACATTCGGATCGGCGCGCCCGGATCGGGCTTTGCGCAATTCTGAGACGACGTTGGTGTCGAGCAGGAACACTTAATCGAACTCGGCCGGACGCGACAGCTCCCGACTTTTCGGCGGCAGATCGAACGGCAGGTCTTCGATTCCGGGCATGCCGAGCAGATCGACGATATTTGCGTTGCTGCCCAGCAGCGCCTTGTAGTGCGTAATCGACATCAGCACATGGGACGGCTGGCCGCGATCGAGGATGAACACCGGCTCGGCCAGCGCGTCGCGTTTAGCGCCGGCGGTGTCCTGGTTGAATTCGCGTGCAGAAATTGCGCGCATCTGGCTTCTCCTACCTCTACAGTAACTACATCGTAGCAACATTCGGCGCGCGGGCCAACCACTCCAGCTCGACTGATCAGCGTGCTGATTCAACAGGTGACCAGAATCAAGCAGTGCGTTTACTGATGGGGACTAAATCGGGCGAGTCATTGACCGCAGCAGATCTGATCGAACGCCCTATTTTTCAACATGCGCACTGATCGTCTTCAGAATCCGAGCTAGCGCCACAAGGTCCGCAGCACGCAATTCCGAAAGAGCAGACGGTGCGTGGTCGGCAATGCTGCGCGTGCTGTCCATGACGCGCCTTCCGGCCGCGGTGATCGAGACCAGCTTGGCCCGCGCGTTATCGGGGTGCGGACGGCGCTCGACCAATCCCCGCTGCTCCAGATCATTCACAGCGACGGTGGTGGCGGGTGCATCGGTGTTCATCAGCTCGGCAAGTTCGCGCAAGCTCAACGGGGCGTCGACCAGCCGCTTGAGTGCCCGCCAGCGACTGAACGGCATGCCGGTGACTTCGCTGACCTTGCGCCGCCAGTCGCCACGGCTGTCCATGACCAGGGCCACCAGCATTTGCCAGATACGATCGGCTTCAGTGCCTGCCTTGCTGCGCCCTTTCATTTGGCGACACTCACGACCGGCGACTGCTTGCCGGCTTCCGCCGGGGAAGCATCTTCGAGAAGAAGTGCCGCACGCCGAGCGGTCGCGCGTGCCCAGCCACTGCTGGAAAGCAGGCCCAGCACAAAAACCATTGAGCCGGCGCCCAACAGGCACCACCAGAATGCATGCGTCGCGTCGGTAAAACTGGCGCCAACGGCGGCCTGCGCCCCGACGATGGTGCCGGCGAGCGCCACGCCCAATGACGCGCCCACCTGCCGGCTGGTAGACGCGACCGCCGCTGCAAGACCCGCCTGCGCTTTCGGCATGCCGGAAACGGCGGTATTGGTGATCGGAGCATTGACCGATCCAAATCCGATGCCGAAGAGGACGTAGGCCAGCATCAGGGTGCCGAGATCCGAGTCGGCGCTGAGATGCGTCAGTATCAATGCGCTAAGCCCCATGGCCCCGCCTGCGATCAACAGGGACGGCCGGGTACCGTGAGTGCCCACCAGCCGCCCGGACAGTGGCGAGCAGACGATGGTCGCCAGGGCCAAGGGCAAGGTGTAGAGGCCCGTGCGGAACGACGACAATCCGCGGACCTCCTGCAGATACAAGGCATTCAGAAACAGAAATCCCCCGAAAGCCGCAAAGCTGCAGACCGCGATGAGGGCGGCACTGCTGAAAGGCACGCTACGAAAGAAGCGCAGATCCAGCAACGGATCGCTGCGGCGCGGCTCGTAGACGATGATCGCGATCACCGCTGCCAAGGATGTCGCGAACAGGCCGATGATCGTCGCCGAAGCCCAGTGCATCCGCGGGCCTTCGATCACCGCGCAGATCAAGGACGCCAGCGCGGTAAAGACGAGCAGCTGGCCCACCGGGTCGATACGCCGTGCACGCGGCGCCTTCGATTCGGGGATGTAAAGAGCGGCCAGCGCGATGGCGGCGATACCGATCGGCAAGTTGATCCAGAAGATCGACCGCCAGCCAATGCCCTGTGTCAGAGCGCCCCCGACCGGCGGACCCAGTGCCATGGAGATGCCGGCCACGGCGCCCCAGAAACCGATCGCCCGCGCTCGCGCTTTCGGCTCGGTGAAGGTGTTGACGATGATCGACATCGCAACCGGATTGAGCATCGTGGCGCCAAGCGCTTGCAGCACTCGGCAAGCGACGAGCCAGTGAATATCGGCAGCCAGGCTGCACAGCAAGGAGCCGAGCATGAACAGGCTCATGCCGGCCTGGAAGACGCGCCGCCGCCCGAAGCGATCGGCCATGGAGCCCGCGAACATCAGCAGGCTTGCGACGACCATGGTGTAGGCGTCGATCACCCACTGCAATCCCGAGATCGATGCGTCGAGATCGCGCCGGATTGCGGGCAGGGCGACATTGACGATGGTGGCATCCATGGAAACCATCAGCAGGCTGAGGCAGCAGATCGCCAACACCAGGTTCGGCCGCACCGGCCGTGGACCGGCGGGCGATACGTTGATATTTGCATTCATACAATCATTGTATAAATACAATAGTTGTAATGCAACAACCGTATGGACCGGAAGGCTCGCCCGAAATCCTAGGGATCGAAAGGGCTGCAGCTGCTCAATTCTTAGCGATTGTTGACAGTCGGCGGGAAAATAAGCTGAAGGAGATAACGCCGCGACAGCCAAAGAAGGCGTCGTTGCGCGTCGTCACCCAACAGGCTTCGACCGGCTGATCGGTGCGAGTCTCAAGCGGCGATAGCCGGAATCCGGCCATTGAACCACGGCCGGCACCGGGGAAAGTTGATGCATCCCCAGACATCGCCACTGTCGGGCATTCGCTCGGCTGAAGAGCGGAAGAGCGGAAGAGCGGAAGAGCGGAAGAGCGTGTATGACGCGTACGCAGCTTGAGCACCTGATCCGCGCCAGCGGCGGCCAGCCGATACTCGGCGCCATACCGAATCCACTGAGCACGCTGACGCTGACGATGTCGATGTCGATGTCGATGTCGATGGAGGCGGACACCCCTCATCCCTCTCCATGAACCAGCCTCGCCTCGCAAACGACGTAGGTCGGCAATCCTTTGCCGACGTGTGCGCCCTGATCGCCTGAGCACGTCGGCAAAGGATTGCCGACCTACCTTCGTCGGGTTCATGGTCCGTGAGCAGGTCCGCAAGGAACACGGGGCTACCCAGGAACCTCCCCCTCCCCCGCGTGCGGGGGAGGGCCGGGGTGGGGGCGGAAGGCGCGGCGCTGTCGTCTCGCCCCATCCGCGTTTGGCC